>CALOBG010000087.1:0-19227 GCA_942490995.1 uncultured Gammaproteobacteria bacterium
CCGCCGCGGTCTTCATTATTCTGGACACGGTCAGGGCGTTGACCCGCGCATCGGCGTGGATCTTGAGTCTCTCATGACCGGTGTACTTGACCAGCTCCAACTGCAGCTGCTCCCAGGTGATCGGACGGTTCTCAAAACGCATCGCGCCATCGTCGTTAACACTTAGGGTCGGGATCTGAGCAGAAGGTTCCGCAGTCTGGGTCGAAAACGGCGGCGTGACGTCATAGTCCGGCTGCAGGTTGCCGGCGATCATGAAATACAGCAGGAGCAGGAATACCACGTTGATCATCGGGATCACGTTTTCTTCCTGGGTCGCCCTGTTGCCGACCGCAATATTTCTCAGCGCCTGATAATCCGAACCGCGGCGGCGGCGTCTAGCCATGATTGCTACCTGGGCTTACTCGAAGCGCCGCGCGGCGGACAACGAGATGTTGTAGATATTGAACTGGTTAAACAGGTCCATCACGTCCACCGCCCCCTGCAGCATGACATCCGGATCGACTGCCAGCATGACGCGGGTCTTGTCCGGCTCACTGATCTTGCGCGCATAGCCGCGCAGGGCGGGCAGTGAGCTGGCCTCACCGTTGAGCCACACCGTGCCATTGTCGTGCAGCTCGACCGCGATCATGGTCGAGTCCGAACTCGCGTTACTGGCGCCGGCGCTTTGCGAAAACTCGATGGCGCGCGGACGCACGAAATTGGTCTGCAGCATAAAAAACACCAACAGAATAAAAACCACGTCGATCAAGGGCGTCAACGACATGCGTCCGGAACGTCGATGGCGGCGCATCGGCATCAGCGCCTGACGCGTTGCGTCCACGCTCAGGCGTCCTTGGTCAGCGTCAGTACGCGAGTAACCAGATCGGTGACTTCATCGGCGAGGTATTCGAGCTTGGATTCAAGCAGCGCGTGCATGACCGCAAACGGAATAGCGATCGACAAGCCGACCGCAGTGGTCAACAACGCCTCCCAGATGCCACTGGCCAGCGCCGAGGATTCGCCGGCTGCGCCGGCGCTGACGGCAAGACCACGGAAAGCGTCGATCATGCCAAGCACCGTGCCGAGCAGGCCGAGAACCGGGGCCAGGTAATAGATCAGTTCCAGCGGACGCAGGTTGCGCGAATAGCCGCGCAGAAACCCGGCCGCCCGGCGCAGCAGTTCATCGTGCAACAACTCCGGGTCCATCTGCGAGCGTTGCTCGAGTCCAAACTTGATGTCGGCCGCGATGCCCAGGCGCGAACGATCGAGGATCTTGACTGACTTCTCGTGGTCACCGGCCTGCCAGTGGCCCACCGCGGTGTCGAGGCGTTTCAGTGCGGCGCTGCCGGCCCCGGAGAACTGCAGGAACTTGACCAGCGCCAGCGCCAGTCCCAGTACCGAGGCGACCAGCAGGATCCCGACCACCGGGCCGCCGAGCTGCAGCAGGGTGGTCGCGCCATGAATGATTTCGTTCAGTAGGCCGGTAGCGCTCGTTGAATCCATGATCGTAGCTGGTCCTGAAGGGGCTTATTATGAATCGCTAGAATACCTTATTCGCACCCGGTGGCGACGCGGGTGCAGCTTTTTTTACGTTTGCATGGCGTGTACATAAAAAAAAGCCGGCCCCGAGGGGCCGGCTTGATTTCGGCTTGACGCCGTCGACCTAGAAGTAGTAAGTCAGGCGGACAAACACTTCGTCAGCAAAGTCGAGCGTCTCGGTGATGGTGTCGTTATCGGCACCGGGCGACTCGATGATGGTTGCGTAGAGATCCCACTGCCAGTTGGCGGCCGGACGGTAACGCAGACCCGGTTGCACCAGGTAGCCGCCCGCCACGTCGACCAGGATCGACATGTCGAAGCGCCAGATGAGGTTCGGGAACGGCTGCTGGAAGGCAAACACCACGTAGTTGGCACTCGAAGTGCCACGCGGGGTCAGCGCCTCAGGATCGAACGCCGCGGCGGTGAAGTTGCCGCTCACGGGGTCGATGAAGGTGGTCAGTTCCGGGGTGTCGTTCTTGTCCAGATCGCGGCCGAACAGGTCGGTCGAGGTCCGGTGCATCCACTGGAACACCATGTAGGTGGCCGGGAACGCATTCGAGATACGGTGGTACTTCTCGAAAATCAGCGCGGAAACGACGTCGTCGACTTCTTTCAAGTCATACGACAGGTCGTTCATGAGCTTCTTGTTCGGCGTCACCGCAACCTCACCACGAATGATCAGCTGATCAAATATGGACTCCGGGTCGTCGGTGGTGACCACGTAGTTGGCGCCGCCCATGAAGATGTTTTCACGCTTGAACTGGCGACCGATCCACTGGATAAACGGGCCATACGAGCTGCGGAAGCCCTCGATCGTACGGTAAATATCGGCGAACGTGTGTTCCTGGCCAAAACCAAAGATGTCACGCACAGCCCATTCGGCGGCCGGGAACTCGTCGATCACCTGGCGCAGGTAATTGCCCTGGTCCATGCGCGCTTTGGTAACATTGTCCCAGTACTCAAGCGAGGCCGGCGCGCGTGCGTCCGGCGCAAACGCCGAGCCGCAGCCACGGTTCATGTTGCGTGCGTTCGTGTTCAGGGTCGGGAACGGATCGATACCACTGGTGGCCAGGGCCCCATCGAGTTCGCCGCGGGTGAGGTTGCCACCCGGGCCCGAACCCGCGCCGCCAAAGACAACCGGCGTGCCGAGCACGTTCAGGGTGTCGTTGTACTCGTTCACGCAACCGTTATTGACAAGCCCTTGGTAGACGGTCGGTGAATCGGTACTGGTGAACACGCCATCGGGATTGCGGCGGTTGACGTAGGCCACGAAACCAACCAACGAATCGGTCAGCGGCATGGTCAGTTTGGCACCGTAGTTGATCGCGCCTTCGGCATCATCCATGCCGAACTTGTCGTCCACGACCGCGCCACCGGCGTCGATGAGATTGTAGGGACTGTTCTGTCCCGGCAGAATGGTCGGCGAGAACAGTTGCGCAAACATGTCGAGTTCAAAGCCATTATTAAACGTGTAGCTGACGCGGATACCGGGCGAAGCGATGCGCTGGTCCTGGTATTCCTCGGCGCCTGGGCCCAGGGTTAGGTGACGGCGCAGGTCGAGACCGTTGGCGACGTCGGTGGTGCGGAAGAAATAGGCCTCGCCCCATGCAATCGTCTGGTTGCCGAAACGCACCCACAACGGGCCACGGTTCCAATCGACGTATAGCGCCGGGATGTCGATGATGGCGTCCGGGCTGTTCCATTCCGCCAGGGTCCCGCGAGAGCCCCAGATGTCGGATCCGAAATTATCGCCCGTGTAGCCGTCAGTGAAGTTCCGAGTGCCGTCGAAATAGGCGCGGAACTTGGCGTAGGCCGACCATTCCCTGTTGATCTTGGCCTGCACGTCGACTTCGACCCGGCTGTTGAACATGTTGAAGTTCGTGTGGTCGAGGCTCTCGCTCGAATAATCGTCGAGCGGCTGAGCGCCGGCGGCACCGGCATTACAGTTCGGGTTGGCGGCCGCGACCGCGTTCGTGACCGAACCGCACAAACCGTTTTGGGTGCGGAACAGGACACCGGGAAACATCACGCCGTTATCGCCCGGCACGAGGTAGCGCCGTCCGAAGCCGCCGGCTCCGTTTACGATTGAGCGCTCACGGCCGAAATGGCCATCGAGCGGTGAGGAGGTGTTGGCGCCGGCGGCCAGAGCGCCGGTGCCCGCGCCGCCCACCAGGGGCCGGCTTGCAGCGCCACTGAACAGGCCGTTCGCGCCGGCGAAATAGTTCGCCCCGCCAGCGTTGGCCTGCCCGGCGGAAAAGACACCGCCGATACTGAACGGGCCGGTACGGCCGTTGTTGTAGAGCGTGGTCGCGCCTACCGCGTTCGTACCGTCACCGTAGCTCGCGTGCGTGACGTTGGCTTGGATGCGATCGGCAAACGGATTGCCGGAATAATTATTCCAATTATCCGTCGACGAAATACTGTAAGCGATCTCCTGGCGGACAAAACCGGTAACGTTCCAGTCGATAGCCGCGGCTGCGCCTGCGAACAGTACGCCACCTGCAGCACTCCCTGCCATCAGAATGCGCGCGATTGTGTGCTTCATCACTCCCGCTCTCCTCTTCATATTCAAATTCTTCACGTTGGACCCCAGTAGTACTTGGACGACACAAAGCTTGTTGTATGTCTGGTACAGAACGTATTCGTACCACCGGCTAGTCCGGTAGTGGCGCTATTACCGCCGATTTGGCAAACGATGTCAACGGGTATTTCGGCCTGTCGTTGGATTTAGCGCAGCTTTTCTTGAGATGTTTGTTGCTGTTAAGCAACAATGCCGCCACGTCTCTAAAACGCAACGGACGAAGTTTCAGCGCCTGTAAACGAAACGGCCGGCAAGAAGCCGGCCGTGATGTGCGTTTTTTACTGTAAATTCCGTGACTTATTTGACCACCCGCGCGATCGTGCCGCGATGGCCGACGACGTAGACGCTCTGCTGGCGCAGAAAACCTTTCTCGCCGGCCTGGGTCTCGGCGACGCCGGCCGACACGCCCTGGAACCACGTGCGCACGATTTCGACGTCGTGAGTGCGCGTGAACGTCGCGCCGTCGTCGCTGGAACGCAGCATCTCGCGGATACCGGTGATGACAACTTCGCCATTGCCGGCCCACACGCCGAGCAGGTTGGCCTTGGTGCCCGGGTCCAGCCGCTGCCAGCTCAGCCCGTGGTCGTTGGTCTTGAGCAGCAGGCCTTCCTGACCGACCGCGTAGCCGGTGGTGCTGCCATCGCGGGCCATATACATGTCAAACACCGATTCGTCGGCCTGATTGACCGCGCTGAACGTATCGCCGCCATCGGTCGAGCGCAGGATCAGACCGAATTCGCCGGCGACCAGCACCGAGCCGTCATCGTTGACGATCGCATCGTACAGGTGCGGCTCGTAGCCGTCCTCGTTGTACTGGCCCCAATCAACGGTCAGTCCTTCCCAGGTTTTACCGGCATCGCGAGAGCGGCCGATATAACCGAATTCACCGACCGCGATCGCGAGCCCCGACATGTTCATGCCCACATTCAGCAGACGCTGGGTGAGGCCGCTGTCGACCGTTTCCCACTCATCGCTGCCGTTCTTGGTCAGCACTGTACCCTGTTGACCAACAACCAGCAGCTTGTCGCCGGCACGGGCGATACCAAACAGCGCGAGGTGGGTCTTGGCCGGCACGACCTTCCAACTGCCGCCGCCATCGCTGGTTTCCAGCATCAGGCCGAAGGCACCCACCGTCAGGCCCCATTCGCCAGACATCTCCAGCGCGAACAGGGCGTCATGCGGAATACCCTGGCGGATGATTTCGATCGCCTTGGGTCCGCCGTGAAGGTCATCTTCAACATCCGCGGCGCTCGCCGCTGACACGCATACCAGGCCGGAGAGTAACGTCACCATCGCGATGAGCTGGCGACCGACTTGCATAGTTTTATTCATTGTTTTAACCCGAATATCTCGATTTGCTCAGGAATTGGACGGCGTGTCTTGGGTACCCATCAGCTCGGAGATGTCGATGTTCTCCGAAATGATGAGGTGCTCACGCTCGATGAATCCGGGCTTGAACAGATAGACAAGCAACGGCAGAACGACCAGCGCGATGATCATGTTGATCAGCATGATCATGACCAGCAGCAGGCCCATGTCGGCGAGGAATTTCAGTTCCGACAGGAAGTACCAGGGCAGGATACCGATGAGCACGATGGTCGCGGTAAAGAAGATCGCCTTACCGGTTGTGGTCACCGCGGCCTGGATGGCTTCACCGTGATGCTGGTTGTCGCGGAATTCTTCGCAGATGCGGCTGAGCAGGTAAATACCGTAGTCGATACCGACGCCGATACCGATGGCCGCGATCGGCAGGGAGTTGACGTCGAGGCCGATGCCCATCAACACCATCACGGAACCGAGCAGGATGTTGGAGAAGTTCACCGGGATCAGCAGCAGGATGCCGGCCGCGATCGAGCGATAGGCATAGCTACAGGTCAGCAGGATGACCAGGTTGAGGAACCCCAGGATGTACCACTGGTAACGATCAACCGTGTCGTTGACCGACTGCTGCAGCGCGATCGCGCCGGTACCGAGGCGCACCTTGTACTCGTCGTGGTCGATACCGATCACTTCGAGTCCGCGGCGCGCCTGTTCGAGGGCGACGTCGACCGTTTCCTGCTTGTTGTTCTTGTACCAGAGCGACACCGTACCGTTCGACATGGTGAAGTCGGTGACATGCCCATAGGCCTTGGGGCTGGAACCGACCATCAGCGCGTTGACCGCGGCGCTGACCGACTCGGCGTCCGGATTGAGCGGCGCCCACTTCGGGTTACCGCCGGAGAACAGGCGGTTCGCCTCCGGCAGGTAATCACTGAACGACAGGGTCGCCTCGGGCGGTGGATCCTGGGCCTCGAGGAACCGCTGCAATTCGATCATGGTGTTGATGGCCTCGGCCGAACTGTTCAGGATGCGCGATTTCGGGTCGTGGCCTTCGAACACGATTTCCAGCGTCATCAAGCCGGGAAAGTGCGAATTGACGGCCCTGACCGCGATGTTGAATTCCGAATCCTCCTTCAGCAGGTTGCTGCCTTCGACCGGGTTACCGACTTTGATCTGCGCGGTCAGGCTGATGCCGACCACCAACAGGAGCACCGTGACGACCGTCGTCACGCGCGCGCGCGGCCCATGCGACACGCTGCCGATGACGCCGAGCAGGCCGATGATTTTGTCGTGCCAGGATTTTTCCTTGGACTTGCCGATCAGCACGTCGACGTTGCCGGGAGCGGGGAAATACGACAACAGGATCGGGGTCAGGAACATGTTCGTCGGCACCAGGATGGCCGCCCAGAATCCGCAGAACACCGCGAAGCGCTCCATCACCGGGATCGGGGCGATCATGATCAGAAACAGGCCGGCGGCGTCGGTCACGATACCGAGTACGCCCGGCGCCATCATGACGCTGAGCGACAATTCGGCGGCTTTGCGCCGGTCCTTGATTTCGTAATAAATCTCGTAATAGCGCTCGATGAACTGTACGCAGTGGCTGAACGATCGCGCGACCAGGAGCAGCGGAACCACCATGATCAGTGGCTCGATCGGATCGCCGAGCCAGCCGACGAAGCCAAAGCCCCAGATCGCGGCGACGATACTCACGGCGAGTGGCGTCACCACGCCCGGGATGTTACGCATGTACAAGACCAGCGAGAGCAGCAGTGCGGTCGCGGTGATACTGAAAATCGACAGCATCTGGACTTCGTACTTGTAGACCCAGCCGGTCAGCATCGGCTGGCCGGCGACAAAGACGTCGTGCTTGGCGTCGCGCTCGTTCTCGACCATGCCCTGCACGTACTCGAAGGTCTTACCGTAGTCGAGCGAGTGTTCGATGAACGTGGCGGTGATGATCGTGGCCGTCTCGTCCTCGGAGATCAGGAAGGTGCGCACGTTCGGCGCCTTGTCGACCGCGTCGATGAACTTGGCGATTTCGGCGTCTGTCTCCGGCGCCTTGTCTTCCATCAGCGGGCGCATGTCGATACCGAACGGAGTCGCTTCGGCGAAGCGCGCCTTCTCGGTGGTGATCGACAGGATCTGATCGTGGTCGACCGATGGCGCGAGATCGATATCGCGCGTCATGCGCCAGACCTTGGCCAGCGTCTCCGGGTTGTAAATGGTGCCGTCCTTGACCTTCACCATCATCGTTACGGTCAGGGGATTACCGAAATTAGGATGGTCGCGGTAGGTTTGGACGAAGGGGTGATTCTTAGGGAAGAGGTCGGAAAAGATGGTGCGTAACTCGACTTTACTCAATCCGACACCAAAAAATATCGTGATACCGAGCATGATCAGACCGACCAGCATGCGGTGTTTCATCGTCGCCGACGCCAGTGTGTAGCGTATGCCTTTCATAGACCTTAACTCCCCTGTACCCGACGTGCGCTGTGCCGGGCGCTTTCCCATTGGTATGGACTCGAGCACCGTTTTGCACGGCGGTTCGATTTATATTTTTTCGGTGTGTTCGCATGCGAACACAGCCGCCATCGCCTGACCTGACGGACAGCGAGGCGCGGTCGATTATTACAAATTTAGCTGCGCGCGTCAGATACCTGCGCCGTAGCCCGCAACGGTCACCGTAACGAACGCGAGCGGGCGACTATAGGGGTGCCTCGGATGGGTGTCAACTGACTCATTTATATAGTGTTCTTCAATCTGGCGGGAGCCTGGCGGAGGGCTTCGCCAGGCCTCGCTCGCGGGTCCTGCGCGGCCAGTGCCCGGCGCCGGCGGCGGGGTGCGACGTCCTGGGCTATCATGCGGGGCGGTTCTGATCGCGATGGTTAACGCAGTGCCGACGACAGCCACGCCGGAAAATCCCGCTGGCGCCATGACCAGGCGCGGCGAGCAGGTGCTCGACGAACTCGAGACGATCATCCTTGCGGAAGGCTTTTCCAGTCTCAATGTGTCCGATATCGCGACCCGCCTGGCCTGTTCGAAACGTACCCTCTACACGCTGGCACCAAGCCGCAATGAACTCGTTCTGACCGTGCTGCGGCGCTTTTTTGCGCGCATCCGTGCACAGGCCGACGCCGCGGCCGCGACGCAGGACGATCCGCCACAGCAGGTTTATGATTACTTACAGGTCGGGGTGCGCGCCGCGCAGCGCATCGGCCCGCGCACAATCGACGACATCCAGTCGTGGTTACCCGCGCAGGAGATCTGGCGTGACCACATCAGCCGCCGCGTAGACGGACTGCGGGTGTTGCTGCAGCGTGGCGTCGCCGCCGGTGCGTTCCACGGTATACAGCCGGCCTTCGTTGCCGAAATCGTGTTTGCCGCGCTCAATCGCCTGCGCGAACCGGATTTCTACCGCTCGACCGACCTGAGCCCGTTTGAAGCGTTTGAAGAAACCTACCGCATGCTGCTGCTGAGCCTTGCCCCGGGGGTCGAAGTCGTGCCCGCCAGCAAGCGCGGCGAACGCCCTTCAGCGAAGCGCACGCAGCACTGACAGGACCGTTTCGGGGGTTGCCGCGGCCGGGATGGTGCCGTATAGCAGGCGGCCGCCGATATCGACGGGTGCTGCCGTGCCGGCCCAGAATCCAGCGTCGAGCCCACCGCCGAGACGCGGTGTCGCATCCGCCGGCAGGGTCGCCAGCGGCGACGACGGCAATAGCACCGCGTCGACGTCAAGTCCGCCGGTGTCGACCTTGCCGTCGCTGACCGCATCGAAGGCCAGGGCGGTGCACCAGTCATAGTGTCGCGCCGCGCCGAGCAGGGGTTCGTAGGCGTCGATCTCGTCGGCGCTGAGGGCGCCGCCGGTGGCCCTGGTCAACATCAGGCCGGCGATCGGCTTGTCGGCGAATTGTCTGACCAGCGCGGCAATTGCGCTGGCGACGTCGTCGAGTTCGTCAAATTCGCAGCCGCCTGCGCGGTCGCCACCAGCGAGCAGATCCCACGGCGTACGGATCTTAAGGATAACGTCCAGTTTACCGCTGAAGCGGTGCAGCAGTGCGTTCAGCGCATCTTCGATAAAGCGGGTACTGCGCGCGTCGCCGAGGGTCTCGCAGAGCCGGGCCGCGCTGGGCTCGTCCTGGTCGAGGCCGGCCACGAACGGCGCCAGCATGTCGACGTTGAGGCAACGCGTCGGGATCACCCCGGTGGCCTGGATCAGGGTGCCGGCGTAGCGTGCCGGATCGCTGTACCAGTCGTCACCGGCATTGGCAAACACGCGCGCCGCATAAGCCTCGAAATCAACCCACAAAAAAGCCGCGCTGCTGTCCTGCAACCAGGCTTTCAACAGCGACGCGCTCACCGTGTGTCCTGCGCAATACCCAGCATTGAACAGGCCGAGCGGGCGCTCGGCGCTCTGCTCACTTGCTTTTCCTCTCGCCCTTGGACTTGGCGCTGGCTTTGGCTTTGGCTTTGGCCTTGTTGCAGCTTTCCAGCTCGCGCTCGAGCTGCTCGATACGCACATCCTTGGGGTCGCGCATCATGATCGGCACGATTGCATCAGCCGGGCAGGTGTCGTCCGGCGAACCGCGATAGATCACATCGCGATCTTTCCATGAACCGTAATACGGCACACCTTTGGGCGGCGTGTCGGTCTCCCATTCGGCGACAAACTTCTTGTAGCTTTTGCCGCGCTTGATGCGTGCCTTGCGCTCCGCCTTGCGCCTTGCCTCGGTTGCTTTGTGATCGACCGCACCGGTCTTTTCATCGAGGACCACGTGGTAGATGTTCCTGACCGTATCCATTGAGATCAGCTCGTCAAGGTATTCGCGCGACACCGCTTCCGGCTCGCGCTCGAGCACATCGCCGTAACCGCCGCCCGAGCCCTGGGTGATCATGTACAGCTCGCCCGGCTCAGCGAATTCGAGCTGCAGCCCCATGTGGTGAGTGGAGTACTTCGCGCCCTTGAACGGCCGATCGTTCATGATGTCTTCGATGTTGAAGCGCAACAGATCGCGCTGGTCTTCCATCACCTCGAACACGTTCACGCCGCGCACCTTGCACAGCGGGTAACAGCCCGGCGCGTAGCCGCCGAAAATGCCCATGGTGGTCGGGAACTTCGAGCCGATCGAGCAGCACATGAAACCCCACATCGAGGTGTCTTTCATGGTCGCGATCTGCTGGTAGCCATGGCCACCGCGATACTTGCCGAAACCATTGGCGTCCTTCATCAGTTTGTGCGGCACGATTTTCATCAACGGCACTTCTTCTTCGATGAGTTCCTGCTCGCCGATGTCGGCCATGGGCGCGAAAATCGGCGCGATCGAATGTTCACCGTCACGGTTCCAGCGCGCCGCGCCGCCCATGCCGTTGAGATCGGCGCAGACATTGCCGACCAGTTCGCCGTACTGGTTCACACCACCGTAGAGGAAGGTCACGATCATGTTGTACCAGCCGGCGATGACGTCGGTGGCGCGGTGTCCGGCGCTGTAGAGAAATTTCGGCACGCCGATCTGAATGGCGGTGAAACCCGGGAAAAACGTCATCATCGACTGCGCGTTCGGCGCGTCGGGCGAACAGTGCAGGGCCGAACGCTTGTCGGTCAGCACCGTCATCGGCGCAAATACCGCCTGGTTGCGCGGCAGGTCCGGCCACACGAAGCTCAGGAACTCCTGCGCCAGCATGCCTTTCAGCGACGCCAGTACCGTGTTGTTCGGGCGGTTGAGAAATTCGGGACTGGAGCCGCGAAAATCGATGATCAGCTCGTCGTCTTTTTTGTGCAGTTCACAACGGATCTTGATCAGGCAGTTCTCTCGCAGCGTACCGTCGGCAAACAGATTGGTGCGGACCTTGCCGTCGGGCCATGTGGCCAGGCGGCGGCGGGTTTCCATCTCGGTATCGGTGAGGGTTTTGCGCATGGTCGCGATGACCGCGTCGACGCCGTACTCCTCGATCGTATCGCGCACGCGCGCTTCCATCCGCATGGCAGCGAAGAGTTTCGATTTCATGCCTTCGAGCTGCAGCTTCGGCTCGCGCACCGAGTTCTGCAGGAAAGTCATGATGTCGCGACGGAATTCGTAGTTTTCACCGACCTTGAACGGTGACATCTTGAGGCCTTCGTCGAACGGTGATTCGGCCGCCGACGGCATGCCGCCCGGCTCGCAGGCGCCGTTTTCGCCTTCGTGCACGATCGCACCGGTAAAGCAGATCAGCTCGCCCTCGTGGAATACCGGGATCATCAGGCTCTGGTCGGTATTGTGGATATTGCCGTAGCGCGCATCGTTATGCATGAAGATGTCGCCGGGCTTGATGCCGACCGTGGGATCGTCTTTCCAGTATTTGAGGATGAACTTGGCCGGGTGCTGGGTGAGGACGGAAAAAATCAGCACCCCACCCATGCTCGCCATGCACAGGTCGCCGTTCATGGTCCATACGCCGGAGATCAAATCGCCCCATTTCGCGCCCGGCGCCGCGCCCATCTGTTCGACCATGTCGAACGACTCGTTGCAGGCGGTCTGCAGCTTGTGACGCACGAGGTTGATCTCGTCGGCGTTTTCGAACCTGGCCAGGGCTTCGCGCTCGCGCGCTACGATCGGCGCCACGCTGTGGTCTTCCATGATCTCCGGGTCAGGCCCGAGGAACAGGACATTTTCTTCGAGAAATTTCTCGATGACTGATTTTTCCTGATCGCCACCCATAACGGTTACCTCCCCGGCCGCGGCCGGTTGTCTGCGTTCATCATGCGTCTTTTTCCATCAGCGCGGAACCAAGCCGGCCCATGGTCAACGTCCAGCCGGGCTCGACCAGGTAGGTCGTGCGCGGCGTTTCGATCAATGCCGGTCCGCGCACGTGCATCCCTTCCGCCACATCGGTATGGTCAAACACCGGCGTCATCAGGGGATCGTCGAGCTGCGGGAAGTAGCATTCACGTTCGCTGCGCGGGATCGGTTTGTCATTGTTCGAAGCATGCGAGCGTTCGAGGGTCAGCTTTTCGTGTTCGACGAACGAAACCACCCGGATCACGTTGATACGCACCCCGGCTTCAGGCGCCTGGCTGCCCTCGCCGAAGCGCTTGGCATAGTTGCCACTGAATTGATCGAGGAGCGTGATCACGTCCTGCGGTGATTCGATGCGCTTGATTGGCGACACCACGCTGACCTGCGCGAGCTGATTGCCGTAGCGCATATCGAGTTCGACCTGGGTCTGGATGTCAGCATCGGCGACGCCCTGGCGGACGAGATCCTCGCGGCCGCGTTCCTCGAGTTCGACCACGGTGTCGTTGAACGCGGTGTAGTCTTCGAGGACGTGGCGGAAGGTCGCGTCGTAGAGCATCAGGTACAACGATTTCTCGTGGATATGCAGCTGGTTCATGTTGCCGGCGCCGAGTGCCGAGAACACCGAACTGAACGGCGGGATGAGGATCTTGTTGACGCCGATGGCGCCGGCGTAACCGCAGGCATGGATCGGGCCACCGCCGCCGTAACTCAGGATCACGAAGTGCTTGGGGTTGTAACCCTTGACCGCGACTTCCTTGAAAATAGCGTTGGCCATATTGGCGTCGACCTTGCGCTTGATGGCCTTGGCCGCATCGATCAGGCCGAGTCCCGCCGGCGTACCGACGTGCTCCTCGATGGCACGTTCGGCGCGGCGCCGGTTGATCTTGATCGTACCGCCCGCATAGTTGTCCGGGTCGAGATAACCCAGGACCAGGTTGGCGTCGGTGGTGGTCGGCAGCTTGCCGCCGCGACTGTAACAGGCCGGCCCCGGATCCGAGCCGGCCGATTCCGGTCCGACTTCGACCGCGCCCCACAGCCGATCGTAGCGGGCGATGGAACCGCCGCCGGCGCCGAGGGTGTGCAGGTAGGTCATCGGCGTCGACACCAGCCAGCGGTCGATGACCGGATTGAAGTCGTAGAACTTCACGCCGTCGGCGGTAACCAGCCCGATGTCGAAACTCGTGCCGCCCATGTCGGTGGCGATGACGTTGGGTTCCTTGAACTGTTGTGACAGGTAATCGGTCGCTTCGAGACCCGCAATCGGCCCCGAGTGGACGGTTTGCAGCGAGTGGGTGGAATTGAGCTGGGCCATGCCCGAGGTGTTGTGCACCAGCAGCATGGGGCGGGCATAGCCGCTGCGGCGTAACGCGACTTCCAGCGACGACATGCCGTGGTACATCTGGTCGTGCAGGTAGGCATCCAGGATCGCGGACATGGTCCGGGAGTATTCGCCTTTGCGTCCCGCGACGCGGTGCGAAAGCACGATCGGGATCGCGCCGAGCACGTAGGTCGGATACTCGTCCAATATGATGCGTTCGACCTCCTTCTCGTGGACCGGATTGACCACCGCATTGACCAGCGCGACGACGAACGCCTGGCAGCCCTGGTCGACGAGCTTGCGCACCTGACGCCGAACGTTCTCTTCGTTGACCGACAGGTTGGCCGTGCCTTTGTAATCGACGCGCTCCTCGACCCCGACGATCATGCTGATCGGCACCAGCGGGACGGGCCGATCGGCGCCGGGAATATCGGTCTGCTCGGCGTGCGAAAGACCGTCGCCGTAGCCGCGCGCGCGCATCAGCGGCACTGACGATTCGAAACCGGCGGTCGTTACCAGCCCGACCTTGGGTCCGTTGCGTTCGATCAACGCATTGGTGCCGAGCGTGGTTGCGTAGCGCACCGCGTCGACCGTACTCAGGACGTCGCCGATGGACAGGCTGAGCTCGGCACAGGCGTTTTCCAGCGCTTCCATAAAACCCGAGGCCAGATTGTGGTGCGTGGTCAGTGCTTTCGCTTCGACCTGCCTGCCGTCATAGGCGAGAAAGCAGTCGGTAAACGTACCACCAATATCGACACTAACCCGCCGCATCGTTTGCTCCCTTTGCCTGCGCCCGCTTGGCTTTCATTTTGTCAATGTCGAGTTCGAGATCGTTGGTCAGCGGATGGCCGGGCGGGAGGTATTCGTTCTCCATCATGGTGCCGCATTCGGGACAATAGAACTCGATAATCCGGCACCACTTCGGATCGGGTGCATAGGTGTATTCGTACTTGTCGGGGTCGAGGATCGGACGGTGAATTTCGCGCGGGTCACGGTTATACACCAGCAGGCCTTCCTTGTACGGCGCGCGCGCCGAACCGATATCGTGATCGCAGCGGCGGCAGTGCCAGCGTTCGGCATCGAGATCGATTTCCAGGTACTCGGTGATTGCGATGCGATTTTCAGCCATGCTCATACTCCCTCGAGGAACAGGTCACCGTTGCCGGAAACGCGCAGACGCCACCCGCTACTGACCATGCAGGTCAGGTAGCTGCCGCGGATCATCGCCGGGCCGGTCACTTCCGTACCGGGCAGCAGCGCAGTGTCCTGGACAATGGCGACGCGGTGTTTGCCCTCTTTGTCGAAATCGATGTGCGCCGAACCCGAAGTTTTGGCGGCGGTGTATTTTTTGATCTTGCCGTTGGCGAGCGCCACCACCGGCAGCTCGTAAACCGCGCGCAGGGTAAGGCGCGCATCGGTTTCACCCTTTTTTGTGCTGGCTTTGCTGCCCTTGAGCGGCCGCTCCACGGCGTCGTCGCCGTGCGCCGCCCACAGCGACAAGTTGTAGCTGCACGCGTCCGGCTCAACGCCCTCGCCGTACATGTCGCGCCGTGCGCGCGCATCGAGATCTTCGCGCAGCGCTTTCACCGAACCGCCGTCGAGCGGAACCTGGTATTCGTGGGCAAGATGTGAGAACCCGATGCCATAGGCGCTGAACACCGACGACAGCCTCGGCACGATCACGCGCTTGAGCCCGGCCGCCGCGGCGATGCCGGAGGCGATGATCGGGCCGCCGCCGCCGAAAGCCAGCAGGGTGGTGTCCTGCGGTTTATGTCCCGAACTTTTGACCGCCGCGCTGACGTGTTCGCCGATCCTGGCCTCGAAGGCATTGATGATCGCGGTCGCCGCGCCGGTGGCGTCCAGACCCAGCGCTGACCCGATATTGCCGACCAGCGCCTGCTCGGCGCGCGCGCGGTCGAGCTTGAGCTGACCGCCGAGGTAGTTCTCGGGGTCAAGGATATCCGCCACCAGCAGCGCGTCGGTCAACGTCGCATCCGTGCCACCCCGACTGAAACATGCCGGTCCCGGCGCCGCGCCGACTGAATCCGGTCCGATCGAGATCGCGCCATCGACGATCCGGATCACCGAGCTGCCGCCGACCCCAAAGCTATGGATGGTGGGCAGCGAAAACGATGTCGGCACGTCTTCGATAGCGCCGTAAGCTCGCAGCTTGACCGCCTTGTCGACAACGACGGAGATATCCGTCGTCGTACCGCCGACGTCCATCGCAACTACCGCGTCGAGATCGTAGTGGCGGGCGTAGGCCAGGGTTCCTTCGAGTCCGCCGCGCGGTCCCGAGCCCCAGGTCTTGATCGCGGTGGTCTTGGCCACGCGCGCCGAAGCGCCGTCGTTGCGGAAAATCAGCAGCGGCCGTTTGAGATGCTGTTCCTTGCAGATGCTTTCGGCGCCGTAAAGGAAATGCTCCATGTTGGCGTGCAGGTAGGAGTTGACCACGGCCGTAATCGTGCGCCGGGCGTGGTTCGAATCATGCGCCAGTTCGGATGAGATCAGAAACGGGATCGCGCCGAGCAGGTGGCGCGGATAGCGGTCGAGCAGGGTCTGTTTGACGTTCTGCTCGGCCGCTTTGGAACTCAGCGCCACCACCAGGCGCAGCGCCCCGCGCGCCAGCAGGCCGTTAATGATGCGGGTTAACTCTTCGGCATCGATCGCGCCGTCCCTGCCGACCGCAATGCCGGCCGGGTCGAGCGGCACCATGGCTTGCCACAGGCTGCTGCCGCCAAGCAGCTTGACGGCGCCGTAGACACTGCTCTCCTCGCCGGCGTCAACCAGCACCGCTACCGGCGTCCCCTTATGTTCGACCACCGCGTTGGTGCCCGAGGTGGTCGAATAGCGCAGACATTCGGCCTCACGGATCAGGCGTGCCGCATCGTCCTCGCCGTACAGCTCGCGCGAACCGCGCGTCAGCACATCGAGAAAACATTGCGTGAGATCGTGCGGCGTGGTGGTCGATTTGGCGTGGACTATTTTGTCGCCGTCGCTGATACAGACGTCGGTAAACGTACCGCCGTTGTCGATGTTCACCAGAATTCCCATGGGTGTCGTAAACCTCCCCCAGAACAGAAGCACAGTGATCGCGACGCGGAGACTGGCCGCGCGTTCGGCCGCACAAGAATTGCCACGCCGCATGCATCGGCTGGCGTCGAACGGTACGAATTAGACTTGAATAGTACCGCACTGACAAGCGCACTCAGCGCCGCTCAGAGCGGGCGACGATAAGGCGTCTGCGCGACTTTACCAATCATGCAGTGCAACATCATGAGACAGGTCAAGCGCATCGCATGCAGCACGCTGATACAGCGGCACACACATGGCCGGGTGCATGTTAAAACGAACGCCGCGGCGGGTCGGTAGCGCGGCCATCAAGGTGCCCGCCCGCGACACTCAAGCGTCCCCAACGGAGTCCATACATGAACCAGTCCACCGCATTCCACAGCCTGCTCGACGCCGCACTCGCCGAGTTGGACGACCCGGCGCGCACCACGGTCGTCAACGCCGGGGCGGGCGCGCCGCGCTTCGAGCTGTTCCATGCCGGGCTGTCGATCTGCTCGCAGAAAGCGCGCGTGGTGCTGGCCGAGCACGCGACCCCTTACGTTTCCCACGAGATGGTCATCGTCGCCAGCAAAGGGCTGTACAGCGACGACTTCCGACCCGCGGAAAACTATCGGCCTGGATTTGTGCGCCTGCGCCTGCTCGGCGGCGCCGAGCTCGGCGGCAACTATGCCAGCAGTCATACCGGCAGTTCGTCGGTCGCCACCGAAGGTTTCGACCCGTGTGTGGTACCGCTCCTCGTTGATCGCGAACAGCGCCGGGTGATCGTCGATTCCATGCGCATCTGCGCTCACCTCGACGCCAGTGCCGGGCCGCCGCTGTTGTTGCCGCCGAACGATGCGCAGGTGCGGCGCCAGGTCGACATTGTCGATCGCCTGCCCCACCCCGCGATCCTCTACGGTTTCCATCCCGACGACGATCAGCGTCCCGATTTTATCCAGGGCGTGATGCGCGACGTGCACGATCTCAAGTGTGAATCGCTGCAGAAGTTCATCGACGACAATCGCGACGATGAAACCCTGGTCGCCGCTTACCGCAGCAAAATCGCCAAAGAGCAGGCCGGCAAGGCGCTCGCCTTTGACCCCGAGCGGCAGCGCCGCATCCGCGCGACTATCCAGGACCTGATCGAAGATCTCGACCAGCAGCTCGGCGCCAGCGCCGATCCGTGGCTGTGCGGCGCCACGTTCAGCATGGCCGACGTGGTCTGGGCCATCAGCCTGTATCGCATGCAGTGGCTCGGCCTGGCCGACCTGTGGGCGGACAAGCCGCGCATCAAGGACTACGCCGCGCTGGTCTACCAACGCCCCTCGATCCGCAGCCAGGTAATCGACTACCCCTCGCCCATGCCGCCCTCACCACATACCCGCGGTGTATAAAAGATAATGGGGACATTCCTCGTTAATTTTTATTTTTCGTCAAAAATCCTGGTGATAGCTCTTTGAGACCCGCGGTTGCCGGATTCGGCACGCGCCCCCTGTGGATAACATTTAATGAGGAATGTCCCCGTAGCCGATCGTCAACGGCGGCGACTTCAGCCGACATCGGGGTTATCGATGGCGAAGCGCCAGTTGCCGTCGGGTCCGCACCGGACCACCTCGAACGAACTGCCGCTCATCTCGATCGGATTGCCGTCGCCATCCGTGCCGGTCAGGCTCCAGTGGTTGCCGGTCAACGCGATATCACCGCTGCGCACGGTCGGTTTCGGCTCAATCCTGAAGCGCGGCTTGACCGCCGCGAAGGCCTCCAGCATCGGCCGGATCGAGGCGGTGCCGCTGACGACCTTGCCATCGCTGACAAAGCTCGCTTCGGGTTCGTAAAGCGCAATAGCGGTATCGATGTCACCGCGGCTCAGCGCGTCGATAAGCTGTTCGTTGACCTGTTCGGGGGTGGTGGCTGGCATGTGCTGTCTCCTGATCGTGAACCACGCCGATCAAAGCATGGATAGGCGGGCGATGACAGGTGCGACTCGCGCGCCCGCAAAGTGGCCGCCTCGCGGCGCGGTGGATAGTTTCTTTACGGTCGGCTACGGTTGTCTGAGCGCCTGGCAGATGCGTCGGGCCCGTTCGAAGTGAACCCGGGAGGACTGCGACATGGCTACGGTACTCAACCAATCAGACGCCGAGGACAGCGTGCGCGATATCTGCGGACTCGATCTCGAAGAACGTCATAACCTCGACGACGAGATGACCGCGATGGTCAGGGGTATCGAAAAGAAATACGGTTTCATGCCTAATTTCGTGCGCCTGTTCGCTACCGACAATCAGCGCCTGCGGGCCTTCATGACCCCGTACCTGGAACTGATGCGGCCCGACTCCGGCCTCACCCCGCTCGATCACGAACTGATCGCGCTGGTCAGCGCGCAGACCAATGGCTGCGCCTACTGCTGCGCGCATCACGGCGCGGTCCTGCGCGGGGTGTGCGACGACCCGGTGTTTGCCGAATACATCGGGCGCAATTATCGACTTGCGAAGCTGTCCAGCCGCGACCGCGCGATGCTCGACTTCGTGGTCCTGGTCCTGACCGATCCGGAATCGATCGGCGACGCCGAACGCGACCGCCTGCGCGACGAAGGCTTCAGCGAAGAAGCGATCTGGTACATCTGTTCGACGGCCGCGTTTTACGCCGGCGCCAACCGTATCGCCGTCGCG
>CALOBG010000088.1:0-16186 GCA_942490995.1 uncultured Gammaproteobacteria bacterium
CCGGTAACGATATCGCCGCGGCTGAGATCCATGATCGCGTCCTGTTCGAAACGCAGGGCGACAATGGACAGGCCCAGGATCAGAAAAAACTTGATCAAGGCCTTGACCAGTTCCATCAGTCCCTTGGCGCCGAACACGCGCTTGAGGCCCTTGATCGGATCGATACGCTCAAACTTCGGCGCCAGCGCCTTGCCACTCATTGACCAGCCACCAAGCGTCAGCGGCGCGGCGATGGCGATGATGGTCGCCGCGGCCAACATCGGCGCCAGCGCGCCGAGGCCGAGAACGAGGTGTTCGATGAAACGCTCAGCGACCAGGGTGGTACTGAAAATATCGGCGTGACGGATGGTGAAATTGACCCGCATGATGCCGCCGATCCCCTGCAGCAGATGGCCGGCGCTCATGTACAGGGCCATCGCGCCACCGAGCAGAATGAACATGGTCGACAGTTCCCGCGAACGGGCGATCTGGCCTTTGTCGCGCGCGTCCGCGAGACGCTTCTGCGTCGGTTGTTCGTTGCGCTCCTGACCGTCGTTCTGCTCGGCCATGGCTATACCGTCCCCAGCATCGCGCGAGCGACATTGAAAGCGTCATCGAACAGTGCGACGACGAATTCGAGCAGCGCGTCCATGCTCAGCAGGACCAGGACCATGCCGAACACGATCATGACCGGGAAACCGACCGCGAAAATATTGAGCTGCGGGGCAGCCCGCGCCATGACGCCGAGTGCGAAGTTAATTGCCAGCAGCGCCACCACCACCGGTAACGCCAGCAGCAGTCCCGCCGCCACCAGCTCGGCCGTCCACGACATGATCAACTCGGCGCCGTTCGGGGTAATGCCCTGCGGCCCGACCGGCAACAGGCGAAAGCTGTCAGCGAGCAGTTCGATCAGCACCAGGTGCGCGTCGAGGGCAAAAAACAGCAGCGTCACGATGGTGATATAAAAATGTGCGAGCACCGGCACCTGGGCACCGCTCTGCGGGTCGACCAGGGATGCAAAACCGAGCCCGCATTGCTGCGAAATCAGTTGCCCGGCGAATTCGAAAACGAAAAACATCAAACGCAGGACCAGGCCGAGGGCGGCGCCGATGATGAGCTGGTGGCTGGCGGTGAGCAGGCCTTCGGCGGCCAGCGGGTCGATGGTCGCCGCCGGCGCAGCGACCGGCACCAGAATGCCGGTCAAAACCAGGGCCAGGACCAGGCGCACCCGGGTCGGCACGGTCCGGGTGCCGATGATCGGCGCGGCCATGAGGAAGCCGCTGACGCGGATGAACGGCCACAGCCAGGCGCCGAGCAGGTGCAGTAGCTGGGTGTCGGTGAAGTGCATGAGGCGATCCTGAGCGCGCCGCGGATCAGCCGATGAGGCCCGGAATGGCGCGATACAGACGCGTGGTGTAGTCGGTCAGCGTAGCCAGGATGAAGGGCCCACCGAACATCAGCACGGCCACGGTCACGAGCAGTTTGGGTATGAAGCTCAGGGTCATTTCGTTGATCTGCGTGGCGGCCTGGAACAGGCTGATGGTCAGGCCGACGGTCAGCGCCGGCCCGAGCAGGATCCCCATCAACAGGATCGTGACTTCCAGTGCCTGGTCGCCGATCGAGAGTACGGTTTCCGGCGACATGGCCGCGCCCTCAGGCGTAGAAGCTCGAAGCGAGGGTGCCGACGATCAACGCCCAGCCGTCGATCAGCACGAACAGCATGATCTTGAACGGCAGCGAGATGATCAGCGGCGACAACATCATCATGCCCATCGACATCAGCACGCTGGCTACCACCAGGTCGATGATCAGAAACGGCAGGAAAATCAGAAAGCCGATCTGAAACGCAGTCTTGAGCTCGCTGGTAATGAACGACGGTGCGAGGATCGAAAACGGCAGCTCGTCCGGTCCGGCTACCGTCCCGACGCCGGCGATTTCGCTGAATAGCGTGATGTCGGACTCGCGGGTCTGTTCGAGCATGAACGCGCGTACCGGTCGCGCCGCGCGCGACAGCGCTTCGGTGACCGGGATCTGATCGTCGAGGTAGGGTGTCACCGCCTCCGTGTAGAGCGTGTCGAACACCGGCGCCATGATAAAGAAGGTCATGAACAGTGCCAGGCCGATCAGGATCTGATTCGACGGCGTCTGCGCGGTGCCCAGCGCCTGGCGCAGGATCGCGAGCACGATGATGATGCGCGTGAATGACGTCATCGCCAGCAGCAGCGCCGGCAGCAGCGTCAGCGCGGTCATCAGGATGAGGACCTGCAGGGTCAGGGTGTAGGTTTGCGAACCGTCACCGTTGGTGGTTACCGATAACGCGTCGAAGCCGCCCAGCGCGGCCGCCGAGGGCGCCAGCACGAGCAGGCTTGCGGCCAGGCACAGGCGCGCGATCATGCCGGCGCGGCCTGTTCCTGGGCGGCCAGTGTGGCGCTGAACGAAGCACGTCGATCATTGGCGGGAAAGTTTGCCAGGGTCTGCATGCGGCCCGGCGAGAGTCCGATGAGTACCCGTTGATCATCGACTTCAATGAGCAGCAGCTTGTCGCGGGTACCGACGGCGAGACCTTCGATGACGCGGATATGGCCATTGCCCTGCGGGCGCCAGCCCTGCACGCGACGCGCCGCCCAGGTCGCGACCACGATCAGTCCCAGCACCAGCGCCAGCGCACCCATGACCTGCAGCGCGCGCCCCGGGCTGAGCGGCTCGCTGGCCGCGGTGGCCGCCAGCGGTACGGCGAGCAGCAGCAGCGTGCTTACGCGCGCAGCCACGATCGGGATACGTGCAGTCACTCGCTTCAAGCCAGTTTGCGCACGCGTTCGTGCGGGCTGACGACATCGGTCAGTCGAATGCCGAACTTGTCATTGACGACAACGACCTCACCGTGGGCGATGAGGGTGCCGTTGACGAGCACGTTGAGGGGCTCGCCGGCGAGCCGATCGAGTTCGACCACCGAACCCTGGTTGAACTGCAGCAGATTACGGATGCTGATCTGGGTATTGCCGATCTCGACCGCCAGCGTGACCGGAATATCGAGGATATTGTCCAGGCTACCCGGACCTTCGTCGGCCTGTTCGGCGACGAGGTCGTTCATCGCCGCCGGGCTGACGCCGTCGACCATGCCCTCGGACTGGGCTTTTTCCGCGCTTGCGCTGATAGCTTCGCTCATGAGTGTTCGTCCTGTTATTCGGCTTGCGGATAAAGTTCGCCGTGGCGGATAGGCTCCACGACCTTGAGTGCGGCGCGCCCGCGCGAGGCGCCATAGATGCCGCGGAATACCGGCACGTCCTCAACCCGCGCGACAACCGTCTGCGGCAGGTTGATTGGAACGATGTCGCCGGCCTTGAACTTCATGACCTCGCCGAGCGAGATGCGCGTGCGTGCGAGGGTGGCGCTGAGATTGACTTCGGCGGCCTTGATTTCTTCGTGCATAACCTGGTTCCAGCGTTCGTCGCGTTCACCGCCGATCGCCCTGCATGCCGGCATCGAGCAACTTGCGGTTCGGTTCGATCGATGGCGTAGGGAATGGTCAGGTGCATGTAGCCGGAGGCGCCATCGAGATCGACGTGGAAGGTCGATACCACCACCACCTCGCTGGGCGTCACGATGCTCGCGAACTGCGGGTTGACCTCGGAATCGATGTACTCGAACTTGACCTTCATGACCGGTTCCCAGGCTTCCTCGACGTCGGCGAAAACGATATCCAGGAAGCGCCGCATGATGCGCATTTCGGTGTCGGTGAATTCGCGACCCTCGATTTGCTGATAGAAGCGACCTTCGCCGCCGAAGAAGCAGTCGACCAGGGAGAACACCAGCTTCGGGTTGCACACGATCAGCGCCGATCCCTTCAGCGGGCGCATGTGGACGATGTTCGAGGTTCGATGGCATCAGCAGGGTGTGCACGTATTCGCCGAACTTGGTCAGCTGCACACCCTCGTGGGTGATGACCGGCGTACGACGCAGCAGGTTGAACAGGCTTTGACGCAGATTGCGGGCGACGCGTTCGTTGATCATTTCGAGCGTCGGCATGCGGCCGCGCACGATTCGATCCTGGCTGGTGAAATCGTACAGAGCGCGCGTCGCCAGCGTCGCTGGCTTCCTCGAAATCGGTTTCGACCTCGCCGCTGTCAACGCCGGACAGCAGCGCGTCGATTTCGTCCTGGGAAAGCAGATCGGAGTTGGCCATGAGTAAAGTCTTCTATGCCTGAACGTTGATCGGGCGAAAGGCTAGTGCATGACGAAATTTGAGAAATACAGATCGTCGACACCGGGCTTGCCGATCTGCGCTTCAAGCACGGCCTGCACTTCGGCCAGGGCCTGCAGCCGCAACGCTTCCTTGCCTTCATGTGGCACAAGGTCGTCGTAGATCTGGCGTGAGAGCAGCAGCACCAGGGCATTGCGGATCGCCGGCATGTGGCGCGTGACCGCCTCCTCCATGTCGCTGTCCTTGCTCGCCACCGACATCTCGGCTTTGAGAAATTTGGCGCGGTCGTGACTGTCGCGGAAATTGATCACGAACTCGGGCTTGAGGTCGATGTAGATCGATTCCGTGATTTCAGGGGCTGCGTCCGCCGCGCCGTCGGCCGGGGGTGCGTCCGCCTTGCCCATCATCAGGAAACCGCCGACGCCGCCACCGATCAGCACCACCACGAGCGCGGCAATGATGATGATCAGTTTTTTGTTGCTGCCGCCAGCTACCGGCGCGCCCGCGTCTATCGCTTCAGCCATGGAAGGGTCCTCGTTGTTATCGTCAAACGAGGATTGCAAACCGCGTGCCATGACGCGGGCACGTTTAAATTCAGGGCCTTGGCGCGTTTCCCGAGCGGCCCTGACAGGTTATTGACAGGCGGCGCGCATCGCGCGCGGGCGGCGCGCCAGCTTTCCGTCAGAATGCGGTCAATTGATTATACGAACGCATCGACCAAGCCGAGCCGCACCACCCGCAAAGGTGTTGCGCCGGCCTCTTCCATCAGCGCCTCACCAGCGCCGGGCACGCCATCGGTGCCCGGTCCGGCGCCGCTGCTGCCGCGATCCGGCATCTGGGTGAACACACCGGCGTTACCGAGCGCGATACCGCTGTCGGCAAACGCCGCCCGCAGGCGCGGCAGCGCTTCTTCAAGTAACTCCCGGGTCGCGGCGGTCGGGGCGGCGAGGTGGACGGTAGCCTCGTCGCCAATCACGCTCACGCGCACTTCAACCGGACCGAGTTCGGCCGGATTGACGGCAATGCGGGCGTGCTGGGCATTGCTGCTGACCATCACCGCAATGTGCTGGTTCAGTCGTTCGCTGAATACGTCCGGCTGCTGGGCCGGCAGGACGGTGGCCTTGCCGGCGTAGGCTGCGCTGGCGCTGGTCGTCTCAGGGCCGCGGGCGGCAGCCTGCACCGCCGAGCGCGCGTCGACCGTGTCGGCGCTGGCGGAATTTTGCGGATCGATCGCCGCCGGTACGATTTCCGCGCCTTTGATCAACGCGTTTACCAGCGCCTCGGGCGACGGCCGATTGGTGCTGAGTGGCGCCAGGTCGGGCTTGCCATCACCGCCGATCGGTAGCGCCGGGGTGCGCAGGGCGCGCTCGCCGGTAACGGTTGCCGGCCGTGCCGCGGCGCCCGCTGTGAACGGCGCAAGTTGCGCGGCGACTCCTGGAGCCGCCTGCTGGGCGGGTTCAGCGGGATTGAGCAGGGCAAAGGCCGGCACCAGGGCGGCAAACGATTGCCCCTCGCCCGGCAGCGGCGCGCCGCTCGTCGCGTTCTCAACGCGACCGTCGCTAGCGGCCGCGACGGCAGGCGCGGCGGCGCCGGTCGGGACCTCGGTGACCGTGGCCTGGGTCAGCAGAGCGGCGACGAATGCGCCGATTTCCGCGGCATTCGCGCCCGGCGCCGTGGCCCTCGGCGCGGCAGACGAACTGCTCAGCGGGCCGGATTCGAGGCCGCTCGAGAGCGGCAGGGACATCGCTTGCATATCGGGTACTCCGCGCGCTCAGGCGCTGTGCTGGACTTGCGGGAGGACAGAGCAAGAGCTGTGCCAGCGACGCTGTGGGCACGGCGCGGGTAGAATATGCCGCTGGTATTAACCACTGTCCAAGGGGAACTCCGCTGCCCACCAATTCCAAGCCCGCTGCGTCGACGCGCAAGCGCGTCATGGTCACCGGCGGAGCCGGTTTCCTCGGTTCGCACCTGTGCGAAAGCCTGCTCGCTCGCGGCCACGATGTGTTGTGTGTGGATAACTTCTACACCGGCACCAAGGACAATCTGCTGCACCTGCTGGATGTGCCGCATTTCGAGCTGATGCGCCACGACATCACGTTTCCGCTCTATATCGAAGCTGACGAGGTCTACAACCTGGCCTGCCCGGCCTCGCCGATCCACTACCAGTTCGATCCCGTGCAGACGACAAAAACCAGTGTCCATGGCGCGATCAACATGCTCGGCCTCGCCAAGCGCATCAAAGCGCGCATCCTGCAGGCCTCGACCAGCGAGGTCTACGGCGATCCCGAAATCCATCCGCAGGAAGAAAGCTACTGGGGACATACCAACCCGATCGGTCCGCGCGCCTGTTACGACGAAGGCAAGCGGTGCGCCGAAACCCTGTTTTTCGACTATTACCGCCAGCACGCGGTACAGATCAAAGTCGCCCGGATCTTCAACACCTACGGTCCGCGCATGCATCCCAACGACGGGCGGGTGGTGTCGAACTTCATCGTCCAGGCCCTTACCAACGCACCGATCACGCTGTACGGCGACGGCTCGCAGACCCGTTCGTTCTGTTACGTTGACGATTTGATCGCCGGGCTGGTGCTACTGATGGAATCGCCCGCGACGGTGACCGGGCCGGTCAATCTCGGCAACCCGCAGGAATTTACCATCCGCGAACTGGCCGAACTGGTGATCGAAATGACGGGTTCCGGCGCGACCATTTCCTATGCCGCACTGCCCACCGACGACCCGCGCCAGCGCCGGCCTGACATCGGCCTGGCCGAACGCACCCTCGACTGGCGGCCGCGGGTGGCGCTGCGCGAGGGCCTTGAAAAAACCATCGCTTATTTCGACGCCGTGCTCGGCGCTAGCGGCTGAGCGGGATCAGTACCGATCGTCCCTGACCGGGGGCGTGCGCTCGTCGCTTTCGCGTTGCGACCGGTGTTCCTCCGCCTGGCGATGATCGCATTGCGCCCGTTCGAGGACGTCACCGAGCGCGCGCGTGCGGCGCGATTCCTGGTTCCAGGTGGCGACGTCACGGCGGTACTGCTGTTCGGCTTTCGAGCTCTGCACCTCGAGCGCTTTGATCGCCGACTCGACCTGCGCGATAAAGCCACGCAACTCGCGCGCCTGCGCCGCACTCATGGTCGTTGCCCCGGCGCGCAGGCGGAGCAGGTATTCGTCACGATAGCGCTCGAACTGCGAGAGCTTTTCGCGGCTCTCGTCGCGCGAGCGGCGCGAACCGGCGAGGCGCTCGGAGGCGCCGCGTTTGGCGCTGCTGGCCAGATCGACGATGCGCTTGATGCGCGTTACGCGGGTCATGTCGCGGCGCCCTCATCGACCGCGCCATCGATGATGTCGCCGCCGGTAACTGCCGCGAGCGCGGCCACGGCGGCATCGAAATCGACCGCCTCGAATTGGTCCTGGTTGAGAAACTGCAGCAGCCCCGGACGCATGTCCACCGCGGTATCGAGTTCCGGGTTGGCGCCGCGCTGATAGGCGCCGACGTTGAACAGATCCGTATTCTGTTCGTACAGCGAATAAAAATGCCGCAGGGCGGTGGCGTACTTGCGCTGGCGCGGCGTAGTGATGTGACTCATGACGCGGCTGATCGATGTTTCGACGTCAATGGCCGGGTACAGGCCGCGCTCGGCCAGGCGCCGGGACAGAACGATATGCCCGTCGAGGATCGCCCGCGCAGCATCGGCGATCGGATCGTTGGGATCGTCGGCCTCGGTAAGCACGGTGTAGAACGCCGTGATCGAACCGTGGCCGTTGATGCCGGTGCCGGCGCGCTCGACGAGCTGCGGCAGACGCGCGAACACCGACGGTGGAAAGCCGCGCGTGGCTGGCGGCTCACCGATGGTCAGCGCAATCTCGCGCTGCGCCTGCGCATAGCGCGTCAGCGAGTCCATCAGCAGCAACACATGACGGCCGCTGTCGCGGAAATATTCCGCGATGCTGGTCGCCATGGCGGCGCCGTGCATGCGCATCAGCGGCGGGTTATCGGCCGGGGTGGCGACCACCACCGCGCGCGCGAGGCCTTCGGCGCCGAGGATCTGGTCGATGAATTCCTTCACTTCGCGGCCACGTTCCCCAACCAGGCCGACGACGATGACATCGGCCTTGGAAAAGCGCGTCATCATGCCGAGCAGCACACTTTTACCCACGCCGCTGGGCGCAAACAGGCCGAGGCGCTGGCCGCGACCGACGGTCAGCAGCGCGTTGATCGAGCGCACGCCGACATCCAGCGGTTCGCTGATTGCCGCGCGTTGCAGCGGATTGATCGGTTCGCCGTAAAGCGGTCGGCGCTGGTCCAGACGCAGCGGCCCGAAGTTGTCCAGTGGCCGTCCGGAGCCGTCGATGACGCGACCGAGCAGGCCTTCGCCAACCGCCACGTCGCCGGCGCCGCCCATCGGCACGACGCGCGCATTCGGCGACAGTCCGCGCGGCGTACCGGTTGGCATCAGGAACAGCCGCTCACCGGCGAAGCCGACGACCTCGGCATCAACGTCGCTGCCGCCGGAGTTGAATACCCGGCAGCGATCACCGACCGCGGCTTCGCAGCCGACCGCTTCGAGGGTCAGGCCGACCATACGCGAAAGTTTGCCTTCCACGACCAGCGGCGGTGGTTCGGCAAGACGCC
The DNA here is from genome assembly GCA_942490995.1 of uncultured Gammaproteobacteria bacterium. Classification (GTDB taxonomy): domain Bacteria; phylum Pseudomonadota; class Gammaproteobacteria; genus UBA981. The sequence continues at coordinate 8,814 of CALOBG010000088.1, forward strand.
GGAGGTAGGTTTTCAAGCCGTTGTGCAGTTCGGCACGGCGTTGCTGCATGTCGGTCATCATGATCCCGGTCCGGCGTCCCGGTCGCCTTCGCGCTCACCACCGAACATTTTCGAGGCAATCGCCGCGAGTCGGGTTTCGACGGTGGCATCGATGCGCGAGGTTTCCGTGTCGACGATACAGCCACCGCGCGCAACCAGTGGATCGGGTTCAAGGCGCCAGCTGCCCGGCTCGTCGCCGAGGGACAAGGCGTTGCGCACCAGGTCGAGATCGTCGGGATTCAGACGAATGGTGGTCGCGCGACTGGCCAGCGGCAGATGCTTGAGGGTTTCGCGGACCACGCCGACCACCTCGCCCGGGGCCGCGCGCAGCTCGCGGCGGACCAGGTGGCGCGCGATCAGCAGCGCCAGATCGGCGACGCCCTCGATCAATTCGTCGTCGAGTCGCGCCAGCGGTTGGGTGAGGTCGCGCAACACGCCGTTGAGTACTTCGGCACGTTGGGCGGCCTCACTGGCCGCGAGCTGCTCGCCCTGGCGATAGCCTTCGCCGTGGCCGCTGGCAAAACCCTCGTCGTAGGCCTGCTTATGCAGCACGTCGAGCTGGCGGGCGGTAGGCATTTTCGCATTGCCATCGCCGTCGCCAACCACCATGCCTTCGACGGTCGGGAATTCGAAGCGCAGCACCTCGGCCGCGGCGTCGCTGCCGGAACCGGCGCTCACGGCCTTGCCACCGGCGGCGCCATTCGCAGCGGCGCTGCAAGCTGCCGGTTAAACCATTTCATCGCCGCTACCGCCGAGACTGATGGTACCTTCATCGGCAAGGCGTCGGGCAATGCCGAGGATCTCCTTCTGCGCGGCTTCGACCTCGGACAGTTTGACCGGACCTTTGGCTTCGAGATCGTCACGCAGCATCTCGGCCGCGCGGCTCGACATGTTGGCGAAAATCTTGTTCTGGATTGCCTCGTCCGTACCTTTCAGTGCGAGGACCAGGTTGTCGGTCGATACTTCGCGTAACAGCGACTGCACGCCACGGTCGTCAACCTCGACCAGGCTGTCGAAGGTAAACATGAGGTCCTGGATCTTCTCGGCCAGCTCGGGGTCGCTTTCGGTGATCTCCTCACTGATACGTGCTTCCGCGCCGCGCTCGATATAATTCATGATGCCGGCGGCGCACTCGATACCGCCCATGATCGATTGCCCGCCGCCACTACTCCCGCGCAGCTGCACTTCAAGCATTTCGTTGAGTTCTTTCATGGCCTGCGGCTGCACGCCGTCCATGGTCGCGATACGCATCAGCAGATCGGAACGATCGCCTTCGGGCAGCATCCCCAGAACCTCGGCCGCCTGGTCGCTGTCGAGATAGCTCAGCACGATGGCGATGATCTGCGGGTGCTCGAACTGGATCAGTTCGACGATGGTACGTGCGTCCATCCACTTCAGTGATTCCAGGCCCTTGGCGTTGCCGCTGAGCAGGATACGGTCGATCATCGAAGCCGCTTTTTCTTCGCCGAGCGCGCTGTTGAGGACCGCGCGCACGTAGTCCTCGGTGCCGATACCGATGCCGGTGTGCTGCTCGACCGACTGGCGAAAATCGTTGACCGTAGCGGTGACATGGGAGGGCGACACCACCTCGAGTCCGGACATCGCCATACCGATTTTCTGCACTTCGCGCGGCCCGAGATGTTTCATGATTTCGGCCGCCGGACCTTCGCCGATGACCATCAGAAAGATCGCGGCTTTCTGCGCGCCGTCCATACTGCCTGTTGCTGCGGCCATGAAATGCTCCGAAGGGTTGACCGGGTACTGTGATCAGCCGCCAACCCAGCCCTTGATTACCTGGGCGGCGATTTTGGGATCCTGGTTGACGAACTGCTTGACGTTGTCCATGTTCGGACTGATATCCGACGAAGCCAGCAGGGGGTGTGAGGAGATCTGTCCGTCCGGCAGCGTCGCCAGCTGCCCACCCTGCCCGCCGGCCCCACCCTGTCCTCCGCCCTGGCCGGCCGCGCCCCGTTGCAGCTCCCCGCCGCCGGCATTGGCGGCGTCCTGCTTGCTGACCAGTGACCTGACCGCCGGACGGATAATGCCAAAGGCGATGAACAGGGCGAACAGCGCACCGGCGGCCTGCTTGGCCACGCTCCAGACCCAGGCCTGTTCCCAGATTGGTGGTTCCGGCAGCGGTTCGGCGATCGGCGGTGCGGCAAAATCGGCATTTGTCAGGTTGACCGAATCGCCGCGCGTGGCATCAAAACCAATAGCTTCCTTGACCAGGCGTTCCATGCGCTCGAGTTGCGCGGCGTCAAACCCGGCAGCGGGTTGCTCGCCATCGGCGGGCGGTTCAGCCTCGGGATCCACGGCCGCGGCCTGCGGATTACGCAGGACCACGGCGACCGACAGCCGGCGGATGCTGCCCACCGCGCGCTTGGTATGCGCAATGGTGCGGTCGAGTTCGTAGTTGCGGGTGGTCTGGCTGCGGCGATTGTCCGCGGCGGTCGTCGCGGCGGCAGCGTCAGCCCCGGTGGCGCCGGCAAGCTGTTCGGGCGCTTCGGCGGTCGCCGGCGGTTCGTTGCTGAGGGCGCCCGGAACTCCGGCGTTGCCGGCGCCGCGGCGCTCCTCTTCGAGCAGACTTTCACTGCGCACCGCGGGCAGATCGGGATTGAAACTTTCGCGGGTCTGCTCGGTGGCGGTGAAATCGACGTCGGCGGTGACCTGGGCACGGACGCCGTCGGGGCCCACCATCGGCATGAGGATGGCCTCGATGCGCTCGATGTAGGACTGCTCGAGACGGCGCACGTATTCGAAACGCTTGGCGGTGACGACCAGTTCATCGCCACTGCCATGGCCATCGCTGAGCAGGTTGCCCTGCTGATCGATAACCGTTACGTGATCAGGGCTCATCGACGGCACACTGGCCGAAACCATATGCACGATGGCGCCGACCTGGTGCGGCTCGAGGCGGCGGCCGTTATACAGGTCGACGATGATCGAGGCAGTCGGTTCGCGCCGCGAACGGCTGAACGCCGACTGCTTGGGCACGGCGAGGTGGACGCGCGCGGCTCGGACGTTGTTGATCCGCGCTATCGAGCGCGACAGCTCGCCCTCCACGGCGCGCTGGTAGCGCGCCTGCTCGAGAAACTGGCTGGTGCCGAAACCCTGCTCTTCGTCGAGCATCTCGAAGCCCATGCCGGCACTTTTCGGCAGCCCGGCGGCGGCCAGCCGCAGGCGCGTTTCGTGGACCTGGTCGGCGGCCACCAGGATCACACCGCTGCGGTGATCGATGCGGTAAGGCGTGCCGTTGCCATCCAGAGCGTCGACCACCTGGGTCAGGTCGCGTTCGGACAGATCGGTATACAGCACCGAATAGTCCGGCGTCCGCGACCACATCACGACATACAGACCCAGCGCGACACTGGCGGCCAGCGCGACGAGCACGCCGGCCTGGCGGGCCAGAGCGGCGATCGAGACCTGCGGAGTAACGGTGAGTGTTTCTGCCATGGCGTTGCTAATCTTTTATGGAGTTCAACGGCGGCCGATCAGATCGGCATGTTCATAATGTCCTGGTAGGCCGAAACCAGGCGGTTGCGGACCTGGGTAGCGGCCTGGAAGGAAATGTTGGCTTTCTGGATCTGGACCATCACCTGCGACAGTTCGATGCCGGCCTCGCCGCGCTCGAAACCCGCCGCCAGCCGCCCTGCTTCCTGCTGATTGGTGTTGACGAAGTCGACAGCCTGGCGCATTACGTCGCCGAAACTGGCTCCGCCCGGCGCGCCGGCCTGGGCTGCCGGATTGGTTTCGATGCCGCGCGCCTGCGTCGCCAGTGCGCGCATCTGGGCGAGAACCGCCTGGGCGTCGATGGAGTTCATGGTCATGATGTCGGGCTCCGAACTTGAAGGGTGATGACGGCCGGCGGCGCGTCGCGCCTAGCCGGGCACGGCGACGCCGGCGTCGCGCATGCGGGCAATCTTGTAACGCAGGGTGCGCGGGCTGATACCGAGCTTCTCGGCGGCAAACTTGCGGCTGCCGCGACCTTCGGTAAGCGCGCTCAGGATCAGGCGTCGCTCGTGGTCCTTGAGGTCGTTGCCCAGGGATTCCGGATCGTCCGCGTCGTCGGCCGCAGCGTCGGCGTCGACGACCACCCGCGCTGCTGCGGTGCCTTCGAACATCAGATCCTCGCGCGCGATGTGCTCGCCCTGGGCCATGATCAGGGCGCGCTGGACGACGTTGTCCAGCTCGCGCACGTTGCCCGGCCAGTCGTATTCGAGCAGACGCGCCTGGGCCGCCACGCTGAAGCTCGGCGCGGCGCAGCGGCTGCGCTCGGCGGCACGCTGTAACAGCGCGGTGGCGAGCGGCACGATGTCGTCGCGACGCTCACGCAGCGGTGGCACGTGCAGCGGCATGACATTGAGGCGGTAATAGAGGTCTTCGCGAAAACGCCCGGCGTCGACTTCGGCTTTGAGGTCGCGGTTGGAGGTCGCGATGATGCGTACGTCGAGCGCCAGTACGCGGTTCGACCCAAGGCGTTCGACCTGGCGCTCCTGCAGTACCCGCAGCAGCTTGGCCTGCAGGGCCAGCGGCATCTCGGACACTTCGTCAAGCAACAGGCTCGAATCCTGGGCCTGTTCGAATTTCCCCGGCGAAGCCTTGTAGGCGCCGGTAAACGCGCCTTTTTCATAGCCGAACAACACCGCTTCGAGCATGTTGTCCGGGATCGCCGCGCAATTGATCGCGATCGGCGTCTGCGAACTACGGTTCGAGCAGCGATGGATGGTGCGGAATACGACTTCCTTACCGACCCCGCTTTCGCCGGTGATCATGACCGAGGCGTCCGATTGCGCGACGCGCTGGGCGAGTGCGAAAACCTGGCGCGAAGCGGCGTCGACGGCAACGACCTCATCATCGAGCTGCGGAGCAGCCGGCAGCCAGGCGTCGATGCGGCTCAGCAGCACCTCGGATTCAAACGGTTTGACCAGGTAGTCGGTAGCACCGTCGCGCAGCGCGTTGACCGCACTCTGGATCGACTCGTAGGCAGTCATCAGGACCACCGGCAGTTCGCGATCGCGATGACGGATCTCGCGAAGCAGCTTGTGTCCGTCCATGGGTTCCATCTGGATATCGCTGATCACGAGATCGAAACGGCGCTGGTCCAGCATGTCCAAAGCGGCGCGGCCGTCGCCGGCGCCGGTTGCATCGAGTCCCGCCAGCTCGGCGGTATCGAGCAGCGCGCCGCGCAGTGCGTCGTCATCTTCAACGATCAGGATCTGGGTCGCGGGTCTGGTCATAACTTATTCCGTTGTAGGTGTAGTGACGACTAAGGGCTCGCCTCGGTCGCCGGCCAGCGGCAGGCGCATGACGAAACACGCGCCGGTTGCGCTGGGCTCGAGTTCGAGGTCGCCGCCGTGGGCCCGGGCTACCGCACGCGCGACCGGCAGGCCGAGCCCGGTACCGCTGCTGCGAGTGGAGTGAAACGGTTCGAATATCATGGCCTGCTGGGCGGCCTCGATGCCGGGCCCATCATCGGCGAAACGCAGGGCCAGGCTGTTGTTCTCAATGCCGGCTTCGATACGCAGGGTGCCGTGACCGCGGCAGGCCTGCTGGCTGTTTTCGATCAGGTTGAGCGCGACGCTGAGCAGCGCGTCGAGATTGGCATAAACCTCACCATCGAGCGCGCTTTGCTCAAACTCGACGACGAACTCACCACTGTCGAACGTTTCCACGCTGCTGCGCTGCAGAGCAGTGACGAGGTCGCTCAGCGCAATCGCACTGACGTCAAACTGCCGGCCACGCGCAAACAGCAGCATGTCTTCGACGAGGCGTTCGAGTTTGCGCAGCGAGCCGAGCGCGCGGTCGACCGCACGCGCTCGAAAGTTTTCGTTCGGCGCTTTGCGGAGGTTGCCGACGTTGAGCAGGGCCGCGGCGACCGGCGTGCGGATCTGGTGGGCCATGGCCGCCGCCATTTCGGTTTTTGCCGACAGACGCTTGTGATGCGCGAGCTGCTCGAGCAGGCGCCGCGTTTCGGTAACGTCGGTCAGCAACAGGATCTGGCCGGGCTCGCCGCTCAGGGCCTGGGTGGCGATGTTGACGCGGCGCCCGTCGCCAAGGGAAACGTCGTGGCCGTCATCCCAGCGCGGTTGGAAGGCGCGTTCGACGATGTTGTGCCAGGACTCACCGGTGGCCAGCGGTCCGAGCAGGTCGTCGGCAACCGGATTGAATTCCTGCACCAGTCCGCGCTGGTCGAGCACCACCACTCCGCCCGGCAACGCGCCGAGCAGATTCTCCAGGCGCGCGGCGAGGCGTTGCTTCTCGGCCAGCTGACGGGCCTGCGCGGCGCGCGATTGCTGCAGCTCGCCGGCCAGCACGGTGACCTGACGTTCGAGTTCGCGGTAGAACCCCGACAGCTCGCGCGAAGCGCCTTCGAATTCAGCGAAGGCGGCGGACAGTTCCTCGGCAGTGGTGGTGGTGGCTGCGTTCATGCGCTCGCTTCAACCCTGGTACCCGCGGCGCGTCAATGCGCCGTACTCGATACGGTTGAGGGAGCAAGGTCCGTGCCATCAGACGTGGCACTTACAGATCAATAGCTTGGCTTGGAACGCCCTGAACAAAATGCGAAAGCTGTCAAAGTCCCGACACCTGTTCTTCGCGATTGAGGTCGAACTTGCGCATCTTCTCCACCAGCGTGGTACGCCCCATGCGCAGACGCTTGGCGGCATGGGCAACCACCCAGTCGGAATCTTCCAGCGCCTGCTGGATAAGATCGCGCTCGATGCCGGTGAGGTGTTCCTTGAGGTCGAGCCCGGAGTGCGGCAGGCGCGCCGCCGCAGCATCGCTGTCCAGCGCTACGGGTCGCGGCACCACCGCCAGTTCCGGCTTGCGCGGAGCGCGCGCCACGACGTCCTCGGATCGGTACTTCTCCGGCAAATCGTGGACATCGACAACCCCGTTGGGATACAGGATCGAGAGGCGTTCGACGAGATTGGCGAGTTCGCGCACGTTGCCGGGCCAGTGGTAATCGGTCAGCGATTCGATGCACGAGGCGGTCAGGCGGATACTGCCGCGGCCCTCGTGATCGAGACGCTCGACCAGGTCGTTGACCAGCAGCGGCAGGTCTTCGGTCCGCTCACGCAGCGGCGGGGTATCGATGGGAAATACGTTTAACCGGTAAAACAGGTCTTCGCGGAAGCGCCCGTCGCGGATCGCCTCGTCAAGGTTGACGTGGGTCGCGGCCAGGATGCGCACGTTCACCGTTACCGAGCGGTTCGATCCGACCCGCTCAAAACTGCGTTCCTGCAGCACGCGCAGGAGTTTGACCTGCATCGGCAGGCTCATATCGCCAATCTCGTCGAGGAACAGGGTACCGCCGTCGGCCATCTGGAAACGCC
>CALOBG010000089.1:0-37209 GCA_942490995.1 uncultured Gammaproteobacteria bacterium
TGCCAGCAACGGCGTGCGGGTGCGTGGATGCACGACGCCGAGCGCGGCCGGCAACCGGCCCTGGCGGGCGAGCCCGAACAGAATGCGCGAGGCCATCACCATCTGGATCAGGGCGCCGTTCACCACCGCCAACAGGCTGACAGCGGCGATGATGCGTGGATCGAGGCCGTGCGCGGCGACGATGATCGCCAGCGGTGCTTCGCTGCCGGCCAGGTTCTCCAGCGGTACCGCCGTAACCGCCGTCAGCGCGACCAGCCCGTAAAGCACGCTCGAAGCGACCAGGGCGATGATGATCGCGCGCGGCAGGTTGCGTTCGGGATCGCGGACTTCCTCGGCCACGTTGACCATGTCTTCGAAGCCGATGAAGGCGTAGAACGCCACCACCGCACCCAGGCCGATACCGCGCCAGGCGGCGGCGTCGCTCGGCGGCATCAGCGCGGCGAGTGCGGTCGGCGACCACAGCTCGCCGCCGGCCAGTGCAATGACCAGCACCAGGCCGGCTATTTCGATCACCGTGATCAGCGTCGCGACCCACACCGAGGCCTGGATCCCGACCGCGGCGATCGTACCGAGCGCGACGAGCACGCCAAGTACCGCCAGCTCGCGCGGTAGCGCAACAAAAACCTGCAGGTAGGCGGCAAAGCCATTGGCGATGGTTGCCGCCGAAATGGTGCCGACCAGGACCACCGCCAGGCCGGTTGCCAGGGTCAGCGCGCGGCGGCCGAAGGCGGCGTCGATATACATCGCTTCCGCCGCACTCACCGGCATGCGTACCGACAGTTCGGCGTAAGTCAGCGCGGTCAGACTGGCGACACAGGCGGCGACGATGAACGCCAGTGGCGTATTGATACCCGCCGAGCTCGCAACTGCGCCGATGAGAACGTAAATGCCGGCGCCGAGGATCGTGCCGAGGCCGTAGAACGACAGCTGCAGCAGCGACAAGCTGCGTTTCAGCTCGACCGTTTCCGGCATGTCGGCGGCCGCTGCGCTGCCGGCCAGGGCTCAGCGCAGCACCAACAGCGGCGCGCTGGCGAGTTCGCAGAGTTCGCGAAGATCGGCGCCGGCGCGTTCCAGGACCGCGGCGGTGATGATCGTCAACGCGGAATCGGAGCGCCGCAGCAGCGGCTCGATCGCGTCGGTCGCGATGGCCGTCGCCGCCGGCCGTGGTGTCGCGTTCGCGTCGCTGTGCGGCGTACCGTCGAGGGCAAAAACTTCCAGGCGCAAGCCACCGAGATCGGCGCACTGCCGGGCCAGGGCCACGGCGCGTTCCGCGCTCGGCGCGCTGTCGACGATCGCCAAGACGCTGGCCGGTCGGTGCTGCGCGCGACCGGCGGCGCGCGCCGGCCACAGCGTTGCGTCGCTGGCGGCCAGGGCCGAAGCGAGTGCGGCCGGTGGCGCCTCGCGGACGATTTCGAATTGCCAGTGGCTGCCGCTGGCGGCGGCGAGGCTGGCGAAGCCGTGTTGCGCGGCATTCGCTTCACGGCGGAAATGTGATTCCACGAGTTCGCGGTTGATCGGCCGGGCTAAGTTTGTAAGGCCACAGAATTCGACCGTGAAAGGCAGCGACACAGCCTTGAGCAGATCGCTGTCCTCGATGAATATGGCGTGCAGCTCGACGCCGGGATCGCGCGCCAGGCAGCGCAGCAGCAGGGGCAGCGTAGCCGGCAACCGCGCCCCGGTCAGGGCAATCGTGACCCGGCGCAGGATCGCGGTGTCGGCCTCATTGCTCATGTTTGTCACTGCCGTTGTTGTCGCGCAGGTAGCCTCGCCGCTGCGCGGCAAACTCGCGCAGGCGATCGCTGACGCGTCGATTCAGACTGCCGGCGGGGAATTCGCCGCTCGCGTCCGGGCTGCCGGCCGGCATGCCGGTCAGGATCTCGAGGCCCTGCTCAATGTTCGCGACGGGGTAAATGTGAAATCTGCCGGCCGCAACGGCATCGATGACCCGCTGGCGCAACATCAGGTGTTTGACATTGGCGGTCGGGATCAACACGCCCTGTCGGCCATTCAGACCGCGCGCGTCGCAGACGTCGAAATAGCCTTCGATCTTGTGGTTGACGCCACCGATCGCCTGTACCTCTCCGAACTGGTTGACCGAACCAGTCACCGCAAAACATTGCCTGATCGGGACCTCGGCGAGCGCTGACAGCAGTGCGTACAGCTCAGTAGAAGACGCACTGTCGCCGTCGATGCCGCCATAAGATTGTTCGAATGCCAGGGTTGCCGAAAACGATGGCGGCACGGCTCGTGCGTAGCGCGAGGCGATGTAACCGGCCAGGATCATCACGCCCTTGGTGTGCAGGGCGCCGCCGAGCTCGGCTTCGCGTTCGATATCGACGATCCGGCCGTTACCCAGCGACACTGTGGCGGTGATGCGCGACGGGCGGCCAAAGGCCTGATCGCCGAGCGCCAGTACCGACAGGCCGTTGATCTGGCCGACGCGTTCTCCGTCGGTAGCGATAAACAGCGTTTCGCGCTGGATCTCTTCCAGCGTGCGTTCGCGCACCCGGCCTTTGCGATAGGCTTTCTGTTCGATCGCCTGTACGACGTCCGCGCGTCGCACCAGGGTGTCGTTGCGCTGCCTGGCCCAATAACAGGCTTCGCGCAGCAGGTCGGCCGAGCGGCGTATCTCCGTCGACAGGCGCTCGGCATCTTCGCAGTCGCGGGCGGCTTCTTCGACGATGCGCGCGACCGCGTCGCGTTCCAAGGGCAGCAGTTTATCGTCGCGCACGATGGCAGCGAGCAGTCCGGCGAAACGCAGGACAACTTCCGCACTGCGGTCAGCGCGATCGTCAAATTCAGCGATGACTTTGAAATAATCCTCGAACTCCGGGTCGAGCGCGCTCAACAGGTAATACAGGCGCGGACTACCGAGCAGCACGATTTTGATCTGCAGCGGGATCGGCGCTGGCTCCAGCGAGGTGGTACTCATGACGCCGTAGATCTGATCCAGGGCTTCGAGGTTGATGGCACCGGTGCGCAGCGATTGTTTGAGCGCGTCCCAGGCGAACGGTTCAGCGAGCAGGCGTTCGCCGTTCAGGACCAGGTAACCACCATTGGCGTTGTGCAGCGCGCCGGCGCGGATCAGGTTGAAATCGGTAAGCAGCGCGCCGAAACGTGCGCGGTGTTCGATCTTACCGAGCAGGCGGCCGTAGGCCGGGCGTTCTTCGAACACCACCGGCGCGCCGCCATGCGGATTGTGCGTGACCAGCACGTTGACGCCGTAGCGCCGCTGGGCCAGCGAACCGTTCGGCTCGGCGGCTTCGATGTCGACCTGCAGCGCTGCTTCCGGACCAACCGGCTCGCTCGGACGCAGTATTTCGTAGTGCCGGGCAAGATCGGCGTGGACCATCTCCAGCCAGGCCGCAACCGCGGGCAGCGCATGCCATGATTTCTGTACGTCGCGTACCAGCTGGTCGATGGCAAATTCGGCAACCTGTCGGTCGAGCTCACGAACCCGCTCGCGCGACAGACGCAGGCGCTCGGGCATGTCGCGCATGGATTCCTGAAACAGCCGGCCGATTTCCTCCGCTGCCTGCTGGATCTCGGCTTTACGCTCGGGCGACAGCTTCTCGAACTCATCGGGGCCGACCACCTCGCCATCTTCGACCGGGGCAAAAACCATCCCGTTCGGGGTCTGCATGATGCGGATATTGCGCTCGCGGGCGGCGGCCTGGATGCGTTCGAACGCTTCGCCCTGCTGTTGCTGGAACTCGACTTCGATGGCCTGGCGCCGGTTACGGTATTCGTCGTTGTTGAACGCGGCGCCGACGGCGGCCTGGACCTCTTCGACAAAGCGTTCGATCTGTGCTGCCAGGCGCGGGCCGGCGCCGGCTGGCAGTTCCAGCGCGATGGGCTTATCGCCGTTGTGGAAATCGTTGACGTAACACCAGTCCGACGGCGCCGGACGCGCGCTCGCCGCGCTGGCCAGGTGTTTATGCAGAAAGCTCCGCCGGCCGGTACCCGGTGGCCCCATGACAAACAGATTGTGCCCGTCGAGCGGCATGGCCAGACCGAAACTGATCGCATCGAGCGCGCGTTTCTGGCCGAACAGGGCGGCATCGCCGGACAGTTCCGCGGTGGTTTCAAACGGCAGTTGTTCGGCCGGACAGGACCGGTACAGCGCCGCCGTCGGCAAAGGGATCGGCGTATCCATGAGGGCTATCAAACTCCGCTTCCAGGTTGCGCTACGCTGCTCGCCACACTAAACAGTTCAGCGTCGGCGGCAGTGATCGGCGTCAAGCGCCAGTACTTTGCTGAGCGCCGTGTTGATTTCACTTCGGCCAGCTGTCGTAATGCGCCTATGCTCAGCGAGCTTGAACAGGCCGCACGCCACCTCATCGCACCGCGGGTGGTGTTGTTCGACTGGCACGCGACCCTGGTCGATACCCTCGACGCCATGTATCACGCCGTTGACGAAACCCTGCCGCGCCTGCGCGAGCTTGGCCTTTACGAGCTGCTGGTACCTTATTCATTATGCAAAACCTCGGAAGACGCGCGCCTGGTCGAGTATGTGCGCGAACATCTCAGCTTGCACCCGCGTATCAGCCGGGAGCGCAAGATTTCGCGCACCGATATTTTCGAGATCCTGTTCGGCGCTGACGAGGACGCCAAACATATCGCGCATGAAGCCTTCAACGAGGCCTATCGACGCCATTACGGCGAAGTGCATCCGTTCGAGGGCGGCGAGCTGAAGCTGCTGCGCGAACTCAAGGAGTTCGATGTCCGTCTCGGTATCCTCACCAACCGCGAACGCGAGTTTTTCGAGCACGAGTTCGCGGCGGTCGAAGACGGCGCCTGGTTGGGACTGTTCGACACCACGATCTGCGGCGGTGATACCTTCCGGCGTAAACCGAACCCGGAACCGATTCTTAAGGCACTCCTCGACCTCAAGCACAGCGCCGGACCGGATTGCTGGAATCTCGGTGACAGTTCGACCGACATTGCGGCCGCCAAGCGTGCCAAGATCACCGCGATATTCTTCAATGGCGCGGGCTGGGACCACGCCTGGCTGAACAAGGTTTTTCCGGGCACCGCGCAACACCCTTATCGGCCTGACGCGGTGGTCGATTCGTTCGCCGAGTTCCGCTGGCTGTTCGAGGAATGCCTGTCGATACGACATCGTGACTGAGGCCGTGGCCGGCGAGATGTAAAAAATCTCAGAAAAACGCCACATTTCGTGCGGCGGGATTCTGAGGGATTTTACATTCCTGCTTCGCCTGACAAGCCGGTACATCGGGCTTCGATTTCAACATCCTGTTTTTCCAAAGAGTTTTAAGTCTGGTACGCGCTTTGCTTAACAGTTCGTAACAATAATCGCGCGAACCTTCAGGTTACGCGCGACATCGCGGACCAGGGGAAAATCATGACTCGATGGATAGTGGCGGGCCTCGCCTGCCTGTTGTGGCTGCCAACAGCAATCGCATTACCGGTCACCGTGACGGCGAATAACCTCGTCACGCGCGCCTACGATGATGCGCTGGTCGACAGCGACAGCAGCGCCTCGACCGCGGTAGACGGCGTCGACATCACCGTCGAGTCGAACGCCGGGGCGACCACCAGCCGCGTGGTGATGAACCTGTCCGGCAGCGCCGCCAGCGGTGGCAGCGCGGTGTTCGACTTCGACCTCGCGCAGAGTTTCGACAACAGTGCCGGCGCGCCAGGGCCGTTCAGCGTCGGCGCACGTGGTGATTTCGCCGACGCTTCGGACATGTTTCTGAGTTTCACCGCCGATGTCGACAGCGTGTTCAACTTCAGCGCGTCGTTCGCATTGCTGGGCGCTTCGCCGGCGAGGATATTTATCCAGGCCCAGCTTGCCGACCTTACCGCGGCGACCAACCTGTTCGTGCTCAGCCAGGGCGCGATCGACCAGTCGCTTGCGAGTGTGATGCTGGCCGAGTCGGGATTGCTGGTTGCGGGACACGACTACCAGCTGTTTGTGCAGGCGTTTATCCAATCGCGCGACGCCAACGGGCAGGCGACACTGGTCGCCGCCAGCGCCGGCGGCAATATAACCCTGAGCCTCAACGAGGTCCCCGAACCCGCGACCCTGGCGCTGCTGGGCGCGGCGCTTTTCGCCTGCGGCGCAGGCCGGCGCCGCTTCCGCCGAGGGTCGTCATCCGGCGGTTGACCGGCGCGCAAAACATCCCGATTCTAGGCGCTCGTATTTTTCGCGGGAGAACAGGTGATGAAATTCGGCGCCATGGTGGCCACCCATATCGGTGACTGGCAGCTGTTAAAGCTGGCCGAAGACCTAGGCTACGATCACGGCTGGGTACCGGACTCACAGATGATCTGGTCGGACTGCTACGCGGTGCTCGCGCTGGCAGCCGTCAACACCTCGCGCATCAGGCTCGGTACCGGCGTTTCGATCGCGCCGACCCGGATCGCGCCGGTAACCGCCCACTCGATTGCCAGCATTGCCGCGCTCGCCCCGGGGCGGGTATTCCTCGGCCTCGGTACCGGCCACACGGCGATGCGCGTGATGGGCATGAAGCCGATGAAGCCGAAAGCGTTTCGCGAATACCTGCGTGTGGTGCGGGGGCTGCTGCACGGCGAGGAGGTGAGCTATACGCTCGGCGAGGAAACCCGCGACATTCGTTTCCTGCACCGCGAGCGAAAATTCATCGATCTCGATCAGCCAATACCGATCTGGGTAGCGGCCAACGGCCCGGGTGCGCTACGCGCCGCCGGCGCTTACGGCGACGGGCGCATTTCGGCACTCAACGAACCACCCGAAATCGCCGCCATAAGTTTTGCCGCGATGGCGGCCGGGGCTGAACAGGTCGGGCGCAAGCTGGCGCCGGATTTTCATACCGCCGCGCTGACCACCGCGGTGGTGCTGGGGCCAAACGAAAAACTCGACAGTGAGCGGGTGATCGATCAGTGCGGCTCGCAGGTCGCCGCCGCGCTGCACTACTGCTACGAGAACTGGCAACAAAGCGGCGACGATTCCTTTATCCCGCCGTCGGTACGTAACCTGTGGGATGAGTACTGCGATTATGTCGGCAAAATGTCGACCGCGGAGCACAAGCGCTATCTGCAGATCCACGATGGGCATTGCTCCTACCTGGTGCCCGCGGAGCGGCGTTTCATTACCCCGGCGGCGATCGAAACCTGGATCCTGGCCGGCGAACCCGATGCCATCATCGCCAAGCTGCGTACCGCCGAGGCGGCCGGCCTGCGGGAAGTCACTCTGCTGCCGCCGATGGACCACGCGCGACGCGTGTTCGCCGATTTCGCCACCCACGTTATCGCGCGTTATTGAACGCGCAACAGGCGGCCGGGTAGTCAGCTACCTGTCACGTAGGTGAGGATCTCGACGACCTGTTCAGTGGATTGCGCCCAGCCCAGTGCGGCCGCATCGACCTCCTTCAGGGGATGCACGAGATCGGCGTCGTGTAAAGTGATGTAGGGCTTGCCGAGCGCGGCGCACAGGCCGGCATCGAAGGCTGCATTCCACTGTTTGTACTGGCTGCCGAAACGCACCACGCACACGTCGCATTGCTCGATCAGGGTGCGCGTGCGGATGGCGTTGACCTTGGCCGACTTGTGATCGCGCCAGAACGCATCCGTTTCCGCGCCGAGCACATCACCGGCCGCGTCGCTGGCCGCGTGATCGGTGACCGCGGAGGTGAACGTTACCGGCAACGCGGCAGTTTCGACGCCTGCGCGCAGGCGTTCGCGCCAGTCGGTGTGAATTTCGCCCGACAGATAAACTATCCATTCCATGCGTGTACTCCGTGTTGCTGTGCGTGAGTGATGTTCAGCGAACGGCTATTGACGATCCTGTTCGCGGTCCCGAAAGCGGGTCGGGATCGCAACATAGTCGAGCACGCCAGGCACGGCAAGCCTCGCTCGCACCGTGAACGTGGCTCGCGTAAGCTGCATTGAGGCGCTGTAAAGCGAAACAGAGGACACCCGATGAACGTTGAAGTGTACGCCATGACCTGCGGCTGGCTGACCATGCCGATGCCGTTTTTGATCGATGGCAGCGAAGGCGTATGCCGTATTCCGATCCCGTCCTATTTCATCCGTCATCGTAAAGGCACGTTGTTGTTCGATTCGGGCATGTCACTGCGCGTACAGCGCGACGGCGCGAGCGCGCTGGGGGCGGAACTCGAGCCGTTTTTCGAGATCCATTTCCAGCCTGAGGAAGAAGTATCGGCGCGGCTGAACAGTTTCGATATTGACGCAAGCCGGATCGATTACCTGGTCAGCTCGCATCTGCATTTCGACCATTGCGGCGGGCACGAACTGATCCCCAATGCACGCCATGTGGTTCAGAAGCGTGAGTGGCAGGCAGCGTGCACCCCCGAATCGATGGCCGCCAATCATTACAACCCGGCCGATTACGACCACGGTCACGAGCGCATCGAGGCGGACGGAGAGCTGGATATTTTCGGCGACGGCGCGGTGGTGTGCGTGCCAACCTACGGCCACACGCCGGGGCATCAATCGCTCAAGCTGGAAACCGACAGCGGCACGCTGGTGTTGTGCGGTGATGCCTGCTACCTGCGCCGTACGCTGGAGGAAATGCGCCTGCCGGCAGCGATGGCGGTTAACGACGCCGCCGCTATGCGCGCCTCCCTGGAGCGGCTGGCGACGCTGAAACGACGCGGCGCGCGGCTGATGTACGGTCATGATCCGGAGTTCTGGGCGGAAGTCCCGCAGGCGCCGCAGCGACTGGCATAATTGCCGCCCGCGCGACAAGGTGACTGCATGAGCAACAAAGCTGCGATCTGGCAACTGCGCGCGCCCGGGCTGTCCACCCTGCGGCGCGTGGCCTCGCCCTGGCAACGACCGACAGCCGCCGTTGCGCGCGACCCGGCCGGCGACCAGCGCCTGTGGCGGGTAGTCATCCATAACTCGATCCACGAGCTCGATGCGCAGCGCTGGGACTCCCTCAGCGGGGCGGGTGCGGTGCTGCGCTCGCACGCCTACCTTGCCGCCATCGAAGACGCCGGCATCGCCAGCTGCCGTTATTACTATCCGGTTGTCCACGACCAGCATGATGCGGTGATCGCGCAGTGCTGCGTGTACGTGGTCAGCACCGATTTCGCGCAACTGCTGCCACCGTCTCTGCAGCGAGCAGTCTCGGTACTGCGGCGTTTGTGGCCAGGGTTCCTGACCGCGCGGATCGTCGAATGTGCGACGCCGTTGTTCGCCGGGTCATCGCTGACCACCGACCACAGCTCTCACCGCGCCGGTGCGGTTGCGGCTATCGAGCGTGCGATGCGTGATATCGCGGTGCGCGAACGCAGCTCGCTGCTGGTGTTGCGGGATTTTTTTGCCGGCGAATGCGAAGATCTGGACTTTCTCATTGCGCGGGGCTACAAGCGCGTAGCCAACCTGCCGCTGGCGCGTCTGCGGGTGCGCTGGAACAGCTACGCGGACTATCTCGCCAGCCTGCGCGCACGTTACCGCAAAGACATCAAACGTCGCCTGCGCCGCAGCGAAGCGGCAGGTCGCAGGGTCGAAATCCTCCACGATTTTGGCCACGATGCGGCATCATGGTCGCGCCAGGTCAATGCGATTTACGCCAACGCCAGGGGCTTCAAACGCGAAAAAATCAATCCGGCCTATTACGTGAACATGAACGGCCTGCCGGATGCAGCGAGCGTCCTGTTGGTGGTTCGCCACGAGCAGCGCTATATCGCGCACGGCATGGTCATTTTCGATCGCGACAATACCATCGCAACGTTCTTCGGACGTGAGCCGGGTCCGGCGGGCGGCGAGTGGTTTCTGCTCATGAACGAGGTGATCCGAATAGGCATCGAGCGCGGCAGCAAGTACATCAGTCTCGGACTCGGTTCCTACGAGGCCAAATCGCTGGTTGGCGCGGACATCGAGCCGCTGTTCGTCTATACCCGCGCCACTAACCGGGTGCTTAATGCGTTGATCAAACTGGTGCCCGATCTGATGCGTCACGAGCGTACGGCCGGACGTCGCCTGTTCAAATCCGAACCTGATGGTGGGAACGATGTGCACTGAGCGTACCAACGCGATCGCAAGAGCGCGGCACGGCCTGGTGGTTGCGTGGATCGCCGGCGCGCTGCTCGCCGCGCCGTGTGCGGCTGCCGACAGCCAGCCCGCGGTCGACCACGCTTACATCGCCGAGCTGATTGCCGCCGCACACGCACGGGGCGATTTTTTCCCGGATCTTTATCGTATCAACCCGGGACTCGACGACAGCGATCTGTACGCGGTGCAGAAACATTATGTTGCGCGGCAGCTCGCCGCCGGCGCCAGCGTGATTGGCTACAAGGGCGGCTTCATTCCGCGCGCACCGATAGCGGGGGTCATGCTTGATGGCGGCCGGCTGGAGTCGGGCGCGTCGATAAGTCGGCAGGATTTTCGGCTGCTGGTAATCGAAGCCGAGATTGCGTTTCGCTTCTGTCGCGATGTCAGCGCGCCGCTGGCCACGGTCGAGGCGCTGCGCGCGGCGGTGTGTGAGCTTGCGCCCGCGCTGGAGGTTGCTGACGGCGCGCTGGCCGATTTCGCGGCTGTCAAAAGCGATTTCAGGCATCTGCGCCAGGCGCTGCTGCCGATTAACGTCGGCTACTCACATGTCCTGATCGGGGCGCCAGTGGCCGCCGCCGGTATCGACCTCGATCGCCTGGCGGTGACCGTGCGTCACGGTGCGCACACCCTCGGTCAGCGCAGTCTCGACGCTTCGACTGACCTGTGGGCCAGCGTGCTGTGGGTGGTCAATCATTTTGTGCTTGCCGAGGGCTATACCCTGCGCGCCGGACACTACATCATCCCCGGCAACCTGACCGGTATTCACGTCGGCGACGAGGGCCGTTACCATAGCGACTTCGGGCCGCTCGGCGGCGTCGAACTGAATGTCATGCCCTGAAGAACCTGGGAACCTCTGACCAAGTCATGACCGCCTATCGTGGGACCAAAGTGAGCCGCTTCGGTGTTGCGAAGTATCGCAATAGCCGCTTACGCGCTTATTGCGGCATGAATCGACCCGCGATGATGTGCGTGCAAAATCGCCCGGACTTATTCGGAGGTCCCCTACGTCCCACAGGGTGCGAGACACGAACAGGGTGAATTACCGGCAGTGGCGGGTCAGCGCTACCATTCCATTCTGCCTGCCTTTCGCGGCAAGACGGCCTACGCCAGACTGAAACATCTCGGTGTTCCGCGCACGGCGATACACGCTATCCTGCGGACGTGCAAATCGAGGCTGGATGCCAAGGAGAATGCCCGCAGGCGCGAATTGTTTGTGCGCGCTGTCGGATCCGGCGAGATCGACATTCCCGCCGACCTTGGCTATGTACGATTCACCGATGCCGAAATCGCGACCATTCCGGCCGCGCTCGCGCTGTGTAATTCACTCGTACGCGAACACCGTCTGGTGCACAGTCCGGCGAGCCACAGTCTTGCTCCGAACAAGCCGTATATCGACTGTCTCGTGTCGAACGCGGAGTTCGCCAGGTACCCTGAAATCGTGAATTTGATCGCCGACCGGCGGCTCCTCGACGCCGTCGCGCGCTATCTCGGCACAATCCCGATACTTGCAACCTGTGAATTGTGGCGAACGTCGCCAAGTGACAGCCTGCGAGGGAGTCAACTGTTTCACAGCGATTACGAGGATCGCCACCAGGTGAAGTTTTTTCTCAATATCTCCGACGTGGAAAGCGACCAGGGACCGCTGACCTTTTTCCCGAGAAATGTCTCCACGCGCCTTTACTCGGGCCTGTCGAAACACCGCAATCGCTTTCACGACAGGCAATTTGCGCAGGTTCCGGCGAGTGACTATGTGCGCTTGACCGGCCCGGCCGGTTCGGCCGCGCTGGTCGATACTTCGGCTTGCCTGCATTTCGGCAGCCGGACGAATCATCGCGAACGCGTGGTGCTGATGCTGCAATTCCTGCGTTTCGATGCGCCGTGCGCGGCTTTCAACGCCTTGTGGTCGCGCCCGTCAGGTGCTGCAGCATCAATCGGGGTACGCGCTCTGGAGACTTTGGACGATGTACAGCGGGCTGTGTTTGGTTACCGCTCGTAAGCTGCAGGATTCACGCGAACGTGGCGGGGAGGGGCGTAGGCGTTGCGCACAGTGAGCGGAAGGCAATGACTCCTTCGCCTGTTCGCGACCCGCACGCCACCAGCGCCTGCGTGTCCGATTATTCCGCACACTTATTCAGCGTTCCGGGGGCGCAAACATTCTGATCGGATTGGACAGCGCGAGCTGGCCGGTGCCGGTACTGTCGACGCTGCGTACGCGCACGCGCAGGTAGGCGCTTTGCGTCGCGGCGTTGAACACCGGCGCGGCGATCGTCCAGCGCGAGGCGCTGACGTCCGCAGCCAGGGTTTCCGTTGCGATGACTTCCGGTGCGCCGCTCGCGGCATTGCCGATCAAGGACACTTCGAGCGGCTGCGAGGCGGCTGCCGGGCTGCGCTGCACATCGAGCCATACTTCGAGCGCCTGATCCGTGCCGAGCCGGAAGCTTTCACCGGCCACCGCCGGCACCACCAGTCCGGCCGACCTGACGCGAAAATCGAGCCGCTCCAGGAACGGACCCATCTGCGCCCAGAATGCGCCGGCGCGCAGGCCCATGAGGATCCCTTCGACACTGGTTTCCGGAACCAGAACGTGGGTGCGTGAGAACTCGCAGGGCGCAAAGTCGGCGCTGGTGCTGTGGAAATCCGAGGTCGCGAGTGCACCCCACGCGTCCACGCCGGCGTCGAGCAGGCGGTCCCATACACCGCCAACCTCGGCGACGACCGGATCCCAGCCGTCGATCGTGGACACGACTTCGAAGTAATCGCCGCGCGGCGCGTTGCGCTGGTGGCCGGGGCCGCCCTCAAAACCTACCAGGATGTCGGCGGCATTGGTCCAGGACAGGTAATCGCTAAGGTTTTCCTCGGGCCCGGAATCCTTGCGTGATGGATGGTTGTAAAAGGCGACGATGTCGTACTCGGCGCGGCGCTTCGCGTCGAGCCAGCGCCAGCCGGCCGCGGCGTCGCCACCTTCAAAGCTGGTCTTGAATTCGAGCAGCGCGCCCTCGAGATCGGGATGCACCAGGATGCTGACGTGCTCACGCCCGGCGTAGGGCGGTACGTTCCACTCCAGCCCGGCGATGATGTACGGAAACTCGTGGGCGGCGCGGGCCGTGGCGATCGCGTCGAGGTATTCGCGGCTCGCCGCGGCGTTGGTCTGGTCGGAATGGTCGGTAATCGCAATACCGTGGCAGCCGTTGTCGCGCGCCGCGTCGGCGAGCTGACTGACGGTCGAAGCGCCGTCGGAAAAGCGCGTGTGGGTATGGGTATCGACGCGCATCCAGCGTTCAGCGAGTGCCCACGACACGCTGCGCACAAATACCGGTTCAAAGGTCGGTTCGCTGCAGCCGCCGATTAACAGCAACGCAACCAGTGCAGTGGTGAGCAGCGAGCATTCAGACCTGGACACGGGTGCGGTCATCCAATGGCAGGGAGGTCGGAACAGGATAGCGAATTCGCTGCGGCGCATAAATCGCTCCCGCACCGCCCGTAGCTGTTCCGGTACGACTAACACCAAGGGCGGGGTAAACAATTGTTGCGCCGCGTTGCCGACGGGTGCGGACGGCGCGAGCGCCGACATCGATCAGGTGTCGCTGAGGTGCGCGATGATGTCTGCGCAGCTGAGCACGTCAGCATACTTTTGTTCGATATCGAAAAGGTTGCTTTCATGCGGTCCGAGTGCGCGATCACCGACCCCGTCGCGGGCTACGATAGTCCGGAAGTTATAGCTCATCGAATCAACCACCGAAGCGCGCACGCACCCCGAGGTAGTTGCGCCCGTGACGATGACGGTATCGACACCATGTCCAATCAACCACGCCGCCAGGCCGGTGCCGAAGAACGCCGAGGGCTGAGTTTTACGCACGATATGTTCGCCCGGTCGCGGCGCCAGTTCGGCTACGATCTGTGCGGCCGGCGCCTGTTCGGTAAGCCGCTCCAGCCCCGGCACCTTGCGACAGAACGCGCCCATGTCGCTGCCGTCATCGGCATACACCACGCGGGTATAAACGACCGGGCAGCCGCGTTCGCGCACCGCCGCGAGCAGCTCGCGGGTCTGCGTCACGGCGGCGCGGATATTACCGCCGCCGTAAATCGCCGGATCGCAGAAGCCGACCACGAAATCGACCAGCAGCAGCGCTGGACTGCGGCCGAAGCCCGAGCGGTGGCCGAAGCCTTGCTGCGAGTAGACCTCCAGTTCGCTCATGGGCTGTAGTTACGTGGCTTATGCACCGTCGCCCGCGCTGAGTACCGCGGCCAATTTAGATCGTGATAAAGGCGCAAGGTTTACCCTCCGGGTGTGGTGCGGACCCCATGCTATACGGGTTAGCGACGCCCGCAAATGCCGCGCTCGCACCTGCAGCGTCCGCTCGAGCGGGTATACTGTGCGACCTTCTCGGCCGGACCCGGAGTACAGGCGCTATGCGCGGCGTTTTGAGCAAGATGTCGACCCGACTCGACGCGGTTGTGCACTACGAACTCGCGGTCGGTGATCAGCGGCTTGCGCTCAACCCGTTGCTCGGCCAGCGTGTCACGCTGACCCACAGCGGACAGATATTCTGCGATGCCTGTGGCCGGCGCACCAACAAGAGCTTCGCCCAGGGCCACTGCTACCCGTGCATGACCAGACTCGCGCGTTGCGACATGTGCGTGATGAAACCGGAAACCTGCCATTTTGCCGCCGGCACCTGCCGCGAGCCGCAGTGGGGCGAAACGCATTGCAATATCACCACCATCGTTTACCTCGCGAATACCTCGGCGCTCAAGGTCGGGATCACGCGCGCCAGCCAGGTACCGACACGCTGGATGGACCAGGGTGCTACCCAGGCGCTGCCGATCCTGGCCGCACGCACGCGCCATCTCGCCGGGCTGGTCGAAGTGGCGATCGCGCGCGATATGGCCGATAAAACCAACTGGCGCACGATCCTGAAAGGCGCGGGTGAGAGCATCGACCTGGCCGCCGCGGCGCGCACCGCGATCGCCGGCATCGGTGCGGAGCTCGATGAACTGCGCGCCACGCACGGCGGCGACGCCGTCACTGAACTGAACGAAACCGTGCTCGACATCAGTTACCCGGTCGAGCGTTATCCGAACAAGATCGCGTCGCATAATTTCGACAAGCAGCCGGTTGTCAGCGGCACCCTCGAAGGGATCAAGGGCCAGTATCTGATCTTCGACAGCGGCGTGATCAATATGCGCAAGTTCACCGGCTACGAAATCGAAGTGCAGATCTGAACCGTCGTGCGCTCAAGTACGTACCAATCTAAATTCGCCTCGTTACAAGGAGAGCTTTATGCCCGGTTTGTTGCCCGACGTTGATCCTGATGGCTTGCTCGAATACTCGGTGGTTTACACCGACCGCGCGGTCAACCACATGTCCGGCGTTTTCCAGGGCGTGATGCGGGATATTTCGACAACCCTGAAGTCGGTTTATAACGCCGATGCCGTAGTCGTGGTGCCGGGCAGCGGTACGTTCGGTATGGAAGCAGTCGCACGCCAGTTCGCGACCGCTAAAAAAACCCTGGTGGTGCGCAATGGCTGGTTCAGCTATCGCTGGACGCAGATTTTCGAGATGGGCGCTATTCCGGCCAGTTCGACGGTCCTGAAGGCTCGTCCGCTTACTACTGCCGCGCAGGCGCCGTATACACCCGCGCCGATCGCGGAGGTGGTGCGGACAATCGAAACGGAAAAGCCGGACGTGGTATTCGCGCCGCACGTCGAAACTTCATCGGGCATGATGCTGCCGGATGATTACCTGCAGGCGATAAGTTCCGCCGTACACGCATACGGTGGACTGTTCGTGCTTGACTGTATCGCTTCGGGCGCGATGTGGGTGGACATGAAAGATAATGGCGTCGACGTCCTCATCAGCGCGCCGCAGAAAGGCTGGAGCGGTTCACCGTGTTGCGCGCTGGTGATGCTCAGCGAAGCCGCGCTCACGGTCATGGCGACGACGACTTCGACCAGTTTTGCCTGCGATTTGCGCAAGTGGCACGACATCATGCAGGCCTATGTCAACGGCGCCCACGCTTATCACGCCACCATGCCGACCGACGCCCTGATCGCGTTCCACGAGGTCATGCTCGAAACCCGCGACTATGGTTTCGATCGTGTCCGCGACGAGCAGATCGAACTCGGTGAGCGGATCCGTGCACTGCTCGGCGAAAACGGATTTCCGAGCGTCGCCGCGCCCGGTTTCGAGGCGCCCGGGGTGGTGGTGTCCTATACCGACGATCCGGATCTCAAATCGGGCAAGAAGTTTGCAGCCCAGGGCCTGCAGATCGCCGCGGGCGTGCCCCTGCAATGCGACGAACCGGAGTCGTTTCAGACCTTCCGGCTCGGCTTGTTCGGGCTCGACAAACTGCACCATGTCGAGCGCAGCGTTGCCTCGTTCGCGGAAGCCCTGAAGCGGGTCAAGTAGCGCTGTCGCCAGGTCGTCGGCACCTGGAGATTTCACACCCAGCGTGCGATCAGGTCGCCAAAACCCCACACGAAGGTGCCGGTCAGTAGCAACGAGACTTCGAGCACACCGAACGACAGTTTCAGCTGTTCGGTATGGGCGGCCTGCTGGCGTGCGAAATTTTCATTGATTTTGTCCACGCTTTTCTCGATAAGCTCATCGTCGACCTCCTGCTCGGCGAGTTCCGCGCGCGCCTGCACGATTGCATTGCGGCGGCGGCCGCGCAGCCGTCCGGCGACGATCCGTTCGTGCAGGATCGCGCCCAGACTCGACCAGATCCCGAGCATGACGATCAGGCAGCCGGCGCGGCTCAGCCATTCGCTGTGCAAAAAACGGATATGCGAAAGATAAACCCCGGCCATCAGCAGGCCCAGCGCGAGCAGCCAGGTCAGCGCGCGGGAGACGCGCGGGGCGACGACGGAATTATCAGTTGCCACTCGGCTTAGATCCTTAGGTTATGTCCGCATCGGCCAGCGCCGTCGCCACCCACCCTTCAGGTCGAGCAGTCCGCACCGGCGCGAAACACCCGTGGTAGGCCGCTGGCGTAATCTTCCTCGACCCGCGCGGCGCCCCCCGCGCCCGACAGCGACGACGACGAACGGCTCGACCACCTGTCGCGTACTTGTCCGCTGCGGTGCGCGGAATAGCGCGCGTTCGAGCGCTCGCGTGCTGGCCGAGGGGTTGCGCCGGTGTTCCGATCACCTCGTCCACCAGGCTTGAGAATCCGCTGCATCTTGTCGAAGCGCGAGTAGACTGTCCTTTCCGCCTCGGTGGCTTCTTCGGCGCTTTCGCCTCCTTTCTCCGCCGCGTGAGCGCTTCGCTCTTCTTCTTGTCCGCCAGGCCGGAACTGCGTCTTGATGCCGAACAGCCCGCCGCGCAGGAACAGCACCACGGCAGCATGACGCCGATCAGGATCAGCGGATCGGCCCCAGGGACCAGCCCGTCCAGCATCACCACGATGCGGTGCCGAGGACCGCGCCCTCGGCGCGCCGATGCCGCCGATCACCAGCATGGCAGGCCCGAACCAGCTCGAGCGAACAGCGGAGGAGGCGCCGCGAAAATGCGCGGCGTAGAACCGCCGATGAGCCGAGACCGACCGAGGAGATCAGGAAAACCTGGAGCGCGCGCGCGATAGTCGACCCGGGCCTCGGCGAAGGCCTCGCGCTTCTCCGGCGCCATGCGCAGCATGCGCCGAGTCGCGGCCGTCAACGAGCCGATACAGCGCCAGGCCGCCATCATCACGCCAGGCGGCGTAGTAGCCGAGCAGAGCTGCTGGTCGACCCACCTCCGGAATATAGGTGTCGGCCCGTAGAGCCGCCGGTGGCCGAGCCGAACTCGCGCGACTGGATGATGTAGACGCGGCAGAGTTCCACCAGGCCCAGCGTCAGCAAGGCGTAGTAGAAGCCGTCCAGGCGCGTCGCCGGATGGCGATGATGATGCCGAAGACCAGCCGATGACCTGCCGACCATCGGCGGCGACCACCACGGCAGCCCCATGGATCGAGAGGTAGGCCGACCGTAGGCCCCGGCGCCGACCACGGCGTAGCTTGCCAGGGAATAGATGCCCGCGGTGCCGATGATGAGAGTCCAGCAGAGATTGATCGCGCCGTAGATGGCGAAGATCGCCGCCGCCGTGAGCAGCGAGTTCTCGTAGTCGCTGGGCACCAGCAGCGGCGCGACCAGCATCACCAGGAAGGCGATGGCCCAGTAGATCGGCCGCTTGTCGACGATGGTCTTCTCGCGGCGCAGGCTCTTCGGGTTGTATTCGCCGCGGATGTTGAGGACGCGGCGGCGCGTCGGCCAGTAGCGCGTGCGCTTCCAGGCGGCACCGTGGCCGGAACTTGTAGTACCAGCGCAGCGCCGACCGGTGCAGCGGACCGGCCTCGCGGTCGCCCCGCGGCGGATCGCCGGGTTGGCCGGCACCTCCGGGCCCTCGACGCCCGACGGGTGCCAGCGGCGTCGGTCCATGCTCAGCCTCCCGCGCGCGATCGAGATGCCGGCGATGCCGCGCGGGCGGACACGATGACGCGATGATCAGGGCGAACTGGGTGATCAGCACGTACTGCCCGCCGAGGCGCCGCGGTGAGGGCCTCGTTGAGCCGAGCACGATCGCCGCGAGAATCGCGCCGCTGACGCTGCCGAGCCCGCCGAGCAGCGCGATGCTGACGCCCTTGATCAGCGGCGTCATGCCGCTGAAGGGCCCGATGTAGTAGGTCTGCGACAGCAGCACCGCGGCAAGCCCGGCCATGGCGCCGGTCATCGCCATGACGTAGAAGCC
This sequence comes from uncultured Gammaproteobacteria bacterium, assembly GCA_942490995.1. GTDB lineage: Bacteria > Pseudomonadota > Gammaproteobacteria > UBA981. The sequence continues at coordinate 18,749 of CALOBG010000089.1, forward strand.
GGTGCGCCGGACGCCGATGCCGACGATCGAGGCGGCATGGGGGTTCATCATCATGGCGCGGATCTCGAGCCCGCGCCGGCTGGCGCATCCACCACACGACCAGCGCCAGCAGCACGATCGAGGACCGACGGCACCGGCGTGTCGGAGGTGACGACGATCCGCCGAACTCGACCTGCCAGAGCCGAAGACCTCCGGCAGGCTCTTCGGCGCGGCCCGAACACCACAGCAGGGCCTGGGTGCCGATCAGGCTGATGGCGAGGGTCGCGATCATGCCGCGCATGGTGAAGTTGGGCTTGTCGTGGATCGGAATGAAGGCGATCAGGCAGACGATCATGCCGCCGAGCGCGCCGGTCAGGATGCCGGCGGCGAGCACGACCAGGCCGCTCTCGGAAATGTACTGCCCGGCCAGCCAGGCGCCGTAGCCGGCGAAGGCGAAGATGAAGCCATAGGCGAGATTGACCAGGCCAAGGCTGGACCAGGTGATCGAGACGCCGATCGCCAGCGTGCCGTAGATGCAGGCGAGGACGATCGCGTTGCTGACGACGAACCCGAAATCCATCGGCTAGGCCTCCCGCGCCGTCTGGAAGGCGAAGGCCCCCGAGGCCTCGCCCTTGAGCTTGCCGACATGCATGCCGATCACGCGGTCGACGCGGCCTTCGAGCAGGGCGACGTTCTGTTCGGCGATGACCATCGCGGCCGCATCGAGATCGACATCCATCAGCGCGTCCATGATCGCCCGTCCGATCTTCGGCGCCAGGCCGAGCGAGGGTTCGTCGACCAGGAAGAGCGAGGCGTCGGCCATCAGGCCGCGCCCGATGGACACCATGCGCCGCTCGCCGCCGGACAGGCGCCCGACCGCGACGCCCATCAGCTTCTTCAGCGGCGGGAAGATCTCCAGGATCCGCTTCTTGCGCTCCTTGCGCTCGCGCCAGGCACGCTTGGTGAAGGCCCCGGAGTCGAGATGGTCCTCGACGCTCAGCCCGTGGAAGATCTCGTCGCCCTGCGGAATCAGCGCCAGCCCCTGGTGCACCACCAGGTGGGTATAGCGTCCTGGCCCCTGGCTGCGGGTGCGCCCGACCTCCACGCCGTTCAGCTTGATCGAGCCGCGCTGCCAGTCGGTCAGCCCCGCGATGGCATAGAACAGCGTCGACTTGCCGTGGCCGTTCAGGCCGACCAGGCCGACCCGCTCGCCGGCGCCGACGATCAGGTCGAGGTCGTGGAGGACCCGCAGCGGCCATAGCCGGCCGGAAGCCCTGCACCTTCAGGATTTCGCAGCAGTGTCGCTCCCGGCCTGGCGCCCCTCTCGTCCCCTCGACTTTCGAAGTAGGCCGCGTGCACGCGCGGTCGTCGAGGATCTCGGCCAGCGCCGCGGGCGATGACCTCGCCGGCGTCCATCACCACCACGCGGTCGGCGATGGTGTCGAGCAGCTCGATGCGGTGCTCGACGATGACGATGGCGATGTTCATCTCCTTCGACAGCAGCCGCACGAGATGGTCGATCTCGTCGACCTCGGAGTTGATGAGGCCGGCCGCCGGCTCATCCATCAGCAGCAGCGACGGGCGCCGCATCAGCAGGCAGGCGAGCAGCAGCTTGCGGCGGTCGAAGGTCTCCAGCCGTCGCGGCCGGCAGGTTCTCGTCCACCTGAGAGCCCACCAGTTCGCGCGGCCCACTCGGCGTCGAAGTGGCGTGAGATAGGGCCGGTAGGCCTGGCGTGCCGCCTTGAAGGTCTCGCCGACGGTCAGCTCCTCGGGCACGACCGGCGTCTGGTAGGTCCGCCCGATGCCGAGGCGCGCGCGCTCGAACGCAGCGGCAGCCGCGGTGATCGGCTTGCCCTTGAGGCGGACGCTGCCGCTCTTCGGCGCCATGCGGCCGGACAGCACCTCGAGCAGGCTGGTCTTGCCGGCACCGTTGGGACCGATGATTCCCAGGACCTCGCCCGGCCCGACGGTCAGCGAAATGTTACGAAGGATCTCCCGGCCGCCGAGATCGAGCGCGATGTCGTCGCACGCGAACAGCGGCGGCCGGTGGACCGGCGATCCGCACTCGCTGCATGTCGCTGGGTCGCCGTCACCCCACCAGGGCGCCGGGACGCAGCGTCGTTTCGTTGATCTCGTAGGGCTAGATGATCTGTGCTCGACGTCCTGCACCTGGACATAGAGCTGGCTCATCCCCTTCTCCAGCTCGGTCGCCGTCACCGCGAAGCCGTTGTCGGGGAAGTGTGCAGCCTCCTGGAACTCGTTGTTCATGTCCATGTAGCCGCAGACGCCGCGATAGGGGTTGGTGCGGATCCACTCGCAGACGGCGGCGAAGTCGGAGGGGTCGCCGGTCGCCTCCCAGGCAGCCTTCAGGTAGTAGGCGATGTCGTAGCCGTTGCCGGTGTAGACCAGCCCCATGATGCCGGGGAAACGCTCCTTGTACTTGGCGCGGAAGGCGTTGCCGCGCTCGTCGGCATAGACGCCCAGCACCGTGCTCCAGCAGAAGCCCTCGGCCGCACGGCCGGCGAGTTCGAGGAACTCCGGCTGCGAGGGACCGTACTGCAGGTAGACCAGCGAGCTCCACCGGTCGGAGCGGAATGCTGCAGAAGGCGGCAAACTCGGCGGCGACCCAGTGGTAAAAAAAAGGAAGGAGGGATGCCCGCCGCGGGCGTCGTGAAGGGGGAACCGTCTCATAGGTCGACCACGTTCGATTCGTGGGCGAGATCCGGTTCGCCGCAATGGTCGATGATGTAGCGCCGGGCTTCGTCACGCAGTTGCAGCGCCGCACTCCAGCCGTTCCCCGCCGGCGTCAGCGCGGCGCCGAAATTCACCGCGATAGTCCCGCGGCGCGGGAACCACGAACCGGCGCGCAGGATCGAGCGGGTCCCGTTCAGGGCCGCCGGGATCAGTGGCGTCGCGCTGTCGGCGGCGACAGTGAACGCGCCCATATGGAAAGGCAGTACGCCGGGCATACGCTTGAACGTACCTTCCGGGAAAATCACCAGCAGCGCGCCGTGCTCGAGGGCGGTGGTCGCGTCATCGACGACCGCGACGCCGGTGGCGGCATCGAATCGCTCGGTGAACAGCGCACCGAGACGGCCCAGGGGTCGCGCGAGCAGCCGGGAACGCCCGAGTTCGGCCTTGACCAGGAACCGCGGTGGGCGTGGCAGTGCAGCCAGCATGACCATGCCGTCGAGGTAACTTTGATGGTTGACGACGACGATAGCGGGTTGACCCTCCGGCGGCAGGGTGTCGCGACCTTCGATCTGCAGCGGTGTGGCGGTGAGCCATGCCGCTGCGCGCGCGCCGAGACGCGCCGTTCGCCACAGCAGGCGGCGCGGTAGCGGCGCCCATGCCAGCAGCCACACGACGAGCGCAAGACTGCCGAACAGCAGCCAGCTCGTAACCGCATACAGCCACGCGCCCAGCGCCCGGCTGGCACGACGCAGCTGCGGCACGCAGGCCGCCAGCGCGAGGTGCAGCACCTGGATGCCGAACCCGCGTTCGCGGCGTTCGACGGCACCGCGTTCGTACAATTCGCGGCAGGCACTGCGACGGATCTTGCCACTTGAGGTCCGCAGTACGGTGTTGGGCGGCGCAAATACGATGTCATCGGGCGGGGCATCGATCAGATCGGTCGCGAGTTCGTTGATCCGCACGCGCAGCGCTTCGCGCGCCTGCGCGTCGCGTTTGCGCGTTTCCGCCAGCACGACAACGCGTTCCGTACCGGCGTCAGGATCAACGCTGCCAAAAATCGCCACGTGGCCTTTTCGAATACCGTCCAGATCGCCGATCGCGTCTTCGAGTTCGGGCGGATAGATGTTGCGTCCGGCGCGGATGATGATGTCCTTGCTGCGTCCGGTCAGAAATAATTCACCGCCGGCGATATAGGCACGGTCACCGCTTTCCAGCCAGCCGTCACGGATCAATTCGGCGCTGGCCTCGGGGCGTCCGAAATAACCGCTGGTCGCCGACGGCCCGCGGAACTGCAGGCGTCCTTCGTGGCGTTCGGGCAACTCGCGCCCGGCGGCATCGACGACGCGGATTTCGTGGCGGGGTAAGGGCAGGCCACAACCGACCACGCGCAAGGTGTCGCTGGGCGCAGCGTCTGCCGCTGCGAGCCGTGCGATGCCGTCCCGTGCCAGCGCGGCGCGGTCGACCACCTCGATTAATGGCCCGCGTTCGAGCGGACTGAAGGTCAGCCCGACCGAACATTCGGCCAGGCCGTAGACCGGAAACATGCTGTTATGTCGAAAACCGTAGCGCTCGAAGCGGGCGCAGAAAGCGTCCAGCGTGGTCGCGCTGATCGCTTCAGCGCCGTTTGCGGCGATCCGCCAACGCGACAAATCGAGGCCTTCCAGGGCGCCGTCGGATACGCGCTTGAGGCACAGCTCATAAGCAAAGTTCGGCGCCGCCGAGAGGGTCCCGCCGTAGCGGTGGATGGCCCATAACCAGCGTTCCGGGCGGGCCAGGAAGGTCAGCGGCGGCATCACCACCAGGCGTACGGCATGATAAAGACTGCCCAGCCACGCGCCGATCAATCCCATGTCGTGATAAAGCGGCAACCAGCTGACAAAAACGTCGTCGGGGCTCACGGCCATGCCGAGGCCGTCGGCGCGGACGTTGGCGAGCAGGTTGGCGTGCGACAGGATCACGCCTTTCGGATCGCCGGTGCTGCCCGAGGTGTATTGCAGGAAGGCGGTGTCTTCGGCGCGGCGCACGACAGTTTCGAAAGCTTGCGGCGAGGACTGTAGCTCGGCGGCGTCGAAGACATGGCGCAGGCTGTCGACGGCAGCGGTCAGCAGGCGCGCGACAGCCAGCGCTTCATGATTCGTGATCAGCATTACCGCGCGGCAGTTGGCCAGGATGCGGCTCTGCCGGCGCAAGTGATCTTCGAGCTGCTGGCGGCGCACCGGCGGGTAGATCGGGACCGGTACGCCGCCGGCGAGGACCACGCCGTAGAACGCAAAAAAATAGGCCTTGCTGGTCGGCAGCATCAGCGCCACCGCTTCGCCCGGGAGCAGGCCACGGTACTGCAGGGCGGCCGCGACGGCGCGCGCACCGGACCACAGGTCGGCGTAGGTCAGGATCTCGCCGTCGGTGTAGTCGTCATAGAACTGAATATGCGGGCGCTGGGCGTGGGCCTGTACATGCCAGGCGAGCATCTCGGCCAGGGTTGCGGCGTTGCCCGGTACGCCGACGGTCGCCGCCGGCGGGCTGTCGATGACCGCGGCCCGCACCGTCAGTGGTTGACCCGCGCGTGCCTTCATCACCGCGCGTAACAGGTCGCGCGGTGTTTCGGCCTCGAACACCGCGCGTTCGGCGAGACTGATATCGAACAAGCGCTCCACACGCGCGGCCAGTTCCACCCGGGACAGGCTGTCCAGGGCAAAGTCGCGGGCCAGCGAACTATCGAGTTCAACCGCCGGCAAATTGGCGTGACCGGCATTGAGTTCACGCGCCACCGCGCCAACCGTTGTGAGCAAGCTCGCGCTCGCGCGTTCGATATCGGCGCGATCTACGGGTGGTGGGGACGGCTCGGACATGCCCGCACTATAGCCAGTGGCGAGCGCGGCGGCACGTCCAGAACAAACCACGCCACCGGCGCTGGCCAGAAACGGGGACATTCCTGGAAACGGGGACATTCCTGGTTTCTGGCCGTTTCTCGCTTTTTCTGTTGTTGTCCGGTCAGGTGCTGGTGGTGCGGCCGGCATTGAGCTGGTAGACGCGTCCGGCGGCGGCGACCAGTGCCGGTTGGTGGGATACGGCGACGATGGTGAGGTGTCCGGCGAGCTGAGCGAGGGTTTCGCATACCAGTTGTTCGCTCAGCAGGTCGAGCGCGCTGGTTGGTTCGTCGAGGATCAGCAGGCGCGGTCGGTGGGCGATGGCGCGGGCGATCGCGATACGCTGACGCTGGCCACCGGACAACAGGCCACCGCGCTCGCCGACCACGGTGTCGAGCCCGGCGGGGAGGGCCTCGACGTGACCCCACACACCGGCCTGGCGCAGGGCGTTCTCAGCGTCGGCGGCGGTCAGCTCGGGGGCGCCGACGAGCACATTGTTCAGGATCGTATCGTGCAGCAGCACCGACTCCTGCGAGACATAACCGATCATGTGGCGCCAGCCGCGCAGATCGAGCTGACGCAGATCGAAGCCGTCGATGAGGATGGCGCCCGATTGCGGCTCAACCAGGCCGCACAACAAATCAAGCAAGGTACTTTTGCCGGCCCCGGAGGCGCCACTGATGGCGATGAACTCGCCGGCGTCGATACGCAGGTTAAGGTTCTCGAATACCGTGTTCCCGGGGTAGGCGAAGCCGACGTTGCGCAGTTCGATGCTGTGCTCAAAGTGCGCCACCCCCGCGCCGACCGCGGATTCGGCCGCGCGACGCGCCGCCGCGGCGGCTTCGCGCAGCGCGAAATACGCGCTTTCCTGGGTGCGCAGATTCTGAAATTCACGCTGGGTCTTGTTGAGCAGGTCGAGCACGCGCCCGAGCAGGAAAACCAGCACCATGACCTTTGACAGCGCCAGCTCCCAACGCACCAACGCCAGGTACAGACCGACCGCGGCAAGCACGGTCACCATCAGTTCCTGCAGCGCGCGCAGCGCTGCTTTACTGATCACCTCACGGCGCATGGCGGCTTCGAGCTGCACGGTCTGATCGTGCAGGATGGCGTCCGCCACTTTGTCGCGCGACATCGCCTTCAATGATTTTACCGACGCCAGCACGTCGGTCAGATAAGCAAGCAGGGCGCGTAACAGGCGCGTCTGGCTGGCGCCCGCGCGTTTCGACGAACGTACCAGGAAATGCAACACTGCCACGAAACCGAGGCCGATCACGAGCGAAGCGATCGTAGCCGGCCAAGAAATGGTCAGGCCGACCACGGTATAGACCGCGGCCTGCATGGCCAGCGCCAGGCTCCTCGCGCCGTACTGGAATCCCATCGCCGCGCGATAGGCCTCGGTCGCTACCGAGTTGGCCAGCGATCCGGCCGGCTGGCGTAAATAGTAATCCCAGCGGCTGGCGAGCAGTGCCTCGATCAGCTCCTGGCGCAGGCCGGTCGCGACCCGCGCCACGCTGTAGCCGACCTGGCGGTTGGCGAGTAACAGCAGCACACTTTTCGCGGTCATGCCGACAACGATGATGACGAGCATCGCGGTGATGCTTGGTTCAATCCCGGCCTCGGTCAGCGTGGCAACGATCCAGCCACCGACCGGCGACTCGGCCGGTTCACCGGACGCGATCGAAAGCAGCGGCAGGATGGTGCTCAGGCTGAGTCCCTCGGCGATACCGGCGACCAGCAGCGACAGCAGCAGGATCGCGCTGCGTCGCGGGTAGGCACGTAAAAAGGCTAGAAGAACACGCATAGTGTTATTCGCTCGCCGACCGAGCGCCGCCTACCAGCGAATGCTGACCTGCTGTATGGCGCGGTCGGAGACCTGCTCGATGACGAAGGTGTACTTGCGGTACCGGACGGTGCTGCCGACCGTCGGGATCTCGCGCGCCAGGTCGATGAGAAATCCGCCCAGGGTTTCGTAATTGCCCTCCGGCAGATGCACGGCGGTGGTTTCGGCCAGTTCGCCGACATCGATGCGCGCGTTGACACGCAGTTCGTGACGGCCGATTTTTTCGACCATCTGGTGCGGCTCAGCGATATCGTGCTCGTCGACGATTTCGCCGACTACCTGTTCGAGCACGTCTTCGATGAGCACGATACCCTCCGCGCCGCCGTACTCGTCTACGACCACGGCCATCTGCAGGGACGCATCGCGCAGCGTCACCAGCAGCTCTTCGATGCTCTGTGAACCGGGTACGAATCGCGCCGGCGCCATAAATTTCTCGATCGGGAGATTCGGGTCGACTCCAAGTACGTCGAGGGAATCGAGCACCCCGACGATATTATCGACCCGGTCCTCGTACACCGTCAGGCGCCGGAAGGAGTGCGCGGCCGCAGTGCGCGCGACGTCGCCACAGGTCGCCGTATGGGACACACCAATGACATCGATCAGGGGTACCAGTACTTCGTCCACCGCCGTGTTGCGAAACTCAAATATCCGCCGGATCATGTTCTGTTCCGCCGGCTCGATATCGCCGCTCATGGTTTTCATCTGCATGAGCGACGTGATCTCTTCGCGGATCGTGAAGGGGTTGGATTCATCCTTGCCGGACAGTCGTGCCAGCAGGCGGGTAAGAAAAGAGAATGCCAGCAGCAGGGGGAAAAACACATACGACACCAGCTTGATGAAGCCGATGACTTTCGGCGTGATGATATCGGCGTTCTGTTGAAAGGCGCTTTTGGCGACAATCTCGCCGAACACCCAGGTTAGCGGTGCAACGATCACCGCCGCTAGCCAGCCGCGGCCCTCGCCGAACGCATCGACGACCAGCATGGTCGCGACCGTGGTGTTGGTGACAATCGCGATATTGGTCCCGATCAGCGTAATCGAAAGCAGCCATTCCGGCTTCTGCAGCATCTCCAGCGCCAGGCGCGCACCGCGTGAACCGTTCTCCGCCTCGTGCAGGAGCTTGGCGCGGTCGGCGCTGATGATGCCGATCTCCGAGCCCGAGAAAAACGCCTCGAAAGCCAGACAGGCAAACATGATCGGGATACCTATTACAGGATCCATCGCTCAATGCTCCGCCGGCAGGTCGCCGCTGGCGTCGCCCGGCTCACTGGCACCGCTGTCTGAGCCTGCGTCGCCTTCGGGCTGCACGGCGCTGACGATGACCGCCTCAACGTCAAGGATGCGCTGCTGGGTCACCGCGGTGACGGTGAACTCGACGTTGTCGATCGTGACGACGGTATTGTGGGCCGGGAATTCACCGCAGGCGTGCAGGATCAGGCCGCCGATGGTGGCAACCCCGGGCTGCTCGAATGCAGTGCCGACCACGGTGTTGAATTCGGCGATGGGTAAGGCGCCGCTGGCACGATAGTGACCGGGGCCCAGCGAATCTATGCTCGGCGCGTCACTCACCACGCTATCCGAACCGCTCGGCAGTTCACCGAAAATGCACTCGAGCAGATCCTCCAGCGTGACCATGCCGATAACGCCGCCAAACTCATCGGTGACCAGCGCCAGCGAGGTGCGTCGTTCGCGCATTCTGACGAACAGGTCGGCAGCCATGATCGTGGCCGGTACGAAGTACGGTTTACGCAGAATTTTCTTGAGCTCGTCGCGGCCGTCCGCGCCGTGCGTGATCGAGTCCAGCGCCAGCGCGTCGCGCGCGAACAGGACACCGACCACGGTCTCCCCATCGGCGCTGAATACCGGCAGCTTCGAGTGTCGCGTGCTGCTGCGTACGCTGAGCACCTCGTGCAAGGACATCGTTTCGTCGACAACGACCATCTGCGAGCGAAACGTCATGACGTCGTTCAGCGTCTTGTTGCCGAAATCGAAAATCTGATGAATATATTGCGATTCGATGGCGTCGAGTGAGCCTTCGCCAACCGCGGCATTGGTTAGCGATCTGACCATATCCTCGGTGAGGATATTGCTTTGTGAACGTTCGCCAGAGAGCAACAGGTTGATGAAAAATTCGGACACCGCGCGTACGACATTGCGCAATGGCGTGATGACGCGCGCGAACAGATTGATATAGCGGCTCTGAACCGTGGCGAAAGCAACGTTGTTGACCAGCGCCAGGGTCTTGGGCGTGATTTCGCCGAACAGCAGCAGCACCGGCACCATGATGGCGATGTTGAGCCAGCTTTTGCCGGCCCCGAACAGGTCGAGAATAATCGTCGCCGAGAGCACCGAGGCACACACGTTGACCATCTCGTTGCCGATCAGGATGGTCGCTATCAGGCGGCGTGGTTCGGCCAGCAATTCCTCGATCAGACGCAGGCGTTGGTTGCGGTCCCGCCGCATCTGCTGCAGCTGGGCCGAGCTGAGTGAGAACAGACTGGTTTCCGCGCTGGAAAAAAACGCGGACAAGCCAAGCAGCAGCAGCAAGGCCGCGAACTTGATAGCCAGGACGATATCCATTCAGTGGAAATACAGGTGGGGGAGGGCGAGCAAACTATCCGGACCCTGCCGTAGTGTCAACATCGCGCGTCATGCAGGGGCCGCGATTGGGGCGAAACAGCCTGTGGCAGCCGCTCAAAACGCCCCTTCGGCCTTCATTGCCGCCCGCGCGTCGGCGTCGTAGCCGAGTTCGGCGAGCACCGTTTCGGTATGTTCTCCGAGCCTGGCGAATTCGAACTTTATCTGGCCGGGTTCGTGTTTGAATTTCATCGGAATGCCGATATGTTCCCAGCCGCGCTCGTCTTCGACGATCATTCGGCGGTGACGGAGTTGCACATCATCGGCGGCCTCGCGCAGGTTATTGACCGGACCGAAGGCGGCGTTGACGCCGTCGAAGAAGGCGACCCATTCGTCCCGCGTGCGCGTCATGAAAGTTTCGCGCAGGAAGCTCTTGACCGGGTCCTGGTGGGGCCCCGGCGGGGGTTTGCACAGTTCGAGCAGATCGGGGCGCCCGAGTTTGTCCAGGATCGCTTCGGCGAAGTGCATTTCCGAACCGCCGATAACGACATGGCGCCCGTCGCTGGTTGAGTAAATCTCGTACATGGCATAGCCGCCGAGGGCGCGCTCGAAGGCGAGGTCAGGGGGTTTCTTGTCGGTGAACACGGTACCCATATTGTTCGGCACCGCGGCCATCAGGGCATCGGCCATGGCGACGTCGATGTAATCGCCGCGACCGGTATCCTTGCGTCTCAGCAGCGCCATCAGCAGTGCGCTCAAGGTCATCATCGAAGACAGCATGTCGGCGGTGGCGATACCCGGAATGGCCGGTGTGCGATCGCGGCCGAGATTGATACTCAGAATGCCGGCCACCGCTTCACAGGTGAGATCGTGGGCCGGCTTGTTCACGTACGGCCCGTCCTGGCCCCAGGCTGACATCGAGCAGTACACGATCGCCGGGTTGATCGCACTCACGGCCTCGTAACCGACCCCGAGGCGGTCCGCCACGCCGGGACGGAAGGCCTCGATCATCACGTCACAGGTGGCCGCGAGCTTGAGCGCCGCTTCGCGCCCGCCAGCGGACTTCAGATTGAGCTGGATACTTTTTTTGTTGCGGTTGGTATTGGCGTAATAAACCGTCAGCCCGTCGCGCTTGGGGCCGATTTCGCGGTTCGGTTCGCCAGCGCCGAGCGGCTCGAGCTTGATCACTTCCGCACCGTGGTCCGCCATCATCTGGGTCAGCAGTGGACCGGGCAGAAACAGCGACAAATCGAGTACTCGAAGGCCTTCAAGCTTCATATCGAACTCCAGGATCCGCCAGCCGCTGCCAATCGCGCCCGCTCAGGTTCAGCTCAGACGCGCGGATGGCGGCGCAGGTCGAGGGTGAACGGCATGTCGCGCGCCGGCCGCAGGTCGTGCACCCGGGCCGGACGTTGGCGATGCCCGAAGGCCTCGAAGCGCGACAGCCGCCGCGATTCGGCTTCGCGCGCGTTGACCGGGTAATTTTCGTAGCTGAGGCCACCGGGATGCGAGACATGATAGCGGCAGCCACCAATCACCTGTTGGTTATAGCGGTCGACGAGGTCGAAGGTCAGCGGGCCATGCGCCGGGATGGTCGGATGCATGCCCGACGGCGGCGACCAGGCCTTGAAACGCACTCCGCCGACGTAGTTACCACGCACGCCGGTCGGTTGCAGCGGCACCGGGTAACCGTTACACGTCACCATATAGCGCTCGCGGATGAAACCACTGACTTCGACCTGCAGGCGCTCGACCGAGGAGTCGACGTAGCGCGACGTGCCGCTCGCCGAAGATTCTTCGCCGAGCACGTGCCAGGGTTCGAGCGCGGTGCGCAAGGTCAGCTCTATGCCCTTGTGCGCGATCGATCCGAAACGCGGAAAGCGGAACTCGAAGAACGGTGCATACCAGGACTGTTCGAGCGGAAATCCGGCCGCGTTCAGATCATCGATGACGTCGCTGAAATCGTTCCACACAAACCACGGCAGCATGAAGCGGTCATGCAGCTCGGTGCCCCAGGGGATCAGATCTTCGGTATAAGGTTGTTGCCAGAAGCGCGCGGTCAGCGCGCGGATCAGCAGCATCTGGGTCAGGCTCATGCGCGGGTGCGGCGGCATTTCGAAAGCGCGGAACTCGACCAGGCCGCGGCGTCCGGAAGACTGATCCGGGGAATACAGCTTGTCGATACAGAATTCGGCGCGGTGGGTATTGCCGGTCAGGTCGATGAGCTGGTTGCGTAACACACGATCGACCAGCCACGGCGGCATGTCCTGATCGCCGCTGGGCAGCTGCGCGAGCGCGTTCTCGAGTTCGTGCAGGCGATCGTCGCGCGCCTCGTCGGCACGCGGCGACTGGCTGGTCGGGCCGATGAACAGGCCGGAAAACAGGTAGGAGAGGGCTGGATGATTCTGCCAGTAACTGATCAGCGAGCGCAGCAGCTGCGGCCGGCGCAGCATCGGCGAATCGGCCGGGGTCGGGCCGCCGAGGGTGACATGGTTGCCGCCGCCGGTGCCGGTATGACGGCCGTCGAGCATGAACTTTTCCGTCGCCAGGCGCGCTTCCCGCGCTTCGGCGTAAAGCGTCTGGGTGGTTTCGACGAGTTCGTCCCAGTTGCCGGCGGGATGGACGTTGACTTCGATAACGCCCGGGTCGGGCGTGATCTGCAGGAGTTTCAGCCGCGGGTCGCGCGGCGGTTCATAACCCTCGATGACAACCGCCTGCCCGAGTTCGGCGGCGGTGGCTTCAACCGCGTGAATGAGTTCGACATAATCGGCCAGATGCGTCAGCGGCGGCATAAACACGTGTAATCGACCATCGCGCACCTCGGTGCACAGCGCGGTGTAGACGTGCCCTTCGGGGGCCACGCCGATCGGCGTTCGCGAGCGCGTGCTGGCGCGTTCCTGCATCGGCACGTTGATGTACCAGTGGCGCGGCTGCAGGGGCTGGATACGCGCCATCGGATCGGCGTTCGGCGGCGTCTCGCGGGCGCGCTCGGGATTGGCCGGCAGCGAATTGGTCGGTAAGCGCAGGCCGAGCGGCGAATCGCCCGGGATCAGAAACAGTTCGCCGCGGCGCAATGGCCAGTCGCCACTGCGCCAGTGGCCGCCGAGGCCGCGCGCAAGCGGCAGGACGTGGCCGGCAGCCCGGTTCAGACCGCCGTCGAACAGCCGCCGCAGGCGCTCGCGTTCGAGCTTGTCGCCGATTTTCGGATCGCGCGGGTCGACGTTGACCGGCAGGGTGCCTTCTTTCCACAGATAATAGTAGGTGTCTTCAAAAGCGGTCTTGATATAGCTGTCGGCGAGACCGAGACGCGCGGTCAGCGTATGCATGAACGTTTCGCTGCTGTTCGTTTCGGCACTGCCCGCGGCGCCGATCAGATTGGCCAGCAGGTCGGGGTTCTCCCACAGCGCTTCACCGTCGTTGCGCCAGAAGATGCCGAGCGCCCAGCGCGGCAGCGGTTCGCCCGGATACCACTTGCCGATACCGTGGTGGACCAGGCCACCGGGGGCGTAGAGCGGCTTCAGGCGGGTCAGCAGCTTTTCCGCCATCTGGCGCTTGTGTGGTCCGTCGGCGGCGATGGTCCATTCCGGGCTCTCGAAGTCATCGATGGAAACGAAGGTCGGCTCGCCACCCATGGTCAGGCGCACGTCGGCGTCGCTGAGGATTTTGTCGACTGCGGCGCCGAGCGCGTTGATCGTGTCCCACTCGGCTTCGGTGTAGGGCTTGGTCACGCGCGGGTCTTCGTGGATGCGGGTGACGGTGTTGGAATAAATCAGCTCGACTTCGCACTTGTCGGTTGCGCCTTCGACCGCCGCGGCGTGACTGAAGTGCGGTGTGGCGGCAAGCGGGATATGCCCTTCAGCGGCAAACAATCCCGAAGTCGGATCGAGACCGACCCAGCCGGCGCCGGGCAGGTAGACCTCGCACCAGGCGTGCAGATCGGCAAAGTCCTCGGTCGGACCGGAAGGCCCGTCGAGGGCCTTGACGTCTTCGACCAGCTGCACCAGGTAGCCCGATACGAAGCGGCTGGCGAGGCCCAGGTGGCGCAGGATCTGGCACAACAGCCAGGCCGTGTCGCGGCACGAACCACGGCGCAGTTGCAGGGTTTCCGCGCAGGTCTGCACGCCCGGTTCGAGGCGCACGATGTAGTCGATGTCGGCGGACAGTCGCTGATTGATCGCGACCAGAAAATCGTTGGTCGGCATTTCCTCGAGTTTGACCGCGGCCAGCCAGGCGTCGAGCTCGGCGCTGCGTTCCTCGATTTCAAGATAGGGTGCGAGGTCATCCTTGATCTCGGCTTCGTAGTCGAACGGACAGTTCGTGGCCGACTCGTCGAGAAAAAAATCGAAGGGGTTGATCGAGATCATGTCCGCGATCACTTCCACGTCGATCTTCAGATGGCGGGCAGGTTCGGGGAAAACCAGCCGGGCCAGGTAATTGTTGTAGGGATCCTGCTGCCAGTTGATGAAATGTCCTTTCGGCTCCACTTCGAGCGAATAGGCGCTGATGTTGGTCCGCGAGTGCGGCGCCGGGCGAACGCGCAGGATGTGCGGGCTCAGTGAAACCGACCGGTCGAAGCGGTATTCGGTACTGTGTCTGATGGCGACTCGTATGCTCACAACGTCAGTTCCTTATCTGGTTCAATGGCGCGCAGGTGCGGGCTGGGCGCTTGCGAGGTGCGCATTGTATGAAAATTAGGGACCTTCTGAATAAGGCCAGGCTCGTGGTACGCGTCCAGGACCTGTTCAGAGCTTCCTCAGGCGGCGGAGGTCGCCGCGACGGGCAGTGCCGGCGGACCGGGCAAGCTGCGGCGCGCGCGCCGCGAGCGGGTCCTAATTCGGCTGGATGGTGCCGTCTCCGGGTAGTGGTGCGATGCCCTGCTGCGGCAGGTTGTCCCAGGTATTGGCCCACGCCGGGGGTGGCAGGGAGCGAAAAGCTTCCTTGAGCTTTTGGTCCCACTCGGTGTGCAGGGTGCGCAGGTAATCGCTGTCTTCTTCGAGCACCAGGCGTTCGTTTTTGCGGAACGAGTCAGTGATGTAAACCAGCACTTCGATCGGAGGTCCCACGGTGACGTTGCTGCGCATGGTCGAGTCCATCGACACCAGCGCGCACTGCACGGCGGTATTGATAGAGGTCGTGCGGGTCAGGATCCGATCGAGGATCGGCTTGCCGTACTTGCTTTCGCCGATCTGCAGGAAAGGCGTGGATTTCGAGGTTGCGATAAAGTTGCCCTGCGGGTAAATCAGCACGAGTTTCGGTTTGCTGCCGGCCAGCTGGCCGCCAAAAATAACACTGGATTCATAGTCCGGGCCGCCGCCGGCTTTCTGCTGCTGGAGCCGGCTGATATTGCCGACGTACTCCGCCGCGTCCTCGAAGTTCGCGGCAGTGAAGAGGTTGATCGGCATGTTCTGGTCGATATCGTGACGGATCTGGTTGATGATGCCCTGGCTGGTGGCGAGATTGCCGGCCGTGAGCAGGCAGAACTGGCGCGCGCCTTCCTGGCCGAAGGTGTACATCTTCGAATACGTCGCGATCTGATCGACGCCGGCGTTGGTGCGCGAGTCGGAGACAAATACCAAACCTTCGTTCAGTTTGATCGCTACGCAATAAGTCATGGCATCGGCGTCCGTGAAAGTAGACCAGCTAAAGTAAGGCCGACATTGTTGCGACGCAAGCGGTTTCACCGTGAGACCGAAAAAGATCGCCGAACTTCGTCTAAGTGGGCGCGAACCACTGTACCGCGACCGCGCCGTCGCCAGGCCCGCGCCTATCTTAAGCCGGTGTCCCCGCTCGCGGCCCGCGGCGCCGGCAGCAGGTCCCAAAGTCCGCCGGCGACAGCGGCAAACAGACGATACCCGTAGAGCAGCGAGACGAGCAGGATTGCGGCCGGCATCGGTAGGCCCACCGCGAGATACAGACCGGTGCCGGCAAGTTCGGCCATACCAACCCCGGCGACACCAACCGGCACGGCCTGGAATACCAGCGCCGCGGTCATGACAAACAGGATATCGAGATAGTCGACCCCCAGGTCCCAGCCGTGACTGCCGCAAAAAATCGCCGCTGCGCCGACCAGGTGCATGAGCTGCGACAGCAGCACGGCGACAATAAACGAGCGTCGCCGGGACACGATCACGCGCAGCAGCATCGCGGCATCGACAGCGCGGCGTCGTCGCACCGCGAAAGCGACCAGCGTTGCTCCAGCCAGCACCGCGAGCAAAACACCGCCGAGCGCGCCGGGCTCGACCTCGATCGGATGGCGCCAGGCGAACAGCGAAAAAGCAATCACCAGCAGCGCGGTGAGACCGACCAGGTGGTCGAGCACAATGCCGCCGGCGCGCAGGAATGCGCCCTCGCCGTGGGGTTTTAGTTTGATGTACTTGGTGAGATCGGCGCCGACGGAAAACGGTACAAAAAACTGGTAGAACAGTGCGAGCATGATCAAACGCAGGGTTTCGAGCCAGCCCAGCTCGATGCCGACGATACGCATGACGACGCGAAAACGCAGTGCGTAGATTGCCAGGCCGCACTGACTCACGACGAGGCCGGCGAGCAGGCTTTCGTTCCAGCCGCGATCCCAGCCGAGCGCCTGCTCGCGCGAGGCCCACACGATCAGGGTCGGGAGTCCCAGGGCGAGGACCGCAAAGCGCAGATAGCCCACGCCGCGGTCAGCGTCGGCTCTCATGCCGAGCCACGCATTCGGCAGCGCAACTCAGCGCTCGATGGTCGCGGCCCCGGGCAGGGCGGGGCGCGGCAGGTCAAAACGGTCGTTCGTTCGCGCGTAGGTATTGCCGCCCATGCGTCCAATCGTTCGGAGCTGGTCCGGGTCGAGGCGAAAGTTGTCGAACAGCGCGTCGTCGACATGGAAACGCACCACTTCGCCGATCACGAATGCACCGCCAAGGACCTTGTCGCTGATCTCCACGACCTGGATAAGTCTGCATTCCATGCTGACGTGAGCCTCGGCGACGCGCGGCGCGCAGACCACATCACTGGTGAGCGGTGTCAGCCCCGAGAGTTCGAATTCATCCACTTCCGGCGCCACGTCGACCGCGGTCGCGTTCATTTTTTCCACGAATTCTTCGGACACGATGTTGACTACGAATTCGCCGCGCGCCTCGATGTTATTGCGGCTGTCGCGGCGTCGCCCCTCGAGGTTGACCATCGGGCTGAAACCAATCACCGGCGGATTGCCGCTGATCGCGGTGAAGAAACTGAACGGCGCGAGATTAAAAACGCCGTCCCGATCGACGCTCGAAACAAACGCGATCGGCCGCGGCGTGATGCTGCCGATAAGGAGTTTGTAACAGTTGACCGGTTCGGTTGTTGCAGGATCGATAATCATGGTCTGGCCTGCTCAGCTTTGCGCTGCGATTTCGTCAAGCAGATCACCGTAGAGATCCAGCGCACGGGCTTCCTCGGCGGGCAGATGATAGTCCGGGAACATGGTCTCAGTAAGCGCAAATTCTATCAGAACTTCGCGCGCGACGGTGATTTGCTTGAACCTCAGTCGGGGCGTCAGCGAGCCGACGTGAAACGAGTTGATAGCGAGTCGGCGAACGGCATTTCGTTGGAGATCCCGAGCGAACCATGCAGATGCAGCGCGCGCGCGGCGATGTCGTGCAGCACCCGGGCATCACCGCTTTGACCGCGGCGATATTCTTGCGCACCTTTTTTGTAGTCGTGATGCTTGTCGATCATCCAGGCGGTTTCCAGCACCAGCAAGCCCGGAACTTTGTCGCAGTTGCACCATGAATCGGCGATTTTTCCTGGACCATCTGCTTGTGGCCGAGCAGTTCACCCTTGGTGGTGCGCGACACCGCACGTTCACCTGGTCTGCTCGAAGACTCAGGCGCAGAGCCAGTGAAATCACCAACCCTTAAACTGGACTACTTTGATCCCCAGAATGCCACCCTTGGCATCCTGGGAAAAGGCAATCGTTATCGACAGATCACATTAAAGCCCAAAACGGTTCAGCTCATATCAACCTCTATATTGCCAAATACCGCACTACACCCAAACGGCTATATCAGCATTATTTGTTTATCAATCAACGCGGCACCCATATTACCCGCCACGGTATTTACCTCATATGTAAAATATATCTTTAAAAGTCAGGGCCTTTAGCCCCAAACGTCTCAAAGATATAAATCCGGTCCATAGTTTTCGTCACGCATGTGCGGTCAGAATGCTCTCTTACGCGGCAAATCGCTGTCGGATATCAAAAACCGCCTGGGCCATGATAATATTGAATCCACCATGATTTATTTACACCTGGATCTGAGACTGAAAGCGACAAGTACAAAAAGAATTTATTGAATATACTAAATCGAATCTCTCTGATGACCTGAAGATAAATGAGTTAATCGATTGGGAGAATAGAAAAGACATTTTTGGAATAGCTCGATAGCCTCTAACAGGTCTATTGTAGCTATGGACCGGCTCTAAAGCTGTATGCCCTTATGAAAATTGTTATGTTGACAGTTTTTTTACAAATCTGTAAGTTC
>CALOBG010000090.1:0-13590 GCA_942490995.1 uncultured Gammaproteobacteria bacterium
GTGGCAGTCGGTACTGCTCTGCTGCTTATCGATAGTTGATCAGCAAGCACGAGCTGCTGTGCTCAATGAGCGGCAAGGGTAATTGCTACGACAATGCGTGCGCCGAAAGTTTTTTCCACACGCTCAAGGTCGAGGCTATCCATGGCGAACGCTTTCCCACACGAGACGGCATGAAACTCGCCGTCTTCGAATACATTGAGGTCGATTACAATCGAACCCGAAGACACAGCGCCAACGGCTACATCAGCCCGGAGGCATTTGAGGCTAAACGTCTCGTTTAAGCAGATGTCCGTTGTTCGCGGGCAGGGTCATCGTCACCGGTCGCATCGTTCAACGTGGCCCCCGTTTCCGAACGACGCGATGCCCGAGGAACGTAAAACCCTCGAGGGCATCCTCGTCCACTGCCGTCACCCCTTGAACACAAGCGTCCTGGAGGGCATCAACAACCGCATCAAGGTCATCAAGCGAATGGCCTACGGTTTCCGCGACGACGACTATTTCTTCCTGAAAATCCGCGCGGCCTTCCCCGGTAATCTTCGATGAACCTCTTATTTCCGCTTTATGGGACAGCAAGGACCTGACACCATTTCCAGAAAACGGTTTACTGTGGCTATACGCCGGCCCGGCGCAACTAATGTCTTAGAAGAAGAGGAATTGGCGTTCTGCACTCCTCACGCTCCTACCGGCACCGAGACTATTTCTCCAGGGCCCGCTATTTCAGTCTTTCGAGCAGCGCCGCGGAATCCATCAGGTCGCGCGTGTCGAACCCCTCGTTAAACCACGCGTATGCCTGCGAGAGCCGATCACGGGCTTCCGCACGCTTTCCCTGGCGCTGCCAATATCGGGCCAGCGAGGTCACCGCGCGGAGCTCGAACGAAGGTGACCCGATCGCGCGGGCGGTATCGACTGCTTGCACGAAGGATGCTTCGGCCACATGCGCATCCTGGTTAGACGCCAGCAGCAGCTCTCCGCGCAAGCGATGAATCTCGGGAACCCAGTAGTTCTCGCAGTGCTCGGTGGAAAAAACGTAGGCCTCCTCGATTGCTGCAAGCCCTTCGCTTATTTTCCCAATGCGAAGTTGAGCTTCAGCGACATAACATAGTTGCTGTGATCGTGCCCGCAGGGCACCCGTTGCTCTGAATCCGGCCAGACCACTGAGCAGTTGCGTTGTTGCCTGGTCGTCGTTGTCGCCCCCGAGGCGGGCATAGCCCTCGTAGAAGTGTGATGAGGAAGCCCACATCGGGAACGCCTGCTCGGCTGAAACCGCATGTCCTTCTCTGACGTACTCAAGCGCCGCTCCTAAGTCGCCGCAACAGGAAAGCGTCATGGGACCAAACGAGCTGATAACCCCCGCAAGGGTAAACGGGTGGCCGACAACCCTAGCGAGAGCGGTTGCTTCCTCGACTTGGCGACGCGCCTTGTCCGGGAAACCGACCTGCCACAGGAGCAGTGCCAGTGTGCAGGTAGCGTATGCAGCCGGATCCTGTCCATACGTGTACGCGTGTGTTGCGTGCCGGTTAGGCTCGTAAAGCTCAAGCACGCGTTCCAGATGTTCTCGGGCGCTTGCGAACTCTGCCCGGTAGTAGCGAGTCAGGCCCGTGGCGAGCTGCGCTTCAATCTCATGATCCATCTCGCCGGAGCGCTGCGCTAGAAACTGGAGCTTGTGCGCGCTCGCAAGCTCCGCATCCACGTCACTGCGGACGAAGTGATACAGCCAGTGTCCGAACGCGATAGGAAACGGCTCGCTCTCGTCGAGTGCGTCGCATAGGTCTTCCGCGCGCGAGAAGCTTCGTTCGGCGCCTGCTGATCCATACCCTTCCGTGGCCATTAGACCGAGACCGAGTATCGTCTGCAGCTCGAGCTCGTGCTGGTCGCGCTGCGTGCTGGTCGGTCCGCTCTCGAGGAGGTCTATCGCCCTGCTAGCGTGGGCGACACTCTCTGCATATGCCGATTTCTTGAACGCCTGCTCAGCCGCGCGGGCGAAATGGGCGATAGCCGGCGAGAGCTCGCCCGCCTCGGCGTAGTGGTGTGCCACCAGCTCGGGCTGGGATGCCGCAATTCCCGGCATGTTTTCCACCAACGCTTCAGCGACGAGGCGATGATGATGCCGCCGTGTCGAGCGCAGGGTCGACTGGTATGCCGCGTCACGGATCAGGGCATGCCGGAATATGAAATGTGCGTCAGGAGGCTCACCGCGTTGGTAAAGAATGTCCGCGTCGATGCCAGCTTGGAGCGCTATCCGCAGCTCGTCGTGACCGGCTGATGAGCTCCATGCTAGCAATTGATATTCAAACTCGCGCCCGAGCACGGAGGCGAGCTGCACGACCTTCTTCGCAGATCCCAGCATGTCGAGTCGCGCCGTAAGGGAATCCTGCAGCGTGTCCGGGATCCAAGGTTCGGCAGCAGGATCACCGCCGTTACGATTCGCGCTCGTCTCGAGCACGGTACGGGTCAGCTCCTCTGCGAACAGCGGTACACCGTCGGCACGTCGCAGGATTGCGTCGACCCATGTCTCAGGCAGTGGCAAGCCGCGAGCCGTCTTGCGCACGATTTCTGCGAGCTCGTGCTGATTAAATCGCGCCAGAAGCACTGGAGTGGTGTGTCCGCGCAATGTCCATGGTGCTACGAAATCCGGCCGGTAGGTCGCGATCAGCAAAACCCGCGCTGTCGGAATCTGCTCGATGACGTGACCCAGGAGCTCGACAGTTGATGGATCCATCCAGTGGATGTCTTCCATCAGCAGCACCAGAGGCTGGTGTTGCCCGAGTCGCAGCAGCCACTCGGTGAGAAACCGGAGTGTTTTATTTCGCAAGCCCTCCGGCGTGAGTGTGGGCGCCGCGTAGCGGCTATCAGGGGGGACGCCGTGCAAGGCGCATAGCAGTGGGACAGTTTCGCACAGGTCGAATCCGACGCCGGACAATGCCTTCTCGATGCAGTGCACCTTGGTCGCGGTCGCGTCACTGGCCTGAAATTCGAGGCCCCTCCTTTGGAGCTCAAGGACCGGATGGAAAGCACTGTCACGGCCGTAAGGCGAGCCGCGGCATTCGAGCCAGGTGTGCGAGTGCCTGTTGAGCTGTTCGTGGAAGGCCATCACTAGGCGGGACTTCCCGATCCCGGCTTCACCGCAAACGAATACTGCTTGTCCGCTCCCTTCGCAGATCTTTTCGAAGCGGTCTCCGAGAAGCATGAGTTCGTGCTGACGACCGACGAAGGGAGTCAGCCCGCTCGTGGCCCGTATATCGAGGCGGCTGCGGACCCCGGACGGTTGGCGTGCCTCGAGTAGGTGCACGGGACGTTCTGAACCTGCCCCGTCCTGACGGACGCCAAGAAGCGGGTTGAAGTTCGGTTACGCGGCCATCAGTGTCCGCGCGTAATTGTCCGGCGACATGTAGCCTAATGTCGAGTGCCGTCGGGTCGGATTGTAGAAGCCGTGGATGTAGTTTGCGATCCCGGTATGCGCGTCTTCCTTCGTGGAATAGATCCCAGTCGCTTCTTCGTTCTTCAACGTGGCGAAGAAAGACTCGGCCACCGCATTGTCCCAACAGTTTGCCTTGCGACTCATGCTCGGCTCGAAGCCCAACAGTGAGAGCGTGCGGCGGAAGTCGTGGCTCGCATACTGGCTGCCGCGGTCTGAGTGGAACAGCACACCCCGCTGCCCGGATGAACGTTGCCAGGCATTCAGGAAAGCCTGTTCGACAAGGTCATCAGGCATACGGTCGTTGAGACTGTAACCCAACACCTGGCGGGTCTGGATACTCAGCACCACCGCCAGATACAACCAGCCCTCGCGAGTTGCGATATAGGAGATGTCGCCTACCCACGCCGGCGTCGGGCTGGTCACGTCGAACTGTCGGGCGAGCAGGTTCTCGGCGAGCGGACGTGTGTGACTGCTGTCGGTGGTGCGTGGTTTGGCACGGCCTTTGGTCTTGCCGCGCAGGCCTTCTTCTCGCATCAGTCGCTGGACGCGTTTGGGCCCAATGGTATGGCCCAGCTCGCGCAAGTCGGTCACCAACCGGGGGCGTCCATAGGTGCCTCGGCTCTCGGCATGGCAGCGCTTGAGATCGCGACGTATCGTCGTATCTCGATCGGGGCCCGGCTTCGCCTGACGGCCGAGGTAGTCGTGGAAGCCTGAGCGAGAGACGTTCAGTACCCGACACAAAACCTCAAGGGGAAACTGAGCCCGTTCACGAGCGACGAAGGCGTACTTCACTTGGACTCCTTGGCGAAGAACGCCGTCGCTTTTTTTAAGATCTCACGCTCCATCTTGAGCGTCGCGTTTTCGGTCCGCAGTCGGGCCAATTCGGCTTCGAGTTCGCCGACCGGTCGGCGCGTAGCCGAGCTGAGGGGCTTGCCGGACCGTGACGCAGTCAGCCAATTGGCCAACGTCTTGGCCGACATATCGAGCTGTCGAGCGGCCTTCGCCGGACCGATGGACTCGGCCAGTGCGACCGCCTGGTTCTTGAAATCGTCGGTGAACTGACGACGGGGAATACGTTGCATAGGGACCTCCAGGAAACGATGAAATTATCGCTTCCTGGCGTCCGTGTCAGGGGGGCAGGTTCATTCCACGCCTTTGAGCGTTCGGTCCCCCAAGTCACAGGTGATGAAAATCCCGGTCACCAGGCGCGCTGTCGACTGGCTGAGCACGACGCTGTCGGCAGCGGCGAGCGACTGTATCCGGGCAGCGATGTTCATGGTGTCGCCCACCGCCAGGCTCTCAAGCCATTCACCGCCGCCCATCTCGCCGATCACGACTGGGCCAGTGTGGATGCCGACCCGAACCGACAGAGTTTCCCCGTCGCAAGTCTCCTCATTTCGCACCGCGTCCACGATTCCGAGCCCGGCACGTACGGCCCGTTCGGCGTCGTCCTCATGTGCATTTGGCCAACCGAAGTACACGAGCAAGCCGTCTCCCAGGTATTGCGCGATGTGGCCACCATAGCGTTCTATCACGGATGCTGCCGCCCGCTGATAGGCACGCACCAGCGTGCGCCAATCCTCGGCGTCCATCGTACCGGCGAGTCGTGTGGAATCGACGAGATCGCTGAACAGAACAGTAATCTGTCTCCGCTCGCCATCATCGTGCTCGAAAATACGGCCGTGCGGAGCCGGGCCTCGCGGAGTAACGTCCGCACCTGGCGAGGTGATTTGGTGTCCGGATCTTGTCCGCACGAGCATTTGCCCTGTCCGCGCAGCGACTTGCCGGATATCGACGAGCTCAGCAACCAGCGAATCCAGTCCCCGATCATCGAGATCGAACTCGAGCCTTAACGCATGCAGCGATACGCGTTCGTGTTCCTGCAGGTAGCTGGCGACTTTAGTGACAATATCGAGAAAGCTCATGGCCAATTGGCAAGTTTGTCAGATAAGGGGTTTCAGGGACCTAATAGCCGTTCTCAAATCTCGATCATTTCGGAGGAATTCGAGTGACGTTCTGGGATCGATGTGTTTATCACAACTCTTAACTCTCAGGAGAGGGCACCCGATGGAAAGCCGTTTAGCATGTATGCGTCGTCCTTTACGTCGCCGACTGGTTCGCAAGCGCTCCGTAATCCGCGTCCTACCGCCGCCCTGAAGAGTCTGTGCAAGCAGCCAAACAAGGTCGTATTTTGCGGGCCCGATGTGGCGGCTACCGTGCGGCCTGAGTGTAACAGCGCCGGAGCGGTCCATCGATGTCGATTGAAGGAGGGACGCGCCGCCACTTACAACTACACCATCGCGAGTCGAAAAGGAAGGCGAAAAGGTGACGCACTTATTTTTCGCTTCACCCGTCGTGCGTCGGCTTCCGGCCATTGCCGCAGACGCGCTTCATAGGGCGTCAGGACCGTCTTCGCTTCTCGGCGTCGATACTTTGGTACCGCCCTTCCTCGGCCTTCAGCCAACCTTTGACCGTGTTCCTCGCCAGCCCGGTGCGCCGGCAGATCTCACTGATCGTCAGTCCTTCTCGCAATCGCAAACGTCGTATCTTGCCCGACATATTCATGCGGTGCCGATCGCTTTGCGTCCGAATTCGACCGCGACCTGCGGCGGATATCCGGACATCGAAGCGACCAGTGTCGTTTTTACGCAGCGTAGTACCTGGCCCTGGGCAGCGGCACCGTGTTCGAGCAGCACCGCCAGCGGACCGACGAAACCGTAGGCAAGCAGGATGCCGAGAAAGGTCCCGACCAGCGCCGCGGCGACATGCGCGCCGAGCTCTTCCGGCGGGCCGCCGATGGCGCCCATGGTGATCACGATGCCGAGCACCGCGGCGACGATGCCAAAGCCGGGCAGGGCGTCGGAGACCCGGCTCAAGGCGGCTGCCGGCTGGTGTCCCTCGATTTCGTGGGTGTCGAGTTCGACGTCGATCAGCGAATCAAGTTCGAACGGCTTGGTGATACTGCCGGAAGCGATCAGGCGCAGATAATCGGTCATGAATTCGAGCATGTGGTGGTCGTGCAGCAGCATGGGGAAACGTTTGAATACTTCGCTGGCAGCCGGGTTCTCGACGTCCCCGTCGAGTGACATCGGACCCTGCTTGCGGGCCTTGTTCAACAATTCATAGAGCAGCGCGAGCGCCTCCATGAAATACGTCTTGGTGTAAGGCGTGCCCTTGAGCAGGGTCGGCAGGGCGGCGAGCACTGCCTTGAGGATATTCATGGGGTTGGAGATCAGGAACGCGCCGAAGGCGGCGCCGCCGATCACCAGCAACTCGTAGGGTTGCCACAGCGCAGCGAGTTCGCCGTGTGATAGAACGAAGCCGCCGGCCACGCAGCCAAGAACGACGACCATGCCGATGATGACGAACATATACGTGCAGCCGCTCCTCAGCGTGTTGGAGATCAGGTCCGAGGTAGCGGCGCCGCCTGCACGGCGCTTGAACCGGGCGCCGGCGATCACGCACTGGTTCGCCCGGCCGCCGGCTTGCGGTCCGGTTCGGTCAGCCGCCTCGTTTCAGGGACTGCGTCGGCGCAGGCGAGCGCGCAGCAATGGCAGGCCCGACAATAACAGCATGAGCGCGCCGGGCACGGGTACCGCGGCGACGGGTGGCGTGATGTAGTCGTAGCCAGACGCGGACGAAAACGCGGCGCCGGCGACCACCGCACCGGTGGAGTCGATTAAACGGGCGCCGCCAATCAGTGCCGTGTGGCCGAAGTTCGTATCCGCCAGGCAACCGACAGTGCTGTTTTCACTGCAACTCGAATGCGCGTCAGCACTGATACGCAGCGTGAACGTCGCGTCGAGATCCCACAGCGGAATATCCAGATAACCGCTACCCTCGAATGAGTGCTCATCCTTGGCGTTGATCGCACCGAATCCGAGCGCCCCATTCGGGTGCGGCTTGAACACGTCGGCGGGATCGCCGAAATCACTCGTGATCGTCACCGCAGGCTGTGCGCCGGGGCCCGACCCATAGCGAAAATTTGCTTCCAGAACCTTCATCGCTGATGCCAGGGTGTTGAACTCGTCGGACACGTAGACCGAAAACAGCAAGCTGGTACTGTTGCCAAACGTGAGATCCTGTCGTTGCATAAAACCACTCAACGAGACGTCGAGGCGCAGGTAAGTGTCCAAACCGGGATTCGTGATCGTGATCTCATCGCGCGTGGACACGGCGAGCCTTGCGGTCACGGCCGGCGGCACGGGGTTCGAGGCACTGACTTCCGCGCTGACGTGCGTCCGCGTCGCCAGTCGCCCGTGAGTCGCAGACCCGCCATAACTCTGCAGCGCTTCCAGTGACCCCGGCAGCGGTGTCACAACGGTGCGCCCGAGCACGACGTGATCGGGGTCGGAAATATCTTCCTCGAAATCGGGCCCAAGGGAACTCGAAAACAGCCCGACGCCGCGCACCGTCGCGCCGTACGCCGGATCCATGCATGCGAGAAACATGAGCGCCACGACAACCCCCGGCGTGAGACGTGCGCGCAGGCTACCAACCCGGCGTAACGGGGACGGCTCGAATGACCTATACATCGAATCCTCTTTGCCGGAAGCGGCGAGGGAAGGAAGCCCGGACTATGCGCGTAATGCCTGGGCGATAATGCCAACTGTTTATCAGTCGCGCCGGATTATTTTCGGGATGAATGACGACCCGAGCGCGACGATGCAATAGCCTCGAGTTTTCGAATTTCAGGCGGCTTGCGCCCGCCCATCAGCGCTTCGATCGGCATCGCGGCCTCGAACGCTTCCCGAAGACGGCCTCGCCGGCCCGCTTTCCCCCTCCCTGCCTGTTTCCCGGCCAGCCGCCGCCATGGCCGTGCCGCTGACGGCACAGCCCACACCGGCCTGGGCAGTCTTACGGGAAAACCCCACCTTCTTGATCAGGTGCGTGGCGATGCAGCGGTAGACGATGCCGAGCACAAGCATTGCGTCAGCAATGTGCGGGACGTCAGCGCAGCAGTGACAAATGCTCACTTCCGCGCCTTTGCCGCGCCGTTCACGATCGCGCGCGCCCCTTGCGCCGGTGCAAGCACGCTGTCGGTATAGTTCCGCCGCAGTATCGAATTCAGGTCAGCCGCGGGCAGCGGGCGTGAATACAGGTAACCCTGGGCGAACACGCAACCCGCCGCGAGCAGCAGGTCGCGGTGGGCTGCGGTTTCGACGCCTTCGGCGATGACCTTGAGACCCAGGCTTTTCGCCAGCGCGATCACGGCACGGCAAATCGCGGCATCGCCAGAGTTGCGTGGCGCATCGCGCACGAAGGAGCGGTCAATTTTGAGCGTGTTGACTGGAAAGCGCTTGAGATAGCTAAGCGATGAATAGCCGGTGCCGAAATCGTCTACCGATAACCCGACGCCGAGCGCCGCGAGTTCTCGCAGCGTACGCCCCGCGCTTACCGGATCATTCATCAGGACCGTTTCGGTCAGTTCCAGCGCCAGGGTGTTCGGCGGCAGCTCGTAGTCCCTCAGCACATTGCGCAGGCTTTCAACCACGCGCCGTCGAACCAGCTGCCGTGCCGAAACGTTGACCGACATCTGCAGACCGGGCAGTCCGGACGCATGCCAGCGCTGCAGTTCCCGACACGCCGAATGCAGGGCCCACTCACCGAGGGCTTCGATGAGCCCACAGTCCTCGGCGATCGGGATAAATTCGGTCGGAGAAACCGCCCCGCGGGTAGGATGCTGCCAGCGCATCAGCGCCTCGACACCGAAGATGGCGCCGCTCGCCAGCTCCACCAGGGGCTGGAAGTGCAGCGTAAATTCGTCTCCCCGCTCCAGCGCTCGGCGCATGTCGACTTCGAGCGACAGCCGGTCATGTGCCGCGGTCGTGAGTTCATCGGAATAGAACTGGTACTGGTTTCGACCGCGTTCTTTGGCGCGGTACATGGCGGCATCCGCGTGTTTCAGAAGCGTGGTCGCGTCATCGCCATGGTCGGGGTAGAGGACAACACCGATACTGGTGGTCAGTGCCGCGCTGCCGCCCGCGAGTTCGATGGTGCCCGACAAAGCCGCGATCAATTTATCAGCGGCGCGACTGACATCCTTGCGATCGCGCACGCCTTCGAGAACGAGCGCGAATTCGTCGCCGCCGACCCGCGCCACGGTGTCTTCCTCGCGAAGATTTTCGCGCAAACGTCGAGCAACTTCACTCAGCAGTTTGTCGCCGGCCGGATGGCCCAGAGAATCGTTGACGTTCTTGAATCGATCTACATCAAGAAACATCACCGCGACGCGGCTGCGATCGCGTCGCGCGCGCTGTAGCGCATGCTCGAGACGGGCATCGAGCAGCAGGCGGTTCGGCAGTTGGGTCAACGCATCATGATGGGCCATGTGGTAGAGCTGTTCTTCCGCGCGTTTAACCCCACTCACGTCGGCCATCAGCGCAACGTAGCCGGTAGGCTTGCTGCTCGCCGCGTCGTCCACGCGATTTATGGTCAGACGGACCGGCAGGCGCTCGCCGTCCTTGCGTCGATTCCAGACTTCACCGCGCCATTGTCCGCTGCGCCCCAGTTGCGCCCACATCTGACTGAAAAACGCCGCGTCGTGCCGGTCGGAGCGCAACACGTTCGGGTTCTGGCCGATGACCTCCGCTTCGTCGAATCCGCTCATGGCGCAAAACGCCTGATTGACGGCCACAATCTTGGCCTCGGCGTCGGTAATCATCACCCCTTCTGAAGTGTTCTCAAACACCATCGCTGCGCGCTGCAGTTCTGTGGTGGCGCGTTTCTGATTGGTGATATCGATCGCGGTACCGAGAATGACCTCGCGGCCGTCGGCATCGGTGAACCTGCGGCTCGCCATCATGATCTCGAAATGGGTGCCGTCACTGCGCCTGGCGGTTGCTTCACGACGATCAAATCCCCGCGCGTCGAGGCATTCGAGTATTGAATCAATCAGCGTAGTATCGGCAAAAAACTCCTCGATTGCGCGCCCGCGTGCGTCGCTCACCCCGGCATAGCCCCACATGTCCAGAAAAGCCTGGTTGGCATCAATCAGCTTACGGTCCTGGTCGGCGATATAAAAAGCGTTGAGCGAATGTGCAAGTGCATCGCTGCGCAGTCGGTTTTCGGCTTCGGCGAGCATGCGCTCGGTGATATCGACAATCAGCCCGTTGGCGGTCACGGTGTCGTCGTCGGCATCGCGACCGGAAGTCGAGATCGCGCGCAGGGTACGCCACTGCTCGCGGTGCGGGTGCCAGATGCGCATGACCTCGTCGAAATCCGTACCGTCGGCGGCGGCACGCTGCGATGCGCGGGTCACACGCTTGAGATCCTGCGGATGAATATTGGCGAACCACTGGTCAAACGGCGCATCGACGGCGACACCCATCACGTATTCGATCGAAGGACTGACGAACTCAACGTCGGCATGGAACATCGCGCCGCCGGTTGCGCGCAGGCGGTAGACCACGAAGTCGCGCGCGCTGGCCATCCACTGCGCGTGCATGGTTTCGCGTGCCGTGAGGGCGGCGCGAGTCGCCCTGAGCGCGGTAATGTCGCTGGTCGTGCCGGCTACCCGTGTTGGTATGCCGGCGGCGTGCGCGGTCGGAATGCCTTCGCTGCGCAGCCAGCGCACCGATCCATCGCTGGCGGTAATTCGGAACTCGAATTCGAATCGTTCGCCGGAAATAAACTCTTTGGCCCGCTCCAGGAGTTGCTCACGGTCAACATCCAGCATCACGTCCAGCCAGGCCGTCGGGTTGTCGCGCACCTCGGCAATCCGCAGGCCCCAGATCTGCTCGAACGCCGGACTCAGATAAATCGCCTTCAGTGACGGCCACTCCATCAACCAGATGACCTGATCGATGCTCGCGGCGATCAGCGTCATAGCCTCCGCGTCGCTGATGACGTTGTTTTTGATAAGGATTTTCTCCGGCGACGATGAACGAAAGCGAAGCAGCGGCGAGCAATTCTACAGACCGCGCTGTCGGTGAACCACAACACGAGATGACAGTTGGGAAAATTTACTTCACCGGAAACTGGGAATGTCCCGGTTTTTCCAGCTTTTTCACCAGGAACTAAGAATGTCCCGGTTTTTTAGCAGTACTCTTATTGTGGGAGATCCCGGCGAGGCTCCTGAGTCGATGAGAATGCTCTGCTGAACAAACTCATGCCATAACCACCCACTTCGCTCACGCGATTTTGCACACAGCGCGGCACACGACCCTTCCGCCGCTCGATCGAAGAAAACGGGCAGGTCGTCGAAGGCGCGGAGTTGGTGGAGTTCGACGCGTAGTCGCGGGCCGGCGAAACCCCTGTTTTGAATCGGCGGGATGCACGATTCACAGGGCAGGGGGTAGCGCTGCAGGTCGCCGTACATCGTGCCCGTACCCGCCGCACGCATCGCGTGCACGAATTGTGAACTTTTGATGCGGGGCGTTTTTCGCTGCAGACCGCCTCTCTATACTTCGCCGAAGTCGAATGAAATTGCGGTCAGTGAACGGCTGGGGAGAATATGTAATGAATACGAGTAAAAAATGCACCACTGCCGGCGCCTTGCTGGTAACAATACTGACCTGGGGTTGCGCGGCATCCGCCGGGGAGATTTTCTTTAATGGATTCGAGACAGACAATTCCGGCTGGGATGCATTCGGGGGTAGTTTCGATGCGACCCGCGTGGCCAGCGGTACCAGCGGCGTAACGTCCGCCACCGGTGGCTTCCATGCGCAGGAATTGCAAGTGGATCGATGGCGGTAACTGGGGCGGCTACAACTACGGCGCGGGCAACGCGGTTCCGACGGTATTCCAGGAATACACGACCTCGGTAGCGATATTTCTTAACCTCAGCGGCGGCTGGGCCAATGACACGCGTTTCGATTTCACTTCCGCGATCAACAACAGCGGCGGCACTCATCTGCGGGATTTCGCCTTTAACGCTGGCTTCTACGACAGCAACGATCTAACCGGCCCGGGCGCGGGAACCGATCGTTTTGTTATCAGCGCCAGCAACAATACCGGGCGCGCCAACAGTTTCCCCAAGAACCCCGGCCGCGATCCCATATCGATCGGCGCATCCGGCTGGTACACGTTTGAGCACCACTTCTACAACAACGGTGGCATCCTGAACGTCGCCCTTAGCATCTTCGACAGTGCCAGCGCGCTGGTGAATAGCTGGACGCTGGGCAGCGACCCGATTGCCGGCGTTGGCGGTAACCGTTACGGCTGGTTTGCGAGCAACGAGTTTTCACTCCTTGCGTTCGACGACACGCGGCTGACGACGGCTATGGTGCCGGAACCGGCGACGCTGAGCCTGTTCGGGCTGTCGTTCGTGGGGCTGCTCGGGGGCCGTAAGAAAACGTCGCGCCGCAGGCTAGGGGCGGCGCAAGGGCCGCGGCTGGAGACAGTAGCCGGCGCGCCCAGCTCAGCACCCGTGCTCGCGCACCGTTGGGCATAACGCCTGCGCTTTGCGAAGTAAAGCGCAGGCGGAGTGCTTCGGCCAGGAAAATCGCGAACACTTCCGCCCCATAAACCTGCTGCAAGCCATCAACGAACCGGGTGGTTTTTTGGTTTGGCGGAGGCGGCGAGCAGCCCGCTTTCGATCAGCTGAATCCGAAAACATTCCTGAACTTCCTGTTGTCCACGGTCTCCTTCATTACGACGTTCCGCAAGCCACGTGACACTTCGGCATCCACACGCGCAAACGTCTTACACCACAGCCCGCATCCTTGCCGCCGATCCTTCGCCCATCCGGCCGCTCGATTATCCCTGTCCCTGAAGAATCCCCACCGATTTCTGGAGGAAATATTTTTAGGGAAGGTCTGAAAAAGTAGCGTAGTTGAGGTTCATTGCTGGTGTTCGGTCTATTTCGGCGTGTGATGTTACAGAAACGAAATGATTTTGACCCGCTTTGGGTCGTCGCTGTCCGGGTCAGCGGACGTCAGACGTAGCTATGCCACGGTTAGTCGCAATAGTCGTCGTCGGACCAGATAAATATTGCTCAGCGCACAGGTCACAAACAACCGATGTACGTTCTTTTCCAAACCGCGTAGTAACGCGTGAGTGGTGGTGTCGGTAGATGCGCTCGATCACCAGAAAAGACATCAGAGTGGGGCAGGTGCGAGATCTGCGGCTCGTCTCAAGGAGCTCGGGAAGAGACGTTCAGAGCTGCGTTTCTCGGGCGCCACCATGGAGTTGGAGAATCCTCGGATTCTCCGTACAGTGCGGCGCGACAT
>CALOBG010000091.1:0-13809 GCA_942490995.1 uncultured Gammaproteobacteria bacterium
TCCTGATCACCTATGTGCCGCGTAATGCTATCGATCTGAAAGACAACTGGGACGTGCTCGGGCTGCGCGGTACCGGCAGCTTCGATTATTCGATCAGCGACGAACTGTTCGTCGCCGACGAGCTGGCTTACGTCTACAGCAAAAACACCGTTGAGCGTGGCGGCTTCCAGTATTCTCTGGGGATCGTCGGACTGACCGCCTGGGGACATACGTCGTTTGCGCTCGGGGTTGGCCGCCATGCCCTCGACGAGGTGGCGGCAATCGCGCGCGGCAAGGGCGGACCGTTCGGGATCCTGGCCGATGCGCCGGGGTTCCAGGAAAAGTACGCGCGCGCCGAGGCCCAGTACCGCAGCGTGCGGGCCCTGGTTTATCAGGCCTGGAACGATCTCGACGAAACCCTGGCGCGCGAGCAGCCGGCCAGCCTCGAGCAGATTGCGTTGATCAAGCTCGGTTTCCGCTATGCGCACGAAGTGATGTCCGAGGTATGCACTTTTGCTTATCACGGCGGGGGCGGGGTGGCCCTACGCTCGAGCCCGCTGCAGCGCTGTTATCGCGATCTCCACGCCGGCCTCCAGCACGTGTTGTTGTCGGACCAGATCATGGCCGATTGCGGCCGGGTGCTGATGGGGCATGCGCCGGCGGGGGCGCGCTGGCAACTGCTCGGGCTGCATTGAGCGACCCATAGCCAAGGCGCCACCTCCCGCTATTTCGCGCTATCATGCGCGCGCTTTCGCTCTCGGAGTTACGTATCGATGTTGGAAAATCGCGTCGCCCTGGTCACCGGTTCGACCAGCGGCATAGGACTCGGCATTGCCGAACAGCTGGCCGCGGCCGGCGCGCATGTCACGATCAACGGATTCGTCGACAGCGCGGAACTGAAATCTATCTTCGCCCGCCTCGACGGGCTCGGCGCGGGCACCGTGCACTACGGCGATGCCGACATGCGTGACGGTGACGCCGTGCGCGGACTGGTCGCCGATGTGGTCGATCGTCACGGTGGCATCGACATCCTGGTCAACAACGCCGGCATTCAGCACGTTGCGCCGGTCGATGAGTTCCCGGTCGACAAGTGGAACGACATTATCGCGATCAACCTGTCATCGGCGTTTCACGCCAGCGCGGTGGCGATCCCGGCCATGAAGCGCGCCGGCTTCGGACGTATCATCATGATGGGCTCGGCCCATGCGCTGGCGGCATCGCCGTTCAAGGCCGCTTATGTCGCGGCCAAACACGGCATTGCCGGTCTGACCAAAACCATCGCGCTGGAGGTCGCCGAGCACGGCGTGACCTGCAACGCGATTTGTCCGGGTTATGTGCTGACGCCGCTGGTCGAACGCCAGATCCCCGACACCGCCAAGGCGCGCGGGATCAGCGAAGAAGAAGTCAAACGCGACGTCCTGCTGGCCGCGCAACCGACCCGCGAGTTTGTGTCCATCGAACAGGTCGCGAGCCTCGCGCTGTACCTGTGCCGGCCGGAAGCGGCGCAGATCACCGGCACCACACTGTCCATGGATGGCGGTTGGACAGCGAAGTAGGCGCCAACGCGAGGCCCCGGAATTGCGCGCCTGCTTTCAGCGAATCGCGCAGTTAAACGCGCCAGTTCGGTGCGCTGCGCGTGAGCGTCAGATCGGGATCCAGTCGGCGACAAAAACCACCGAAACATAGCGCAGCCCTTTGCCGATCCCGACCAGGACCAGAAATATCGCAAGTTTCACCCGCATGATGCCGGCGATGAGCGTCAACGCATCGCCGCCCACCGGCAGCCACGCCATCAACAAGGTCCAGACCCCGTAACGCTGAAACCAGCGCTGCGATTTATCGATCTGAGCGGTGCTGAAATAGAACCACTTGCGATCCTGAAAGCGCAGCAGATAACGACCCAGGATCCAGTTCACCACCGCGCCGAGGGTATTGCCGAGTGTCGCCACCGCGACCAGGGCGGTCGGGTTACCCCCTTCACGCAGCAGGGCAAACAACAGTACTTCAGAATAAAACGGCAGGACGGTGGCGGCCAGAAACGCCGATCCGAACAGCAGCAGGTAGGCGCCGATCATTCGGTTGTCTGCAGCAACCAGCGGAACAAGGCGAACTGCGCCGGCAGGTAGAACAGATATTCGGGATGCCACTGAACGCCGATGATGGGTTTGCCCTCGACGCTCTCAATGGCCTGCACCAGGTCATCCAGGTCACGGCCCACGACCCGCAGTCCGGCGCCCGGTTCTTTCACCGCCTGATGATGAAGACTGTTGACCCGCAGGCGATTTTTGCGCGCCACGGCGGCAAGCTGCGAGGTGCCATCGAGCTGCACCTGCTTGGTCGGTAACAGGCCCGGTCGATTGTAGGTAAGTTTGCGCAGGCGGCGAATGTCATCGTGCAGGGTGCCGCCCAGCACTACATTGATCAGCTGCGCGCCGCGACAGATGCCCAGCAACGGAATGCGCTGATCGAGGGCTGTTTCGATCCAGGCGATTTCCAGGCGATCTCGTTGTGGATCGAGGCGTACTTTTTCGTTGATATCGCCGCCGTAATGCTCCGGGCTGATATCGTCACCGCCGCCGATAATCAGTGCGTCCAGCTGATCGCCGGACCAGCCGTGGCGGATACTGAGGCGGACCGGCCGCGCCCCGGCCAGCAGCAGCGCAGTGCGGGTACACCACCAGGATGGTGACCAGTGTCGACCGTTACCGGTTACACCCACCCTCGGTCGCTGAGCCATTGCTGCATCCTTTTTTCCCATTGCTTTCGATTGACCCCCAGCAGCAGCCGCGAGCGCTCCTGAAACTCCTGTCCGAGTGATGTAATGCTGTCGGACTCGGCGGCAAGTTGTTCAACCACGCACCACAGGTTCCAGCTGTTCGCCAATGACCAGTCCGGCATCTCTATGTGACAGTTCGGCAGCCGGTAGTGGAAGGTGGGACGGGCCTTGATGCGCGGGTCATCGACCTCCGCGCGGACCGCCTGCTCGTCAATCTCGGTCAGCAAAGGCAGCATGTCCAGGGCCCGGTTGCGGGTCGCATTGTGGGCCAGGTAGGTCGACAGGATCTGCTGCATGTCCGGCTGAGATTGCGCTAGTACCGCCTCGAGGTAGGACTCCGGATAAAGATCCACATAGGGACTGAGCCGGCGCGCGACATCGACTTCATGGGCATCGACCAGCCACCATTGCAGCAATGCGAAGGCCTTCAGGTAGCGGTCCAGGGTGGCGGCATCGAGGGCGGGGATCTCGGGGTTGATGTGAACCCCTAACGCGGCGGTGGCGGAATCTGCGGTACCTTTGGCGCCGGCGTCGCGCAACGCCCCAATCATGTTGTCGAGACAGTCGAGTTCCGTGATCGCAAGCGGTGGACAGACCACCTCCATCGGCACCACCAGCGTCGCGGCCTGACGCAGAAAATTTACCCATTCGTGGCCGCTATCGGTTTCTTCGGCGTCGCCGGCCTTGCGTTTCAGGTAGTCCCAGTCGAGTTCGGCATTAAATGTTCCGAGGCCGGTATTTTCCAGCGCATGTTCGGCCGCGGATTTTTCTACGATATCGCCGCCCAGCACCGCCTGCAGTTGGCGGGTGGTTTCCCGCAGCGTCAGGCCGTTGAATTCGATTTCAAAGCCGACGCGCCGCAGCTTGCCGTCAGAGCGGGTGGTGGTGGGTGGTGTTGTGAAGGTCATGAGTGTTTGGGGTTGCTGGCCAGGGATTCGTGGTCTGGCGCCGTCCCGCGAGTGTTCGGCGCCACGTCGGTCTTCAGATAGCGGTCCGCGCGATCTCGCTGATCACGCGCTCAAGATGGCGCAGGGTTCGGCACGGCTCGACGCGGTCACAGCAGGCCCCGAGTTTCTGCATTTCCGAATCGCCGCTGTTCCAGAACGCGCGTGGTTCCGGGTTCAGCCACAGCACCCGCCTCGCGCGTTCGTGGATGCGCCGCAACGCGCGGTCGCCGGGATCGCCGTAGTTGGAGCGCGCGTCGCCCAGGATCAGGACGGTGGTGCGGTGGTCGATGTCGCTCGTCGTCAGGCGCTCGAGTTCCGACAGGGCCCCGCCGTAATCCGTTGATCCCATGCCCCAGGTATTCAGAGTTTCACTGAGGGCGTCCTCGACCGGGCGGGTTTCGAACAGGTCGGTGACTTCACCGAGCTGGCTCGAAAAGGCGAAGGCGCGTACTTTCGGGATCACTTCGCTCATCGAATACAGGAACAGGAGCAGAAAGCGCGCGACCTGGGCCACGGAGCCGGACACGTCGCATACCGCGATGACCTTGGGTCGGTCGACACGTACGCGCTTCCACACCGTGTCGAACAATAAACCG
Organism: uncultured Gammaproteobacteria bacterium; assembly: GCA_942490995.1. Classification (GTDB taxonomy): domain Bacteria; phylum Pseudomonadota; class Gammaproteobacteria; genus UBA981. The sequence continues at coordinate 4,299 of CALOBG010000091.1, forward strand.
TCGTATTCGATGTTGCGGCGGATGGTGTGGCGCACATCGAGCTGGCCGCGTCGCGCGACGTGGCGGCGCCGCGCGTGAAGCGCGACCAGGCGTTTGGCCAGCTTGCGCACGAGTTCGTGCATGGTTTTGAAATCACGCATCTCGACGCGCGCGAGCGGGGTCTTCTGCAGTACTTCTTCGCGCAGCCGCTGGCCTGAATTGGCGGTATAGAGCAGCATCTGCTTGTCGACCAGCTCCGTCACCGATTCGGTCAGGCGCGCTTTCAGTTCGCGCAGACGGGCAGCGCGCGGATCGTCATCGTCGGCTTTGATCAGCGCATACAACGTGTCGTCGAATGCCTCGATACCCATGTTTTCGAGGATGCGGCGGATATACATGCCGCGCTGGGTGAACAGGCGAATATTCTGGATCTGTACGGCGCGCGCCGCCTGCGCGATACCCTGCTGCAGGGCCGCGCTGTCGCCGCTTTCGAGCAGGCCGCGCAGGCCTTCGCCACCGCCGCCGCCACCGCCGGGCATGGCGCCACCGCCGGCAGCGTCCTGGGCGTGGTCGCCGTCATTGCTGTCGCTGGTGGGATCGGCACCTTGGTCCTGGCTAAAGGCGCTGCTGCTGAAATAGGCCTCGAAGCAGGCATCGAAACGCTGCTTGTCGTCAACGGTTTTGGCCAGGACCTGCGACAGTGCGTGTTTGAGTAATTGCCGCTCATCAAAGCCGACGATTTCCAGCGCGCCGGCCGCATCGATGCTTTCGGCGGTCGATACGCGAACGTCGGCGGCGCGCAGGGCCTTGATGAAATTGCTCAGGACCTGGGTCACGGCTCAGGCGATTTTGTTGGCGGCGCGGGTCAAGGCCGGGATCTCGGCGTCGACGTGTTCGATGTCATCCTGAAATTTGAGCAGCACATTGAGTGTCGAGCGCACCAGTTCGTTGTCGAGTTCGGTGGCGTGCAACAACAACAGGGTTCGCGCCCAGTCGATGGTTTCGCTCACGGCCGGAACTTTTTTCAGATCCAGGCCGCGCAGTGATTGTACGAACGCGACGAGCTGTTCGCGCAGTCGACTTTCGAGCTCGGGTACACGCGAAATGATAATGCGTTGCTCGAGTTTGCTGTCCGGGAAGGGAATATACAGGTGCAGGCAGCGCCGCTTGAGAGCATCGCCGATCTCGCGGGTATTGTTCGAGGTTAGAAACACCAGCGGCGGAACCTTGGCCTTGACCGTGCCGATCTCCGGGATCGAGATCTGAAAGTCCTGCAGCAGTTCGAGCAGGAAGGCTTCGAATTCCTGGTCGGACTTGTCGATTTCGTCGATCAACAGCACTGCGCCATGCTCAGCCCACAGTGCTTTAAGCAGTGGCCGGGGTTCGAGGAATTCCTCGTTGAAAAACGTATCGTCAAATTCGTGCAAACGATCGATCGAAGCCTTCAGGCCCTTAGCGCCGGCCATCAGGTCACCGAGCTTTTCTTTCAGTACCTGGGTGTACAGCAACTGTTTGCCGTACTTCCATTCGTACAAGGCCTTGGCCTCGTCGAGGCCCTCGTAGCACTGCAGGCGGATCAGCGGCTTGGCGAACAATTGCGCCGCAGCGTTGGCCAGCTCGGTTTTACCGACGCCGGGCGGTCCCTCGACCAGCACCGGCTTGGACAGCGCCTGGGCCAGGTACACCACGGTTGCGATCGAATCGCTGGCGATATAACCGGAGCCGGCCAGTCCGTCGCGCAAACCGGCGATACCCGCGCGTGCAGGTGATTCATGTGCGGCACTCACGTCATGATGATCCTTATCGGTTGGAACAATGAATGGCCGGCTTGCGCTTGATCCAGGGACTGGCCTGTTCGAGCTGACCGGCGAGGCGGAAGAGGGTTGATTCGTCACCGTAGCGCCCGACGAACTGCATTCCGATCGGCAGGCCATCCTTGTTCTGTACCAGTGGCACCGACATCGCTGGCTGGCCGGTGAGATTGTACGCGTAGGTAAAAGCGACAAAGTTGAGGATGTCGAGCAGCCACTGACCGGGCTTGTCGTCGCTGGGCTGAAACGCGCCGATGGTGACCGGCGGCACCGCCAGGGTCGGCGACAGCAGCACGTCGAAGTCCTTGTCCTGGTACCAGCGCGCGACGCGACGGCTGAAGCGCTGTGCGGTTTCGACCGCCTGCAGGTAATCGGCGGGATTGCTTGCCAGTGCACCCTGGTACCAGTCCCAGGTGGCGGCTTCCATGTCCTCGCGCGTCATCGCTCGACCCAGTTCGCGTTCCCAGTAACGGATGACATGGGCGATGAAGCCGCCGAAGTGGGGGCCGAAGACGTCCGGCATATGCGGTTGCGCAAACACGTCAGAATCGATCTCGATCACTTCGTGGCCGAGGTCGCTACAGATTTTTGCGCTGGTCTCGACCCCGGCGACACAGTCTGGGTGTACGCGCGTAGTTTCGTGCCAGCCGGCCGGCAGGCGGGTGATATAGCCAATGCGCAGTTTGCCCGGCGGACTGGCGACGTCTTCGCGGTAGGGTCGCTCGCGCGGCGGCGCCTGGTAGGGCGCACCGAGATCCTCGCCGCAGGTCTGGTCGAGCATCACCGCCGAATCGCGCACGGTGCGGGTGACGACGTGTTCGTAGATGATGCCCGAACCGAGATCGCCGAACAGCGGGCCGAGCGGGTTGCGCCCGCGCGTCGGCTTCATGCCGAACAAGCCGCAGCACGAAGCCGGGATCCGGATCGAGCCGCCGCCGTCGTTGGCGTGCGCCATCGGCACGACCCCGGCCGCGACCATGGCCGCCGAGCCGCCGCTGGAGCCGCCCGGGGTATGGGCGATGTTCCAGGGATTGAGCGTGGCGCCATGCAGCTCCGGTTCGGTGACCGGCGAGCCGCCGAACTCGGGGGTGTTGGTTTTGCCGCACACCACCAGGCCGGCGGCTTTCTGGCGTACCACCAGTTCACTGTCGATACGTGAAACATTGTCCTTGAGCGCCCGGCAGCCTTCGTTGAAAGGAGCGCCCTTGTATTCGGCAAGGAGGTCTTTGAGCAGAAACGGCACCCCGCAGAACACCACGTCGCGGGCGCGGCCGGCGGCAACTTCGCTTTGCCAGTGCTTGGCGACCCGGCGCGCCTCTTCGTCCATACGATGGATGACGGCGTTGAGAGCCGGGTTGACGGCCTCGATCGCCGCGATCGTGGCATCGAGCACTTCGACCGGGTCGAGGTCGCCGTTACGGATCAGGGTGCCAAGTGCGACCGCGTCCAGGTCGCTCAGTTCTCGTTGCATGCGCATTCTCCATCGCGCTCAAGCGCTGTTGCTGCGCCGCATGATAACCGCACCACGGCCGGCGGATCAGCCGTGATGCTTGAGCCACGCGGCGCGCTGACGCAGCCGCCCGGCCAGCGCGGGTGGCAGCGCTGCGAGGCGAGCCAGCAGTGAAAGACGTTCGGGATCGGGCCGTTGCGCGCTGACCAGGCGGTGGAATTCGGCCAGCGTCGGGGCCGCGGGGTCGCGTTCGCACAGGGTCAGGCAGTCGCCGGCGACGATTGGCGCGCATTCGAGCACGCGGTAGTACCAACCGGTGCCGCCGCTGCGTTGGATCCACGCCGCCATGCCGCGCACGCCGAACCGCTGATCGATTTTCCAGCACGGCCGGCGCGGTTGGGTAACCTGAATACGCGCACCACCGAGGGTAAACACATCGCCGATACAGATCTGCGTTTCGTCCAGGCCGGACGCGGACAGGTTCTCGCCCATCGCGCCGGCCAGCAGTCGTTCGGCTGCCTGCGGGAAGTGTGTGGCGAGGGTGGCGTAATGTTCGAGCGGATAGTGGTGCAGCGCCTTGTCGGGACCGCCGTGAACGCTGCGGTCGGCATGGTAATCGCCGATCAGACCCACGGCGTCGAGCGGCGCTGGCCCGGCCAGGGCGGTTTTGACGATGCCGCTGGCGCTGCCATCCGGCAACACGCTGGCGCCCTCGGCTCGGAATATCGCACGGATGTTGACGGTCAGGCGGGGCGGCATGGTTGCTCCAGCATACCTTGCGGCTCAGATCTGCGAAAATGCCGTGCTGTTGTTTGAATTCAAATGCGGGATGCATGAACCATGAGTTTTAGTGCCGTACTGTGGGATTTTGGCGGTGTACTGACCAGTTCACCGTTCGACGCCTTCAATCGCTACGAACAGGCGCGCGGGCTGCCGCGGGATTTCATCCGTTCGGTCAATGCCGTCAATCACCACGACAACGCCTGGGCGCGCTTCGAGTCGAGTCGCATCGACGTTGACGAATTCGATCGCCAGTTCCTCGCCGAGACGACCGCCGCCGGACACGCGATCCCCGGCCGGGATGTCATCGCCCTGCTCGGCGGAGACGTGCGGCCGCGTATGGTTGAAGTACTCAAGCGCTGTAAACGCGACTACCGCGTCGCCTGCCTGACCAACAATGCCAACGCCGGAAAAGGCGCCGGCATGTCGGGCTCCGAACACCAGGCCGGCGAGGTCGCGGCGGTAATGGCCTTGTTTGATACCATTGTCGAATCGAGCAAGGAAGGCATACGCAAACCCGATCCACGTATCTACGCGCTGGCCTGCGAACGCATCGAGGTCGAACCGCAGAACGTGGTTTACCTCGATGACCTGGGAATTAATTTGAAACCGGCGCGGGCCCTCGGCATGACCACCATCAAGGTTGTATCCGAGGCGCAGGCGATCACCGAACTCGGCCAGGTGCTGGGTGTGGAATTCGCCTGAGTACGCGTCGACCGCATAGCCGCGAGTTACCACATGCTTATATTCCGCCAGCTGTTTGACCAGGAATCCTCGACATACACTTACCTGCTTGGCGACAGCGAAAGCGGTGAGGCGCTGCTCATCGACGCGGTGTTCGAACAGGCGCGCCGCGATCTGGCCTTGCTCAAGGAACTTGGCGTGACGCTCAAGTTTGTCCTTGACACGCATTGCCACGCCGACCATGTCACCAGTGCCTGGTTGCTGCAGCAGCGCAGCGGCGCGCGTATCGCCGTCTCGGCGGCGGCCGGGGTCGATGGCGCCGACCGCTACCTCAAGCACGGTGACCACGTCGAGTTCGGGCGCCGCTATCTGGAGGTGCGGGAAACCCCGGGGCATACCAATGGCTGCCTGAGTTTTGTGCTCGACGACGAAAGCATGGCGTTTACCGGCGACGCGCTGTTGATACGCGGCTGCGGACGCACGGATTTTCAACAGGGCAGTGCGAGCAACCTGTATCGCTCGATTCGCAGCCAGATATTTTCCTTAAGCGATGAGACGCGGCTCTATCCCGCGCACGACTACAACGGACTCACGGTCACCAGTGTCGGCGAAGAGAAGGTCTACAATCCCCGTTTCGGCGGTAATATCAGTGAATCCGATTTCACCGGCTACATGAACAACCTCGGCCTGGCGCATCCCAAGAAAATCGACATCGCGGTGCCGGCCAATCTCAAATCAGGCCGGCCCGACAGCGGCGAGGTGCCCGACGATACGCCGGACTGGGCGCCGCTGACCTGCACTTTTGCCGGCGTGTGGGAAATCGAGCCACACTGGCTCGAAGAAAATGCCGGCGCGGTGTTCATCCTCGACGTGCGCGAACCCGATGAGTTCGACGGCCCGCTCGGCCACATCGACGGCGCGCACCTGATCCCGCTTGGCAGTCTGGCCGAGCGCATCGACGAAGTACCACGCGAGCAACCGGTAGTGACCGTGTGCCGTGCCGGCGGACGCTCGGCGCAAGCAACCGTGATCCTGCGCCGCCATTCATTCGATGCGGTCGCCAATCTTGCCGGCGGCATGCTGCGCTGGCGGGCACAGTCGTTTCCGGTGGTCGGCGGCAATCATGTCTGACGCGAATTGTTTTCGACGCCACCGCGCTGACCCAAAACCGATTTCTGACAGGAGCGAAACATGAAGATTGATACCCTGATGGCCGCTGCCGCCCCCGGCGAAGTGGCGACCCGAGCGCAGGAATTCGAACGCCTGGGTTTCGATTGCGTGTGGAGTTTCGAGGCGACCAACGACGCGTTTCTGCCGCTCGCTTATGCGGCGGCGGCGACAACCGACCTTGGTATCGGCACCAATATCGCGGTGGCCTTCGCGCGCTCGCCGTTTTCGATGGCGCAGATCGCCTGGGATATGCAGCGCGATTCCGGTGGCCGTTTCCGCCTTGGCCTCGGCACCCAGGTGCGCGCCCATATCGAGCGTCGCTTCTCAATGCCCTTCGACCATCCGGCGGCGCGGATCACGGACTACATCCGTTGCGTGCGCGCGATCTGGGATACGTTTCAGAACGGTACGCGGCCGCAATACGAGGGGCCTTTCTATCGTTTCTCGGTGATCAATCCGTTTTTTAACGGCGGGCCGATCGATAACCCCGATATTCCGATTTACCTGGCCGGGGTCAATCCGCGTATGTGCCGGGCCGCCGGTGAGGTGGCGGACGGCTTCCACGTCCACCCGATGCATTCGGCGGGCTACCTGCGCGATGTGGTGAAGCCGGCGCTGGCCGAAGGCGCGGCGGCCGGCGGGCGCACCCTCGACGACCTCGAGCTTTATTCGCCGGTATTCGTCATCACCGGCGAGAGCCAGAGTGAAATCGATGCCATGGAGCAGATCGTGCGCGGCCAGGCGTCATTCTACGGCTCGACCCCGAGCTACGCGGCGGTGCTCGAATACCATGGTTACGCTGAGCTGCCGCGTAAACTCAACGGCCTCATGCGTGAAGGCAAAACCAAGGAAATGGCGGCCGCGATCCCGGAAGCGTTTCTCGACCACATCGCGATCATCGATAAGCCCGGCGCCATCGGTCAGCGCCTGCGCGAGCGCTACGACGGCATTCTCGACCGCGTGTCGCTGTATATGACGATGGGCGGAGATGGACAGTTTTCGCGCTGGGACGAACTGATCACTGCGATCCACGCCTGACGCGGCAGACCGGGCATCGGGCCGCCGTCGATCGCGGCGGCTTCACAGCGTCAGCGAAAGCTGGGGTATCTCTTCGATTTCCTGCGCGTCCAGGTAGCCGATCTGATCGCTCAGCAGGGTGCGCATTTCGTCGACTTGTCGCGACAGCTGTTCGGCCGAAGCGAGCTTGCTCGCGAACTGCTTCTTGGCGTCCTGCAACTGGGCTTTCTGGCGCGAAATATTGTTCGCCAGCGCGATCAGCTTTTTGTAATACCCTCTCAGCAACTGCTCCTTGTCAGCATATTCTTCCGCCACCCGCCGCCGCAGCGCCGCTTCGCGTTGCTCGATCTCCTGGTTCGTGAGCTCGCGCAGGCGGTTCAGTTTGACGTTGTAATCCGATTCGATACGCGTCGTCTGACTGCGTACGGCCGCACTGACGTGCTCGCGGACACGATTTTCCATGTCCTGCATGAGACTGGCGATGCCGTCCTCGGGCACCGACCTCGGTGCACTCGGCACGGACTCGGAGATGGCGTCTGACAAGGTATCCGGTAATGCCCCGGTCGGGTCAAAATCGGCTGCACTGGTGACATCGAATTCCATACTTTCGGGTTCGCCGCGGAGGTCGTCATGCTGCTCGGCCAGTTCGTCGATGATGTCGGCAAGCGCTCGCCCGGTCGAGGTATCGGCGTATTTTTCCACGGGTACTTTCTCTTCCATTTCGCGTTGCGCCTGGGCATTGGTGTAAAGACTCGAAATACGTGTGATCGTATCGCCGAGTCCGGCGTCGTTGTCTGATGATTCCATAACAGATTTCTCCTCGCTGACGCCGTCGCCGGCGTCTTTGCGCGCCTGCTGAGAGGGCGCCTCATCCGTGTTCCCGGTTGTCGCGCGCAAGCCTGGTTGCGCTTCGATCGCATCGTCGATCGTGACGGTCAGAAAATTCACCGCGAAACCGCGCTCGCAAAGCAGAAAGGCGGCAATCGCACATTCGTCGACATCGTCCCCACAAATAACGTAGCGTGGCGCTTTGCGCAAGCGGCCGCTGTGCAGGCGCAGCATATTCAGCGGTATGTTTTCGCTGTGCTCGAAAGCGCGGCGCGCGTGTTCCTCCGGATAGCGGATATCCAGCCACACGGCCCCCTGCGCTATGGCCTCCAGAGCCTGGGCCAGGTCGACGGGCTGCTGGACCTCCCGCAGGACGAGGGTGTTGAAATCCTCGCGCGCCAGTCGCATCAGGCGCCCGTCGCTGACCATTGTAATACTTGCATTGCGCGGACGGCCGGAAATCAGCGCTTCTTCCCCGAAAGCCGTACCCGGTCCGAGGTCAGCGAGATGGACCTGACCGCGCCCGCCGGGGATGGTGCGCGATACTTCGCAGTAACCCTGCTCGATGATGTAGTAATAATCGGCCGCGCTGCCCTGTTCAACGACGACTTGCCCGGCGCTGGTTTCGATCTCCTCGAAGCGCGCAAAAATTTCCTGGATATTGGTTGCCGGCAGGATAGCGAACAGTTTCGACTGCAGCATCCGGATCATCCAGTCTGTCGACCGAGCGCTGTCGATCTCAGCGACTTCGAATTCGTTGTCCGAGAGCGAGGTTTCGAATTGTTCGATCAGGCGGTCGAGCGTCGGCCGGTGAAAACTGGCAATGGTCGCGCCGCTGTTGGTGCGTGCGGTGTAGCGCTTGGCGGGTTCCGGATCGAGCGCCTGCCGAGCGCCGGGGTGGGCAGCGTTGACGGTGCGTATGCTGCGTTCCTGCCAAATCAGTTCGACCGTGCCGTCGAGCAGAAAATGCACGCGATCATCACGTCCGCCCTCGGCATAGATGATCGCACCGCTGCCGTAATCGGTGATGGTAGCCAGGGCCACGGCTTTGTCCTGCAACGCGAGCGATAAGCGTTGGATCGGCCCACAGCGACGCAGGCTCGCTTCGGTATCCACCAGCCCCTCCTCGGTCCATGGCCTGGCTGTGCTTGAAATTTTTTGTGTTTCGCGGCCCTTGTTTTCAGGGTCGTCAATATTTCAAGCTTAACAAATCCAGCCCGCCGCGCTCACGTCGCGGTGGGCAGAAATTCAAGCACGTCGCGCTTGTGATAACGGCCGGCGAGGCGGGCGGCGACATCGGCCAGCCACATCTGCCAGCCGTATTTTTCGCGTAAAGCCCGGTAGACGGCCGCGCACTGTTGCGGGTCGTCGAGTACCCGGGCGTCGGCGCTGTGCCAGTCACCGCGCTGTTTGCCACGCGCGTCGCAGGTGGCGAGGCGTGCACGCCCGGTATTGCGAACGCGCTTGACCTTGCCGGCGTTTTTCGCGCTGTAACAATACAAGCCCGCACCGCGCGCCACGATCCAGACCGGGGTCAGCACCTCGCGTCCGTCGCGGCGGGTGGTCGCAACCGACACATAGCGCGCCCGTGCCAGGGTCGCGTCAAACTCAGGCATCGCCGTAATCGGCTTTGCGTTTGTCCATGAACGCGCTTATTCCTTCCTCGAAGAAACCCGCGCTGGCGCACAGGATCTGACCGCGGTCTTCGAGCGCGACGGCCGCTTCCAGGCTGTTGGCATCGGCGGCCAGTTGCAAGCCCTCCTTGGTCAGGCGCAACCTGAGCGGCGACGTC
>CALOBG010000092.1:0-10887 GCA_942490995.1 uncultured Gammaproteobacteria bacterium
TTGCGCCGGAAACCTGTTACAAACCGGTCGGGGTGTTATCAGCAACACCGGCAGTGACCCGCGGCCGGTAGCTGCCGACGGCGCGCGGAATGCCGTTTTTCTGTTCAATCGCGCGCCGGATCTCACCCCACACCAACTGCGCATTGTGTTCCTTGACCCGCTCGAGGATCAGTTTCACGACATGCGAATACTGATCGCTGAACATGTCAGCGTCCTCGGCGAGGTGCGGATGCACCTCGAGATACACGCGGCCGTGCGCGACGCCGACCTTGAACGGCTGGTTGACCACGTGCACCGCGGTGCCGACCGCGACCCGATCGAATATGGTCGCGACATCTTTCGGGTACATCCGGATACACCCGTGCGTGACCCGCATGCCGATGCCGTAGGGTTTGTTGGTGCCGTGGATCAGGTAGCCGGATGCGCTCAGCCGTAAAGCGTGCTGTCCAAGCGGATTGTCCGGCCCCGCCGGCACCACACGCGGCAGGATGTCGCCTTCAGCGGCATGTTCTTCGCGGATCGATTGCGGCGGATACCAGGCCGGGTCCTTGGCTTTGGCGGTGATCTTCATCACCCCCTTGGGGGTCACCCAGTTCTGACGTCCGATGCTGATCGGGAAGGTCATGACCTGCGGCTCGGCCTTTTTATCGCGTCGGTCGAAATAATACATGCGCATTTCGGCAACGTTGACGACGATGCCGTCGCGCGGTGCGCTGGGGATGACATAAAAATTCGGCACCACGACTTCGGCGCCGTCGCCGGGCAGCCACGGGTCGACCTCGGGATTGGCGAGGCGCATTTCGGTGTAACCCTGGTCGTAGGCGCGCGCCATGTCAGACAGGGTGTCCTCGTAAACGGTCGAAGCAAGAAATAATTCACCGACGACATCGGCGTTTTCGCCGGCCAGGCGGAATGTTTGTCCGGCCTCGGCCGGCGCCAGCGGCAGCGCGCCAGCAAGCATCAAGGGCAGACACAGCGCCCAATTCGCCCGCCGCCGATTAGCGTGGGCAGGCGTACATTCGCGCGCAGCGCCGTTGTATGAGGATCCGTTCATAATCTCGTCAGTCCAAACCACGCCAACATGATCCATCCCCCGATCAGGGCCATCCCGCCGGCCGGCGCCAGGCCGCCAAACAGGCTCGGGCCGCCGAGGGTCTTTACCGTCAGACCACCGCAAAACAGAATTATTCCCGAAACGAGCGCAATCCCGCTGATGCGCAGGCTGATGGCCTCGGGCAGGGTACGGCTCCAGCTCGCGATCACAACCAGCAGCAGGCCGTGCAGCAACGCATAGCTCGCCACCCGTTCAAGGGTCGCCAGCCCCATAGCCGGCAACGACGCCTTGAAGGCATGGGCGTTGAGCGCGCCGAGTATGACCCCGGCCGCGCCGCTCACGCCACCGGCAATCATGAAAAACTTGCTCCACATGTCGAAACGGTCTCAACAATCAAAAGTGCTTCTCTGCGCGGCGCAGTAGCATACTGCCAATGATATCTCGCCGTATCGACTCATCGCGCGCATTTTTGCGCGCTGTCGCAACAATCGCGCTGCTCAGCTCGCCTGGGACAGTGCTCGGCGCCGAGTTCAGTGAGGTGTTCGAATTTTCCGCCGCCCACCCGCCCGGCAGTCGCTTCATGGATGTGCGCCTGGCCGGCACGGTGCGCCTCAATGCCGGCGCTGACGGCCGTCCGCACCAACTTTCCGGCCTGGCCTGGGACGCCGACGAACAACTGCTCTACGCGCTGTCGGACGATGCCTACCTGGTGCACCTGCGGCCGCACATCAACGCCGGGATCCTGAGCGCCGTCAGCCTCATCGCTATCCACGCCCTGCGCGACGCCGACGGCGCGCCGCTGAGCGGCCGTTTCGCCGACAGTGAAGGCCTGTATGCGCGCCGGCAACGTAACCGCACGCGCGGCGATACCGAACTCGTGGTGTCGTTCGAAGGCGTGCCGCGACTGGCATCGTTTACCAGCGGCGGCGAGTTCGTTGCCACGATCGCCCTGCCCGCGGATCTCGCCGACGCGCGCCGTTATGCCGGCGCCAACCGTCAGCTCGAAGCGCTGACCGGCGTAACCGGCGCCGGGCTCATCGTTGCGCCCGAACGCCCCCTGCACGGTGGCACGCAGCGCTACATTCCAATTTATTCGACTGCGGGTCGACGCTGGGACTACCCGCCGAGCGATGCCGCACACAGCGCCATCGTCGGCTTTGAAACGACGCAGCACGGCGAGCTGCTGATCCTTGAACGCACCTACGCCTCACTGCTGCAACCCATGATTATCGCGGTACGCCGCACCACGCTCGACGTACCGTCCGGGCGGCTGCTCGCGATCCACGACGTGGCGCGTTTCAGTACCGCCGAGGGCTGGGCGCTGGACAACTTCGAGGGTCTGGCCCGGCACCAGGGTCACTGCTATTTCATGGTCAGCGATGACAACCGTCGCGCATTCCAGCGCACGCTACTTACCTATTTCGAGATCCTGAGCGAGCGCGGCGAGGACGCCGCTGCGCTCAGCGCTCGAGCAGACGCGGCATCAGTTCAACCAGGTTGCAGGGCCGGGTTCGAAAGTCGAGTTGATGAACGATGAGATCGTCCCAGCCCAGCATGCAGGCGCCGCCTGAACCCGGCAGGGCAAAAATATAGGTCGCGTTGGCGACCCCGGCGACCGCGCGCGACTGCAGGGTCGAAGTTTTGATCTGCTCGTAGGACAGGACCCGGAACATTTCGCCGAAACCGTCGAGAACCTTGTCAAACAGTGGGGTCAGCGCCTCCGGCGTACCATCCCGGCCGGTGACCCCGGTGCCACCGGTGGTCAGCACGACATTGACAGCGGCATCGGCAATCCAGCCGCTCACCAGCGCGCGGATGGCATAAATATCGTCGCGACAGATCTGTTTGTCAGCGAGCTGGTGCCCGGCCCCCTGCAGCCGTTCGACCAGCAGTTGGCCGGACTTGTCGGTGGCCTCGGTGCGGGTGTCCGAAACGGTCAGTACGGCGATCGCGAGCGGCACAAATTCTCGTTCTTTAGTCACAAATCTCACCCTTAGTGTTATGGTCGCGAGCGGCTGCTCCGATTTGGATCCTAACAGGATGGTGATAAACGTAGCGAGGAAGGTCGGGCGCAAGGCGCGGGCGAGACGAGGACCGGAGTTTAGTGGTGATAAATGAGGACCGCAGGCGAGCCCGCAACGCCGCGCACGACCTCCGCAGTAGTTTTCACCTGGCCTGCAGCAGGGTGGTGAAAAACGTAGCGAGGAAGGTCGGGCGCAAGGCGCGGGCGAGACGAGGACCGGAGTTTATGCCGATAAATGAGGACCGCAGGCGAGCCCGCAACGCCGCGCACGACCTCCGCAGTAGTTTTTCACCAGCCTGCTAACCTCCAGCAATACATGGGCTCAATTGAAGACTGTCAGGCTCACGCGCAGCGCCTCGACCGCTGGCTGTGGGCCACGCGCCTGTTCAAGACCCGGAGCATCGCCGCCGATGCGATCAACAACGGCCGCGTCGAGCTCAACGGCTTGCGCGCGAAACCGGCCAAACTGGTGCGTATCGATGACACTGTAATTGTGCGTCGTCCGCCTTATACCTACGAGTTGACCGTCCGCGAGCTGAGCGAGCGGCGCGTATCGGCCAAACTGGTCGCCGGCCTGTATCGCGAAACGCCGTCCAGCGTCGCCGCACGCGAACAACTCGGCGCCACCCTCAAGCTCGGCGCGGTGATCGAGGACCGGCGCGCCGGCAAACTGAACAAGAAGGAGCGCCGCCAGCGCGAACAGCTCAAACGCTGGTTCGAATAACGCCGCCCGCAAGCCTCAGCATCGACCGGAAAACAGCAGCCATGAACGCATCGCTTCCCGCCATGACTCCAGCCCAGGCGGCGACCCTCTACCAGACCCTCGAGGCGAGTATCGGCCGCGTCATCACCGGCCAGGCGCAGGTTATTCGATACCTGCTCAGCGCCTTTCTGACCGGCGGGCATGTGCTCCTCGAAGACTTTCCCGGCACTGGCAAAACTACCCTCGCCAAAGCGCTTGCGCGGGCCATCGGCGCGAATTTTCAGCGCGTGCAGTTCACCCCCGACCTGCTGCCGACGGATATCCTCGGCGCTTCGATCTACAACCAGCGCAGCCAGGAGTTCGTCATCCACAAGGGACCGGTATTCACCAATATCCTGCTCGCCGACGAAATCAATCGCGCTTCGCCGCGCACGCAGTCGGCGCTGCTCGAGGCGATGGGCGAAGGCCAGGTCAGCCTCGAAGGCGAACAGTTCACCCTGGCGAAACCGTATTTTGTTATTGCCACCCAGAATCCGATCGAATTTCACGGCACCTATCCACTGCCCGAAGCGCAGATGGATCGCTTCGCCCTGCGCCTGTCGCTGGGTTATGTCTCGATCGCCGAAGAGATGGCGATCATCACCGCCAACAATGCCGAGCAGCCGCTCGACGCCATCGCGGCGGTGGTCGAGATTGCCGATGTGCTGGCTTTCCAGCGCGCTGCCGCCGCGGTCGCGATCAGCGACGAAATCAAGGAATACCTGGTGCGTCTGGTCGCTGCGACCCGTAGTCTGGAGCACGTCGAACTGGGCGCCAGCCCGCGCGCCTCGCTGGCGCTGCTCAAATGCGCACAGGCACTGGCGCTTTTCGATGGCGTCGATTTCGTGTCGCCCGATGCCCTGCAGGAACTGGCGCCGCTGGTGCTCGCCCATCGCCTCGCCGTGCGCGCCGAAGCACGTTTTGCCGGCATCAGCGCCGCGACGCTGGTCGCCGAGGTGCTGGAATCGGTGGCGGTGCCGCGCTAGCGGTCCGCGACCTGGCGGAAGCCTGTGACCATGATGCCGCCGCGCGCCCTGTACCGGCTGTTTCCCTGGGCGGGCCGCGCCAGCAACTGGATCGAACACCGTTTCGCCGCCGGCGGACGGCTGCTCCTCGGCCTGTTTATCTGTGGCGTGCTGTTCGGCATCGACATGCGCCAGACCCTGGCTTACCAGGTCGCCGCGCTCGCGTTTGCCCTGCTCGTGACCAGCGTCATTCTCAGCCTGCGCTGGCGTCCGCGCTTACGCATACGGCGGATCCTGCCCGAACTCGTCACTGCCGGCTTGCCGATGAGCTATTACCTCGAGGTCAGCAACAGCGGTTCGCGTGTCGAGCGCGATCTGTGTGTGCTCGACCAGCTGGTCTCACCGCCGATCGGCTACGACGCGTTTCAGACACGGCGTGCCGACGGCGGACAACGGCGCCGCAACTGGTTCGATCGCGCGGTCGGGTTTCCGCGCTGGGTCGAAATGCGCCGCCGCGCGCGCGGGGCGGAAATCGATCTCGCCGCGCTGCCGGCGATCGCCCCCGGCGCCAGCGTCCGGGTGCGCATCGACACCGAGGTCGTGCGCCGCGGCTGGCTGCATTTCCAGCGCAGCGATATCCTGCGCCCCGATCCGCTCGGCCTGTTCCGCGCGCGCGTACGCATCGAGCATAGCGAAAGCCTGTTGTCGCTACCGCGACGCTACCCGGCGCCGCGCATCCAGTTGCGTTCCGAACGTCGCTACCAGAAAGGCGGCGTCAGTCTCGCCCACGCGGTCGGCGATTCGCAGGAGTTCGCGGCGCTGCGCGACTATCGCTCAGGCGATCCACGCCGTCATATTCACTGGCGCACATTTGCCCGCACCGGCAAGCTGATCGTCAAACAATACCAGGACGAATATTTCGATCGCCACGCGCTGGTCATCGACACCCACGTCGCGGCCGGCGCCGAAACCCTGTTCGAAGCCATCATTTCGGTCGCCGCCTCGATCGCCGGTGGCGAACGACCGCGCGATTCGATCCTCGATCTGATTTTTGTCGGCGCGGATATCGTGCGCCTTAGCGCCGGGCGCGGACTCGGCGATGCCACCCACGCCTTGACCTACCTGGCCGAGGCGCAGCCGGCGCCGCTGGCGGATTTTGACCAGATGGCCGGTGTCCTGCGCGCCCGGGCCGACGAACTGGCCAGCGTTATCGTTGTGCTCGGCGCCGACGACCGGCCGCGTCGCGATCTGCTCACCGCCCTGACAGTGCGCGGCATCCCCTGCATCGCGCTGTTCGTGACCGTTGACGACACGGCGCCGGCAGACGGCGTTTTCGACAGCGCCCCGGAGGTATTCACCATCCGCGCCGGTTACCTCGCCGAGGACCTGGCCGCGGTCGAACTCGACCGTGAGTGCGAGCGTGGAGGTGGTCCGCAAACCGATGCCGCGTGGCTGGGTGAGCCTCGCGTTGCTGGTGTGGGGCGGCTACACCGAGGCCTGGCCCGGCGCCGTCGTCATGGCGCTGATGCTGGCGCGAGGCATCGCCTTGTCGCCGGTCAAGCGGGCCATGGGCAAACGCGAATTCCATCGGGCCGCCGATCTCACCAGCGTCTTTGCCGTGATTACCGTCGTGCAGTTTTCGCGCTACTCGGTGCACGGCATCTACGAGATCCTCGCCGCTGCACCGTACTGCTGTTTTCCATGCTGCTCGCCGAGCGCGCGAGTACCACCCGGACTATCTGGATGAGTGCGGTGTTGTCCAGCTTCGTCGTGTACCGGAACTCAGGACCGCGAACTCCGATATTGCACCGCAGTACATCGTGATCTGCATACTCGCGGCGAGTACCGGCGCCGAGCGTAGTGTCGGCTTCACCGCGCTGGTCGCGCTGCTGGTGATCGGCATCATCGGTGCGGCACGGCCACGCCGCGCCTTCGTAGCCGCAGTGGAGCGTCGCGATGGTGCTGGCCCTGGCGGTGTCAGTACCGCCCAGCTAGGTGTCCAGCGCCACCGGCAGGCGCTGGAAAATTCGTTCATCTATTGGTTCAACCAGTTCCGTGGTCTGGCGGTGATCCCGGACCGATCGCCATCACGGAAAGATCGGCGCCATGACCTGCGAAGTGTCTGACCGATCCGGGTGCAGGTCGGTCGCGAGTCTACCGCTCAGATCCCGCTGATGTTGCCGGTGGAGGCGAGCTGCGATGCCTTGGTCAAGTTCGGACGTGGTCGGCAACCGGCGCGCTAAATTCTGGCTACTGGACCAAACCGTCGACCACGACGCGTGGGTTACCGACGCTAGCGCGAACCCGGCGACGTCACCACCTATCCGAAATCACTGCGTACAGCATCGCCGTATCGCGGGCAACCTTGCTGCCGGTACCGCGCGGCTCCGCGCGCATCGACAGCGGCGAAATAGCGGAACTGCAGCGCAACCGCTTCGGCACCCTGCTCGGCGAAGCCCCGCCCGGCGCCTTGCGCTTTACGGCCAGGCGCGGCGAGCCGCCCGTCGAGGAGCCGCCGCCGACGTCGAGCGATCTCGAGATCCCGACCGCCCTGTGCCGGTCAGTTGCACAGACGGCCGCCGGAAATCGGGCCACCGTCAGGAAGCACAGCGGCGAGCCCGCGCAGACCATATCCGCGACTTCTTGCAGAACAGCCACTCTGCGGCCCGATCCAGCGCGGCGGCTTTTCGCGGCGCACTGCCGCTGGCTCACTTCCTCACCGAGACACGGCGCGGTCACTGCGAGTATTTCGCTACCGCAGGCCGTGCTGCTGCGCGAAGCCGGCATTCCGGCGCTACGCGGTCGGCTACGTGGTGAGGAATACGGCGAACTGGAACGCTACATCGGGGCGTGCACGACACGCCCACGCCTGGGCGCTGGCGCACATCAACAGGCGCTGGGTCACCATCGACGCGACGCCGTCGGTATGGTTCGCGATGGAAAGCGCCTATGCCTCGCGCTGGCAAGGGCTGCCGGATTTCGGCACCTGGATCTGGTACGGCTATCAGCGCCTCGCGCAGGCCGGGGCTGGTGAACTCAGTGGAGACGCTGATCTGGCTCGTGCCGCCGCTTGCGATCGTACTCTACCTGCGTTTGCGCAAAAGCCCGATCGCGGTCCGCGACGAAGAAGCGGCAACCGGCGGCCAGCACCGCGCCCGGCGACATTCGCGGCCAGATCGCCGAGCTGCGCGCGCGCAGCCTGTCACCGGGCGATGGCGAGACAGCCGCGCGGTTCCTGCCGCGCCGCGCCAACATCGAACAGCGACATCGACATTCGCGGCATCATTCGAGAATATTGGTCGCCGCACCGCGACCCGATCCTGACGCCGAACAGCGCCTGCGCGACTGGGTACGCCGCCGCGCGACGGTTACTCCTTGAGCCTGACGGGGCCTCACGAAATGCGCGCTATTCATCCTCGGATTTGATCTGGCGAATGTAGTGATCGGCGACCGCCAGCAGGATCAGGCCCTGGAACATCGCGCGACGCTTTTCATCCACACTCACACCGTAGCGGTCAAAAACTTCGCCATCAGGTCGATCGCACCGCTCGAGCGCGATCACTTTTCGTTGGCGACGTCGCATGGCGTGGATTGGGCGTCAAACGCCCGCGTACAGACTCCGGAAATTGACGAGATGGTTTTCGTAGATTGCCCCGAGATCTCAAGGTTTGTAGCCGCGATCAGGATCAGGTTGATGATCTCTTCCCCAGGCTGCGACTCGATGGCATACGCGTCAACACCAGATCGGACCACGACATGCCCTGCGCTGCGGGTCAGTTCAGCACTGTAGATTTTAATGCATTGTTGATGCTCAGGGCGCGATAAACATCGTGGATGAACGCATGCATTACGCTCAGCGATCAAGCCTTCGTAGTTGGCAAAGCCGAGGCCGCGACGGGCATCGGTTGTTCGCTGACCGCGCTGTTGAATCCGATGCTGCACAGCAGTTGCGGCACGCAGACCGAACTGCGCGATCTGCTCACGACGCCCACGCCGGTGTCATCCAGCAGCCCCACACGGGTAGCCGAGAATGTACCAGCAGTTCGTCGGCGACGCCCCGCAGCGGTGTTTCGAATGAGTACATAATCCCTATCCTGTTACTGTCGCCGCGCCGTACGGCGCGTCAGCGAACTCCCCGCCTGCCGGTATGCCGGCATTGCCGTCCACGCGACTTCCGCCAGCACCACTCAATCGTGCCATTTTCACCGTCACCATGCCGTAACAATTGTTACGTCGAGGTTCGTCAGGTCAGCCCGCGCCCGCGCCTGGGATCACCGGTTTCGGCATGTGAACCGCCAGCCATGCTGAGCGCAAGGTATCGTGTGCCCGTCTGTACATATCCATCGCTCCATACCCTGGTGTGAACAATAGGCCTTGAATGCCGTACCACGTACCACTGCGGAACAGCAACGGCGACGCGGTCGGTGGCATGACGGTTGTCCGTCCGGCAGCCTTGATCCAGTTTAATCGCTTCGAGCGACTCGTCGTCGTCGTCGACCTGCGCCTTCGGGCAGGGCGAAGCCCTCGACGCCGGCTTCCGGCAACACCTCGACGGCCATACGATACGGCTCAGGCCCCAGGGCGGAACACAGCATCATCGGCGCGTCCGAGAT
Source organism: uncultured Gammaproteobacteria bacterium (assembly GCA_942490995.1). Taxonomy (GTDB): domain Bacteria; phylum Pseudomonadota; class Gammaproteobacteria; genus UBA981. The sequence goes on from CALOBG010000092.1 coordinate 9,398, forward strand.
CTCGTCAGCGCTGGCGCCAGCCGCGAGAGCCTTATAGGTGTATTGCGCAGCCTTTTCGGTCTGCACCGCCACTTTGCCATGATCACTGAAATCCGAGGCACGGGTCTTGGGGTCGAGGGCGTACTCCGGCGTGTGAAATTCGAGTACGCCCATCGCCTTCGGGCGGGCCTGAGGTAGTCGAGGCGCGGCTCATAGCCATTGATACTGTTTTGAGTCGCGGCGTGGCGACCCAACTGCAACGGATCCTTGCATTGGCTCGGCGATTGTGGTTGATATCAATGATCACGGCCTGGCTGTCGCTGACCGCGATCGGGTCGGATACCTCATCGTGGTGGCTCGAAACAATGAACGTGACCAGAGTCATCAAGTGCCGCAGGTAGCCAGCGCGCTCGCTGGCAAGCCGCTGCTGAGTGCCACGACTGCCACCACATCAGGCTGAACTCCTTGACCTGGCCTAGGCGTACGCCGACCTCCAGCGACAGCCAGCCCGAGACTCGCCGGCGCGTCGGAACAACCAGGGGAACGCGTATAAGGCTTGGCGATCAACAGCGCCATAGCCGCCAGCAGGATCGCGGCGCTGACGGGCCGTGTTCGATCATCACCGTTTCGGAAACCGGCGCCGAGGCGGGAAAAAGAACAGCACCGGGAAAAAATCGCGCGGCGAGCGCAGGCTATCGGCGATGAAGATCGACACCGGGCAACTGGCCAGGGCGATACCGGCGATGAACGCGCCGATTTCGCCGAGGTAGTCTTTGCGCCACGCACGCTCCCAGCGTCCGCCCGGGCACCAGCCGATGACCAGCAGAAACAGGTATTCCTGGATCTGTTCGAAGCGGCGCATGAGTGGTTCGATGAGGTATTTCTCGAAACCCAGCGCGATCGCCACCAGCAACGGCAGCGCGATCATCTGCTGAACAATACCGCTAAGCGGGTCCTGACACGACCGTAACCATGCACGATCAACAGCACCACGATCGCGATGAGGTCCTGCAGCAGCAGCACCGAAATCATCATCTGGCCTTTGTGTTGGTGATGCAGCGAGGTCGTCGGCAGCAGTTTCAGGCCGATAATCGTGCTCGAGAACATCATGCAGGCACCCACCAGCAGCGCTTCCGCCCATGGCAGACCCCATAACGACGCCACCGCGAATCCCAGCGCGCAGAACACCGCCGAGCTGATCAGCGTGACGCCGAAAGCCTCACCGAGCATGCGCCACAACTGGCGAGGCTCCATGTTCAGCACGAGCAGGTTAAGCTAAAACTTGATGCCGATATTCGACACATCTTCGATCCAGACCTGGTCGTGGACCAGGCCCAGACCGACCGGTCCGAACAACGCACCGACCAGGATATAACCGACGATCATCTCGCCTGGCTGCTGAAACAGCGCCAGGGTCGGCGAATACCGCGGCCCCTGAAAAGATCAGGAAAATCGAAAATTAGATTCCGTGGTCCTGCATTTACGCCGACTCCCGTGCCGCCGCCAGGCAA
>CALOBG010000093.1:0-12081 GCA_942490995.1 uncultured Gammaproteobacteria bacterium
CGGCGCGGGTCGATCCGCTTCGGCTTCGAACCAACGGGTGAACGCTTTCTGCGTGCGCTCTCGATCTTCGGGATATGCAGGTTGCACGAGAAGCGACGCCGGCGCAGTCAAGCATCGACCGCGCCAGCGCCTGCGCGGCCGATTCGTTCGCCCACAACAGCTTGCCGGATCGATCGACGAGGACGAGAACGTCCGCACCTTCCTTGACGAGCAAACGATAGAAGTCGTCGCCCGCCGTGAAATCGGGCAGCGCGCCGGTCGGATGCGGGTCAGGGAGCTGCTGGTGTCGCTCATCAGCCGCTGCAATTCACCAGCACGGTCCACAGGTCGAGTTTCGGCGTCGGCGTGAATCAGAGTGGTCCAGCCACAGGTTGGCGAGCTTTTTCCTGCACCGTCTGTTCTGCCGCAGTCGTTGATTGAGGTTCAGGAAGTCGACGCGGTCGAGGTTCTCAGTCCTGGTCGAAGCACGAGAAGACCAGGCTGGCTTCTTCGCCGGATCACCGGATCGGCTTGCTTGCAGAGACACTGCGCGCAGATCTCTTTCATCATGCACTGCATCGGCGAGTTGATCGAACCGATCGCGATGTACTTGGGCATCAAGTGCGGTTCGAGCACGCCGAAACGTGACTCGCGCACAGCGTTCATCATGCGGTCGGAACCGATGCAGATCGTTCGTTTGCATTCGCGCAACGGGATGCGCGTATCGCCGAACTCGCCGGTCGCGTACGCATCCATCGCTTGCACGACGTTGCCACGGAAGTGGCGGTCGTACGGTCGGCTGCGCGTCGTTTCGACTTCGTCGCCGGAGTCAGTCGACCAGATGATCACGTCGGCGGCGGCTTCGATCTCTTCGCGTTTGAAGAGGTCTTCGCCGCGCTTGAACGCCGCGAAGTGGACGACTTCGTTGTATTCCCTTCCACACTCACGATAACTTCTGCGAGGAGCAATCGAGCCACCGACTGACGATCTTCGGGAGATGTCGTTGGCGCATGCCACAGCGCGGGCAGGTCGTACCACTGGCGCGAGAATCAACTCACGTTCCTCAGACGAAAGTTGCTTCGGACAGTCCTTCCGCAAACTTTGCGTATTCGACCTGAAGACGTTCATCCGCACGCATTGATTCGTCCCAGCGGCGTTCCAGTTCGCGCGCCACCAGGCGGTGATCGGGATCGACGGCATTGTACTGTCGTCGCGCCTGTTCACCTTCATAGCGTGATCGCGTGTGAGTCGCTGCTGCCAGTGATCGTCGAGCAGTTTGCGTTCGTGTTCGATGTCGAGACCTGCCGCCAGACTCAGTTCCAGAGATGCCGGCGAAACGGCCTGCAGCATCCGTTCGCTGACGAAAGATTCCAGCACCGCACCCGATAGGCTCGACACGTCTCGACGCCGTAATCAATTGCATCGCGCGCATGCAGGTGTAACGCAGCGATTTGCACTCGACGTCGTCGATGACGTTGGCATAGCCCACGAGCATGCTCGCGCCGCAGCGATCGCATCGATCAGCCCAGACAGCACGCTCGGCTCCGTGTCGCCGGAGCGGACAGAGCCTCGCCGATTGTGCTGTTCTCAGCCATTTTCTGCTGGTTTTTCTCGAATTCCTCCCACGTGATGTAGGCCGGAAAGCGGTCGCGAATCAACACGCGACAATCGTCGTGCGACTTGAATGTGCGGCCCGTGCTGCGACGTCCGGCGATCTTTTTTCGCGGATCGGTTTCGCGATGTCCCCAGCGATACGCGCCGGCAGTAGATTGGGTGATGCAGCATGTTGGCCAGCGTCGGGCGATTCGGACGTCGCCATTTCAGTTCGCCGCGTGCTTCGAAAATGAGGTCGTATGGGCAGCGACTTCATCGTGCTTCACCAACCGCTTCAGCAAACCGTTGACACTGCCGCGTCGAGCGAGCGTGTCGAAAACCAAACGTACAACCGATTCTCCTTCTCTTTCCGGACTTTGTTCTCCAGCTTATCAATGACCACTTCAATTCCCTTGTAGAGCTCCTTGCACTCCACACTTAAATGAGAGGCGGTCCCCCAACGGAAATTTGTGTTGGCGTCGACCTTGTATCCGTTCTTCTCCTGATCAGGGAGAGGGAAATGTCCGTCACCAGATCCGAGGCAAATTGAAGCCTTTTCATCTTCTTGTCAATGTGCTCCCGAGTGGTGTCACTCACTTCGTAATGGATACCTTTCGCTTCATAATTCATAGAAGCCTCCCAATGGAAAAATCTTGTCATCACCGCCCGTAGGATGAATCGATATCAATTTTGTTATTTCGCCACGGTCCGGCGGGCGATGTTGATTCCTTCGGCCTTGAGCATATCGGAGATTTTTTGATCCGACAATTTTTTGCCGCTCTTGTTCTCTTCAGGGATCTCTCTGATACGTTCCTTCACCTTGCGCATGCATTTTCACAATACTCGCAATACCGGCATCGGCAATGTCTGTGCGGCGCTCGAAGCCGGCGTGCGCATTTTCGACGCCAGTTGCGGTGGGGTCGGCGGTTGCCCGTTTGCGCCCGGCGCGACCGGCAATATCGGCACCGAGGACGTGCTTTATCTGCTGCAACGCATGGGCTACCGCAGTGGCGTAGATCTCGAGCAGGTTATCGCTACCGCCAAATGGCTGGAAGGTCCGCTGCAGGCGTCGATGCCGGCGATGGTTACGCATGCCGGCCCGTTTCCGCCACCTAACGCCGCCTGAGTTCCGCGCGCCCGCACCGGGTCGGCGCGAGCCGCAGGCGCGCCGCGGAACCGCTACGTGAATCGCGCCGGTGCGCGCTTCGCCGCCGACTATGGCGATGTCGCCCTGATCGTGGTCGGCTCCCTGCTGATCTCGATGAAAGGGGTGATCGCCAAATTGCTTTATGCCGAAGGGGTCAGCGTGGAGGCGGTGCTGGTCATGCGTGCGTGGGTGTCGTTGCCGATGGTCTGGTGCTGGGCCCTCTACCGCGTGGGACCGCGCACCATCGCCGCGGTACCGCGCCAGTTGATGGCGGGGGCGCTGCTGGCCGGTTTTGCCTGCTACTACTTCGGGTCGTGGCTGGATTTTGTTGCGCTCAGCATCATCGACGCCAGCCTCGAGCGCGTGCTGCTGTTTTCCTACCCTGTGATCGTGGTGATCGCCCGCGCCTTGATGCAGCGACGGTGGCCGAGCATGCGAGTGAGCCTGGCGGTGGTTCTGACCTATCTCGGTATCGTTCTCGCGGTCGGCGGTTTCGATCTGCGCCTGTGGCGTGACAACGGCTTCGGCGCGGCCCTGGTTCTGGCTTCGGCGTGTTCGTTTGCCTACTACATGATCGCCAACGAACGCGTCGCGGTACGCGCCGGCAGCGTGGTTTTCATCGTTTTCGCCACGTTCAGCGCAGCCGTCGCGCTGGCCCTGCATTTCAGCTACTTCGGCGAGCCTGTCGACCTGGTCATCTCGGCGCGCGCCTGGGCCCTGTTATTGTTCATGACGCTGGCGACCAACGTCCTGCCGCTGTTCATGTTCTCGGCGAGTATTCGTCGTATCGGCGCGCAGCGGGCGTCGATCATCAGCAGCATCGGGCCGCCGGCGACCATCGCCATCGCGATGGTGGTGCTCGGCGAAACCATGTACCCGATCCAGCTCGCCGGCGCGGCCCTGATCATTATCGGTATTGTGATCCTCGAGGCGCGCCGCGGCGCTCACTTGAGTCCGGCATAAAGACGGGCCATGGCGCGCCGCCACAGTCGCGCCGGCTTGAGCGGCATGCCGGCATAGACACCGGCCTCGCGGATATCCTTGGTGATCCCGCCTTTGCCGAGCACGGTCACGTCATCGGCGACGTTAACGTGGCCAACCGTTCCGACCTGGCCGGCGAGCACGACCCGATTACCGAGGCGGGTGCTGCCGGATACGCCGACCTGCGCCACCAGCAGGCAATGTTCGCCGGTGACCACGTTATGCGCGACCATCACCAGGTTATCGAGCTTGGTGCCGCGGCCGATGCGGGTGTCGCTGAAACGGGCGCGGTCGACGGTTGAATTCGCGCCGATTTCGACGTCGTCCTCCAGGACCACGCGCCCGAGCTGCGGGATCTTGAAATGCGCGCCGTCGTGGATGACGTAGCCGTAACCGTCGCCGCCAATCGCGACCCCGGGTTGCAGAATGACCCGCGCGCCGAGCAGGCTGTCCTCGCGGATGGTGCAGTTCGGATAGACGATGCAATCGGTGCCGATTTCGACCCGATCCATGATTACCACGTTGGGGAAAATGCGCGTACGCGCGCCGATCCTGACGTCGCTGCCGATCACGACATTCGCGCCGATGCCGACGTTCTCGGCGATCCGGCAGTTCTCGCCGACCACGACGCTGGCGTGACGGCCGCTCAGGCCGGCCAGCTGGGTGGGAGCGAATACCGCCGCGATGCGCGCGATCATGTATTCAGGATCGTCATGCAGCAGGCGTGCCTTACCCGCAACTTCGAGGCCCGGACGGGTGACGAACGCGCTGATCCGCGAATCCGCCGCGAGCGCGACGTGTTTGTCGTCTACCAGGTAAGCGAGGTGTTGCGGACGGTCGTCGGACAGGCCGCACACGCCGGTGATCAGGAGGTCCGGATCGCCACTGAATTCGACTTCGAACTGCGCGGCGAGGCTGGCAAGCGAATGCTGCATGGTGCTCCCTTGAGCATCGTTGGCGTGGGCCGGCGCCGGCACGCGCGGGCCACTCTCAGGCGCGACAACGTCCGGGCCTGTTGCGCTTTCAACTACGCGCCTGCTGTGCCCCCTTGCGAGCCAGCAAGGCCGAGGCTGCGCAGTGTAGCATCGCTGCATAAGCGCCCGATAACAGGCTGGTGAAAAACTACTGCGGAGGTCGTGCGCGGCGTTGCGGGTTCGGCAGCCAGCCTCATTTACACCAGTAAACTCCGGTCCTCGTCTCGCCCGCGCCTTGCGCCCGACCTTCCTCGCGACGTTTTTCACCACCCTGCTAACGGCGCAGGGCGGAACAGGCGCGGACACCTCGCAACGAACGGTCATGTAAACTTGCCCGCGCACGGACAGGGTGCAGCGAAGGAGGACGGTGTGACGAAAAAAGGTAGACGCGGCAGTGCGATCAGAAACCCACCAAAGCCGGCCGGCACGACCGTGTCCACCGCCCGCGATCCGGCCCAGCTGCTTGTCGCACTGGCCGGGCTGGCGGTAACCGCGGTTCTGTTGTGGGGCGCGCAGGCCGGCGGCGGACTACCGTACTGCTCGGCAGGCAGCGGTTGCGACGTGGTGCAAAGCAGTGCGTGGTCGAAATTTCTTGGCCTACCGCTGGCACTGTGGGGCTTCGGGAGCTATCTCGCGCTCGGCGCCGCGGCGCTGCAGGGTGCCCGCCGCCGGCGCCGCGCCTGTGCCGCGATCGCCATCGTCGGCTTTGCCGTCAGCGTCTATCTCACCGCCGTTTCCTATTTTGTCATCGGCGCCCTGTGCGCCTATTGCCTGGTCTCCCTGGCACTGATGACGCTGGCTTTCGCGCTGACCTGGCGGCCGGCCGAACGCGCCGGCACCGGTCCGACCCGCGTCGCGGCGGTGATGGCCGGGCTGGTCATTGCCGCGGTCATGCACGCCAGCGCTACCGGCATGCTCGGCGGTGCCGGTCCGGTCGACCCCGACCTCAAGGCGCTCGCGCAGCATCTCGAGCAGCGCGGCTTCAAATTTTATGGCGCCAGCTGGTGCCCGCATTGCCAGGAGCAGAAAGCGCTGTTCGGGGCGGCGGCGCGCTTTCTGCCCTACGTCGAATGTTCGCCGCACGGACCCAAATCGCCGCGCGCGACCGAATGCGAAATGCGTGATATTCGCAATTATCCGACCTGGCTGGTCGACAATCGGCGCATCGAGCGCGTGCTGCCGGTCAAGACGCTTCGCACCATGTCCGGCTTCGACGCCGGCCTGCCCTGACCTCACTCAGGTGCGGCGCAATCGGGGCCGCTAAGCTCCTGCACGGCGCCCGCGACCGGATCCGGGGTAATAATTTGTGCCACGGTTGCCGCCGGGGCTGTTGTTGAGGCCGCAGTCAGGGTACTGTCCGAAGGTGCTGCCGGGGCATTCCCGGCTTTGGCCGGGACGATCGCCACAAGAAGGGTTTTGAATATTTATCAAAACGTTATACACTATTTCAATAAATCACATTAGTTTATAGGCGTAACCACCTTCAGAAGCATGAAAAAGCAGCTTTCATTCTTCCTCGTCTGCGCGGGCCTGTTTGTCCTGCCGTTCCTTGCCGACGCCGACATCTACAAATATGTCGACAAGCATGGCCGCGTCCATCTGACCGATCGGCCCTCGCACGGCGGTTACAAGCGCCTGGTCAAGACCTGGAAAGGCTGGCAGGAAGCGCGCGTCGATTACCGCAGCGTGTCCAAGAACCGCAAGCGCTACGAACCGACTATCGCCACGGCGGCTAAAGCGCACCGCCTGCCGCCGGCCCTGCTGCACGCCGTGATCACCGCCGAATCGGCCTATGACCCGGATGCAATTTCAACCGCCGGTGCGGTTGGCCTGATGCAGCTGATGCCGGGCACGGCACAGCGTTACGGGGTCAGTAATCGACGTGATCCGATCGCCAACGTCAGCGGCGGTACGCGCTACCTGAGCGATCTGCTGGCAATGTTCGACAACAATCTGGTTCTCGCGCTGGCGGCCTACAACGCCGGCGAAAACGCCGTCATCAACAACGGTCACAAAATCCCGCCTTACAAGGAAACCCAGACCTACGTCAGGCGCGTACTCAAGTACTACAACGACTACAAAAAGACGATGTAAAGCCGGCCGGCAATCATTCGTCCGTTACGCAGCCCTCCGACGCATTCTTGACGTTCTTGATGTACTTGTACAGCGTGCCGCGCTCGTACTTGTAGGGCGGTGCCGTCCACCCGGCGCGCCGGCGCTCGAGTTCAGCGGGATCGAGCGCGACATCGATGCGGTTGGTGTTGGCGTCGAGGGTGATCAGATCACCGCTCTCAACCAGTGCGATCGGACCGCCTTCCTGCGCCTCCGGCACGACGTGGCCGACGATGAAGCCGTGTGAACCGCCGGAGAAGCGTCCGTCGGTGATCAACGCGACATGTTCGCCGAGGCCCGCACCCATGATGGCCGAGGTCGGAGTCAGCATTTCCGGCATGCCGGGACCGCCCTTGGGACCTTCGTAGCGAATGATGACCACGTCGCCTTTCTGGATCTCCTTGTTTTCCAGGCCGGCGAGCATGTCTTCTTCGCTGTCATAAACCCGCGCCGGACCCTCAAAACGCAGACCTTCCTTGCCGGTGATCTTGGCGACCGAGCCGCCGGGGGCCAGATTCCCTTTCAGGATCTGGATATGACCGCTGGCTTTGATTGGATTCGACAGCGGGCGCACGATCGCCTGGTCGGCTTTCAGTCCCGGCAGGTCGGCGAGGTTCTCGGCCAGGGTGCGGCCGGTAACGGTCAGGCAGCTACCATCGATCAGCCCTTCGGCAAGCAGGAATTTGAGCACGCCCGGCGTTCCGCCAGCGTGGTGCAGGTCTTCCATCACGTATTTGCCGCTCGGTTTCAGATCGGCAAGAAAAGGTACGCGGTCGCTGACCTTCTGGAAGTCGTCGATGCCGAGCTCGACGCCGATGGCGCGCGCCATGGCGATCAGATGCAGCACCGCGTTGGTCGACCCGCCGAGCGCGGAGATGATCACCATTGCGTTTTCGAACGCCGCGCGGGTCATGATGTCGCTGGGCTTGATGTCCCGCTCGAGCAGGAGACGGATCGCCGCGCCGGCGCTGCGGCATTCTTCCAGTTTGCCGGCATCGACGGCCGGCAATGACGAACTGTACGGCAGGCTCATACCCATCGCCTCGATCGCCGAAGCCATGGTGTTGGCGGTGTACATACCGCCGCAGGCGCCGGCGCCGGGGCAGGCGTGGCGGACGATGTCCTGACGTTCCTCGTCATTGATGGTGCCGGCGATATAGGCGCCGTAACTCTGAAACGCGGACACGATGTCCAGCGTCTGCCCGCGCGAATGACCGGGTTTGATGGTGCCGCCGTAAACCATCAGCGCCGGGCGGTTGAGTCTGGCCATGGCAATGATGCAGCCCGGCATGTTCTTGTCGCAGCCCGGCAATCGAGATATTGGCGTCGTACCACTGGCCGCCCATGATGGTTTCGATCGAGTCGGCGATCAGGTCGCGCGACTGCAGCGAATAGCTCATGCCGCGCGTACCCATCGAAATACCGTCGCTGACGCCGACGGTGTTGAAGCGCATGCCGACCATGCCGGCTTCCTCGACCCCGGCCTTGACCGCCGCGGCGAGGTCGAGCAGGTGCATATTGCAGGGGTTGCCCTCGTACCACACGCTGCCGATCCCGACCTGGGCCTTGGTCATGTCGGTTTCGGGTCAGGCCGGTTGCGTAGAGCATGGCCTGCGATGCGCCCTGCGCGCGCGGTTGGGTGATGCGTTCACTGGTATTTGTTGAGCTGGGCGCCATCGTCGGATCCTCTGTGCTGGATGCTGCGGTTCAAAGCCGGCACATGATAGCGCCTGGCACAGAACGCGTCGAAAGGCAGCGCGGTGGACATCGCGTCGGCGCAGGTGCGGCGTGTAGAATCCGGCATCCTTGTGTAGCGGGAGCCGGGTCGATGACTGACCTGCAGCAACAGATCAAGCAGCGCCTCGCCGAGCTGGTGGCGCTGCCGAGCGTGAGCGCGGTCGATGCCGACTTCGATATGAGCAATCGTAGCGTCGTCGCGTGCCTGGCCGAGTGGTATGCCGAGGCCGGGTTCGCGATTACGCTTCAGGAGGTTGGCGCGCAGCCGCACAAACAGAATCTGGTCGCGCGACTGGGTCCGGACGCCGGCGGCGGCCTGGTGCTGTCGGGGCACACCGACACCGTCCCTTATGACGCCGGCCGCTGGCACAGCGATCCGTTTGTCCTCGACGAACGCGAGGGCTGCTGGTTCGGCCTCGGCAGCGCCGACATGAAGTGTTTTTTTCCGATCGTCCTGGCCGCGCTCGACGGTTTCGATGCGCGCCGCCTGACGGCGCCATTGACGCTCCTCGCCACCGCCGATGAAGAGAGCTGCATGGCCGGCGCACGCGTGCTGCGTGACAGCGGCATCAGGCTGGGCGACTACGCCCTGATCGGCGAGCCGACCGAGCTCATTCCGATCCATAAACACAAGGGCATTGTCATCGCGCGGATCGCGGTCGTCGGTCGTTCCGGACACTCCAGCGACCCGGCACTGGGCGCCAACGCGCTCGACTGCATGCACAACATCATCAGCGCACTCAAACAATGGCGCAGCGAGGCCGCGACGCGCTTCGTCGACACCGATTTCGCGGTGCCCGGCCCGACCCTCAACCTCGGCCGCATCAGCGGCGGCGACAGTCCCAACCGGATCTGCGCCGAATGCGAGTTATTGTTCGATATCCGCCTGATGCCGGCGATGGCGATCGACCCAACCATGGCGGAAATCCGCGCGCTGGTCGACCGTCACTGTGCGGCGGATGGGTGTCAGGGCGAGCTGACGCTGCCGATGACGCCGCTGGCCGCGCTCGAAACGCGGGCTGACAGCGCATTGTTGCATAACCTGGTCGAGCTCTCGGGGCAGGCCCCGCGCACGGTCGCGTTCGCCACCGAAGGGCCGTTCTTGCATGATCTCGGCTGCGAGTGCGTAATTTTCGGGCCCGGTAACATTGCTACCGCCCATCAACCCAATGAATATGTCGAGGTCGATCGCGTGATGCGTATGACCACCATGGTGCGTCAACTGATAGAGCGGTTGTGTTGCGATGAGTGAAACCTTTTCCCGACTCGAGGACGATGCGGCGGTAGCCTGGTTACGCCAGGTTTCGCCGTATTTCCGTAAACATCGCGGCAAAACCTTCGTTGTCTACCTCGAAGGCGCGGCGATCGGCGATCCCGGTTTCGACGACCGGGTACGCGACCTCGCCCTGCTGGCCGCGGTCGGCATACGCCTGGTGGTGGTGTTTGGCGCCCGTCCCCAGATCGAGCAGCGGCTCGCCGCACGGGGCATTGTGCCGCGCGTGGTCGGTGACCTGCGCGTCAGCGATGCGCCGACCATGAACGAAGTACGCGAAGTCGTTGGCGGCATGCGTCTGTTCATCGAAGCGGCGTTTTCGTTCGCCGGTCGCAGCGGCGCGGTCGGCAGCGCGGCGAGCCGCGTCGCGAGCGGCAATTTCGTCGTCGCACGGCCGGCCGGCATCATCGAGGGCGTCGATCTGGCCTTTACCGGGCTGGTGCGCAGTATCGACCGCGGCGCGATCGAATCGCGTCTGGCCGGCGACGAAATCGTGCTTATCGCACCACTCGGCTATTCGCCAACCGGCGAGTTGTTCAATCTCAAGGCCAAGGATCTGGCCGCCACGATCGCCAGCGAGATCAGCGCCGCGAAACTGGTCATGGTCGCCGATCGCGACGGTATCGCGGCCCGCGACGGACGTATCTGTCGCCAGCTGACGGTGCGCGATGCACGCGAGCTGCGCGAAAGCCTCGGCCGTGGCGATGGCGGATACGAGTTGCTCGATACCGGCGTGCGCGCCTGCCAGCTCGGGGTCGAACGTGTGCACATCATCAGTCGCCACCGCGACGGCGCAATTCTGCGCGAGTTGTTCACTCGGGACGGCGTTGGCACCATGATCAGCAATGCGCCGTTTGACCAGCTGCGTACAGCCAAGTCAGACGACGTCGGCGGCATCCTCGAACTGGTCGTGCCGCTGGAACGCGACGGTATCCTGGTCAAACGTTCGCGCGAAAAACTCGAAAACGAGATCAACCACTTCATCGTCATGTTGCGTGAAAACACGGTGGTTGCGTGTGGTGCCCTGTATCCCTACCCGGACCAGTCCAGCGGCGAGATCGCCTGCATCGCCGTCCACCCGGACTACCGCGGCGGGGCGTTCGGTGACCTGCTTATCGAGGAGCTCGAGCGCCGTGCACGGGAAAGCGGACTCACCAGCGTGTTCGTGCTGACCACGCAGGCCACGCAATGGTTCAACGAACGTGATTATCGCGCCGTGGCGCTGGAGCGTCTGCCGGTCGCCAGACGCGAGCTTTACAATTACCAGCGCAATTCCGCGCTGCTGGAAAAAACCCTGTAACGAAGCTCGTCGAGCGGGCCTCGATGGCAATCGACAGCACCTACGCCGCGCTCGCGTAGCAGGGCGACTGTGCCGCCTGCAGGCTAGGCCAAACCGGCTCAGGTTGTCGGTTCGGCCTCGACTTCGAGATCGACGGCGATGTCGCCATCCTTGACCGTGACCAGCACGTTACCGCCGTTGGCAAGACGCCCGAACAGCAATTCTTCGGCCAGCGGTTTTTTGATCTTGTCCTGGATCAGGCGACTCATCGGGCGTGCGCCCATGACCCGATCGTAGCCGTGTTCGGCGAGCCAGGCGCGCGCGGCGTCATCCACTTCGATGGCCACCTTTTTGCCGTCGAGCTGGGTTTCGAGTTCGACCAGAAACTTGTCGACCACGTGGCTGATGGTGGCCGGGTCGAGCGGTGCGAACTGGACGATGGCGTCGAGGCGGTTGCGGAACTCCGGGCTGAACATGCGTTTGATTTCTTCGATCGCGTCGCCGGTGTGATCCTGCATCGCAAAACCGATCGAGGCGCGGCTCATACGCTGAGCGCCGGCATTGGTGGTCATGACGATGATGATGTTGCGGAAATCGGTCTTGCGTCCGTTGGCATCGGTCAGGGTGCCGTGGTCCATCACCTGCAGCAGGATGTTGAACACGTCCGGGTGGGCTTTTTCCATTTCGTCGAGCAGCAGCACGGCGTGCGGCTGCTTGGTGACGGCCTCGGTCAACAGCCCGCCGGTGTCGTAACCGACATAGCCCGGCGGCGCGCCGATCAGCCGCGACACGGTATGTCGTTCCATATATTCCGACATATCGAAACGGATCAGTTCGATACCCATGATCTGGGCAAGCTGGCGGGTGACCTCGGTTTTGCCAACCCCGGTCGGCCCGGCGAACAGGAACGAGCCGATCGGTTTTTCCTTGCTGCCCAGACCCGAGCGCGACATCTTGATCGCCGTGGCGAGGGTTGCGATGGCGTCGTTCTGACCGAACACAACCA
>CALOBG010000094.1:0-22544 GCA_942490995.1 uncultured Gammaproteobacteria bacterium
GTAGGATCGCGGCGCTGTGCCGCAACGGCGTTGGTTGCGGACTATGCGCCGCTGAATTTCGGCGCGCGTTTTTCCAGGAACGCGGTCATCCCTTCCTGCTTGTCGGCGGTCGAAAAGGCCAGCGCCACGGCCTCGGTTTCAAAGCGTAGCCCGCTGTCAAGATCCATCTCGATGCCGGCATTGATCGCGGCCTTGGCCTGCTGCATTGCGAGCGGCGCCTGGGCGGCGATGACGCTGGCCAGTTCGCGGCTGCGGGCCATGAGCTCGCCGGCGGGATAAACTTCGTTGACGAGGCCGTAGCGCAGTGCCGTGTCGGCGTCGATCATGCGTCCGGTGTAGATCAGCTCGCGCGCGCGGCTCAATCCGATGCGACGCGGCAGGCGTTGGGTACCGCCAAAACCGGGAATGATGCCGAGTTTGATTTCAGGTTGGCCGAATCTCGCGGTGTCGGCAGCGAGGATCAGATCGCAGGCCAACGCCAGTTCCGTGCCGCCGCCGAGGGCGTAACCGTTGACCGCGGCGATCACCGGTACGTGCAGGGTTTCGAGTCTGCGCAGCACCGCGAGACCGTGCTCGGCGAATTTTTTTTCCGCGAAACCGGACATCGTGACCATGGCGCCGATATCCGCGCCCGCGATGAACGCCTTGTCGCCGGCGCCGGTGATGATCAGGCAGCGGATGCTGCGGTCTTCCGCGACCCGGGCCACGGCCGCGCCGATTTCTTCCATGGTGTCGGGATTCAGCGCGTTGAGCGCGGCCGGGCGGTCGACGGTGAGCGTGGCGATACCGTCAGCGTGTTCGAAACGAATATTGTCGTAGCTCATCGAGGTGCCTCCGGCCGCGCGCCGTACCCGGCGTGCGAATCCATTATGTACGATGCACGTAGTAAATTGTATACAAGTAATTTCGAGTTAGTACACACCAACCCCAGCCCGTTCGCACAGCACGCGGGCCAGCGCCAGCAGACGCATGTCACTGCCGCGCGGTCCGATCAGTGACAGGCCGAGCGGCAGGCCGTCGACGCTCGCCAGCGGCACGCTTACCTGCGGCAGGCCACCGAGCCCGGCGCTGCACAACAGGCACATGGCCTGGCTGCGGTACTCGTTTTCCAGCGTCGAGGCCGGTGCGCTTTTCAGCGGTGCGACGCGCGGCGAGGTCGGCAGGCATAACAGGTCATCGACCCCGAGTAGGTCGTCGAGGCGCGCCCGAATGGCGCGATGGCGGTCAATTGCGGCGCGGATTTGCGTCGTTTCGAGAGTGCTCGCCCAGGCCAGGCGTTCGCGCACGCCGGCACCGATATGCGGCTGTTCGCGTTGGATCCACTCGCGCCGGCGCGACCAGATCTCGGCGCCCTGAACAACTCGAAAGGTATCGAACCATGATTCCAGTCCGTCCGCACTTAAGGTGATGCCGTGTGCGCTGCCGAGCACGGCGGTGACCCCGGTCAGCGCGGCGCTGAACGCAGCCCGGACCGGCGGCGCGACCAGCGCCAGCGCATCGTCGGCGACCAGTACCCGGGTTGGGAGGCGGGTGGTCACCGTAGCGTTGAGCAATAGCGCGCCGATGGTTTCGTTGAGGGCCGCATCGCGCGCGAACCAGCCGACCACATCGAAGCTCGGTGCAAACGGGATCACGCCGGCGACGGAAATACGGCCGTGGCTTGGGCGTACGCCGATCACGCCGCAGTAACTTGCCGGCAGACGTACCGAGCCGCCGCAGTCGGTGCCGAGCGCAAAATCGACCAGGCCGCCGGCAACCGCGGAGACCGAACCGTTCGAGGAGCCGCCAGGAATGCGATCCGGCGCGGCCGGGTTGAGCGGCGTGCCGTAATGGGGGTTCTCGCCGGTCAGGCTGTAGGTAAGCTCATCGCTCAAGGTACGTCCGATCAGATCCGCCCCGGCGCCGAGCAGTGTCTCGATGACGGGCGCCGTCGCGGACGCCGGCGGATGCGTTCTGAGCCAGTCGGGATTGCCGAACCCGGTTCGAGTACCGGCGATGTCGAACACATCCTTGACCGCGAAGCGGCGTCCACGCAGCACGCCGTCGGCGGTATGCGTCAGCGCGACATGGTTATCGCGACAGAAGGCGCCGAGCGGATCGTACGGCGGTTCGTGCATGCTGCAGAACAGGCCCTAGGGACGGTTGAGCGTCGCCGGCGTGCGGCAGAACGTTTGGCGGCCGCGCTTGAACGCGCGCAGTGGCGCCGGCATGCGCGCCACCGCCGCCGCGGTATCGTCGGCGTCGAGAACTACCAGGTCGGCGTCGTTGCCTACGGCCACGCCGTAGTTGTCGAGGCGCAGCAGGCGCGCCGCGCGCGCAGTGATCATGTCGTAGCACGCCGCCATGTCGCTGTGTGTGCCGACCTGGCAGATATTCGCGTACAGGTTGGCCATGCGCAGCGCCGAGCAGTCGCCGAACGGCGTGAACGGGTTGAGCACGTTGTTGGTCGCCAGCGAGCAGTTGACCCCGGCTTTGAGCAGGCTGTGGGCGGGGGTAACACCGCGCATGACGGCGTGATCCTGATGGCGACCCATCAGAAACAGATCGGTCGAAGGCAGCACCGTCAGTGCCACGCCGCTGTCGGCCATACGCTGGCCGAGTTCGGCCAGCCGCGCCGGGGTGACCGCCGAGAGCTTGGTGACGTGGCCGATGGTCACTCGCCCGCCATAGGCGTGTGCGGTGGTCAGTTCGCAGACGTACTCCAGATCGAGGGCGGCCGGATCGGGACCGAAATCGAGATGCATGTCGATGTCGACATCGAACTCGCGGGCGAGCTCGAATATGCGTCGGATCTGGCCGTGCGGATCAGTGTCCGTATACGGTGCTGCGCCAACCACGCTCGCGCCCCGGCGCAGGGCTTCGACCATGAGTTCATCAGTGCCGGGATTGTTGAGCAGTCCTTCCTGCGGGAATACGCAGATCTCGATGTCGATGGCCCAGCGGTATTCATCGATCAGCGGCAGGATCCCCTCCAGTCCGCGCAGACCAATGCCGGGGTCGACCTCGAGCTGGGTGCGCATGTGGGTGGTACCGTTGAGCAGGCATTGTTCCAGCGTCGCGCGGCCGCGCTGGTAGACGTCCGCGGCGGTGAATGCCGCTTTTGCCGCCGCCACCTCTTCGATCGCCTCCTCCAGATCGCCACGCTCGGAACGACAGCGTTCGACGATGCGCGATTTGTCGAGGTGGATATGCGACTCGATGAAGCCGCCGCTGACCAGGGCGCCGTCGAGATCGATGCGCGCGCACTCGCCCTTAAGGTCTGGCTGCAGGGCAACGATTTTGCCGGCCGCAATGCCGATATCGAGCGCCACCTCGCCGGCCGCATCGCCGATACGCGCGTTGTGCAGGATCAGATCCATGCCACCCTCCCGGCCCCGGCGGGCCGGGTTTTCGAATACGCTGGTCGCGGTCAGATTGTATACACTAAACCCGCCAGTTCGGTACACTTCGCGCCGCCGGGGTCGCGGTCGCGGCCCTGACCGGCACATCGACACGAGGGCAGGCATGGCAAAGCGGGGCAGCCGACCAGACGCGGTATACGCAGTGCTACGGCGGGCGATACTTGAGCAGGCGCTGGGGCCGGGCAGCAAGCTCCCTGAGGACACCATCGGCGAGCAGCTCGGCGTCAGCCGTACCGTGGTGCGACGGGCGCTCGAGAAGCTGCGCGCCGAAGAGCTGGTCGATATCGCACCGAACAAGGGCGCGTCGGTGGCCAGACCGAGCCTCGAACAGGCTCGCGACGTGTTCGCGGTGCGGATCGACCTCGAGCAACTGGTCACCGATCGCATCTGTGGCCGTCTCGACCAAGCGCAAATCGCGGTTCTGGAAAAGTCGATCGCGCAGGAAGAACACTCGTTCACCAGCGGCAACCCCGACTACATCCGTCACGCTGCTGACTTCCACGTGCAACTCGCGGAATTCTGCGGCAGCCCGCTGTTGCACCAGTACATCGCCGCGCTGGCGGCTCGCAGCGCACTCATCCTCGGCCTTTACGGACGGCCCGACTGGCCAAGCTGCTCGATGCGCGAGCACCGTGATTTTCTCGCCGCGGTGGTGGCCGGCGACGGCGCCCGCGCCCGCACCCTGATGCGCGCCCATCTCGAGCATGTTCTGAATCATGCGCTGGAAACCCACACCGAAAAACGATCGCCGGGCATCGGCGAGGTGATTTCCCGCTACGCCGCTGCCCTCGGCGCCGGCACGGGCTGAATCATGGTGCGCGAAGGCGACATCCTGTGGGAGCCCGGCGAAGCGTTCAAACAGGCCAGCAATATCGCCGCGTTCATGCGCTGGCTGGAAGCCGAACGGGGCCTGGTGTTCGCGGATTACGAAGCCTTGTGGCGCTGGTCGGTCAACGACATCGAGGACTGCTGGGCGACGCTGTGGACTTACTTCGACCTGCAGTCCTCGACACCCTACGAGTGCGTCCTCGGCAGCCACGACATGCCCGGCGCCGAGTGGTTTCCCGGTGCGCACATCAATTATCCGCAGCATATTTTTCGCCATGCCGAACGCGACGGCATCGCGGTCAAATACCTGTCTGAAATCCGTCCCCTGGCGGAACTCAGCTGGCGTGAACTTGCCGCGATGAGCGCGCGGGTCGCTACTCACCTGCGCGCCGCCGGGATCGAACCCGGTGACCGCGTGGTGTCGTTCATGCCGAACATCCCGGAAACCCTCATCGCTTTTCTCGGTTGCGCCAGCATCGGCGCGGTGTGGTCGAACTGTTCGCCGGAGTTCGGCACCGCGAGCGCGCTCGAGCGTTTTTCGCAGATTGAACCTGTGGCGCTGTTCAGCGTCGACGGTTATCGCTATGGCGGCAAGGATTTCGATCGCCGCGCGGCCGTCGCCGAACTGATCGCGGCCCTGCCCAGCGTGCGCCACGTGGTTGCCGTGCCCTACCTGTTCGCGGCTGAGCCGTTCGCGCCGGTTGCGCACGCCACGAGCTGGGCCGAAGTGCAGGCCACCGTAGTGCCCGAGCCGTTCGAGTACGCCGAGCTGCCTTTCAGCCATCCGTTGTGGATCGTTTATTCGTCCGGTACCACCGGGCTGCCGAAGCCGTTCGTGCACGGTCACGGCGGCATTCTCCTCGAACTGCTAAAGTTCTGTACCTTCCACATGAACCTGAAACCGGATTCGGTCACGTTCATGTTTACCACCAGCGGCTGGATCACCTGGAACGTGTTGACCGGCTGTCTCTCAACCGGCAGCGCGGTGGTGCTCTACGACGGCAACCCGACGTTTCCGGACGCGGATGTGCTGTGGCGCATGGCGGCCGACACCGGCACCACGTTTTTTGGCGCCAGCCCGGCTTTCGTGTCGTTGATGATGGAGCACGCCATCGTGCCGCGCGAGCGCTACGAACTGTCGGCCCTGGAAGGCATATTCTGTACCGGATCGCCGGCTTCGCCGGGACATTTCGCGTGGTTCTACGACAACGTCAAGCCCGACGTGTGGATCACCTCGGCCAGCGGGGGTACCGATATTTCCTCGAGTTTCGTCGGCGGCTGTCCACTGCTGCCGGTTCGCGCCGGTGAGATCCAGACGCGTTTTCTCGGCGCCGACGTGCATGCTTTTGACGACGATGGCAACGAAATTTTTGACCAGGTTGGCGAATTCGTCGTCACCCAACCGTTGCCATCGATGCCGCTGTATTTCTGGAACGATCCCGATATGCAGCGCTATCGCGACAGCTATTTCGATACCTGGCCGGGCGTGTGGCGCCACGGCGATTATTTCGTCTGGAACTCGCGCGGCGGTTGTTACGTGCGCGGGCGTTCAGACGCAACCCTGAATCGTTACGGTGTACGCATGGGGACGGCCGAGTTCTACCGTGCGCTGGAAGCGGTGGACTCGATCGCCGATAGCCTGGTCGTCAACCTCGATCTGCCGGACGGCGGGTTTTTTATGCCCCTGTTCGTCAAGCTCCGCGACGATGCGCTGCTGGATGCAACGCTGGAAGCACGGATCTGCGCGGTGCTGAAAAATTATTCACCGCGTCATGTGCCGGACGAGATCCGCCAGGTTGATGTGATCCCTTACACGCGCACCGGCAAAAAAATGGAAGTCCCGGTGCGCAAACTGCTGATGGGTAAATCGCTGACCGATGCCGTCTACCTCGACGCCATGGCCGACAGCACGGCGATGGATTTTTTTGTTGGCTATGCGCGCGAACGCACGGCACCGATGTTGACCGAGGCCTGAGCGGGCCGGCCCTGCCGCAGGTGCCAGGAACAGCGCCCCCGGCCGCTGACTTAAGCCTCGCGCCGGGCGCCTGGTTGGAGCTGTTGCTGCTCGGTCTGATCTGGGGCAGTTCGTTCTTTTTTATCGCGATCGGCGTCGCCGCGATCCCACCCTTGAGCCTGTCCGCTGTGCGCATCGTACTGGCAGCACTGACCCTGTGGCTGGTGATGGCGCTGCGCGCGCCGCGCGCGCCGATCCCGCCAGGTTTGTGGCCGGCGTTCGCGGTCATGGGGGTCCTGAATAATGTCGTGCCGTTCACCCTCATCATCTGGTCACAGCAGTACCTCAGCGCGGGCCTCGCGGCGATCGTGATCGCAACGACACCGTTGATGGGTGTACTGGTGGCCGGGCTCAGCCTCGCCGACGAGCGTCTGACCGCGGCGAAGCTGGCCGGCAGCGTGACCGGACTCGCCGGGGTTGTGTTGATCGTGGGCAGTGAGTCACTGCGTGGCGCCGGCGACAAGCTGTTGCCGCTGGCGGCTTGTCTGCTGGCGGCGCTCAGCCTGGCGCTGGCCGGCGTGTGGGGACGGCGTTTCGCGCGCGCCGGTGTCGCGCCGCTGACCAGCGCAAGCGCGCAGCTCAGAATCTCTACGGTGTTCATGATCCCACTCGCCGTGCTATTTGAACGACCCTGGCAGTTGCCGATGCCGAATGCGACGGTATGGGCGGCGGTGATTGCGCTGGCGGTGCTGTCGACCGCCGTCGCCTACGTGCTGTACTTTCGTATTCTGGCCAGCGCCGGGGCGACCAATATGCTGCTCGTCAACCTGCTGGTGCCGCTGCCGGCGATCGCGCTGGGCGTAACCTTTCTTGACGAAACGCTGGCCGGTGCGCATGTTGCCGGTCTGGCGCTGGTCGGCCTGGGTTTGACGCTCGTCGATGGCCGCGCATGGCAGCGTTGGCGGCGAACGTGAATTTGCGACGATACGACAACGGAGAAGCATGATGATCCTCGATGGCATACGCGTACTCGATTTCACCCAATACCTGGCCGGCCCGTCGGCGACCCGCCTGCTCGCTGAAATGGGCGCCGAGGTGATCAAGATCGAGCAGGCGCCGGGTGGCGATCCGGGGCGTAACCTGCCGCTCCTGCGCGATGGCCGCAGCGGATTTTTTGTGCAGCAGAACCGTGGCAAAAAAAGTCTGTGCCTGGATCTGAAAACCGCGGAAGCGCAGGCGGTGATCAAAGCGCTGGTCGCCGAAGTCGATATCGTGATCGAAAACTTCGGTCCAGGCGTGATGGACAAGCGCGGCTTTACCTACGAGGCTTTCCGCGCCATCAATCCGGCGCTGATCATGGTTTCGGTGTCCGCCTTCGGCCGCCGCAGTACGCTGTCGCACAAAACCGGCTACGACTGGATCGCGCAGGCCTTCAGCGGACTCATGGACATGACCGGTCCCCGCGATGGCACCCCGCACCCGGTCGGGATCGGGATCTGCGATTCCAATGCCGGCGTGCACGGCTTTGCGGCCATCGGCTACGCCCTGTTCCATCGCCTGCGCAGCGGTGAAGGACAGTACATCGATCTGTCGATGGTCGACGCCATCTACCACATGCACGAGTACAACGTGCACGGCCGCTCGGTCGTCGGCGACACGTTCAATCCGCAGCGCATGGGTGCACACCACGACATGATCGCGCCGTTCGGCGTGTTCAGGGGTCCCAGCGGCTACCTCGTGATCGGCGTCCTGCAGCTGCAGTGGAAAGGCCTGTGCAATGCGATGCAGCGTCCGGACCTCGAAGGCGACGAACGCTTCGTTGATGGCGCCACGCGGGCGCGACATCAACAGGCGTTGATCGAGCTGATCGAAACCTGGGCCGCGACCTTTGACGACAACGAGGCGGTGCTGGCGGTGCTCGAGCAGCACCGCGTGCCGTCTGCTCCGGTACTGAACCCGCTCGAAACTCTCGATCACGAGTATTACCGCGACCGCGGTATGGTGCGCGAGGTCAGCGATCCGATCCTGGGCCAGGTCGAAGTGCCGGGGTTCCCGTTCAAGTTCTCCGCGCAGACCGAAGTCGCCGAGGGCGTAGCGCCGCTGCTCGGCGAACACAATGCCGAAATTCTCCAGGGCATGCTGGGCATGAGCGCTGACGACTTCGAAACCCTGCAGACCACGGCGGGACTGACTACGCGACCAGTGTAAATGTGATTTCAGGCGTCCGCGGGCAGGGCACTGTCAACGCGTCAGGCGTTCGGGCGTTGGTCCCCGGTCTGGTCGTTCAGGATCGTCTGTTCCGGTTGGCTCGCGCCGGACTGCATCCGCTAGCGTTCGGCCGTACATCCATGTACGGCCTCTCTGCTCTCGCACTTCGCTAAACCATCCCTGGCCCGCTTGTGCTCGAAGCCGCTCCTGCAGCCCGACGCAAGCCAACCTGCGGTGTCGTTACAGTTGGTACAGTGCCGGCTACCGGCGCATTCAATACCGCCGCATAACCGTTTCAGCGAAGGCGTGCATCTGCCCGACCGGGTCGTCAGTGACCTGAAAAGAGAAATTTTCGAGGCCGGCAGCTTCGAGCGCCTTGATGCGTTCGATGACGGCGTCCGGCTCGCCGATCATGGCGGCGATTTCGGCAATCTCCGGCACCAGGTATTGCTCTTCGTCGGGGCGCGTATAAACCAGATGGCCTTCGTGCAGGATCATATGGCGGCGCTCGGCCGGCAGGCTGGTTTCGTACTCGCGGTAGCGCTGGACAAACTCGGCGATTTTGGGATCGCCCGGCAGTAACTGATCGTCCCATTCGCATAACACGTGCAGCAGGTTGGTGATGAACGGGCCGAGGCTTTTCAGCACGCGCGGGCTGGCCGGGGTTTCGCCCGGGCGCAGGATCGCGAGCGGTACGATGGCCTTGGAGGGGATCGTAGCCGGATCGCGTCCGGCCTTTTTTGCCGCCTGGTCGATGACTTTGCGGTTACCGAGCAACATGTCCGGATTGACGTTCCAGGACAGGTGCGCATCGCACTCCGCGCCGCAGAAGGCCAGGGTTTTTTCGCCGAACGCGGATAAGGTCAGCGGGATCGGATGATCGAGGTTGATGAAACCCTGGTCGCGGTGCAGGAGTTTGATCAGATGTTGTTCACCTTCGCAATCATGGATGACCTCCTCGCCGCGCAGCAGCGCCTGGATGGTGCGGATCTCGCGTTTCATGCGGCCCAGCGGCACCGGCCGCAGGCCCATGGTCAGGCGTGCGGTATTGCCGTTACCGACTCCGAGTTCGACGCGTCCTGGCGCGAGCTGCGCAACGCTGGCAATCGAGTGAGCGATGACCGGCGCCATGCGCGTCGATGGTACCGCCACGCCGGTGCCGAGACGGATGCGTTTGGTTTCGCGTGCGGCGACGGCCATGGTTGCGTAGACGTCGGAATAGATCATCTGCGAATCGAAAAACCAGGCGTGGTCGTAGCCCAGCGACTCGGCGAGGGCGACGAGGTCGTAGTCGCCGATGCGGGAAGTAAAGGTAACGCCGAATTTCATGACTGGTCCCTTTTCCTGAGGCTGGCAGTGCCGCCTACTTGAACAATTTCGAAGCTGCTCCGAGCAGGCCGTTGGCGCCGCCGACAGCGTCGAGCAGATTGCCGCCGCTGGAGTGTTTGTCGATCAGTTCGGGCAGCATATCGGCAAGACCGCCGGCTGCGCGTTCTTCGGGTATACCGATCTGGTCGGCGAACTGGCTGACTTTCCCCTGGCCGAGGGCGGCGAGGATCTGCTGGGCTGAAATCCCCTGGTTGGTGCCGTCACCGAGCCACGACTGGGCCATCGCAGCAAGGCCGCCACCCTGCAGTTTGCCGAGCAGATCGCCGAGGTCGAGCTGACCGTCTGCGCCACCGAGCAGCGCACCCAGCGCCTTCTGCACGCTGCCGGCATCGAGTCCGCCGCCGGCGCCGCCAAGCTTTTTAAGAAACAGTTCGGTCGCGATTTTCATCAGGTCCATGTGGGATCTCCTGCGTTGCAAATTTCAAATCGAGGTTCGTAGTTTCGTTGAAGTGAGGCATCAGCCGCCGGACGCTTTGTCCCGTGATGCCGTTTCCGCGTCGTGTTTGGCGCGCATCGCGTCTAGTGCCTCGGCCTGCTCGGCGCGCAGCTTGTCGCGCAATTTACTGGCCCGTGCGACCGCGTCGCGGGTAGCGTGGGCCTGGCCCTGGAACTCCGGCATCACGTACTTTGCGATGAGTTCGAAGCTGCGGCGGGTGGCCTGGGTGTTGGCCCATTCGTGGGCGAGCATGAGGTAGCAGCCGAAGCCGCCGTTGGACTGCGCCATGAGCCGATCGATCTGCGCTTTACAGTCGTCCGGAGAGCCGATGGCTCCGATGCCGGATTCGATCACGTAATCGATCATTTCATCCACTTCGTTGCCCTGCGGATCCATGTGCGGCAGGCCGGCGACGGTCTGAAAATAGCGGAACCAGGACTCGATGCCGTAAGCGACGTCGGCACGCGCCTGCTCGCGCGTTTCAGCGCAGTGCATCATGCCGACCAGGCGCCACTGCGCCCGATCCGCAACGGTACCGAACTGCGCTGCGCGCTGTTCCATCACGTCCCAGTGCATGGCCAGCGCATCGAAGCCGGCGGCCTGGGTGGCGCCGAGCGACAGCAGACCAACGCCGTGTTTGCCGGCCAGGCGCGGCCCGGACGGTGATGCGACCGCGGCCACGGCGCAGCGGAACAGCGGATTCGAATAGGGCCGCAGGTGCAGTTTTGCGTCCCGCAGATCCCAGCGCTCGTTTTTGAACGTGAGCGGCTCTTCGCTGGTCAACAGGTGCATGATTATGTCGAAACCCTGCTCGAGCAGGTCGCGGGTATCTTTCTGCTCGATGCCGATCATATGGGCGTCGGTCGGCAAGGAGCCGGGTCCGGCGCCGAACATCATGCGTCCATGGGTGAGGTGGTCGAGCAGCACCAGGCGCTGCGCGACCCACAGCGGATTGTGATAACCGACGCTGATCACGCCGGTACCGAGGCGGATATTGCGCGTGCGTTCGGCGGCGCTGGCAATAAAGATCTCCGGCGAGGCGATGATTTCACTGCCGGCCGAATGGTGCTCGCCGATCCAGGCTTCGTCATATCCGAGCGCGTCGAGATGCTGGATCAATTCCAGATCGCGCTGGAAGGCCAGCGTTGGATTTTCTCCAGCCTGGTGAAAAGGGGCGAGAAAAATCCCGAAATCCAGTCGTGCGGTCATATCTGCGTCCTCCGGAAGGAGGGCTCAGTATAAGGAAGATCGCGACCGCGGGGTGAGCAGCGCCGCTTCAGGCGCGCTGCCGGGGCGCGATGACGATCTCGCTGCTTACCGAATTGGCGATGAAACACAGTTCGTGCGCGGTATCGTGCAGCTCGCGCTCGGTGTGGACATCGAGGGGCGGGGATTGGCTATAGCCAACGCGCGGTTGCAACGTGACCTGGGTGATGGCCTTGCGCCCGCTCGCGGTCATGCCAAGCACGCCGAAGGCGTCGTCGTCATAGCTGCAGATGCCGATCCCGCGCCGGTTGGCGAGGTACAGAAAACTCATCATGTGGCAGCTCGCGAGCGCGGCGACGAAAGCCTCTTCGGGATCGAGCGCGGTGGCATCGGCATACGGCGCCGGGATCACGCCCGGCGAAGCCGAAGCGGGTATGACCAGGCCACCGTCAAAGGACCACTCGTGGTCCCGCGAAAAACGTCCCCTGGCGAAGCCCGCATCGCCCACCCGCCAGCGAATGCTGGCGCTATGACGGCTGCGCCGTGATTCAGGCAGCGAGAAATGCTCCGACTTTATTGAACAGTTTTTCGCGCTGCTCGAGCGGTGGTTCGTGGCCGCATTGCGGGATCATGAACACTTCGCTGTCGCTGAGCGCCTCGCCGAAGGCGGCAGCATAAGCCGGCGGAATGAGTTTGTCGTTTTCGCCCCATACCACCAGGCTGGGCGCCTGGATGCGGTGGATGCGTTTGTCGAGGCCTTTGTCCGGGATCGGCCAGATGACCTTACCGGTGCAGCCCAGTGTCCAGATGAAGTTGACCGTCCACTGATCGGCGGCGCGCTTGTTTTCCGGCGGTGTCATGCGCTTGAGCACGTCGGGGTGGGTTTTGTCGTAGAACAGCACGTCCATGATCTCCTCGGGCCCGGGTGCGCACCAATTCCATACCGAATACGGCGCGTCTTCCAGCCACAGCCCGATGGGCGCGATCAGGACCAGTTTTTCGACCGCCTTCGGGCGCTGCGCGGCGAGCTCCGAGGCCAGCAGTCCACCGAAAGAATGACCGACCAGTCGATATTTTTTAATTTTCAGGGCGTCGAGCATGTCCTCGTAGGCAATCACCGTGTCCCACAAGTTGTCCAGGGCCTCGATATCGTTCGGCCTGCCGGGCGCGGTGCCGGGAAAGTGCGGCGCGTAAACTTTGTAGTGTTCGGACAACTGGTCGAGAAAATTATCCCAGTAGAAACCGCCGGCGGAATGCAGGAAGACCAGCGGTCTGCCTTTGCCGGCAACGTTGACGGTCATTTCGAGTCTGCCGCCGAGGACGGAGATAACGCGTTTGCGGGGTTTGGCCATGGTTCGGTTCTCGATTGGTTCAGGCAGCGGCGCGATTACGGTTTTCACAGGCGGCCGGCCACCAGTGATCCTGCCAGCCACTGCCGTCCCATACGCCGCGCAGGTGCGGCAGCACGGATTTCGAAATCTGCTCGATGTTGGCCATGGTTTTTTCGTGTGACAGGGATCCGAACTGCGGCAGGATCATGAGGTGGCCGACGTTGAGGGTTTTGATGATATGCAGCAGGCGGTCGGTAACGGTTTTGGCGCTGCCGCAGACCACGAAATCGCGGTCGTTGAATTCCTTGAAATGCAGGGTCTTCAGCTCCTCGAACGGTGGGAAAGGCCGCTTCGTGATCAGGTGATTGAGCGATGAATGGGTCATGTGCCCGGGCGGTGCGAGCAGCTGCTCAGGCAGGTGCAGACCCTTGTGATAAAAATATTCCGCGGCGTGACCGTAATCAGCTTCGGCCTGGGCGTCGGTTTCCGATACCCCGACCGGGACCAGGAAACCCATGCGGTAGGGGTTGCGATCGCGACCGAGTTCTTCGGCGCGGTTCCAGAATCCCTCGACCATGTGCTGCGCGCCTTTGGCGCCGAAGTAGGTCAGAAAGCAGTACGAATAATCGTTGTTGATAACGAAGTCCCAGGTGCTGGGGCTGGCGTTGCCAGGTACCCAGATCGGAGGGTGCGGTTTCTGCACCGGCTGCGGCCAGATGTTGACCATCGGCAGCTGGAAATACTTGCCGTTCCAGGCAAAGCCCTCGGTCGCGGTCCAGGCTTTCTTGATCAGCTCATGGGCTTCGTAATAGCGCCCGCGTTGTTCCATCGGCGCCATGCCGTAGCTGTAGGCGAAATCGCCGCCGAGGCCGACCGGGAAGCCGGCAACGAGGCGGCCTTCGGAAATCGAATCGAGCATGGCGTACTCTTCGGCGACGCGGATCGGCGGGTTGAGAAACACCGCCGTTTCGCCCATCTGGATGATCGCGGTGTCGCTGCCGCGGGTGGCGCGCGCCAGCACTGCACCCATCATGTTCGGATTGACCATGAAGCCATAGGCGTTCTGGTGATGTTCGTTGGTGCACACGCCGTCGAAGCCCGACTGCGCGGCAAACGTCAGTTCGTCCAGCGTCCAGTTGTAGTACTGGGACACTTTGCGACTGTCGGCGACCGCGCTGAACGGCAGCGAAAACCACGCTGATTTGTGTTTCTTTTCGAAGTCGTCGGGAAGATCCCGATACGGCATGAGGTGGAAGCAGGCGATCTTCATGGGCAGATTCCTTCGCAAGCTGGGCTGGAGACTGATGGCAGGATTATCGCGTGCGCGGGCGGCCTGCACCAGACACGGCAGTCTGGCGGTGCAGCACCTGAACAAGAAAAAAAGATGCCGGGCTGGGGAGGCCCGGCGAACAGGGGTCGTTGGCGGGAGGGGGGCCCCGTGGTCCCGGCGCTGACGCACCGGGACCACGGGCGCATCGGACTTACAGGATCGGCACCAGCAGGCCGGTGGCGAGCTGCACGCCGATAAGGGTCGTCATCGCCACCACGGCGAGGCTGACGACCACAGCGTTGAGGCCGGCCTGGTGCTGTTTGATGGTTTCCATCTGCGCTCTCCTTGATTGAACTTGGGAGCAAGCTTAAGCGCGCACCGTGCGGGGCGCTGTGTGAAATCACACACTCGGCTCGAGATCGCCGGAAGTGCCCGCAAGGTGCCCCGGATCAGGCTTTGGCGACGTCCGAGACCAGGGCTTCGAGGCGTTCAATATCGAGGATTTCGAGGCGTCCGCGCGAGCGCTTGAGGATCCCGCAAGCAGCCAGCGCGGTGAGTTCGCGGGTCACCGCCTCGCGGTGGGTACTGACCCGGGCAGCGATGTCGGCGTGGGTGGGTGCCGGCTTGATCACGGCGCTGTTGCCGGACTCGACATGTTCGCGCGCGAGGCGCAGCAATTCGCCGTGGATGCGGTTATTCACACCCAGGCTCGAGAATTCGATGACGCGATCGCTCAGGCGCCGGATCAGCGACGCGAGCTGAACAAACAGGCGCCGCGCGACGGTCGGATGGGTGGCCGCGATGTCGAGGAAATCGGCGGCGTTGGCGCGCGCCAGGAACACGTCGTCGAGCGCAATGACCTCGGCCGAACGCGGCTGGCCATCGATTGCGGACAGCTCACCGAACATCTCGCCGGCGTGCTGATCGCGAAACTGCACGGCTTTGCCGCTGGCGACGTTGAACATCACACGCACCGAGCCGCTGAGGATAAAAAACACATCCTGGCGCGCGTCGCTTTGCGTGACGATATGTTTACCGGCCGGAAAGCGCAGGGCGGTGAGACGCGCGGCGATAACGGTGCGCTCGGTGAGCGGCAGACCGCGAAACAGGTTCACGGCGTTGAGACTGTCGGGGGCGATGATCGCGGGCGCGCTCATGTCAGCACGCACCCGCGCTCGGGTTCACGGTCAGTTGCGCGCGGCCTGGCAGGCTTTGCACGGCGCCGGGGTGTTGGCCTGGCGACGCACGTAGTGCTGGATCGCTACCAGTTCGTCGTCGCCGTACTCGGGGAAGTTCGGCATGCCGCGGTCGCGGCGCGTACCGCCAATGACGATATCGCGCATGGTTTCCACCGACAGCATCATCGGCGAAGCACGCAGGTCGGGCGCGACGCCGGCGGCCCCCGCACCCGCGCCGTGGCACATCATGCACACCGCGGTATACAGCTTGGCGCCGTGATCGGCGCGCGCGTCGTCGACCTCAAAGTCTTCCACCAGCAGCGGCTGCGGATAAACCGGTCCGCGTGACGGCGCCAAGACCTTGCTGCCGTCGAGCGCGAAGGTGACCAGGCGGCGCATATGTGCGCCGTAATCCCAACCGTGCTGGGAACCGACGAAGCCGGGGGTGGCGGCGCCCGCACCGCCCCAGCCGGTGAGGATGGAGACATATTGTTTGCCGTCCAGCGCATAGGTGATCGGCGGTGCCGAGATGCCGACCCCGAGGTCGGTATGCCACAGGGCTTCGCCGTTATCGGCGCGGTAGGCCCAGAAGCTACCGTCGGCGCGGCCCTGGAAAACGAGGTTACCGGCGGTGGTCACCGTACCCGGGTTCCACACGCCGGGCAGGGGGACTTCCCACACCAGTTCCTGGTGTAACGGGTCCCAGGCCCGCAGCGCGCCGGTGCCGGCGTCATCGGGAATATAGTCGGGGCCGAACGCAACCGCGGCATCAAAGGCGAAGTACGGCGATTTCCAGGTCTGCACGTCGATGTGTTTGTCACTGAAGAAACCCGGCATTTCGATGACCGGCATGTAGACCAGGCCGGTGTCCGGGTTGTAGGACATGGCGTGCCAGTTATGTGCGCCGAACGGGCTCGGCCAGACTTCTTCTTCGCCGTCCTCGTAGCGCGCGCCGACGCGCTCGACCGGTTTGCCGGTTTTCATATCGACGTGTGTGGCCCAGTCGACCTTGGCGAATTTTTCGGCCGACAGCAGTTTGCCGTTGGCGCGATTGATGATGTAGAAAAAACCGTTTTTGGGTGCGTGCAGGATGACCTTGGCGGTGCGATCCTGAACCTTCAGATCGACCAGCATGATGTCCATATTGGAGTTGTAGTCCCAGGCTTCGCCGGGGGTGGTCTGGTAGTGCCACTTGTACTCACCGGTGTCGGCGTCGAGCGCCACGATCGAACACAGGAACAGGTTGTCACCGCCTTCGGGGCTGCGAATTTTGGGGTTCCAGGGCGAACCGTTACCGGTGCCGAGGTAGACGTGGTTGAACTCCGGATCATAGGTGATGCCGTGCCACACCGTGCCGCCGCCGCCGTGTTCCCACCATTCGCCGGTCCAGGTTTTGGCCGCCATTTTCATGGCGTTATTTTCGAAACCGTCGGCCGGGTTGCCGGGCACGGTGTAGAACTTCCACGCCTGTTTGCCGGTGTCGGTGTGGTAGGCGGTGACAAAGCCACGGGCGGGGCCCCATTCGGTGCCGCCGTTACCAATGATGACCTTATCGCGGAACACTTTCGGCGCGCCGGTGACGATCAGCGCGTGTTTCGGATCGAACGTCTGTACGGTCCAGACTGCCTTGCCGGTAGTGGCATCGATAGCGATCAGACGGCCATCGATGGTGGCATTGAACACGCGTCCTTTCCAATACGCGATGCCGCGGTTCCAGTCCCACATCATGCGCAGGCGATCGCCGCTGTGGGTGGTGACATCGGGGTCGTACTCCCACAGGAGCTTGCCGCTTTTGGCATCGACCGCGCGCACCACGTTATAGCTGCCGTTGAAATACAGGACCCCGTCGACGACCAGCGGGGTGCCGGTCAAGGAGCGATCTTCGGGCAGGTCCAGGGCCCACTCGATGCCGAGTTTGCGGACGTTGCCGGCATTGATTTGTTTGAGCGGACTGTAGCGCTGTTCGCTGTAGGTGCGGCCATAGCCGGCCCAGTTGCTGGTGTCGGCCTCATTGGCGAGCGCGGCATCGTCGACCAGCGTGTCGCCGCTGGCGGCGCTGCTCGCCAGTAATCCGGCGACGAGCACCAGCGCGATGGATCTCAAATCGTTCATCAGGCTTACCCATGGGTGCGCGACGACGGCATGTGGTCGCGATCGATTCATGGTAATGGATGGCGCGGGGTGGCGAAAGCCACCCTCGAATCGCCTTGAGCGGGCCCGGTCGCCGACCTGGCGACGACCGGGTAGCGGGGTTGTCAGCCCGCCGAGGCGAGTTGCACCGGTGGCGTGTTTTCGCTCATTTCGCGCGTCACCACTTCATCGGGGAGGTCAAAAGCGGCGGCGAAAGCCGGATCCATCTGGGTATATTCAGGCTTGCCGGTGCCGGCCGGCGGCTGCGCCACCGGCGTACCGGCGGTGTTGCGATACGGCGCCGGGTTTTTGTAGGCCTCGAGCTCTTCTGTGGAGATGTTGTTCAGCGCCACGACCTCGGGATCGATCCACGCTTCGGCGTTGATCGCCGCCGCCGAGGTCGACACTTCGAGCACCATGTCTTCCGGACCGCCGAAATAGATCGATTTGCAAAACCCGTGGTCGAGCGGGCCGAGCACGCGCACGCCACGCGAGCGGATGCGGTCGCGCATTTCCAGCAGTTCGTCGTCGGTGGTGACGCTGAAGGCGATGTGCTGCATCGCTCCGGGCGCACACGGTTGTACCGGGTTGCCGGCGTGGCTGACCCCGAACTCGACCGGGATGTCCTTGACCGCCGGAGCGAACACGAAAGCCACCGACGAGTTGGCGTTGAGCTCCATGAAAGCATGGAAATAACCGTCGACGTTGTGCATCCAGTACAACGCCTTGAGCTTCATGCCGAGCACGTCGGAAAAAAATGCGATCTGTGATTTGACGTCGGCGGTCATGAACGCGACGTGATGGACACCGTTGGGTTGGGTCATGATGGATTCCTCCTGGCGAGCGGCGCCGCGCGGCGGACGCCGGTTGCGGACAAGTCGACAGCTTGCAGCAGCGGGCGCCGCACTGGCAAGCGCTCAGCGCGCCGGCGGGGAGGGAGAAATCATGCTGCATCGCGGGAATCAGCCCCGCGATGCAGCATGGAGAAAGTGCCTCAGAGGCGCTCGATGATGGTGACGTTGGCCTGGCCGCCGCCTTCACACATGGTCTGCAGGCCATAACGTCCGCCGCTGCGCTCGAGTTCGTGCAGCAGGGTGGTCATGAGCTTGGTACCGGTCGCGCCGATCGGATGACCGAGCGCGATGGCGCCGCCGTTGACGTTGGTTTTTTCGTAGTCGTAATCGAGTTCTTTCAGCCACGCCATCGGCACCGGCGCAAAGGCCTCGTTGATTTCGACCAGGTCGATGTCGTTCATGCTCATGCCGGCACGCTTGAGGGCGTACTGCGTGGTGCAGATCGGCGCCGACAGCATCATCATCGGGTCTTCGCCGCGCACCGCCATGTGGTGGATGCGCGCACGCGGCTTCAGGTTGTACCGCTTCACCGCCGCTTCGGAGGCGATGATCATGGCCGAGGACGCGTCGCAGGTCTGGCTCGAAACCGCCGCGGTGATACTTTTCAGTCCGAATAGCGGGTCCAGCGTGGCCATCTGTTCAAGCGAGGTTTCGCGCACCGTTTCGTCCATGCTGCAGCCTGCCAGCGGCACGATTTCCTTGTCGAAGCGACCGTCCTTGATGGCGGCGCAGCGCGCGGCGGTGCGATTCCAGCGAATAGACTTCCAGATCCTTGCGTGAGAATCCCCACTTGTCGCACATCATCTGCGCGCCTTTGAACTGCGTCGGCGGATCGTCGCCGTAGCGCGCAACCCAGGCTTCGGAGTCGGTGAAGGGGTCTTTGAAACCGAAGGCACCGGCGGCCTGCGCCGACGCGCCGATCGGGATCTTGGTCATGATCTGCACGCCGCCGGCGATGACGACATCGTTGACCCCCGACATCACTGCCTGGGCAGCGAAGTGGACGGACTGCTGCGACGAGCCGCACTGGCGGTCGATGGTCACCCCGGGCACGTCCTCGCTGTAGCCGGCAGTCAGCCAGCAGGTCCGCGCGACGTCACCGGCCAGTGGGCCGACCGCATCGATGGTGCCGAAAATGACGTCGTCGTACTCGTTGTCCGGGATCGGGTTACGTTCGACCAGCGCTTTGATGACATGGGCGCCGAGGTCGGCCGGATGAATGTCCTGTAGTGAGCCGCGGCGCTTGCCGGTCGGGCTGCGCACGGCGTCGATAATGTAGGCTTCTGCCACGATAAGTTCTCCTCAAGGGTGCTGTTTGTTGAGATAGCGCGAAAGCCGGGCGGCACCGCTGGTGGCGGCAAAGGTAGCAAACTTCGCCGCCCCGCGACCAGTGCCCGATGCTGCCCGCTCAGTCGATGACCCGCTCGGCGGTGGCAAAAAACAGCCACACCACCGCACCGAAGATATTCACCGCCGCACACAGCATGAACGCCGAGGCATAGGTGCCGGTGGTGTCGACCAGCCAGCCGGTGATGGCCACGCCAATAATGCCGGGGACGGTGCCGAAGGTGTTCGTGATCCCCATCAGCACGTCGGCGTAGCGCGGTGCGATGTCGAGGTGATTGGGCACAAAACCGGACCAGGTCAGCGCCGCAATGCCGAGCGCGCCGCACATCAGGGTCAACGCCAGGTAGGGTTCGGTCACGTTCTGAACCGCCAGCAGGCACGCCGCCGAACCGAGCAGGCCGGTGCACTGCATGGTTTTGCGCACCGCGGTGAGTGACATTCCCCCTTTGACCATACGGTCGGCGGCCAGGCCGCCGAGATTGCCGACGATGAACATCGTCAGCCACGGCGCGGCGGAAAAAATCCCGGCGTTGATGATGCTTAAGTCCAGCGTGCTGCGGAAGTAACTCGGCAGCCACGCAAGCAGCATGTACAGCACCCAGTTGGAGCAGAAATGGTTGACCATCAGCGCGATGATGGCGGGGGTCGTGAACATCTGTTTCCACGGGATCGCCTGGCTCGGTTTAGGCGTCGGCGCGTGGCTGGCGAGCATCGCGCGCTCGTCCGGCGGGCAGCGCGGATCGGTGGCCGGATCGTTGTGTGCGCGCATGAACCACAATGCGCACCAGGCGATGCCGACCAGGCCGAAGGTGTAGAACACGCTTTCCCAGCCATAGGTTTCGACCAGCCAGCCGGTGGTGAGCAATGCGAACAGGGTGCCGAGCGGGATCCCGCCGATCAGTAGCGACACCGCCCGCGAGCGTTCGTTGGGCGGTACCCAGCGGCCGTACAGGTTGTAGGCGGACGGGAACATCGCCGCTTCGCCGAGGCCCATCGCGATCCTGGCGATGATCAAAATGGGCAGCCCGAGCATGGCCGCGGCCGGGGTCACAATGGTGAAAATCGACCACCACGCGACCGCGACGCCGAGCACGATTTTGCCGCCCAGGCGGTTGGCCAGCCAGCCGCTCGGCGCCATGAACAGCATGTAGCCGATAAAGAACGACGACAGCACCAGGCCCTTGGTGGTTTCGGACCAGCCGAATTCCTCCTGCATGCCGATCACGGCGACCGAAATATTGACGCGGTCGATGTAACACACGAAAGCGGCGAGCACGCACAGGCCGACGATGGTGTAACGGCGCTGCCAGCCGGCATCCGTGCTGAGCGCGGCCTCGGAAGTGGTGTTCATGCGGTAGGCTCCGTGTGCGATGGGTTCGCCTCAGGCAGTGTCACGTTTTGCCATGTCAGGCGTCAACGTCGCTGCGCTGATCTGAACCCGAGCCGCGGCGGCGCGGACACAGGGAGGCCGGCCTGCTGCCGCGACCCGCTGCGCCGATCTATAATGCGCGCGATTCGCCCCGCGCCTGATGAGGATTTCAACATGCCCATGTACGAGTATCACTGCGAAGCCAACGGCCAGACCGTCGAGGTCGTGCACCGCATGTCGGAGCGCTTTGAGACCTGGGGCGAGTTGTGCGAGAAGGCCGGCATCGACGCCGGCAAAACCCCGGCCGCGACACCGGTCAAGCGTTTGATCGGCTCAGGCAGCGTCACCAATCAGAACGACACCGTATCGAAGCGCAATGCCCGCCACGGCGAAAGTTCGAAAAACCTGCGCCATGGTCCGATGGCAGCGCCGGCCAGAACCAATAGAATTCTAGCCGACCGTTAGCAGGGTGGTGAAAAACGTGAGCCGGAAGGTCAGGCGCAAGGCGCGGGCGAGACGAGGACCGGGTTACTGGTGTAAATGAAGAACGGCTGCCGAGTCCGCAACGCCGCGCACGACCTCCGCGGCGTTTTCACCAGCCGACAACAGGGTGGTGAAAAACGTAGCGAAGAGTCGGGCGCAGGCGCGGGCGAGACCGGGTTACTGGTGTAAAGGGGGGGGGGGTTTTAGGCTGCCGTTAGTTATTTAGCGCGCCGCGCGGCGGTCAACAGCGAGGCGTAGCTCACCCCGTCGCGATTATCGCCGGTGACCGGCAGCCCCGCGGCCTGCCATTTGGGCAGTCCCCCGAGCATGATTTCCACCGCGCTGTAGCCCTCGGCTTCAAGCACCGCCGCCGCCTGCGCGGCGCGTTCACCATCGTCGGCGCCGATGATCAGCGTGCTGTCGGCGCCGGCGGCGTGGTTCATCACCAGCACAAACGCCTCGTTGTTATGCGTGGCGCCGGTCTTGGGGTGGTAGAACTCGATCGGAACATTGAGCGCGCGGCCCTTGGGGCGACCCTGGGCGAATTCGGCGACGGTGCGGACATCGACGTAGGTCGCGTCGCCGTCGCTGCCGATACGCTCGAGCGCACCCTGCGGGCTGATGACTTTGAAAGCCATCTCAGGCCGCCCCGCCGGCGCGTTTCGGAAAGGCGGTTACGAACGGCGGAATAACCTGGCAGCGGGCGCGCTCGGCGGCCGGCGCGGCGCTGTTGAGGCGGAAGTGGCGCTCATTCTCGCGGTCCTCGATTTCCACTTGTTCGACATGGAAATGCAGGATGCGTCCGTTCGGCGCCAGCGCGAATACACACTCGACAAGCCTGCGGGCGGGCAGCTCGCCGTGCTCGGGATGGTCCAGCCAGCAGGTGATGTCGTTACTCATGCCGTGATCCCGTGGTCCAATTTGCCTATGATTGTGGATAACTAGTGCGTTCGCTCACTGCTCGAGCATTGTAGCGCGCGCCCCACTCGCCGCTGAACAGGAACGGGATTATGGCTTCGAACGCGTTACTACGGCAAAAAGAACTGGTCACCGGCGCGACCCGGTTCGCGCCCGGCGAAGCGGTGCCCAATGTCGGCGAAAAGCTGTTCGCGCTGCGCAATCAATGTACCGAATGCAATGTCTGCGAAGTTGCCTGCGCG
>CALOBG010000095.1:0-3259 GCA_942490995.1 uncultured Gammaproteobacteria bacterium
CGTGCCGGCGATTTCCTGTTCATCGGCGGTATCGTTGCGATGCGCGATGACGACGGCTCAACCATCGCCCCGAACGACGGCCTGAAACAGGCTGAAGTGATTTACGGCTACATTCGCCAGCTGCTTGCCCAACATGGCGCCGACGCTCGTCACGTCGTCAGCGAAGCACTGTATATCGCTAACTACGACGAATACTGGAAAGGCGCGCCGGTACGACAGAAGTTCTACGACGACGCGGGCGCTGCTTACCCGAGTACGGTCGGCTTCCAGGTTGTCGCCCTTTCGGCGCCGGACTATGTGTTTGAGGTCCATTTGACCGCTTACCTCGGCGCGGAGCGGCCGGCGGCTGCCGACGCACCGTCGTCGGGTGCCGATAGCATCTCGCCTGGAAGCCGAACACGGTATTCGCGCTAGCGGAGCTTCACGCGGGGCAAACGCCCTGATCGCACCGACGTCGCAGCCAGACCTGCACTTCATACTGCCCGGTAAACCCGCGAGCGCAACCGGCCGCCGCGAGTGATGACGGTTCAGTTGTGTCAATTGATACATCGCAGGGTGGCGCACACCTCCAGTATCGGCAATGCCAAAGGTAAACGCGCAAGCGGGTTCCCCGGCATCGATCTATTCAGCAGCGAGGAGAAGCGCCATGAATCATCCAATCAGCTCAACAATACGTCGCCCAGCCGCGGCCTGCGTGCTGTCAATCCTGTTCGGCTTCGCCGCTCATGCGAGCGCCGGCGAAAACTCACCCGAGATTTTGAAAATTTTCAGCTTCGCCGGCGCGGGCACCAGTGCCGCCATGCGCAACGGTCACTACGAACGGGTGATCCGCGGCGGCCGAAGCAAATTCGTCGACTACGGCTATCACGATCTGGTGAATTTGTGTGCAGCCTATGCCTTGCGGGACCGCCTTGCGGAAGCCGAACGCGCATGCAGTCGCGCCATCACGCACCAGCCGGTGTCAACACGCCGACCGGCGGGCGCTATCACGCCGCAACGCTGGGTTGCCTATGCAAACCGGAGTGTTGTCCGCGAGCTATTGGGCGACGCGGGCGGGGCGCAGCGCGATCTCGCGTTCGCGTTGCAGCGCGGTGGTGACCCGACCGCGCTGGCCGGTCGGGCTGATGCCAACGTGCTGGTCTCGACAAGCGGACCATAAGTCCGGGGCCACGTAGGGCGGTGCGCAGGTCGGGTTCCGGCCGCCGCGCCGCCCGGGACCCGGGCCCGCCGAACATGCCGAGCGGAGATCGCTGACCACAAAAGCATTCCGCAATTGTGCTTGGGGAACTCCCCTGCCCGCTCGAAGTCTGTATACTTCGACAACTGCTTTCGGGGGCGTCACGGCTTCGACGTGGGTCACGAAACCGAAGGTGCATGCCGAGGGGCAGTATCCCTCGTAAATCCAACTGCAAAAAACTTAGTTGCCAACGACGACAACTACGCACTCGCTGCTTAAAACCCAGTAGGGTGCCGTCTGACTGGAGCCGTGCTTGTGCGTTCAGTATCAGGCGTCATATCTCACAAGATCGCACGTGAAGCTTGTTCGGGGCGACACTGTTAAAACACACCGAAATCGCTGATTGTTGTCCCTGCCGTTCGGGTAGCAGTCAGTTAAATTAATAGAGTCGGCTAAGCATGTAGATCCGACGGCGGACGACTTGCGGACGCGGGTTCGACTCCCGCCGCCTCCACCAGTTTTTAGTGATAAAAACATATAGTTAGAAACCGAAAGGCCGCTCACGACGCGGCCTTTTTCTTGTCCCGAGCCAGTCAGTGTGATTTCCATTCGCGCAGTTTAAGCCCCACCCTAGGCGGCCGTTCAGTACAGCACCGCAACTCGCCCCGACCCAAGAAAGTCTTGCATGACAACGCGCCAGGTCTACACTGGGCCTGAAACAAATCCTTTTGGATCAGGGCGTATGATCCGAGGGTTCGTATCAGGTGCTGCGAGTAGATATCGGTTTGCAGGTGGAGAACTGGCTCGATGTCGAACGAATCCGACGAGCTGACAAGGTTACGAGCCGAAAACGTACGTCTGATCGCCCTGCTCGAATCGCACGACATCGATTGGCGGCACGATCCGACGCCTACCACCCCATCAGCATCTCCACCATCCGAACCATCCAACCTCTCGACAGCGGAGAAGATCGCGTTGTTTCGCCGCTTGTTTCGGGGTCGTACCGATGTGCATTCGGTGCGCTGGGAAAGCGCGAGGACTGGCAAGTCAGGCTACGCCCCGGCGTGCGCCAACGAGTGGCGTGCCGGTATCTGCGAGAAGCCACGTATCAAGTGTGCCGATTGCGGCAATCGTGCGTTGATACCTGTATCGGATGTGGCCGTTTACAGCCATCTTGCTGGTGAGAAGACAATTGGCGTCTACCCTCTCCTGCCGGACGACACCTGCCATTTTCTCGCCGTCGACTTTGACAAGGCCGAATGGCGCGCGGACGCCAAAGCCTTTGTTCAATCCTGTCGCGAATTGGATGTGCCCGTCGCACTGGAGATTTCACGGTCGGGAAACGGAGCACATGCATGGATTTTCTTCACGACTGCGGTGCCGGCGCGCGATGCCAGACGTTTGGGTACGGCCATCATCAGTCACACGTGCAGCCGTACCCGGCAACTCAGCCTGACATCATACGACCGACTGTTTCCGAACCAGGACACCATGCCCAAGGGTGGCTTCGGCAGCCTGATTGCCCTGCCGTTGCAGAAGAAGCCCCGCGAGGCCGATCATAGTGTTTTCGTCGATGACGACCTCGATGCTTATCCCGACCAATGGGCCTTCCTAGCCATGGTCGAGCCGATGTCGCCGATGGATATTGAGCCGGCGCTCCTGCGCGCCACCGGCCCCATGCACCCCCTCGATGTCACGTTTACCGACGACGAGGGCCTCGCAACGCCATGGAAGCGTCCGGCGCCGAACAGCGGATCGCTCACTGGACCATTGCCAGAGGCGCTCACCGTCACCTTGGCGAACCTCGTCTATTTCGATAAGGCGCAACTAACTCAACCACTCACCAACCGCTTGATTCGCCTCGCAGCTTTTCAGAATCCGGAATTCTACCGGGCGCAGGCCATGCGCATGTCGGTTTGGGACAAGCCTAGAGTCATCGGCTGTGCTGAAAACTTTCCCCAGCACATCGGGCTTCCGCGTGGGTGCCTCGATGCGGCACAGGAACTGCTGCGAAGGAACGGCATCCGCTGCGACATACATGACGAACGGATAGAAGGCACTTCCGTAGACGTGGAGTTCGTC
>CALOBG010000096.1:0-40459 GCA_942490995.1 uncultured Gammaproteobacteria bacterium
GCCGTAGCTGGTTGGTTCACGTATTCGCCGTAGGTCGGAGCCGTGCAGGCATATGCAGGTCGATGGGTGATGTCGGTTGCGCATCGCTGCAATGGAATCCCGACGTAGCGGCTGACGGTTGTATTGAGCCGGGCCGGGTCTCGCTGGAACGGTTGAGCAGACCTTCTTCGTTGTTCGGAAAAACCTGGGGAAATGGCCCTTCGCCGAATGCCGGGGTCCATCAGCGCCGCGCTGTCGGCGTAGGCATCGACCTGTCTTCGCCCGATTCGAGGGCGGCGTGGGTGAGGAACGCCGCCAGCAGCGGCACATCCTCGTCTTCGGGCGCGCGGGTGAAATCGCGTGCCGCGGTCGCCGTTGGTCGAGATTCTCGATGCAGGTCGATCACGTTCATGCGCCCAGCACCCAATGTTGATCTGGTGCTCATCGCCGTCCTGCCATAGGCGGTTCGTAGATCAGGCGCCAGTTGGCGGAATACGCTCGCCACGGTCCGTCGGGATCAACAGGCCGCTGTAGCGCACCGAGTGCACGGTACAGGTTCTCGTGTTTCGTCGGTGCAACTGCAAGGTGGTGCGCTCGCGTCGCGCCACCGCCTGCACTTCTTCAGGCTGTTGTCCAGTACTTGTCGGCGTTGGCTGTCGTTCGGCGTCGTCGATGCCGTCCGCCAGCCGCACGTCGTAGTCGCGGTTGACGCGCTCGTCGAGCAGGCCGCCGCGCACGGTGCCTTCGATCAGGCTGCCTGAGCGCGTCTTCCAGCACCCGCAGGCGCGCTGACGCGGTAGAGCAGGGCGCATTCCGACAGCCGCCCGCCGTGCTCGCGCCGCCACGGCGCGAGAGTCGACCACGAAGCGCTCGTCAGATCGTTGAGCCGCCGTAGAGCGTGATCGCCTCCACCGGCGCGCCATCGGTCCATAACTCCTTGCCGAGGCGGGTCGGAGTTGTTGCGATCAGGGCGTTCGCCGCGTTCAGGATGTTGCCCGTCGAGCGGTAGTTCTGTTCCAGGCGGATAAGCTCGTGTCGGGTAATCAGCGCGGAAACGCTGCATGTTTTCGACCTCGGCGCCAGCTGCGAGATCGACTGGTCGTCGTCGCCCACGACGAACAGGTTGCCGTCGTCGCCGACGAGCTGCGCAGCCAGGTACTGCAGCGTGTTCGTGTCCTGGAATTCGTCGACGAGCACGTGCCAGAAGCGCTCGCGGTAATGGCGCAGCAAGCCCGGCGTGTCGCGCCACAGCTCGTGCGCGCGCAGCAGCAACTCGGCGAAATCGACCAGCCCGCGCGCGCAGGCTTCTTCGTAAGCCTGGTAGGCATCGATCAGGGTGCGCAGCGTCAGGTCGCCGTCGTCGTCGATATGCTGCCGGGCGCTGGCCGTCGTCCTTGCGCGCGTTGATATACCACTGGGTTTCCCGCGCCGGCCATTCGCTCTCTTCGAGATTCATCGCGCGCAGGGTGCGCCTCACGACCCGCAGCTGATCCTCGCTGTCGATGATCTGGAACTGCTCCGGCAGCTTCGCTTCGCGCCAGTGCGCGCGCAGCAGGCGGTGGGCGATACCGTGGAACGTACCCACCCACATACCGCCGACCGGTCGCCGCATCAGGCTTTCGATGCGCGCCCGCATTTCCGCCGCCGCCTTGTTCGTAAACGTTACCGCGAGGATGCCTTTCGGCAGCGCCTGCCCGGTATCGAGATACCACGCGATCCGGTGCACGAGCACGCGCGTCTTGCCGCTGCCGGCGCCGGCGAGCACGAGCGCCTGCGGCGCCGCGACGGTCACGGCGGCACGCTGGGCGTCGTTGAGCGAATCGAGGATGGGGTCTGTTGGTCATGCGGAACGGCGGTGGCGGTCGGGCGCTCGTGACGGGAGCGGAAAGGTCTTTATCCGAGCCGCGCGCCGTCCGGCGTGCACAGCACGTCCAAAGCGACCGGCAATCGCCTCGTTAGCAATGAACAGCGGAATGAAGCGAGATCCGAACCCCGACCGCAATCGAT
This sequence comes from uncultured Gammaproteobacteria bacterium, assembly GCA_942490995.1. GTDB lineage: Bacteria > Pseudomonadota > Gammaproteobacteria > UBA981. Next base: position 1,987 of record CALOBG010000096.1, read on the forward strand.
GCGACGCCCGCGGTGCTCGACCGCGATGGATCAGCTCATCGAAGCCGCGGCGGGGTGAGCGCATCGAGGCGGCGGTTGCGGGGGCGGCGGTCTGTCGGTCAGGGTGCGCAACGGCGAACTCGAGTCGATCGAGCACGAACGTGACAAGGCGCTCGCGGTGACGGTCTACCACGGACAAGCGCAAAGGCAACGCAACGACCACTCGGATTTCTCCGCCCCAGCGCTGCGTGAAACCGTCGACGCGGCGCGACTCATCGCCGAGCACGGCGAACGCGACGAATATGCCGGCCTGCCCGCGGCCGAATACCTGTGTAGCGACGTTCCCGATCTCGATCTCGATCACCCCTGGGCGATCGACGCCAACCAGGCCATCGCGCTAGCGATCGATATGGAGCGCGCGGCCCTGGCCAGCGACAAGCGCCTCAAGCAATCCGATGGCGCCAGCGTCAACCGCTACCGCGGTGTGCGCGCGATGGCCAACAGCCACGGCTTTCACGGCGCCTACCGCGGCACCCGCCACGGCGTCAGCGCGGTCATGATCGCGGCCGGCACGGACGGCGCGATGCAGCGCGGCTACTGGTACAACAGCGGCCGCGACGCGCGCCGCTTCGAGGACGTCGAGGCGATCGGGCGCAAGGCCGCGGCTCGTACCGTGGCCAAACTCGGGGCAAAAAAAATTGGCACCTGCGAGTTGCCGGTGCTGTTCGAACCGCGCCTCGCGGCGGGACTCATCGGCCACCTGGTCAGCGCTGTTTCAGGCGCCGCGCAGTACCGGCGCGCGTCGTACCTGCTCGACGCCCTCGGCGAGCAGGTACTGCCGTCAAACCTCAACCTCGACGAGCGGCCGCGCATCGCCGGTGCTATCGGCAGCGCGCCGTTCGACAGTGACGGGATCGCGACGCAGGACAAGCGCGTGGTTGCGGACGGTCGCCTGTGCAACTACCTGCTCGGCGCCTATGCGGCGCGGCGGCTCGGCCGCACCCCGACCGGCAACGCCGGCGGCGCGCATAACCTGGTCCTGAGCGCCGGCACGCGCAGCGCCGAGCAGATCATCGCCGGCATCGATCGCGGCCTGCTGATCACCGATCTCATGGGCTTTGGTGTGAACGGCGTGACCGGCGATTATTCGCGCGGCGCGAGCGGCTTTCTGATCGTTGACGGCGAAATTGCCCACGCCGTCGAAGAGATCACCATCGCCGGCAACCTTAGGGACATGCTCGGTTCCATCGTCGAAACCGGCGCCGATGTCGACGAAACGCTCAATGTGCGGACCGGCTCGATCCTGCTCGAGCGCATGGCGGTAGCCGGCGGCAACTGATCGGAGATCAGGCGCGCAGCTTGTTCCACGCGTCCAGCGCCGCGATCTTGTAGGCTTCGGCGAGGGTCGGATAGTTGAACACCGCGTCGACAAAAAACTCCAGCTTGCCGTCGTGGGCCAGAACCGCCTGGCCGATATGGATCAGTTCGGTGGCGCCTTCGCCGACGATGTGTACGCCGAGCACACGCTGGTCGTCGAGGTGCACGAGGATCTTGAGCAGCCCTTCGCGCAGACCGAGGATCTGCCCGCGCGAAGTTTCGCGAAAGCGCGCGATGCCGGACTCGTAGGGTACCCCGGCGACGCGCAGTTCTTCTTCGGTCTGGCCGACCACGCTCATTTCCGGTACCGCGTAAATGCCGAACGGAAACAGCGCTTTCTTGTCCTGACTGATGGGGTGGTTAAAGGCATGCGCGCCGGCCTGGCGACCCTGCTCCATGGAGGTCGAGGCCAGCGCCGGAAAACCGATCACGTCGCCGGCCGCGTAGATGTGTTCGACCTCGGTACGAAAAAACTCGTCCACCCGCAGACGGCCGCGTTCGTCGACCCCCAGCCCGGCGTTTTCGAGCTGCAGCTGGTCGGTGTTGCTCTGCCGTCCGGACGCAAACAGCGCCATGTTGGCGCGCACGCGTTTGCCACTGGCGAGGTGCACGACGAGGTTCTTGTCATCGACCACGTCGATCGACTCAACCGTTTCGCCGAGGCGGACATTGACGCCACGGTCGCGCAGATGGTGGGTAAACTCGTCGACGATTTCGCGATCAAGGAAACCGAGCACCTGGTCGCGCCCGTCGATGAGGGTGACCTCGATATCCAGTGCGCTCAGGATCGAGGCGTACTCGACGCCGATCACGCCGGCCCCGACCACGACCAGGGTGCGCGGCAGATCCGATATGGTGAGGATATTGTCGCTGTCGACGATATTCGGACGCCCGGTCGGGATGTTGGCCGGCTGCGCCGGGCGTGAACCGGTCGCGATGAGGATCTTGTCGGCCTCGATGTGACGCGATTCTTCGTCATTGATGGCGACGCGCAGGCGGTGCGGGGATTCGAAGGTCGCGCTGCCGGCGATGGTGTCGACGAAATTACGGTGCAGCTTGTGCATCAGCACTTCGATTTCGTGGCGTACGGTGATATCCAGACGCTGGGTCAAATCCTCGGCGGTGATGCGTTCCTTGACCCGGTAGCTGCGTCCATAGAAACCGCGCTGGCGCCATCCGGACAGGTAGAGGACCGCCTCGCGCAGGGTTTTGCTCGGGATCGTGCCGGTGTGTACGCAGGCCCCGCCGATGTTGAACGAACGCTCGATCAGCGCCACCGAGCGTCCCAGCTTGGCAGCCTGAATGGCCGCGCGCTGGCCGGCCGGGCCGCTGCCGATGACAACGAAATCGTATTTATCCATACCTTTTCCCGACCTGGTGCGGCGTCCCGTAATCTACAGTTTAGTGGCGCAGGCCCTCGCGCCGGCACTGCGCCTTGGTTAAGCTGAGCCACACGCCGCGACGCCCGCAAACTGAACGCAACGGCGGCTGGCGAGCCGTTGGCAACGGCACGAATTAACCGCCACCCGTGTCGCCAAACAGTGCGGCAATCCATCTAACATGGCGGCAATGCCGCGCGATCCACTGACCCATGACCGGCCAGTTGACGAGAAACACGTTGAGCGTCACCGAAAATCGAAACCGCGTCCTTGCCAGTGCTGCCGACAGCCACAGCCAGACCGAGGCGCTGATTGCGCGCGCGGCGCAGATCGTGCTCGGCAAATCCAGGGAAATCCGCCTGGCGCTGACCTGCCTGCTGGCCGGCGGACACCTGCTCATCGAGGATATGCCCGGGGTTGGCAAAACTACCCTGGCGCACCTGCTTGCACGGCTGCTTGGACTCGGTTTTCAGCGCGTGCAGTTCACCTCCGACCTGCTACCGGCCGATGTCACCGGCGTGTATGTGTACAACCGCGAACGCGGCGATTTCACTTTTCATCGCGGCCCGATTTTTACCAACGTCGTACTCGCCGACGAAATCAATCGCGCTACCCCGCGCGCGCAGAGCGCCCTGCTTGAAGCGATGGAAGAACAGCAGGTCACGATCGAGAACCATACCCACGTGCTGCCGCGCCCGTTTTTTGTCATCGCCACACAGAACCCGCTGGAGCAGGTCGGCACCTTCCCGCTGCCGGAGTCGCAGCTCGACCGCTTTCTGATGTGCCTGTCGCTGGGCTACCCGGACCGCGCCGCCGAACGTGCGCTGCTGACCGGCGCTGACCGCCGTACCCTGCTGGCTGATCTGGAACCGCTGCTCGAGATCAACGCAGTGCTCGACCTGCAGGCGCAGGTCGAACAGGTGCACGTTTCCGATCCGCTGCTCGACTACGTCCAGGACCTGATCGCCTACAGCCGTCAGGCCGGCGTGTTTCCGGTCGGCCTGTCGCCGCGCGCGGGGCTCGCGCTGATCCGCGCCGCGCGCGCCTGGGCCCTGACCGCCGGCCGCACCCACGTGCTGCCCGACGATATCCAGGAAGTCCTGCCCGCGGTCGCCAGTCATCGCCTGCGCCCGGCGCTCGACGAGCGCGTCCACGAAGCCGATTTCATCGCCAACACCCTGCTCAGCGCCGTGCCCGTGCCGTGAACGCGCCGGCGGCGGTACTATCCACGGCAACCGCTCAACAGCTCGACCGTCGTCGCGTCTTCATTTTCCCCAGCCGCGCCGGATTCACCCTGGCGTTGATGCTGCTGATCATCCTGCTCGGCGCGATCAACTACGACAACGCGCTCGGCTACCTGCTCGCTTTTCTGCTCGGCGGCATGTTCCTGGTCGTCATGCTGCATACCTACCGCAACCTCGTGGGTCTGCGCTTCATCGGCGCGCGCGCGAGTCCGGTATTCGTCGGCGAGACGGCACTGTTTGACTGCCTGATAGATAACCCCGCGCCGCGTTCGCGCCTGGCCCTGGTCCTGAAGCGCTGGCCGGGCGACACCAGTCGCCAGCAACGCCGCTACCTGCGTCGCTTTGAAACCCAGTTCAGCATCGATGCCAACTCCAACGCCGCGGCCGCGGTGGCCGTGCCGGCCGAGCGGCGCGGACGCCTGGCCCTCGAACGTATCGCGCTGGACACCGTCTACCCACTCGGCATCCTGCGCGCCTGGGCCTATTTCGACAGCAACGCGACGTGCCTGGTGTACCCGTATCCGCGCGGCACGCTGCCGCTGCCGTTCGGCGCCGTCGCGGCCAGCGGCAATGCCGTCTCGACCACCAGCGGGGCCGACGAGTTTGCCGGTATGCAGCGCTACCGACCGGGCGACCCGGTGCGCGCGATCGCGTGGAAAACCCTGGCCAAGGCGCAGAACCTGATGGTCAAACGTTTCCACGGCCAGGCCGCGACCGAGCTCATGCTGAACTGGTCCGCGCTCGGCACTGTCGCCGGCCTCGAGGCGCGTCTGTCACAACTCACCGCCTGGGTGCTCGAAGCCGAGCGGCGTGGCCTGCGCTACGGGATCGATATCCCCGGCACGCACATCGGCTGCGAACGCGGCGGCCAACACCGCGACCGGATCCTGGCGGTGCTCGCCCTGTACCGCGAACCGACATGAATACGGTGGGGTTGTCACCGCGCGAGGTGACCTGGGTCGCGTTCGCATTGCTGCTCGGCCTGGCGCCGCACATGCCGCGCTTTCCGTTGTTGCTCAGTATCGCGTTCATCGGCGCCGCGCTGTGGCGCATACTCGGCGCCATGCAGCGCATGCCGCTGCCCGACCGTCAGCATCCGTGGCTGTGGGTGGCCAAGCAGGTGGTCGCGGTCAGTGCGTTCATCGCCGTGTATATCGCCTACCACGGTCAACTCGGTCGCGAAGCCGGTGTCGAACTGCTGGCGGCGCTGCTCGGCCTGAAGCTGCTTGAAATGCGTTCGGGGCGCGATTATTACGTCGTCGCATTCCTGTGTTACTTCCTCGTGGTAACAAACTTTTTTTATTCCCAGACCATGGCCACGGCGCTGTACATGTTCGGCCTGGTGGTGCTCGTCACCGCGGTGCTGATCCAGTTCAACACCCCAACCAGGTATCGCAGCAACTTCCAGATGATGCGCCTCGCGGCGCTGATCACCGCGCAGGCGATACCGTTGATGGTAGTCAGCTTTTTCCTTTTTCCACGGATCCCGGGCCCGTTGTGGGGCCTGCCGCAGGACGCCTTTGACGGCGTCACCGGCTTGAGCGAAGAAATGCGCGTCGGGCAGATCGCGCGTCTCGGGGTGTCCAACGAAATTGCTTTTCGAGTGCGTTTTCACGGCGACGAACCGCGCGCCAGGGACCGCTACTGGCGCGGCCCGGTGCTGTGGACTACCGACGGCGAGACCTGGACCAGCGGCGATGTCGGCGACGGACCGCCGGGCTCGATCGAGCGCCTCGGGCCGGTATTTGATTACACCGTAACGCTGGAAGCTCACCGCATGCGCTGGCTGCTGGGCCTGGAGATGGTCACCGCCATCAACGCCGATGCCCGGCGTACCAGCGACCACAGCCTGGTTGCGCCGCGGCGCGTGCGGCGGCGTCTGAATTACGACTTGAGTTCAGTGGTCGATTACCGCATCCGCGAACTGAGCGCGCATGAACGACGCGCTGCGCTTGCCCTGCCGAGTGGCTGGCACCCCCGCGCGCGCGCCCTCGGCCAGCGCTGGCGTGACGAAGCGACGAGCCCGGAGGCGATCGTCAACGCGGCGCTGAGCTACTTCGCCGCCAACGCGTTCTACTACTCCCTGACCCCGCCGGTGCTGCCCAACGACGCGGTCGACGACTTCCTGTTCGCCACCCGCGAAGGTTTCTGCGAGCATTTCGCCAGCGCATTCGTGGTGCTGATGCGCGCAGCGGGGCTTCCGGCCCGCGTCGTGACCGGTTACCAGGGCGGTGAGTACAACGATGTCGGCGATTACCTCGTCGTACGCCAGCGCGACGCGCATGCCTGGGCCGAGGTGTTTCACCCCGAACGCGGCTGGATCCGCGTCGACCCCACCGCGGCGGTGGCCCCGGAGCGGGTCTCGCTCGGCATCGACACCCTGATGCCGCGGCGCTCCGGCCTGTCGGCCATCGACCGCGACGGCTTCGCCGGCGAGCTGTGGGCGCGTATGCGCAATTCCATTGACGCCATCACTTACGGCTGGAATCAATGGGTGTTGGGTTATTCGCCGCAGCGCCAGCAGCGCCTGCTGGAAGAATTCGGCCTCGAGGACTGGGACTACGGCAACCTCGTCATGGCCCTGACGCTGACCCTCGCGGCGCTGACGCTGGCCCTGGCCGGACTTGTGATCCGCGCCGAGCGGCGCCAGGCCGATCCGGTCCAGCAGGCCTGGCTCAGTTTCTGCGCCAAGCTCGCCCGCCTCGGCCTGCCGCGTGGCGCCAGCGAGGCGCCGCGTGCCTACGCTCGGCGCGTGATGCTGGCGCGCGCCGATCTGGCCGCCGAGGTCAGCGCCATCACGCGCCTGTATACCCAGGCCCGCTATGGCCGCGTCAAGCTCGACAGCGCGCCGCTGCGTCGCCGCGTGCGGCGCTTTCGACCGCGGCGGCGATAATCCGAGGGCGGTCGGCGTATCGCTTCAGCCGCACAACGCCACTACAAGCCTTCGTCAAAGCCAGCGTTGTAGAGCCGCGCATAAGCGCCGCCGGCGGCCAGCAGCTGTTCGTGAACGCCGCTCTCGACCACTCGACCACCTTCGAGCACGACGATACGATCGGCCTCGATGATGGTCGACAAGCGGTGCGCGACGATCAGCGACGTGCGTCCCGCGCGCAGCACTTCCAGGGCCTGCTGCACGAGCCTTTCGGCCTCGTTGTCGAGTGCCGCGGTGGCCTCGTCGAGGATCAGGATCGGCGCGTTTTTCAACAACGCCCGCGCGATCGCCACGCGCTGGCGCTGGCCGCCGGACAGGCGCACGCCATTTTCGCCGACCACCGTGTCGAGGCCGAGCGGCAGCTCGGCGGCGAAGGCCATGACCTGGGCCCGTTCAGCGGCGCGTTCGATCTCGGCGCGTTCGCAGCGGCCGGGAGCACCATAGGCGATGTTGTTGAATATGGTGTCGTTGAACAACACCACGTTCTGCCCGACGTAGGCGATGCTCGCGCGCAGCGCCGTCAGCGCGTAGTCAGCGAGCGGCCGGCCGTCGATCAACACGCGGCCGGACGACGGCTGATAAAAACGCGGCACCAGGTTGACCAGCGTGGTCTTGCCGCCACCCGAGCGCCCGACCAGGGCAACACTTTCGCCCGGTTTCACGCTCAACGAGACCTGCTCGAGCGCGATCCGTTCGCCGTAGTGGACGCTGACATCCTCGAACTCGATCGCGCCCAGCACGGCATCGGCACAGGCGCCGTCGTCGGCTTCGGGCACGGCATCGGTGAGGCCGAACACCGACTCCGCCGCGGCCAGGCCACGCTGCAGAAATTCGTTGGCCGCGGCGATGCGTTTGATCGGCGACAACAACAGCGCGGTGGCGGTCACGAAAGCGATGAAATCACCGCGCGTCATGCCGCCGCCGGTGGCATCGAGCAGCGCGAAAACGATCATCACGGCAATGCCGACCGCGACGATGAACTGGATCAGCGGCACCAGCATGGCGCTGCTGTTGACGACTTTCATGTGCGAGCTGCGCGCCTTGTTGATGGCGCCGTGGAAACGTTGCTGTTCGTAGTCGTAGCCGCCGAAAACCTTGATCTCGCGGTGTCCCCGCACCGCCTCTTCGGCAACCTGGTTGATATCGCCCATCGAGTCCTGCAGGCGCCGGCTCATGGCGCGCATACGTTTCGATACGCGCCGCACAATCAGCGCCACCGGCGGCGCGAACAGCAACAGGAAAGCCGCCAGACGCCAGTTCAGGTACAGCAGGTAACCCAGCAGCACGATGACGACGGCCGAGTCCTTGACCATCACGGTCACTACCCGGGTGGTGGCCTGGGCGACCTGGGTAACGTCAAACGTGAACTTGGAAATCAGCTCGCCGGCGTTGCGGGCGTCGAAGAACGGCGCCGGCAGGTGCACGAGATTGGTGAACATGGCGGCGCGCAAATCCATGATCGTGCGCTGCGATACCCAGTTCAGCGCAACCGTCGAGACATAGCTCAACACGCCACGCAGCAGAAACAACCCGACCAGCAGGGCCGGGGTGGTAAAAACCAGCTCGCCCGCGACGGCATCGAAATCGCGATCGATGAGCGGCTTGAGCAGCGCCGGCAGCATCCACTCGGTGCCGGCCAGGGCCAGCATGGCGACCAGCGAGAGGGCGAAAGTGCGCCAGTAGGGCCGCACATAAGCCAGCAACCGCAGGTAGATGTCGACGGTATGGGCATCAAATAGGCGCATGGCTCGAAGGTGTTCCGGCGTTCTCTGGGTATCGCGAATGGCTGCCGCGGCGGGCGACGACGCGAGCGCAGTATGCCCGAGCATGCCGGCGCGGCACAGCAAGGCGACCAGATGGTGCGATGCCGCAATCTGGCCCGGCGACGAGCGCCGGCCTACAATAGGACGCTTACGCCCGCGCGGCATCACCAGGACCCGGTCATCCATGTCTGAACTGCACCCCATCGTTGCCGCAACCGGCTCTTCCGGCGCCGGCACCAGCAGCGTGACGACCGCGTTCGAACATATTTTCCGCCGCGAGGGCATCAACCCCGCCATCATCGAGGGCGACAGCTTTCACCGCTACAACCGCTCGGAAATGGAGATCGAGGTCGAACGCCACGCCGCGCGAGGCGAAATCCTGACCCATTTCGGACCGGCAGGGAACCTCCTCGCGGAGATGGAAAAGCTGTTTCGCACCTACGGTGAAACCGGTCTGGGCCGGCGCCGGCACTATGTACACACCTCCAAGGAAGGGCGGGAGCACGACGTCAAACCGGGCAACTTCACCCCCTGGACAGCGCTGCCGCGCGATACGGACCTGCTGTTCTATGAGGGCCTGCACGGTGGCTTCGTCGGCGAAGAAGCCGATATCGCGCGCCACGTCGATCTGCTCATCGGCGTGGTGCCGATCATCAACCTCGAATGGATCCAGAAAATTCACCGTGACCGCTCGGTACGCGGCTATTCCACCGAAGCCGCCACGCAGATGATCCTCAGCCGCATGCCCGACTACGTGCATTACATCTGCCCGCAGTTTTCGCGCACCGACGTCAACTTTCAGCGCGTACCGACCATCGATACCGCCAATCCGTTTACCCTCGACGAGATCCCGTCCAACGACGAGTCGATGGTCGTCATCCATATTTCCAATCGGCGCAAAATTTCGCCGGACTACCGTTACCTGCTCGAAATGCTGCAGGGCTCGTTCATGTCACGACCGGACACGATAGTCGTTCCGGCCGGCAAGATGGTATTCGCCATGGAGCTGCTGCTTAATCCGGTTATCGAGCGCATGATCGATAAACGCGATCTCGCGGCCAAGCAAAGCGCAGCTTAGGCTGCGGAAAATCTGCTGCGGACGGTTATACTACCGCTCGCATCGTGTCCAAGAGGGTGAGGTAGATGCGCTCGATTCTGGTTCTGAACGCTAAAGGCGGCAGTGGCAAAACCACCGTTGCGACAAACCTGGCCGGCTATTACGCCAGTGAAGGGGCCAAGGTGACCCTGGCCGACTTCGATCCGCAGGGTTCGAGTATCGACTGGCTCGCCCAGCGGCCCGACAGCTTTCCGCAAATTCGCGGCGTCGAGGCGTTCAACCGCGGGCTGCGCGTGGCGCGCGGCACCGAGGTGCTGGTGATCGATGCACCGTCGCGAACCCACGACGAACAACTCGCCGCGCTGCTCAAGCGCGCCCACACGGTGATAATTCCGGTCGTGCCGTCGCCCGTCGATCTGCGCGCGGCGCACCGCTTCATCAACGAATTGCGCGATATTCGCGCGACCATGACCAACGACGTCAAGATCGCCACCGTCGCCAGCCGGGTCCGTGACCTCGGCCGCCATACCGACAAGCTCGAGGATTTTCTTTACGACATCCGCCTGCCGTCGGGGCGCCGCTTTCCGTTTCTGACCCTGCTGCGCCAGAGCAGCCACTATCTCAAAGCGGCGGAACGCGGCATTTCGATTTTTGAATTTGCACCGCTGGCCACCGCCGCGGACCGCGAGTACTGGCAGCCGCTGCTGCGCTGGCTGGCCAGCCCGCGCAGCCTGCCGACCCCGCCCGACGCCGCGCCGGCGCGGCGCAAAACCACCCGCCGTCGCGCCAAGGGCTGACCGGCAGCGAATTCACAGCAACGAACGAGCCTGCCCGCGCCGTGGCAACGCGCAGGCGTTGTTACGGGGTTTGCTGAGCCGCGCTAGCGTCCGGCGACGGCAGCAGTGCGCCGATCCGTTCGCCGGTAGCAAGCTCCAGGCCGGCGCGACGATGGGCGAGCGCGGCACCCGGATCGTCGAGTCCCTCCGCGATCGCCGCCAGCAACTGATGCAGCAGCGGGCTGGGCTGGGCACGCATGAGGTCTTCGAGCTGACTGAGCGCCTGGGCCCAGTGTCCGGCGCGGATCGACTGGCGCGCACGCGCCAGCCGCAGGCCCGGATCGTCACCACGGGTCATCGACCAGGCTTCGAGTTTGCGTAGCTGCCGGGCCGGCGGATCGCATTCGATTTCGCCGTACAGTGCGGCAAGCGACGAATCCCAGGCTTTCTCCAGTTGTTTGCGCGTCAGCTTTTCCGCTTCATCGTCGGCGCCGAAACGACACAGGCCGCGGACGTAGGCGCCCAGCACTTCAGGACTCGCGCGCAGATGCTTGGAGAAACCGCGCCAGCGCCGGGTGAGGGCTTCCACATCGGTGCGTTCGCCGGCCAGGATGGCGACTGCCGAGCGCCGCTCGAGCGCGATTGCATCATCGTGGCTCAAAACGTGATCGCGACGGATATCGGGGATCAGGGCCAGCAATGCTTCGTGATCGTGGCTCTGCTGGTACAGATCCATCTGCAGTTTCAATACCTGCGGATTACCGACCTCGGCCGCTTTCAGGCGCTCGATCAGGGGCCGCGCTTCGGTCAACTGACCATTGCCGAGCAGCCATTCGGCACGCTTGATGTCGAGCGGTGTGCGGATCGCGGGATTGAGTTCCTGCGCCAGACTCAGGTAGTTGTCGCGCCGGCCCGGCGCTTTCAGCGCCTGCGCCGCTTCGGCCGCGGCGAGATAGTGCACTTCCGGCTGACTGTCATCGTCGAGGCCGCGGGTAAATTGTCGCTCAGCCTGGGCGAAATCCCCCGCCGCCATGGCCAGCAGGCCATCGGTCAGCGAACTGTGCGCGCGCTGGCGGCGGCGTTCGATCACCCACTGCTGGTAACGTTCGCGCAGCTCACGCAGATTACGAAGGAAATTCAGGGTCGCGATCAGAACCACGATGCCGAGTACCAGCACCAGGGCAAAAAATGCAAACGTGGTGCGGATCACTTTGCCGCCGTAACCGATCACGATAAAGCCCGGGTCTTCGGCGACGTAATGGCCCGCCAGCACCGCCACGGTCAGTGCGATCAGAATGACCGCCAGCGCTTTCATGAGCGGGGCTGGGCCGCGCTGGCGTCGCGGACCTGTTCACGCTTGGCGCGCACCGCATCGAGGCCGGCGGCGAGACTCGGAATGTGCGGCCGCAGATCGAGCGTGCGTTGTTCGTTCAAGCGCGTGACGAGAGCGCTGACCTGGCCGTTGCCGGTATCGTAATACTTGCCGAGCAAGTCGACGATCAGGGTCAGCGCCGCGCGAAAATTGGCGTTGTCTCCCTGCAGCACGGCGAGCCGTGCGCTGGACAATTCAAGACGCAGGTTCTGCTGCAAAAAATAGCGCAGCTCCGGATCGAACAGCACACCGTCTTCGAGTTTGCCATCCTTGATTTCGACCAGACTGCGGATATCCGCCCACAGTGCGCGCGCCATGCCGCGCCAGTCCTGGCTGGCTGCCGTCTCGCGACCCATACGCGAGAACGACATATCGAGATCCGCGATCGGTTTGGTTGGCAGTTTATCGACCCGCGTCACAGCCTCGGCCAGGTACAGGGCGAGGCCTTCGATATCCGGCTGCTTGACGCCCTCGAGCGCGGCGATGTCGGCGGCGAGCTGTTCGCGCAGCGCAAGCAGTTCAGGATGCCGAACTGCGCGCAGCCGTGCGTCCGCGGCCTTCAGCGCGGCCACCGCGCTGGTGACGTCGTGTTCAAGGGCGAGGCGCTGGCTGGCGGCGAGTACGAGGTATTCGACTTCGGCCAGGACCCAGTCCAGGGAGGTCTGCGATTCTTTCGCGTAGAGGCCCTTGAGCGACTGCTGTAAACCGTCCAGCGTCGCGCGCAGGGCAGCGATCTCAGCGACGTGCGGGTCGGCCGCGCCGGCCAGTTCCGCGAACCGCGATTCGCTCGTCACCAGGCGCGCGCCCAAATCGAGATTGGCCGCTTCGAGTGCGGCCAGGCGCGCGCTGCCGGTGCGGTGGGTGTCGGCGTGGCGGTACTCGACCCAGTAATAGCCGACCCCGATCGCGCCCAGCAGCAGCAGCGCCAACAGCTGCGGCAGTCGCGAAGGCCGTGCCGCCGACGGTTGCTCCGCATCGGCTTGTTCGCCGTCATCGCCCGCGGCGTGCGTGTCGTCCTCGTTCATGATTCCTCGTCGACCCACTTTATCAGGCGGTTGATTATGCTTTCGTCGGAAGGATTTTCAACGACCACCGGGGCCTGGGTAAAACCGAACGAGCGGACTTCTTCGCCGCAGCGCGCGCCGACCACCAGCATCTGCATATCGAATAACTGATCGATGCCCTCGTCTTCGATCTTTTCAACCAGGTTGACCAGCACTTCGATACTCGTGGCGAGGCCGATGTCGGGTACCTTGATGGCCGTGCTTTTCAGCTCGCGAGCCAGCGTCACGTCCGGTTTGCGACGCTCGTAGCACTCACAGTAAACCACTTCCGCGCCGCGACGGCGCAGGGTCTCGGCGAGCAGCTCGCGGCCGCCCAGGCCGCGCACGATAACGATGCGTTTACCGCTGATCGCACTTTCCGCCAGCCCGTCGAGACGCAGCAGTCCCTCGGAACTGAACTCGCGCTGCGGCGCCTGCACATCGCTGATGCCGTGATCGCCAAGCGCCGCGGCGGTGCCGAGACCAACCGCGAATACCGGCTTGCCGGCGAGCGTTCCGCGCTGCTTGTTGAGCAGTTCGAGACCGAAATCGACGGCGTTTTTGCTGACAAAGATCGCAATATCAAAACGCTTCAGCGCGGCATTCGCGGCTTTGACCTGGGCCGGCGCGGTCAATGCCGCAACAATGATCATGGGTGCGCGAATGGCGACGCCGCCATGGCTTTCGATCGCCTGCGCAAGACTTTCACATTGTTCGGCGGGGCGGGTGACCAGCACCGAAATTCCGTCCAGCGATTGCATACGGGGGGTTACTCTGTCTCAGCGTACGTTAAATGATTCGAGGATACGGTCGGCGCCGCTGGCGAGCAAAGCCTCGCCGAGCCTGCGCCCGATGTGTACCGCATCGGTGAGTGGGCCTGAGGCAGTTTGCCGCAGTACTTCAGCGCCGTCGACACTCGCAATCAATCCTTCGAGTTCGATCTCATCGTGTTTGAGGCGCGCGTGGCCGGCAACGGGCGCCTCACAGCTGCCGCCGAGGGTCGCGTTCATGGCCCGCTCGGCGGCGACCTGTGCCGCCGAGCGGGCGCAATTCAGGATCGCGACCAGGCCGCGGATTCGTTCGTCGCCGGCCCGGCACTCGATCCCGATCGCGCCCTGGCCGACTGCCGGCAGCATAGCGGTGATAGCGAGGAGGTGACAGCGGGCGTCGAGCAGTTCGAGTCGTTCGAGACCGGCCGCAGCCAGTACGATGGCGTCGTAATCGCCGCGTTCGAGGCGTGCCAGGCGGGTCGGCACGTTGCCGCGCAGGTCCAGGATCTCGAGATCCGGTCGCGACGCCAGCAGCTGGGTGCGGCGGCGCAGCGAGGACGTCCCGATGCGGCTGCCGGCGGCCAGCCCGGAGAGTGCACTGCCATGCGCCGAGACCAGCACGTCACGCGCGTCGGCGCGTTTCAGGATGGCGGCGATCTCAAAACCTTCAGGCAGTTCCGCGGGTACATCTTTCATTGAATGCACGGCAAGATCGGCGCGGCCCTCGGACAGCGCCACTTCGAGTTCTTTGATGAACAGCCCCTTGCCGCCGATTTTTGCCAGCGGCTGATCGATGATGCGGTCGCCGGCGGTGGAAATCGGCACCAGCTCAAAGGCCAGCGCCGGATAGCGAGCCGCGAGCGCACTGGCGACATGCTCGCTCTGCCACAGCGCCAGGCGGCTGGCGCGCGTCGCGATACGGACGAGGGCGGGTTGATTCATATCCGTGGACGTACCGACCGGGTCGAGCGAAGTAACAGCGAAGGCATGGGGAGAGGGCGGCTGGGCACGCGCCGAGGTCCTGTAGGAAGGCTCACAGGTGCGCAATGCTAGCAGCTTTTCCTGTGGTAAGGTGGGCGCTTCTAACGTCACTCAAGAGCCGGTCAGAATGGCCCGACGCCTTGGCGTAATCATGGATCCCATCAGCGGGATCAATCCCAAAAAAGACACCACGCTGGCGCTGCTGCTGGCCGCCCAACGCCACGGATTCGCACTCGAATACATGGAAATGGGTGATCTCGCGCTGGTCGACGGGCAGGCGCTGGCGCGGCGCCGCGGGATCGAAGTTCACGACGCCCTCGATCACTGGTTTGATTTCGTCGGCGAGCACGACAGCGGCCTGCGGCCGCTGTCCGAACTCGACTGCATCATCATGCGCAAGGATCCGCCGTTCGACATGGAGTACGTGTTCGCGACCTATATGCTCGAGCGCGCGCAGCTCGCCGGCACCCTGGTCGTCAACAACCCGCGCGCGATCCGCGATTCGTCGGAAAAGCTGTTCACCGCCTGGTTTCACGATCTGTGCCCGGCCACGCTGGTTACCCGCAGTAAACACGAGCTGCGCAATTTTCTTCGGCTCCACCAGGACATCGTGGTCAAGCCGCTCGACGGCATGGGCGGCGCGTCGGTATTCCGCGTGACCGCTAACGACTCCAACGCGAGCGTGATCTTCGAAACCCTGACCGAGCTCGAACAGCGCTACTGCATGGCACAGCGCTACCTGCCCGCCATAGTCGACGGCGACAAACGCATCCTGATGGTCGACGGTGAGGCCGTACCCTATGCCCTGGCGCGGATCCCCGCGGCCGGCGAACTGCGCGGCAATCTCGCCGCCGGAGGCGCCGGCGTCGCGCAACCCCTGTCTGATTCGGATCGCGCGATCTGCGCACGCGTCGCGCCGGAGCTGAAGGCGCGCGGCCTGGTTTTTGTCGGTCTCGACGTCATCGGCGAACAGCTCACCGAAATCAATGTCACCAGTCCGACCTGCGCGCGTGAAATCGAAGCGCACGCCGGCATCGATATCGGCGGGTTGCTGATGGAAGCGATCACCGCCCGCCTCGGTTGAGGACGCCCGGAGCGCCTGTGAACGCCGCCGCCGCGCAGCCGCAGATCGGCCCGGACGACCGCCTCGCCCTGACCATTTTCCTCGCCATCATCGTGCACACGATGGTGGTGCTGGGGATCAGTTTCGCACCGGAGCCGGCCCCCGAAGCGCGCTTCGAGGCCCTGGAAATCATCCTTGTGCCGGAAAAATCCGACACCGAACCGGACGACGCCGACATGCTCGCGCAGGCCAATCTCATCGGCGGCGGCGATGCCGAAAAAAGTGAGCCGCCGGCCGCGCCGGTCAAGGCGCCGCTCCCGGCGCAGACCGCCGATATCGCCTCGAGCCCGCCACCGCCGCTCGAAGCCGTGCCGACCCCGGCCGCCGCGGCGGCGCCGGCAGCGGCCGCCGAGGCCTCGCCGGCGCCACCCGATCGCGCTACTGCCCAGGTCGAACAAAGGATTGTCGAGGAGGTCGCCGAGGCCGAGCTCGCGCTCGCCGATGAGCGACCGGAGGCGCCACCCGAAGCGAGCGCGAAGCAGCAGCCGAACGCCGAGTCGACGCCGCCACGACCCGAGGTCAAGTCGCGCCCGCTGCCGACCGCGGCGCAGTTGCTGACCCGTTCGTTTGCGCTCGCCAGCCTCAACGCCGAACTGCAGCAGCGCCTCGATTCGCAGGCCAAGCGTCCGCGGCGCAAATATATCTCGGCAAATACCCGCGAGTATCGCTACGCGGCGTACATGGAAGCGTGGCGCGCCAAGGTCGAGCGCATCGGCAATATCAACTATCCGACCGCGGCGCGCGAACGCCAGCTATCCGGCAACCTGTTACTCGACGTGGCCATCAACCCGGACGGCACGGTCCGGGAAATCACCGTGCGCCGCTCCTCCGGTCACAAGGTGCTCGACGATGCTGCGGTGCGGATCGTGGAACTTGCCGCGCCCTATGCACCGTTTCCGGAAGAAGTGCTTGAAGAGGTCGATATCCTGCATATCACAAGGACCTGGAAATTCGTCAACGACCAGGGTTTCCAGGCGCGCTGAAGCCTGTCTTGTATCTCGACCGCGCGGCGGGAATACTGACCCCTATGACCTTCAACCTGACCAACCACTTCCTGATCGCGATGCCGACCCTGGCCGATCCGAATTTTGTCGAAACCGTGACCTATCTGTGCGCGCACAATGAGGACGGCGCGATGGGCATCGTGATCAACCGGCCCCTGGAACTCGGGCTCGGCGAGGTGCTCGCGCAGATGGACCTGGCCAGCACCGATCCGGATATCGCCGCTCAGCCGGTCTACCACGGTGGACCGGTCCACACCGACCGCGGATTTGTCCTGCATCGGCCGGCTCGCGAATGGAACTCGACGCTGAAAATCACCGGCGAAGTCGGGGTTTCCACCTCGCGCGATATCCTCGAAGCGATTGCGGCCGGCCGCGGCCCCGCCGACAGCCTGGTGGCGCTGGGTTACGCAGGCTGGGGCGCCGGCCAGCTCGAGCAGGAAATGGCGCACAATGCCTGGCTGAGCGGCCCGGCCGATCTCGCCATTGTGTTCGAAACCCCGGCCAAGCGGCGCTGGCAGCTGGCCGCGCAGTTGATCGGCATCGATGTCAACGCGATCTCGCATGACATCGGTCACGCGTGAGCACTCGCGACGGCGTAGCAGCCATCATGGCGCCCGCTGAAACCGTACTCGGCTTCGATTTCGGGCGCCGCCGGATCGGGGTCGCCGTTGGCCAGCAGATCACGCGCACCGCGACCGCGCTGGAAACGATCACGGTCGGCGCGCGCGAGCTCGACTTTGAGCTCATTACGCGCCTGGTAGAAAGCTGGCGGCCGGATCGTTTCGTCGTCGGCCTGCCGGTCACCGCCGATGGCGGCGAACATGCATTGCACGGCGCGATCAGGAAATTCGCGCGGCGTCTCGAAGGCACCTATCACAAGCCGGTTTCATTTATCGATGAACGCCTGTCATCCTATGCCGCCGCCGACGAGCAGCAGGCGGTCAAGCGGGTCGGTCTCGACGCGGTAGCCGCGCAGCTCATCATCGAAACCTGGTTTGAGACCCTTGCCTGAACAACCATGACCAAGAATCCGAGCATCGACGTCGACGCCCTGATCAGCGACATCGGCGAGCGCCTTGCCGAACGCATAAGCGCGCGCGGACTCGACGATCCGGCTTTGATCGGGATCCGCACCGGCGGGGTATGGCTGGCGGCGCGCCTCAAGCAACAGCTCAAGCTCAATTCGCCGGTCGGTGAACTCAACATCGCGTTCTATCGTGACGATTTCAGCCGCATTGGTGTGCATCCCACCGTCGAACCCTCGCAACTGCCGTTCGATGTCGACGATCGTGATCTGCTGCTGGTCGATGACATCCTGTTCACCGGACGCACCATCCGCGCGGCCATGAACGAGATCTTCGACTACGGCCGGCCGCGCTCGATCACCCTGATCGTACTCGTCGATCGCAGCGGGCGTGAACTGCCGATTGACGCCAACATCTACGGCACCCGCATCACGCTGCCGAGCGACGAGCATGTTAAACTCCTCGGGCCCGATCCCTTGCGACTCGAGATTTGCCGGACCCGGTCCTGATAGCTGCCGCACCTACCGCCTGCTGGAGGCCGCCGGTCGCCGTTGCGTTGGTGGTCGAACCGAACCCGGTTGCAGTGTTCTGATGGGCCACACCGACATCCAGATCGACGCCCACGGCCGGCTCAAACACTTTCTCACCATCGAACATCTGCCGCGTTCGCTGCTCAACGACATCCTTGACCACGCCGAAGGATTCGCCGTGGTCGGCGACCGCGCCATCAAGAAGGTGCCATTGCTGCGCGGAAAAACCGTCGTCAACCTGTTTTTCGAACCCAGCACCCGCACCCGCACCACGTTCGAACTGGCCGCCAAGCGCCTCTCGGCCGATGTCATGAACATCAATCTCGAGGCCAGCGCGACCCGCAAGGGGGAATCGCTGGCCGATACCCTGGCGACCCTCGAAGCCATGCAGACGGACATGTTCATTGTCCGCCACCAGGACAGCGGTGCGCCCGAGTTCATCGCCCGCCAGGTCGCACCCGAGGTTTCGGTGATCAACGCCGGTGACGGCCGCCACGCGCATCCGACCCAGGCCATGCTCGACATGTTCACCATTCGTCGCCACAAACCGAACTTCGAAAATCTGGTCGTCGCGATCGTCGGCGATATCGCCCACTCGCGCGTGGCGCGCTCGGAAATCCACGCCCTGAAAACCCTCGGCGTGCCGGAGATCCGCGTGATCGGGCCACAGACTCTGCTGCCGGTCGGCATCGAAGCACTCGGGGTTTCGGTGCATCACGATTTTGACGCCGGTATCGAAAACGTCGACGTGGTCATCATGCTGCGCCTCCAGCAGGAGCGCATGCTGAGCGCCCTGCTGCCGAGCGGCCACGAATATTTCCACACCTACGGCCTGACGCCGGCGCGTCTTCGACGCGCGGCGCCGGATGCCATCGTCATGCATCCGGGGCCGATCAATCGCGGCATCGAAATCGATTCCGCGGTCGCCGATGGCAGACAATCGGTGATCCTGCAGCAGGTCACCCATGGCATCGCGGTGCGCATGGCGGTGATGTCGATGGCCATGGGTTCGCAGGCCAGCGGATGAAGATCCGCATCAAAGGCGGCCGCGTGGTCGATCCGGTCAACGCCCTCGACCAGGTCGGCGACGTGTGGGTGGCCGGCGACCATATCGTTGCGCTGGGGCGGCGACCGGCCGGCTTCCGCGCCGCGCGTGAGATCGACGCCGGCGGACAGATCGTGTGTCCGGGCTTCGTCGAGCTCGGCGCCCATCTGCGCGAACCCGGCGACGAACACAAGGCGACCATCGTCAGCGAGCTCGCCGCGGCCGCCGGCGGCGGCTTCACCACGGTGTGCTGTACGCCCGATACCAATCCGGTCATCGACACCCCGGCGGTGGTTGAACTGATCAACCAGCGCGCGCGCGGCGTGCGCGGCGCCCGGGTGCGCTGCATCGGCGCGCTGACCCAGGGTCTCGGCGGCGAAGTGCTGGCCGAGATGCAGGCACTCAAGGCGATCGGCTGCGTCGGGGTGTCGAACACCGGGCACCCGATCGCCGACACCAGCGTGCTCAAAAACGCGCTGGCCTATGCCGCGACCCTCGGTCTGACGGTGTTCCTCGAAGCCGAGGATCCCTGGCTCGGCGCCGAGGGCGTCATGCACGAGGGCCCGGCCAGTACCCGGGCCGGACTCGCCGGCGTGTCGGCCGCGGCCGAACTCATCGGCATCGCGCGCGATCTCATCGTCATCGAACAGACCGCCGCGCGCGCGCACTTCCGCACGCTGTCCACCGCCAAGGCCGTCGTCCACCTGCGTAATGCGCGCCGTACCGGCCTCGCCGTCAGCGCTGATGTCGCCATGCCGCATCTGCATCTGTGCGATGAAGACATCAACAATTACGATTCCAGCACCCACGTGCGCCCGCCATTGCGCAGCCGACGGGATCGCAAGAGCCTGGGCCGAGCGCTGGCCGAAGCGCGCATCGATGCCTTGAGTGCCCACCACCAGCCGCACGACGTCGACGCCAAGGCGGCGCCGTTTGCCGCCAGTGCGGCCGGGATCTCGGGGTTCGATACTTTCCTGCCGCTACTGCTGGCGCTGGTCGACGACGGCACCCTGGCACTGGGGCGCGCGATCGAAGCGGCGGCCGTGGCGCCGGCGCGCATACTCGGGTTCGACTGCCAGGGTCTGGCGGTTGGGGCGCTCGCCGACATCTGCGTTTTCGATCCGCAGCGGACCTGGACGGTCGACGAACAAAGCATGCTCAGCGCCGGCAAAAACACACCGTTCTACGGCCACCAGCTGCGCGGGCGCGTGACTCATACGCTGGTCGGTGGGCGCCTGGTGTTTGAGCTCGGATCCTGACATGGCACCGGCCGAGGCGCAGTCCGCACACCACGACCGCCACGCCCATCGCGGCACGATCAAACTCGCCGACGGCGAGATCGTGAGCCTGAGCCGTCACGACGGCGCCCAGCACCTTATGCGCATCCACTGCCCGAGCGTGGCGCAACACGCTCGACCCGGCAGTTTCGTGCACCTGCACTGCGACCCCAGCCTGGCCATGCGCCGCCCGATGTCGATCATGCGCGCCGCGCCACGCGAGGGCTGGTTCGACATGCTGTTCAAGGCCCATGGCCTGGGCACCGAACTGCTGGCGCGGCGCCGGGTCGGCGAAACGGTGAGCGTGCTCGGTCCCATCGGCCAGCCATTCCGGCTCGCCGGCTACCGCCGTCGTCCGCTGCTGATCGGCGGCGGGGTCGGTATTCCGCCGATGATTTTCCTCGCCGAACACATGCGTCGCGGCAGGGAAAGCGTTGAGCCGCTGGTCCTGATGGGTTCCGAAGTCCCGTTTCCGTTTGCGCCGCGACCATCGCGCATCATGCTCGATAGCGTACCCGCCGACACCATCGCGGCGATGCCGCTGCTCGATGACTGGGGCATCGCCTCGCGGCTGGCCAGCAACCAGGGCTACGCCGGCTGTTTTACCGGCTTTGTCACCGAGCTCGCGCGTGGCGTTATCGAGCGCAGCGCAGCGCGACAGGACATCGAGATCTTCGCCTGTGGGCCGACGCCGATGCTGATCGCGGTGCAGGCGCTGGCACAGGCATTCGATCTGCCCTGCCAGCTTTCGCTGGAAGAGTACATGGCCTGCGCGGTCGGCGGCTGCGCCGGCTGCACGGTGCACATCGAAACCGCCGCCGGCGCGGCGATGAAACGCGTGTGTGTCGATGGCCCGGTGTTCGAAGCCGCGAGTGTCGTGTTTCAGAACTGAGTCGCGCCCGCGACCGGTCACCACCAACCAGCGCGGCCTGCATCCGCGCCTGCGGGAAGTGCTCGAACGCCATCGCGACAACGCCTGCCAACGGCCATTGCCGGCTCACGCCAGGACCGGCCTCGGTGAACTCGAACGCGCCCTTGAGCGACATGGTGGCGCCCTGGTCCTGGACAGCGGCTGCGGCACCGGCGCCTCGACCTGTGCGCTCGCCCAACGCCACCGCGAAGCGCTGGTGGTCGGTATCGACAAAAGCGCCGCGCGTCTGCGCGTGGCGGCGGGGCGCGCGGAGCGACCGGCAAACGTGATGTTCCTGCGTCTCGACGTGCGCGATTGCTGGCTCGAGGCGCGGCGCCGCGAGTGGCCGGTCGCGGCCCATTACCTGTTTTATCCCAATCCGTGGCCGAAACGTCATCACCTGATGCGGCGCTGGCATGCGCATCCGCTGATGCCGACCCTGCTGGCAATCAGCGAGCGCCTGGAACTGCGCACAAACTGGCGTCTGTATGCCGAGGAATTCGCTTACAGCGCGCGCTTTCTCGGCGCCGCCGCCGGCGCGGTCGAAGCGTGGCGCGCGGAGGTCCCGATCAGCGCGTTCGAACAGAAATACGCCGACGCCGGCCAGGCCCTGTTTCGAGTGCTGGTAGGCGCTGCGGAATGACCATGTCTGGTTAATCGCGCTCCTCGAACGGCAGCAGCCCGTGAGCCATCATTGATTGCTCGATTTCGGTGCGGTTGAAACCGAACAGGACGTCGTCACGGATCCGGATCACCGGTACCACCTTGACCGTCAGGGCGTCGAACTGGCGGCGGCCCTCGGCGTTGGTTTCGACATCGTATTCACAGTGTTCGATACCGGCGCCGTGCAGGTAGGCCCGGGCGCGGCGGCAGTAACCGCACCACGACGCACTGAGCATGACCACGGTATCCGCGCCCGGCGTGACGTCGCGCCCGCAGACCAGCGCGCTGCGTGTTTCCGGCCCCTGCCAGATCACCAGGCCGAGCCAGCTCACGGCTATGGCGGCCAGCACATAGCCGCCGCCTCTGCGTGCAACGCGCGGGGCGTCAGGTGTTGAGGCCATAATCCCACTCGTAGACTTCGAGATCGATTTGTCCGCCGGCGTCGGCGCCGACGCCTTCCTCGGCGAGGCGCTCGTACTGCTCGTCCACCGCGCCATCGCGACGGCGTGGCGCGATGCGGCCGTGCACGTTGATCACGCGGTGCCAGGGAACGTCGCTGTCGGGTTTGAGTGCCGCCAGCGCGTAACCGACCTGGCGCGCGCCGCTTGGCCCTTCGATCCCGGCCAGCGCGGCAACCTGTCGATAGGTGCCGACCCGGCCACGCGGGATACACGACACCACCGCCCACACCCGTTGGTTGCGACCTTCAGCCATCGCTCCCGCTCAGCACTGCTCCACTTCAACCGCGTGCGGGGTCGGCGTGGTTTCGATGCGCAGCCCTCGATCGGGCAGATCGGTTGCCCGCAGGCACAGCAGGGCGCTGCTTGCCGTGGTCCAGCGCGCGGCAATGTTGGTGCTTGTGAACGGCACGCCGTCATTTTCAAGGGTGGTGTCGACGACGGTGACGCCCTCGCTTTCGCCCGCCGCGGTCAGGGTCGCGGCAATGCGGAACTTGCTCTGCGCCATGCGCCCCGGTTGGACCGTGATGCGCAAGGTCCACGCGCCATCGGGTGAAGCCGTGGTGCTGAAAACAACCGGCGGCTCGGCGCTGCAGGCAACCAGCAGCAGCACCGCCAGCATGAGCATGTGGCGCGCCCCGGTCAGACGCGCAGGCGTAGCAGTCTCAATGATCCGCGTCATCGGGGAATGCTGCGTGCTGGGGCAGGCCATCGGCGATCTCGAACCAGCCGGCCTTTGAAGCGGTAAAAATATGGTAACTGCAGCGGATACCAGGGTCGTCGTCGAATGCGCCGGCCGCGATCCACACGAACGCCGGCATCGCTTTCGCGCGGTAAAACAGTTTCGCGCCGCAGCGCCCACAGAACTGACGTTCGGCGCCTGCCGAAGCGGCATAGCTGGCAACCAGCTCGGCGCCGCGGCTGATGGTCAGGCCATCGGCGTGGGCTTGCGCGTAGGTGGAAAACGCCGTGCCGTGCTGGCGCCGGCACATCGAGCAATGGCAATTGCCCATCGCGATCAGCGGCCTCGCGACCTCGAACACAACGCCACCGCACAGACAGCTGCCGTGAATGACCGTGCTTGCGCCGCTATCCGGCATCGAATGTCGCCAGCCAGGCTGCCCAGCGCGCCGGGTCGGAAGGAAATTTGGGGTGATCGAATCGGGCCAGGAGCAGATCCTCGGCGCCGGCGCGACAGCGCACGGCGGCGACGAATTTCAGGCCGGCTTTGTAGGCTTCACGCTGGTCGTCGGCGACCTGTTTTTCGGTCTCGCCGGACCACAGGCCGGCATTGCGTAACGCGCCGAGCGCGGCATCCGGTTTCGCCGTGCCGCGCGCGACGCACAGATAAAGGCTGCCGTTGAGCGGATCGCCGCCGTCGAAATACAGATCATAATCATCGACGATCCGCGCGCTGTCGATTTCAGAGGAATTCGCTGGGCTCATAGGTTTCAGTCTTTCTTTTGTAGCGGTGGTTCCGTCGGGCCGCGAAAAGTTAAGGTTTCAGCTCGATCTCGATAAACGACAACTCGAAATCGTTGGCGTTGATGACATTGTGCTCAACCCCGGCGTCACGGTTATACGAAACCCCGATCTTGAGTCCGGCGTCGTGTTCACCGTCCGCCGTTTCAAGGCGCAGGGTGCCGTTGGTGATCGGCACCACGACGTAGTCGTGGGCGTGGCGATGCCAGCCGGTTTCCGCGCCGGGGGCGAAACGCCATTCGGTCACGATCACGCGCTCGGTTTCGAGCTGCTTGAAGGCTTCGGCCTGGGGTCGTGTGGTGGTCATGGTCGATCTCCGTCGCAGGCAGTCCCGATGATGCGCCAGCGACGCCTCGAGGCCTGGTTCCAGACATTACGGCCGCGGGCGTAAAAAAGCCAACCCGAGGCCGTCGCCGTGGCCTCAACCGGGCGCCGCGTCGCCGCCTTCCGGCCCGTAAAACACGACCCACACGGCAAAATCGTTCGATATCGATTCGAAGCGATGTTCAACACCGGCGGCGACGAACACCGCCGCGCCCTGCGTTGCGCGATGGCGACCGTCGGCATCGCAGTACTCGGCGCTGCCGCTGGCGACGATGTAGAGTTCGTCGCGGCTGTGCGGCCGCTGGCGATCGACGCCGCCCGGTTCGTAGTAGCGGAGCTCGAGTGACGCGTGGTTGAGTACCGGCAGCGACAGCATGCCTTGCGGCGGCGCACCGAGCGCGGCCAGATCAGCGAGGTTGATGACCCTTGAGCGCGTCACGGCCCGTTGTCGGCCGTCGCTGCGGGTTTCGGCGCCGGGCGGTTCAGTTCGATGCGGGTGCGATAGCCCGCCGCATCCCATTCCCCGCTGACGCGACTGACCATCACGTTGGGATATTTGTAATAGTCGCGATCCCACAAAAAGTTTTCGATCGCAGCGGCGATGAACAGCAGGCCATGGGCGGACGGGTATTGCGCGGTGTCCAGGAGCCGGTCGGCATACCAGGCCACAACGTCGGCTTCGTCGTCCGCGCTGACCAGGGTCACGCTGCCGAGCTCGGCCCAACCGTCACGCAACACGCAGTCGGGCTGTACGCGTCCCCAGTCGACCGCCACGACATAAGCGCGTGGGTAAACCGGGAAACCGATTTCCTCGAGATCGGGCAGACAGCGCGAACGGCTCAAGTGCAGCACACGCACCTGGGTCTGCGGCGAAAGCCCGGTCAGCGGCGCCCACTCGGCCAGCGGCGCGGCCGGACACGTGGCGGCGAGCGCCGCAAACAGCGCCGCGCCCACCGCAACCCGAGTAAAAAGTGCCAGCGCGCCTCGCTCAACCAAAGTTGATCTTGGCCTCCAGGTTAGTGCGCGAGTCGGCGTTGCTCAGCGCTTCTTCAAGGCTGATGCGCTCTTCTTTCAGCAGGTTGTGCAGGGCCATGTCAAACGTCTGCATGCCGCGCGAGCCACTGCCCTCCATGGCTTCCTTGAGTTCGTGCAGCTCACCTTTGAGGATCAGATCGGCGATATGCGGCGTGTTGATCAGGATCTCGATTGCGGCCACGCGCATGTTGTCGACGCCCTTGACCAGGCGCTGGGAGACCACCGCGCGCAGATTCAGCGACAGATCCATGAACAACTGTTTATGCAGGTCCTGCGGGAACAGGTTGATGACACGTTCCATCGCCTGGTTGGCATTGTTGGCGTGCAGGGTCGAGATCGCGAGGTGGCCGGTATTGCACAATTCAAGGGCCGCTTCCATGGTCTCGCGGTCGCGGATCTCACCGATCAGGATCACGTCCGGGGCCTCGCGCAAGGATGCCCTGAGCGCGTTGCGGTAAGTGAGGGTATCGACCCCGACCTCACGCTGATTGACGATCGACTTGAGGTTGGGGTGGGAAAATTCCACCGGGTCCTCGATGGTCAGGATATGCCCGCTCATGTGCTGGTTGCGCTCGTTGATCATCGCCGCCAGCGTGGTCGACTTGCCCGACCCTGTCGCGCCGACCATCAGCAGCAGGCCGCGCCGGTTCATGATCAAATCGTGGAGGATATCGGGCAGGCCGAGCTGCTCGATGGTCGGAATGTCGGCGGGGATGCGCCGCAACACCATCGACACTTCGCCGCGCTGGCGAAAGACGTTGACGCGGAAACGGACCGAACGATCCTCCAGCGCGATCGCGAAGTCACACTCCATGGTGTCTTCGAAACCCTTGATCTGTTTTTCGTTCATGATGCTGTAGGCCGCAGCCTTGACCAGCTCGCCGGTCAGCTGGGTTTTGCCGACTGAATTGATCGTGCCTTCGATCTTGATCTTGACCGGCGCGCCGACGGTGAAGAACAGGTCCGAGCCGTTCTTGTCGCGCAGCAGGTTGAGGTAGGGAGTAATGTCCATCAGGGCTCCTGGCCGGGTCTTGAAAAACTGCCGCGACAAGCGGCTGTGGCGTCCCGCACAGGGTTTTTCGAGACCCCGCTATGGGGTAGAAAAACGCCTGCCAATGCCGTCACCGCAGCATGCCGCTTTCTTCCTCCGATTCTTCCAGCGACAGGCCGCCGTCTTCGTCGAGGATATTGCGGCCCTTGGCGGCCTTGCCCTCGAGCTTGATACGCAACCTGAGTTCGTTCTGTGAGTCAGCATTCCGCAACGCATCGTCGAGCGAGATCTGGTCTGCTTCAAATAAATCGAACAACGCCTGGTCAAAGGTTTTCATGCCCATCTCGTTGGATCTCGACATGATTTCCTTGATGCCGTGCACCTCACCCTTGAGGATGAGGTCGGAAATCAGGGGTGAGTTGAGCAGGATTTCGATCGCCGCGGCGCGGCCTTTGCCGTCCGCTTTTTTCAGCAGTCGCTGCGAAATGATTGAGCGCAGGTTAAGCGATAAATCCATCAACAACTGCTGGCGGCGCTCTTCGGGGAAAAAGTTGATGATGCGGTCCAGCGCCTGGTTCGACGAGTTGGCGTGCAGGGTGGCGACGGCGAGGTGGCCGGTTTCCGCGAACGCGATACCGAATTCCATCGTTTCACGATCGCGGATCTCGCCGAGCATGATCACGTCCGGGGCCTGGCGCAGAGTATTTTTCAGGGCGATATCCCAGTCGTCGGTATCGACCCCGACCTCGCGCTGCATGATGATGCAGTTCTTGTGCGGGTGTACGTACTCGATCGGGTCCTCGATGGTGATGATGTGGCCGTAGCTGTTGGCGTTACGGTGATCGATCATGGCCGCCAGCGAGGTCGACTTGCCCGAGCCGGTGCCGCCGACCATGATCACCAGGCCGCGCTTGCTCATGATGATCTGCTTGAGCACCGGCGGCAGGCCGAGCTTGTCGAGGTTCGGCACTTCGGTCTCGATCACGCGCAGCACGAGACCGCAGGCGCTTTGTTGAATGAAAGCATTGCAACGGAAGCGCCCGATGCCGGCCGGGGCGATGGCGAAGTTACATTCCTTGGTCGCCTCGTATTCCTTGATCTGGCGATCGTTCATGACCGCGTACGCCAGAGCCTTGGTGTTTTCGCCGGTAAGCTTGGTTTTTGATACCGGCGTCACCTTGCCATCGATCTTGATGGCCGGGGGAAAATCCCGCGTGATGAACATGTCAGAACCCTTTTTCTCGATGATCAGGGTCAACAGATCCCGCATGTATTTAATCGCTTGTTCGCGTTCCATCTCGGACCTCCGGGTCGAATAGTCTCAGGGCTTGCCGACTCTGTGCGCAGCTGATCCTGGCCGGCTTCAGAACGAGTCCTTATTGGCGGCTTTAAGGCGCGCTTCCTGGCGGGTGACGATATTTTTCTCGACCAGGCCGGCAAGGTTCTGATCCAGGGTCTGCATGCCGAACTGCTGACCGGTCTGGATCGCCGAATACATCTGCGCGATCTTGTTTTCGCGGATCAGGTTGCGGATCGCCGGGGTGCCGATCATGATCTCGTGCGCGGCGACGCGACCGCCACCGTTTTTCTTGAGCAGGGTCTGCGAGATCACCGCGCGCAGCGATTCCGACAACATGGCGCGGACCATATCCTTTTCTTCGGCCGGAAACACATCAACCACGCGGTCGATGGTTTTGGCCGCGGAACTGGTGTGCAGGGTGCCGAACACGAGGTGACCGGTCTCGGCCGCCGACAGCGCCAGGCGTATGGTCTCCAGGTCGCGCATCTCACCCACCAGGATGACATCCGGATCTTCACGCAGCGCCGAACGCAGGGCTTCGTTGAAACCGAGCGTATCGCGGTGGACCTCGCGCTGATTCATCAGGCATTTTTTGCTCTGATGGACGAATTCTATCGGGTCTTCGATGGTCAGGATGTGTCCGTACTCGGTCTCGTTCTTGTGGTTGACCATGGCCGCGAGCGTGGTCGACTTGCCCGAACCGGTGGGACCGGTGACCAGTACAACCCCGCGCGGGTAGTCGGCGATGTCCTTGAATATGCCCGGCGCCTTCAAGTCTTCGAGGCTGAGGATCTCGGACGGGATGGTACGGAACACCGCACCGGCGCCGCGGTTCTGGTTGAAAGCGTTGACGCGGAAGCGGGCCAGGCCCGGGATCTCAAACGAGAAATCGCATTCCAGAAACTCTTCGTAGTCCTTCTGCTGTTTGTCGTTCATGATGTCGTAGACGAGGTCATGGACCATGGTGTGGTCCATCGCCGGCACGTTGATACGTCGCACGTCGCCATCGACCCGGATCATCGGCGGCAGCCCGGCCGACAAATGCATATCCGATGCGCCGTTTTTGACCCCGAACGCTAATAGCTCACCGATATCCATAGTCTGTCCTCACCTGGAATGTTAAATCACCCACCGCGCTCGCATTTGCGGCCGGCGCCGTCGCGCGACGCTTGCCACCGATCGCCCAGAGCAATAGCCTTCATTAATGCCGAGAACTTTAGCAAGAACCAATCCCACATACCATGAATAAACCGGGCAGGAAACGGGTGGCGGAGGCGCATGTCCGAGCTCGCTGAACGGCTGCGCGCGTGCCTGGATCACATTCGCGCCTGCGAAGCGCGCTATGGGCGCGAGCGCGGCAGTGCAAGCCTGATCGCGGTCAGTAAACGGCACTCGACCGACGCCATTCGCGCCGCCTATGCGGCCGGCCAGCGTGCTTTCGGCGAAAACTATCTGGCCGAGGCCCTCGACAAGCAGGCAGCGCTCGCCGAACTGGACATCGAATGGCACTTCATCGGCAGCATCCAGAGCAATAAAAGCGCCGCTATCGCGCGTGCCTTTGACTGGGTGCATACCGTGGCGCGCGAGAAAATCGCGCGCCGGCTGAACGACCAGCGCCCGCCGCGGCTGGCCGCCTTGAACGTCACCATCCAGGTCAACATCAGTGGCGAAGCAAGTAAGGACGGGGTCGCGCCCGACGCCTTACCGGCGCTGATTGACTACGTCCGGGCGCTGCCGCGTCTGCACCTGCGCGGGCTGATGGCGCTGCCTGCGCCAGAGCCCGATCCGGTTCGCCAGCGGCTGGCGTTTGCACGCCTTGCGGCCCTCGCCGCGGCCGCCGATCCGCCCCTGCACACGCTGTCGATGGGCACCAGCGACGACTTCGAAGCGGCCATTGCCGAGGGTGCGACCCTGATCCGGATCGGCACGGCGATCTTCGGGCCGCGTGCGGATGCGGCGTGATAAACTTTTTCGGGTCTCGACTCGAAACGCAACCAGAAACCGGAATTCATGGAACCCATCTACGCCTTTATCGGCGGCGGCAACATGGGGGGCGCGCTGATCGGCGGCCTCATCAACGGCGGACACCCGCCGGGGCGCATCCGCGTCGCCGACCCGCAGTCGGCGTCACGCCGGCATTGTGTGGAAACGTTCCAGGTTGCTGCCTACGACGATAATCTCAGCGCCTGTGACGGCGCCGAGGTGGTCGTGCTGGCAGTCAAACCACAACACATGCGGGCGGTCGCCGAGGGCCTCGCGCCGGCGGCCACCGACACGACACTGTACCTGTCGATCGCCGCCGGTATCACGGTCGCGCATCTGAACCGTTGGCTGGGCGCCAGCCGGGCCATCGTGCGCTGTATGCCGAACACACCGGCGCTGGTCGGTGCCGGCGCGGCGGCGCTGTACGCCAACTCCAACGTGACCGCGCCGCAGCGCGCCCGCGCCAGCGCCCTGCTCGGCGCCGTAGGCAGCGCCAGCTGGATCGAACGGGAAGCCCTGATGGACGCGGTGACCGCGGTGTCGGGCAGCGGTCCGGCGTACTTTTTCCTGTTCATCGAACTGATCGAAAAAGCCGCGGTGGAAATGGGTCTGGACGCTGAGCTGGCACGCGGCCTGGCCCTGCAGACGGCTTACGGTGCGGCCAAGCTGGCGCTGGGTTCGGAACACCCGCCGGCCGTGCTGCGCGAGCAGGTCACGTCAAAAGGCGGCACCACCGCCGCCGCGCTGGCGAGTTTTGCCGACGCCGGGCTCGAGGCCATCGTGCGCCGCGCCCTCGGTGCCGCGCGCGAACGCTCGCTGGCGCTCGCCGCCGAGGTCGAGTCGTAATGGGCGGCGGCTACGTTTCCAATGCCGGCGTCTATCTCGTCAATCTCGTTTTCGGGTTGTATATCTTCGCCGTGCTGCTGCGTTTTGTTCTGCAGCTGGTGCGGGCCGATTTCTATAACCCCCTGTGCCAGGCGATCGTAACCGTTACCAACCCACCGCTGCGGCCAATGCGGCGCTACATTCCCGCCATGGGCGGCATCGACACCAGCTCGGTGGTACTGCTCGTCGTCCTGCAGCTGGTCAATACCTGGCTGGTTACGCTGATCATGGGCTTCAAGGGTGCGTTCGCCGGGCTGCTGGTCGTCGCCCTGGCGGAGCTGTTGAGCAAGTTCATATGGACGTTCCTGGTCGCGATCTTTATCCACATCGTGCTGAGCTGGGTCGCACAGGGCGTGTACAACCCGGTAACCTCGATCATTGACGCTTTGTCCGCGCCGCTGCTGCGCCGCGCGCGTCGCCTGGTGCCAAGCCTGGGCGGGCTCGATCTATCACCGATCTTACCGATCGTGGTTCTGCAGCTCACGCTCATGCTGGTCGTTGCGCCATTGCGCGAACTGGGTTTCTCGCTGTTCTGACGCGCGCCCGCGCTCGATAACCGCAAGCCATGAATACCACGCCTGACTCGACAGCCGCTCGCAGCGTCGGCCTCGTCGCACCCCGGACGCTGCGCTTCGACACGCCGCTGAAGCTCGATTGCGGCGTCACGCTCGACACCTATGAACTGTGCTTTGAGACCTACGGCGAACTCAACGCGGCTGGCGACAACGCCGTGCTGATCTGCCACGCGCTGTCCGGCGATCACCATGCGGCCGGCTACCATGACAGCGCCGACCGCAAACCCGGCTGGTGGGACAACTGCATCGGACCTGGCAAACCGCTCGATACCGAGCGCTTTTTTGTGGTCTGCCCGAACAATCTTGGCGGCTGCGGCGGTTCAACCGGACCGCTGTCGGTCAACCCGGGGAGCGGGCGGCGCTACGGCCCCGACTTTCCCATCGTGACAGTGCGCGACTGGGTCGAAAGCCAGGCCCGCCTCGCCGATGCACTCGGCATCGAGTGCTGGGCGGCGGTCATGGGTGGCAGCCTCGGCGGCATGCAGGTGCTGCAGTGGGCCATCGACTATCCCCCGCGGATCCGTCACGCCCTGGTCATCGCCGCCGCACCACGACTTTCGACCCAGAATATCGCGTTCAACGAAATCGCGCGACAGGCGATCCGATCCGACAAAAATTTCCACGACGGACGCTACTATGAGCACGACGTCATTCCCGAACTCGGACTCAAACTGGCGCGCATGATCGGCCACATCACCTACCTCTCGGACGACGTATTGCACTCGCGTTTCGGTCGCGAACTGCGCGACGGCAAAATCGGCTTCGGTTTTGGCGTCGAGTTCGAAATCGAGTCCTACCTGCGCTACCAGGGCGAGTCATTTGTCGGGCGCTTCGACGCCAACACTTACCTGCTGATGACCCGCTCGCTCGACTATTTCGACCCGGCGCAGAAGTTCAACAACGACCTGGCTGCCGCGCTGGCCGCCTGCGAAGCGCGCTTCCTGGTCATTTCGTTCACCAGCGACTGGCGTTTTTCGCCGGCACGTTCGCGCGAGATCGTCCGCGCCCTGCTCGACTGCGATCACGATGTCAGCTACGTCGATATCGAATCCGAGCTCGGCCACGATTCATTCCTGCTGCCGATTGCCCAGTACCACAAGGTGCTGTCGACCTATTTCAACCGCATAGCGCTCGGCGCGTGAACACCCTCGCGCTGCGCCCCGAACATCACCTGATCGCGGCCTGGATCGATGACGGCGCGCGGGTTCTCGATCTGGGCTGCGGCGACGGTGCGTTCCTCGCTGCGCTGCGCGAAGAGAAAGGTGTCACCGGCTATGGTATCGAGATCGATCCCGACAACATCGTCGCCTGCCTGGAACGCGGCGTGAACGTGATCCATTCGAATCTCGACCAGGGTCTGAACGATTTTGACGAAAACTATTTCGACTATGTGGTGATGACGCAGACCGTGCAGGCCATGCGTTACCCGCTCAGCACGATTGGTGACATCCTGCGCATCGGGCGCGAAGGCATCGTCACCTTTCCCAACATGGGACACTGGAAGTGCCGGCTGCAGTTCGCCCTCGGCCAGATGCCGGTCACCCGCCACCTGCCGAATACCTGGTACGACACGCCGAATATCCATATGTGTACGGTCAAGGATTTCGACCAGCTGTGCGAAAGCGAACACATCGAGGTCATCGAACGCGCCATCGTCGACTCCCATCATCGCGCCGTGATCGGCATGCAGCTGCTGCCGAACCTGCTCGCCGAAATCGCGGTTTATCGCCTGCGCAGCCGGGCTGGCGCCTGAGTCCGCATTCTGATTGAATCCGCGTAAGGCGGACGTTAGTGGCCTGCAAACGTTTCACGGACTTCAGAACTCACCAAGCTCACCGTCGTAATCGATGATCAACGGCGCGTGGTCGGAGAAGTGCCTGGCGGTGTAGATGGCGGCGCGCGTGGCGCGTTCCGCCAGCGCCGGCGTGACGACCTGGTAGTCGATGCGCCAACCGACGTTATTGGCCCGCGCCTGGCCGCGGTTTGACCACCAGGTGTATTGATCGGGTTCCTGGTTGAGGCGTCGGAACGCGTCGACGTAGCCGAGTTCGTCGAACAGGGTATCCATCCACGCCCGTTCTGCCGGCAGAAAGCCGGAGTTTTTCTGGTTGGAGCGCCAGTTCTTCAGGTCGATTTCGCGGTGCGCGATATTCCAGTCCCCGCACAGAATGTATTCGCGGGCTTCGCCGCGGCGCCGTTTCAGCACCGGCAGAAACTTGTCCATGAACAGGTATTTCATGCGCTGGCGTTCTTCGCTCGAGGAACCCGACGGCAGGTATACCGATGCAATCGAGAGCTTGCCGAAATCGGCCTGGATGTAACGCCCCTCGCGGTCGAACTCCTCGAAGCCGAGGCCGACGGTGATTTTGTCCGGCTGCTGGCGGCAGAACACCGCGACGCCGCTGTAGCCTTTTTTCTCCGCGTCCGCGTAATAGGTGTGCCAGCGGCCGGGGGCGCGCACTCGGTCGTCGAGCTGCTCGACCTGGGCCTTGGTCTCCTGCAGACACACGACGTCGGCGCGCTGTCGCGCGAGCCAGGTGTGAAAACCTTTGCGATGGGCCGAGCGAATACCGTTGAGGTTGGCGGAAATAATGCGCATGGCGGATCTCGATTAGGAACGCGGGGTCGCGGACATCCCGGACCGCGGTTGACAATGCACGGCCGGGGCGACGTCGCTATGATAACCGCTCGCGTAGCCAACCGACGCGCGACATCGCGGCCGGGGATGATCCCGTGCCCGTTAACGGACAGGTTCTTTATGCACGATTTCCAACGTGAGTTTATCGAGTTTGCGCTGAGCAGGGGCGCGCTGCGCTTTGGTCGCTACACCCTCAAGTCCGGACGTATCAGCCCATATTTCTTCAACACCGGTGCCTTCGATTCCGGCGCCGCGCTGGCGCGCCTCGGGCGCGCCTACGCCGCCGCCATTGTCGCCAGCGGGATCGAATTCGACGGCCTGTTCGGCCCTGCCTACAAAGGCATCCCGCTGGGCACCGCGATCGCGATCAACCTCGCTACCGAACACGGTCGCGACGTGCCTTTATCTTTCAATCGCAAAGAAGCCAAAGACCACGGCGAGGGCGGTAATCTGCTCGGCGCGCCGCTGGCCGGCCGTGTGCTGATCGTCGACGACGTGATTTCGGCCGGCACCTCGGTCAAAGAATCGATGCAGCTGATCGGAGCGGCCGGGGCGAGCGCGGCCGGGGTCATGATTTCGCTCGACCGCCAGGAGCGCGGCGGCGGTCAGCGCTCGGCGGTGCAGGAGGTCGAACACGTACACCGGCTGCAGGTCGCCAGCATCGTCACCCTGGCGGATATCCTGGCTTACCTCGAGGAACAGGGTGGCGCGGATCAGGAAATCGCCGCTATCGCCGATTACCGCAAAACCTACGGCGTTTGAAGGGATCGGCGCGGCGGCGAATTCAGGCTCGATTCAGACTGCGGTAGTATAATTCGCGCTCAATCAATACGCCGCCGCGGACACCCGCGCACCGGCGACGAGGTAGTGGTGATGGAGAAACGGATCATGCAGCGTAAAGGGCCGGCAATCGCTCTCGCGGCGATCTTCGCGGTGGCCTTTTCGAGCGCCGTCGACGCCAAAATCAAGTGCTGGAAAAACAGCGAAGGGGTACGCGAATGCGGTAACGCCGTGCCGCCGGAATATGCCCAGGAAGGCCACGAGACGCTGAACAAGCGCGGCCTGACGGTGGACAGCAAAAAAGCCGCGAAAACGGTCGAGGAGCTGGAAGCGGAACGCGCGGCCCAGGAAAAGCAGCGTCAACTTGCGCTCGAGGAAAAGAAGCGCGAACAGCGCGATCGCGTGCTGCTCGATACGTTTGCCTCGGAAGACGACCTGGTCCTGACCCGCGACGGGCAGATCGCCCACCTCGATTCGCAGATCCGCCTGACCCAGAGTCATATCGACAAACTGCAGAATAACCTCGACCAGATGATCGAGCGTGCGGCCGAAGTCGAGCGCCGTGGTGAAACGCCGAGCGAAGAGATGATCAAAAACATCGACAACGTTCGCGGCCAGATCGAGGAAAACGAAACCTTCATCGCCACCAAGGCGCGTGAACAGACCGAAATCCGGTCACGCTTCGACGCCGACATCGAACGCTTTCGAGAATTGAAGCAACAGTCGCGGCGCTGATCCGCGGCGGCGCCGCCGAGGCTTACGCTTAAGCGTCGGAAAACACACCGCGGCACAACAGCGACCACTGCTGATCCCAGTCGCGCGTCGGCGAACGGCGGAAATCCTCGCGCACGAACTGGTCGAGTCGTCCGACCACCACCGTCAGCAACAGCCGCGCGAGCGCGCCGACCTGCTCGTCATTCTGCGCGCTCGATGACAACAGCTGGCGCTCACGCAGCACCTGTCTGAACTGCGTTTCGACGCGCGCAAAAAACTGCGTGGCGCGGGCGCGCAGGCGCTGATCCTCGCCGAGCAGGATGTCGCCGAGCAAAACCCGCGCGATGCCGGGGTTGCGCTCGGCAAAGCGCAACAGCGCCAGGCACAGGTGCAGGCATCGGATCTGCGCGTCTTTCTGCTCGGCCATGACCTGGTTGAAGACACTGAACACGGTGTCTTCCGCGAATTCGATCAGCGCTTCGAACATCTGCGCCTTGCTGGCGAAATGGCGGTACAACGCGGCCTCGGATACGCCCACCGCGGCGGCCAGGCTGGCGGTCGAGATGCGCGCGCCGGGTTTGGTTTCGAGTTCGCCGGCGAGAACTTCGAGGATCTGCTGACGGCGATTGACGCGCGCGTTCACTCGATGAGCGTACCGACGCCTTCGTCAGTAAACAGCTCGAGCAACAGCGCGTGGTCGACCCGGCCGTCAATGATGTGGGCGCGATTGACGCCATTATCGACGGCGTCGAGCGCACAGCCGATTTTCGGCAGCATGCCGCCGTGGATGGTGCCGTCGTCGATCAGTTCGCGCACCCGGGCCGGGGTCAGGCCGGTCAACAGCTCGCCGCTGCTGTTAAGCAGGCCGGCGGTGTTGGTCAGCAGGATAAGCTTCTCGGCCTGCATGACTTCGGCGATCTTGCCGGCCACGAGATCGGCGTTGATGTTGTAGGAGGCGCCGTCGTCACCGACGCCGATCGGCGCGATGACCGGAATAAAGTCACCGGCGCCGAAAAAATCCAGCACCTGGCGATTGACCTTGGCGACTTCGCCGACGTGGCCGAGATCGATGATTTCGGGGGCCTTGGCCGCCGGATCGCGCGGCGATAAGGTCAGTTTGCGCGCCAGGATCAGTGGACCATCCTTGCCGGTCAGACCGATG
The DNA here is from genome assembly GCA_942490995.1 of uncultured Gammaproteobacteria bacterium. Lineage (GTDB taxonomy): Bacteria > Pseudomonadota > Gammaproteobacteria > UBA981. The sequence continues at coordinate 38,564 of CALOBG010000096.1, forward strand.
GCGCGGCCGCCGTGGGCGTTGATGAGGTTGACGATATCCTTGTTGACGAGCCCGCCGAGCACCATCTCGACGACGTCCATGGTTTCCGCATCGGTAACACGCATGCCGTCAACGAAATGCGATTCCTTGCCGATGCGCTCGAGCACTTCGCCGATCTGCGGGCCGCCGCCGTGGACCACGATCGGGCGTATGCCGACCAGCTTCATGAGCACGATATCGCGCGCGAAGCTGACCTTCAGACGCTCGTCGGTCATGGCGTTGCCGCCGTATTTGACGACGATGGTTTTGCCCTGATAGCGCTGGATGTAGGGCAGCGCCTTGGTCAGGACATCGGCGACGGTGCCGACCTGGTCTGGCGTGGGCGTCATCAATTAACCCTAGAACGGCAGGGCGAGCTCGGCATCGATACCGCTGAGCAGACCACGAAAGCGTTCCTGGACGCGATCCAGCGCGGCCTGGTCATCGCCCTCGAATCGCAGCACCAGGCAGGGGGTGGTGTTCGACGGTCGGATCAGGCCCCAGGAATCGGCGAAGTCGACGCGCAGACCATCGATGGTGCTGACTTCGGCATCGTCGAATGCGGTCGCGGCCAGAACTTTTTCCATAAACGCCGCGTGTTCTTCTTCCGCCATGTCCAGGCGCAGCTCGGGGGTGACGACGCCGCCCGGCAGGGCGGCGAACACCTCGGCCGGCGTCTGGCCGCTGTTGACCAGGATCTCGAGCAGGCGCGCGGCCGAGTAGAGGGCATCGTCGAAACCGTACCAACGTTCCTTGAAAAAGATGTGTCCACTCATCTCACCGGCCAGCAGCGCACCGCATTCCTGCATTTTCGATTTGATCAACGAATGCCCGGTTTTGTACATGATCGGCTCACCGCCGCTGGCGGTGATCTCGGCCGGCAGATGGCGCGAGCATTTGACGTCGTAGATGATTTTTGCGCCTGGATTGCGAGACAGGATATCGCGCGCGAACAGGATCATCTGCCGATCCGGCCAGATCACATTGCCTTCGCCGTCGATGACGCCGAGACGGTCGCCATCGCCGTCGAAAGCCAGGCCGAGGTCGGCGCCTTCCTCGGCGACCGCATCGATCAAGGCCTGCAGATTCTCCGGCTGCGACGGATCGGGATGATGGTTGGGGAAATCACCGTCGACGTCACAGAACAATTCGATCACGTCGTGACCGATCGCGCGCAGGATGTCCGGCGCAACCGTGCCGGGTACGCCATTGCCACAGTCGACCACCACCTTCAGCGCATGGCCGAGCGTGACCGGGATGTCTTCGCTGATACGACGGATGTACTCGGCGACGATGTCGGTGTGTTCCAGCGAACCGGTACCCTCGATGAAGTCCTGTTCTTCGACCCGCCGGCGAATGGCCTGGATCGCTTCGCCGGACAGCGTTTCGCCGTCGAGCACGACTTTGAGACCGTTGTATTGCGCCGGATTGTGGCTGCCGGTGATCATCACCCCGCTGTGGGCGGCAAGGTAATGGGTGGCGAAATAAAGCACCGGCGTCGGCGCGAGGCCGATATCGAGAACGTCACGACCGGACTCCAGCAGACCCTTGGTCAACGCCTCGAGCAGCGGCTCGCTGGAATGGCGGCCATCGCGCGCGACGACCAGGGTTTTCTGCCCGCGCGCCTCGGCCTCGGCGCCGAGCGCGCGCCCGATCTGGTAGACGCCGTCTTCGGTCAGGGTTTCGTCGACGATGCCGCGGATGTCGTAGCTGCGAAATATCGACGCCGGCACGGCGCTTTCGCTTACCACGATACCGAGCTCGGCGGCGTCACCGCCGGTGATATCGAACGGGTCGCCGATCCCGGGCGCATCGGGATCGGGCGGCGGCAGGGTCGCGGCATCGGGCGTGGTGAAAGTTGTTACGTCGTCGCCCGCC
>CALOBG010000097.1:0-24840 GCA_942490995.1 uncultured Gammaproteobacteria bacterium
GGTACCGTTGCGCGGCGTGACCATCGGCCTTGTCGTCATACACCTCGTGCAGCACCTGCGCGGCCCGCTCGCCGTGCGCGTCACGATAGGCCTGCGGTTCAGCCAGGTATTTGCCAAGCTGAGCGGCGAGCGCGGCGAGGTCCGCGACCACGGCGCCGTAACGGTACTCGGGCCCGAGGCTCAAACCCTTGGGAAACGGGTGCGGTACATCCAGAAAAATCGTCGGTCGCCGCAGCACGAGGTAATCGAATGCGATTGACGACCAGTCACAGATCAGAATATCGCTGGCCAGCAGTATCGCCTCAGTGTCGGGGTAGTCACTGGTCGGTACCGAGCGAAACGGCCCGTCGGGCCGCAGCCCCGGCAGCGCGGAATTGAGATGAGTACGGAACAGGCATACCGCGCCGTGCGCGACGCAGACCTGGGCCAGACAGGCAAAAAATTCGTCGGCTGTGACGCCGAACGGAAACAGGCTGTGGCCCGGCGTGCCGTGCTGCCAGGTCGGCGCGAACAGGACCACGCCTGCGCCAGCCGGCACATCGAGTTCGCGCAGCAGGGACGCCCGGTCTTCGCCCTGTTGCACCAGCCGATCGGTGCGTCCATAGCCGGTCACGACGACCTGCGCTTCGCGAAAGCCGAACCGTTCGAGATAAAAACGCCGGATCAACTCAGAACTGACCCACACTTCGTCATAAGCGTGCAGCACGCGAAAATCTTCCGCACCCCAGCCCTTGAAGGGGATCCCGTGCCAGACATCGGCAAAGCGGATATTGCTGATCCGCGGCAACCAGGACATGACATGCAGGCCGTGATCGCTGACGATGCAGCGCACGCGGGCCAGGGCCAGCGCGGCGCGCGGCAGCACGGCAAGCTCGGCGGCGACGCCATCGGCAATAAGTGTGCGGTAAAGGGCCGGATCCATGGTCAGAAACCGCACTTCGCAGGGCGCATCAGCGCCGCCCTGGAGCGCGTCGTAAAGACTTTTCAGGTTGCCGTTGAGCTGGTGGCCGTAGAGCAGTACCAGGGGTCTGCCGCGGGCGCGGCAGAATGGCCGCAGCAGCAGCGCGAGCGCGACCACAGCGGCGAAGCTGAGCAGGTATAGCCAGTGCGCCGGATTGCGTTTATTGATTTTCATCGAACGGTCACAGGGCCGCGACAGGCCAGAGTGAGGGTAGCCTAGATGATTGCAGGCAATCGATCTATGCTGCCGAAGGATCTCATCAGAGGTGGTCTCAAAAGCCCCGGCGCCACACCGCGCGCCGCCAGCGGGCGGACCCGGCCATGCTAGAAAATTTTCGCAAGCTCTATGCGCTGCTGAACTGGCGCGAGAAGCGCAGCTTCGTGATCCTGGTTGCCGCCATGCTCGTCGAGGCACTGCTCGAGATGGCCGCGATCGGTTTGATCCCGATCTTTATCACCACCCTCGCCTACCCCGATTACATCGCCGGCAATCCGACCTGGGCACGCCTGTTCGGCGCCACGTCGATTGCCGAGCCTGGCCGCGAAGCGCTGGTGGTGTGGGGCAGCGCCATACTGCTGGTGTTTTTTGTGGTCAAAACCGCCTACTCGGTAACCGCAGCGTACTGGAAAGCGCGCTTCGCACAGAACCGTGCGCTGAAGCTGTCGCTGCGCCTGTTCAATGCTTATCTGCGCGCGCCCTACACGTTTCACTTGAGTCATAACAGTTCCGAGCTGTTCCGCAATATCAACAGCGAATGCGCGAGCCTGGCCGGACTGGTCCTGCTGCCGATGGTCGAGTTGATCGCGCAGAGCACGATTCTGCTCGGCATCATCGTCGTCATGGTTGTGCTGGTGCCGCCGGTAGCGATCGTCTGGCTCGGCATTTTCCTGGCCCTCGGTTTCTTCAGCACCACGCTGCTGCAGAAACGCAGCAAGCGGCTCGGCCTGGAGATCCAGCAGCAGCGCGGTGCAGTCGTGCGCGCCATCAACGAAGGACTGGGTGGGGTCAAGGAAATCAACCTCATGCAGCGCACGCGCCTGTTTTCAGCGCGCCTCGCCGCGGCCCTGGGACGGGTCCTGGCGATCCAGCGCATGCACCAGGTACTGTTGCGCGCCATCCCCGCGATCATCGAATCGCTGGGCATCATCGGCCTGCTCGGGGTGACGGTCATGCTGGTGGTACAGAGCACCGAGCCGCGCGAACTGGTCGCAACGCTGAGCGTCTTCGCGGTCGCCCTGACCCGTATGAAGGGCGCCCTGCGCAGCATCATGGTGTCGTTCAGCGAAGCGCGTCATAACAGCGCGGCGCTCAGTGTGGTGTACGACAATCTGTGTGCGCTGGAGGACGATGACAAGCTCGACGCCGATTGCGACAGCCCACCGCTAGCGCTGCCGTTCGTGAACGAAATTACTGTCAGCAATCTCACCTATCACTACCCGGGCGCCGCAAGAGCAGCGCTCGACGGCCTTGACCTCAGCATCCGGCGCGGCGAGGCGATCGGGTTCGTCGGCGCGACCGGGTCGGGCAAATCGACGCTGCTCGATATCATCATGGGCATCATCGTACCGACTGCCGGCGAGATCCGCGTCGACGGCGTCGCTATCCAGGACCAGGTGCGCGGTTGGCAGGCACACATAGGCTACGTGCCGCAGAGTATTTTTCTGATCGATGCCAGCGTACGCGCAAACATCGCCCTCGGGCTCGAAGACGCGGAAATCGACGACGCCCAGGTCGCGCGCGCGGCCGATGCCGCGGCCCTCGGCGAATTGCTGAGCAAACTGCCCGACGGCATCGACACCGTGGTCGGCGAGCGCGGCGTGCGCCTGTCGGGTGGCGAACGTCAACGCATCGCTATCGCACGCGCGCTGTATAACAATCCCGACGTGCTGATGATGGACGAAGCCACCTCGGCTCTCGACAACACCACCGAACTGGCGGTGGTCAGCGCGGTTGAAGCGCTCAAGGGCGATCGCACCATCGTCATGATTGCGCACCGCCTGTCGACCGTACGCCGCTGCGACCGCATCGTATTTTTGAAAGACGGCCGCGTCGACGCCGTCGGCAGCTACGACGAACTCGCCGCCAGCCATACGGATTTTCAGCGCATGGCTGAAGCCTGAGCCTGCCGCCGGTACCACTCAGCAGGCATCGATCTGCGCTTGAGCAGCAGCGCTAAGCCGGCATGCGACGCTAGCCTTACACGACGCACAGGCAGGCACACCATGAGCGACTACGATACTTTCGAGATCCCCGGCTTCGTGACGCAGAGCGGCTATACGCTCGACGTCAAACTCGCCTACCGCACCCATGGCAGCCTGTCCGCCGCACGCGACAACGTAGTCGTGATCCCATCGTTTTACGGTGGCCGGCATCCCGAAACGGAATACATGATTGCGCCGGGCCGGGCCATCGATCCCAAGCGCCATTTCGTGATCCTGGTCAACATGCTCGGCAACGGTTACTCCACCTCGCCGAGCAACACCTCGCCACCTTACGGTCGCGGCGGATTTCCGCTCACCACCCTGTACGACAACGTCATGTGCCAGCAGCGGCTGGTGTTTGAACACTTCGGCATCGAGCGCGTCAAGCTGGTGACCGGCTTTTCCATGGGCGCGCAGCAGTCCTACCAATGGGGTGCGCTGTTTCCGGACCGCATCGGGGCAATCGCGCCGATCTGCGGCTCGGCACGGACCGCGCCGCACAACCAGGTGTTTGTCGACAGCGCGGTGACCACGCTCAAACTCGACCCGGCTTTCAACCACGGCTGGTACGACGCGCCGCCACTGCGCGGCATCCTCGCCTTCGGCCACGTCTACTCGGCGTGGCTGTTTTCACAGGATTTTTTTCGTGAAAAGCTTTACCAGCAACTGAACCTCGCGACCCCGGCTGATGTCGTGAAGTTCACCCAGGCCTATTTCCTCGCCAATGATGCCAATAATCTGATCGCGATGGCGCGGACCTGGATGGCCGGCGATATCAGCGCCAACGATCGCTACCACGGCGATTTCGACGCCGCGCTGGCGGCCATCAGTTGCCGGGCGATCGTCATGCCCGGCGATACCGATCTCTATTTTCGCGTACCGGACAACGAGTACGAGGTCAGCCGCATGCCCAATGCCGAACTGCGCCCGATCCCGTCAAAGTGGGGCCACGGCGCCGGCTTCGGCATCGACGCGGCCGACAACGCCTTCATCGACGCAGCGCTGGCCGAACTTCTCGCCTGAATACGCGTGTGGACACTTAGTCGCAATCCGTGGCGTGCGGGTCGCGCGTCTGGCTAGCCCCATTCACGAACCCTCGCCGCGACCATAATCGCGTCGCGCACTTGCCGCTGACACCCAGCCCTCGGCAAGGTCTTCGTCGAGTTCGGCCGCGTTGCGCGCTTTGGGGTCGCCCCAGCCGCCGCCGCCGGGGGTTTCCAGGCAGACTCGGTCGCCGGGTTTGATCACCACGTTCGACCACTTGCTAGTCGAAGCCTTGTTGAACGCTTCGACCATGGTCTGCCAGCGCTCGCCGCCGTTGGCCATGAACGTCGTCATGCCGCTCGCGCCGGGTTTGCCGGCGCCGTAACCCCAGGCCTGGTGGTCATGCCGATCGGTGAGCTGGCTGCAGGTGATCTCGGCGTCGAGGCAGCGCCAGGTTTTGCGCGTGCCGAGACCGCCGCGATATTCGCCGGCGCCACCGGAGTCCGCGCGCAGGCTGAATTCTTCGGTCAGCCACGGGTAGCGGGTTTCAAATACCTCGACCGGCATGACCCGGCAGTTGCCGTTGATCGAGTCCGTGGCATCGTTACCATCGGCGAACGGCCGCGCGCCCCAGCCCACGGTTTCGATGTCATAGCAGGCGAAATACTCGTCGTGGCGCTTGTCGATGCCGCCGAATACGAAATTCAGATGGGTGCCGCCCTCACCGGCCATCGCGCGGCGCGGCGCGGCCTGGGCCAGCGCGCCTATGACCGCGCCGGCGATGCGCGGGTGGGTTTCGGTATTACCGCCGACTTCCGGCGCCGGGTAATTGACGTTGACGATGGTGCCTTTCGGCGCGAGTACCCGTATAGGGCGAAAACAGCCGGAATTTTTCGGGATCGTCGGGTCGGTCAGGTGCAGGATGGCGTTGTAGGCGGCTGACCATGCCACGCCGAGGGTGGCGTTGATCGGCCCACCGACCTGGGCCGTGCTGCCGGTGTAATCGACGACAATTTCTTCGCCCTGTACGTAACAGTGCGCCTCGATACGGATCTCCGATTCGGACACCCCGTCGTTGTCCATGTAATCGACGAAGCTGTATTTGCCGTCCGGAATGTCGGCGATCTCGGCGCGCATGCGCGCTTCGGAATAATCCATCAGCGCGTCGCAGGTCGACACCAGCAGTTCGCGGCCATACTTGGCCGCCACTTCCTGCATGCGCTCGACGCCGGTTTCGACGCCGGCGATCATGGCGCGCATATCGCCATAGTTGTAGCGCGGCGTGCGCACGTTCGCGAGCCACAGTTTCCACACTTCGGTGACGTCCTCGCCGCGCTTTTTGATTTTCACCGGCGGCACCCGGATCCCTTCGTGAAAAATCTCGGTCGCCTCGGACGGAAAGCCGCCCGGCACCATGCCGCCAACTTCGGCGACGTGCCCGATCGCAACCGTGAAGGCAATCAGTTCATCGTCGACAAACACCGGGCAGAACAGGGTGTGTTCGGGGGTGTGGAGCCCACCGCGATAGGGGTCGTTGTGCACCAGCACGTCGCCCGGCTCGATGTCCGCGACCGGGATCTCTTCCAGGCACGAGCGGATCAGCAGCGGCAGACCACCGATCTGGGCCGGGCAGAACTCCGCGACCGCGAGCATCTCCCCGCGCGGCGAAGCAATGCCGCAGGTAAAATCCAGCGCCTCGTTGAAAATCGTCGAGTAGGAAGTTTTCATCAGGGTAATGCCCATCTCGCGGCAGATCGACACCATCGTGCTTTCGATGATATTCATCGTCACCAGATCGGGCTGCGTGGACTCGCTCATACTCGAATGCTCCTGTAGCTGCCTATGATCCGGCGAGCAGCAGGTGCCCGCTCGGCGTAACGCTTAATTCATAATCGGGACGCACAACCGTGACTGAAGCGTCCTCTTCGATCAGCGCCGGCCCCGCGATGCGGTGTCCCGGCCGCAGGTCCGCACGTGCGTAGATGGCGGTCGGCAGCGGTCCCTGCTCGAACCACACCGGGCGTTCGGCGCCGGCCAAGGCTCCCTGCGCGGCATCCTCCAGGCGCGCCAGGGTCGGACGATCGCCGGCCACCACCGCGCGACACTTCAAGGTGATCACTTCGATGACCTCGGCGCGGATCGCAAAGCCGTAACGCTGTTCGTGGCGGGCATGAAAACTGTCCCAGATATGGCTCAGTTCGGCGTCGCCGAAACGGCTCGCGACGAACGGTATCTCGAGTTCGTAGTTCTGCCCCAGGTAGCGCAGTTCGACGCTGGTCTGAACAGTGATATCGCGCTCGTGCCCCTGCGCCTTCAGCATCGTCGTGGCGCGTTCGATCAGCTCCGCCAGGGCCGCGTCGGCACGCTCGCGATCGAAGCGTGCCGAGGTCATCTGCACCGTGCGTTCGAGGTCGACCTGCGGATCGGAAAAAATGAAGCCCAGCGCCGAGAACTGGCCAGGGTATAACGGCACGATAGCGCGCGGGATGCCGGCCTCGGCCATCAGGTCACAGACATGCAGCGGCCCGGCGCCGCCGAATCCCAGCAGCGAAAAATCGCGCGGATCGAGACCGCGCTCGATCAGCACCGTGCGCAACGCGCCGACCATATTGTTGTTGACGATGCGCAGCATGGCGAGCGCGGTCTGCTCGGGTTCGAAGTCTATGGTCGCAGCCAGTCTCGCGATCGCGGCATAGGCGGCATCGACGTCCAGCGCCATGCCGCCGCCGAGGAAATTATCGGGGTTGATGCGGCCCAGCACGACGTTCGCATCCGTCACGGTCGCCGCGGTTCCGCCCTGGCCGTAACAGGCCGGGCCCGGCTGCGCGCCGGCGCTGTGCGGCCCGACCCGCAACATGCCGCCGCTGTCGATCCGTGCGATCGAACCGCCGCCGGCGCCGATCGTGCGGATGTCGATCATCGGGACCTGGATCGGCATCCCGAACTCGATCTCGAAGTCGGTGGTGAAGCTGATTTCGCCGTTCACGATCGTCGAGCAATCGGTCGAGGTACCACCCATATCGAGGGTGACGAGATGGCTGAGTTTGAGTTCCTGGGCAATTTGCTCGGCTGCGACCACGCCGCCGGTGGGCCCCGATAAGGTCAGGTGTACCGGCTGTTCGGCGGCCGCGTCGAGGGTCATTTCACCACCGTTGGATCGGATCACGACCGGCTCGGCGCGCACCCCGGCGGCAGCCAGCCGGTTGCGCATATCGCCGAGGTAACGGTGCACGACCGGCTTGATATAGGCATCGGCGAGGACCGTCGAGGCGCGTTCGTATTCTTTCCATTTCGGCAGCACTTCGCTGGAAATCGAAATGGGCATGCCGTCCAGTTCCGCCGCCAGGATCTCGCGCACACGCTGCTCGTGGCGCGGTTCGACGTAGGCAAACAGCAGGTTGACCGCAACCGCCTCGATATCGCCGGCGGCGCGGATCGCCGCCGCCGCGGCGTATACACTGGCCTCATCGAGCGGGGTCAGGATCTCACCGTTGGCCATCACCCGTTCGTCGAGTTCGAAGCAGTGCCGGCGCAACACCAGTGGCTTGGGTTTGACCCAGGCGCTGTCGTAGTGGCTGGCGCGGTTGCCGCGCTGCAGAAACGGAATATCGCGAAACCCACGCGTCGTGACGTAGGCCACGCGCGCGCCCTGGCGCTCCAGGATCGCATTGGTGGCGACGGTCGTGCCCATGCGCAGCACCGCCACCGCTTCGATGCTGGCGAGCGCCGCCAGGCCATGCAGAATACCGCTGGTCGGGTCGTCCGCCACGGTCAGGTTTTTCCACGCCGACACGCGCGCACTTTCCTCGTCATAGGCAACGAAATCAGTAAACGTACCGCCGACGTCGACGCCCAGGATCAACCGTGACATTTATTCTCCCCCCGCCGCCCGGCACACGAGCGCTGCGCATCCAGTTTAGCATCGCTTAAACTGGGCGCAGGAAAGCCCGAAGCGAACGACGCCACCAACCCAAGCCTATGACACCAATGCTCAGAATCGGATTGGCGGCGCGCACCCTCGGCGCCCTGCTGGCGGTCTTAGTCTGCACCGATGCGACCGGCTTTGAACCCCTGACCTTCGACGCCCTCACCCTGACCCCGACCTTCAACGCACGCATCGGTCTGCAGTACGGCGACAACGTCAATTTCGGTCTCGGCGCGCTCGACAGCCTCGGCGAAACCGAACGTTCGGTGCTCTACCTCGCACTCAAGCCGGCGCTGGCGGTCGATCTCGCGCTGCCGGCTTCCAGTGTTTACGGCGCGGTGTCCTTCGTCGCCGCGACCACGACCCTGGACGGCGAGCTGTCGGGACAGGTTGCGCGTTCGGGTGACCAGGCTTTCGATACCGATCATGCCTACCTCGGCTGGAAAAACCACCTCGTCGACGTGTCGGTCGGCGGCCAGGAGTTTTCCGTCGGCGACGGCTTCATCATCGGTGATGGCAACTTCAACCAGGGTGGCGAAAACGGGCAGTACTGGACCGGCGCGTTCATGGCCTGGCGCAACAGCGCCATCGTCAACCTCAACACCGAACCGGTGCGCGCCGAGGTGTTCTGGCTGCGCACCGATTCCGACTTTCGTGACGGCCGCGTGGTGGGCCTGAACGTCGAGACCAGCGGCCTCGATTTCGGCACCGTCGGCGCCATGTATCTGGAAGTCCTGGCCGGCGATGCATTCAACCTCAACGGCATCAACGCCTGGAACCTGCGCGCCGCCAACATCGTGCTGCCCGGGCTCGACAATTTCGCGTTTTTCGGCGAGTGGGTACTTGAACTCGGCACCGACAAACAGGCCGGCGGTCGTGACAACCAGGCCGTCGGCTGGTACCTGGAGGGTCAGTACACGTTCAGCGAGGTGCGCTGGACGCCACGGGTTTCCTACCGTTACGCGCGCATGTCAGGCGACGAACTCGACACCCCGGACAACGAGGAGTACCGCGGATTGTACTTCACCATTTTCAAACGCGACTGGGACACCTGGTACCAGGGCGAAATCGCCGGCGAGTACCACCTGTTCAACCAGAATCAGATCACGCAGATGTTCAAGGTCAAGGCTTTCCCGCATCCGCAGTGGGCGCTGACGTTCTATTATTACCACCATGAACTCGAAGAACCGCAATATTTCGGCACCCCGGTCAGCGCGTCGAACTGGGCGGACGAACTCAATTTCGGCGTCGAACATTATCTCGGCGAGCGCTTTTACGCTTACGCCGGCATTGCCTGGTCAAGCCCCAACGCGGCTGCCGAAGAAATTTTCGGCAACGACAATTTCACTGTCATCCAGACCTATCTTTCGATAACGTTTTGAGGAGCGGCTTATGCGCAGCGCAGTCCCAGGTCTCGAACAGCCTCCCGTTGCCGCGCCCGAATATGCCGCCGGTTGCGCCTGGATAGACGGTGAGTACCTGCCCATCGCGGCAGCGCGTATTCCGATCACCGATACCGGCTTCACGCGCTCGGATTGCACCTATGACGTGGTCTCGGTATGGCAGGGTCGCTTCTTTCGCCTCGATCGTCACCTGCAGCGCTTTGCCGCTTCGTGTCGAGCGGCGCGTTTCCGCCCGCCGCTGGACGAGAGCGGGATCCGCGACGTGCTGCACGAATGTGTACGCCGCGCCGCCTTGACCGACGCCTATGTGGAAATGATCGTGACCCGCGGCTGCCCGCCGCCGGGGGTGCGCGACCCGCGCCAGTTCGAAAACCGATTTTATGCGTTTGCCATTCCCTACGTGTGGATCCTCGCCCCGGAACTGCATGAACGCGGCATCGAAATGGTCGTCGCCCGTGAGACCACGCGCATCGACGCCAGCGCGGTCGATCCACGGGTTAAAAACTTCCATTGGGGCGACCTGACCCGCGGCCTGTTCGAGGCCTACGACCGTGAGGCCAGTAACGTCGTGTTGCTGAACAGCGCCGGCCAGGTTACCGAAGGGCCGGGTTTTAATGTCTTTGCGTACAGCGATGGCGTGCTGTGGACGCCTGAGGCCGGCGTCCTGGAAGGGATCACTCGGGCCACCGTCATCGAACTCGCCGAGCGCGCCGGGATCGCGGTCAGGGTCTGCATGTTCGGACCCGAGCGTCTGCACGATGCGGCCGAGATTTTCATTACCAGTACCGCCGGCGGCGTGATCGCGGTCACGCAGCTCGATCACCGGCCGGTCGGCGATGGCCGCCCCGGCGCCGTAACCCGGGCGCTGGGCCAGGCCTACTGGGACGCCCACGGCGATCCACGCTGGAGCAGTGCGGTCGATTATTGAGCAATCGCGGTGTGAATTTGCCGTGCGAGACGGCATAATTACCGGCCCGGCGCCAGTCGCTGTCCCGTGCCGCTCGCGGCGCCGGCAGCGGTCCTAAGCCACCCACCCCTGCACCGACGACAGCGAACCATGACCCACGCCATTCGAATCGAAACCCTGCCTGAGCGCGGCAGTATCGACCTGCCTGCGACGCTCGGCTTCGGTCGCATTTTTACCCAGCGCATGTTTTCGCAGCGCTACAGCGAGACGCAAGGCTGGCACGACGCCGTGATCGGCGCCTATGCGCCGATCACGCTCGATCCGGCGACCACCGTCTACCACAACGGCCAGATGATTTTTGACGGCACCAAGGCCTATCGCCGCGACGATGGCAATATCAACCTGTTCCGCACCGAACTCAACGCCGAGCGCTTCAACGTCTCGGCCACGCGCATGGGCATGCCGAGCGTCGATGCCGCGCAGCACGTCGAAGCCATCGCGGAACTGGTCCGCCTCGAACATCGCTGGGTGCCGGATCAACCCGGCACCGCGCTGTACATTCGCCCGGTCATGATCGCAACCGAAAAAACCCTTGAGGTGCGCGCCAGTCGCGAATACCTGCACTACATCATTCTTTCGCCGGTGGCGCCGTACTTTGCCGACGGCTTCGCGCCGGTATCGGTTTACGTGTCGGATGACTACGTACGCGCGGTCCGCGGCGGCACCGGCGAGGCCAAAACCCCCGGCAACTACGCCGGATCGATCGCCGCCACCGAAATCGCCCTGTCCAAAGGTTACCAGCAGGTCCTGTGGCTGGACGGCGTGGAACGCAAGTACATCGACGAAGTCGGCGCGATGAACATCGCTTTCGTCATGGATAGTGGCGAGATCGTGACCCCGACCCTGACCGGCGCGATTCTGCAGGGCGTAACACGGCGCTCGCTGCTCGACCTCGCGCCGACGCTCGGCTACCCGATCCGCGAACGTCGCATCACCATCGAGGAAGTCGTCAGCGGACTCGCCGACGGCAGCATCAGCGAAGTATTCGGCATGGGCACCGGGGCCGTGATCGCGCCGGTTGGACGCCTGCACTACCAGGATCGCGACATCGTCATTCGCGACGGCCAGCCGGGCCCGGTCGCAAGTCGCCTGTACGACGAACTGACCGGGCTGCAGTATGGTCGCAAACCCGACCCGTTCGGCTGGACCCGCACCCTCGACATCCCCGCCCGCGCACGCAGCGCCGGCTGAGGGGCGCTGTGCATGACCACCGTCACCCTGATCGAATATGGCGCCGCCAGTGACGAGGTGCGCGCGGTATACGACGACATTCGGCGCACCCGCAACTCGGACTTCATCAACAATTTCTGGAAAGCCCTGGCCAACGATCCGGCACTGCTGCGCCGCACCTGGGAGCAGATCAAAATCGTCATGGCCCCGGGTGCCCTCGACCCCCTCACCAAGGAACTGATCTACATCGCCGTGTCGGCGGCCAACAGCTGCGAATACTGCATCCACTCACATACCGCCGCGGCCCGCGCCAAGGGCATGAGTGACGCGCAATATGCCGAACTGCTCGCCATCATCGGGCTTGCACACCACACCAATGGCCTGGTGACGACCATGCAGGTCGAGGTCGACGACGCGTTCAAGGTTGGCTGATCCGGTGTCCGACGACGGGCGCTGGCGCGCACGCCTGACCGCGCGTCGCGTCGCGCTGCAGGATGAACTCGCTGATGCCGCGCAGGCCTCGGCGCCGGTCGAACTCGATCAGTCACGGGTCGGGCGTCTGAGCCGTATGGACGCCATGCAGGCCCAGGCCATGTCGCGCGCGGCCGATGAGCGCCGGCGTCTCGAGCTGCAGCAGATCGAAACGGCCCTCGCGCGCCTTGCCGCCGGCAGCTTCGGTGACTGCGTCAGCTGCGGCGAGGCTATTGCCGCCAGCCGACTCGAACTCGCCCCTGCCAACCCCCTGTGCCTGGATTGCGCCGAGCGCCTGGAACGTTGAGGCCGATGCACGTTTACTTTCATGACCGCCGGCCGCTAACCCGATCCAGGGTTATCACGACCAGCGCCGGCGGCAATCGGCGCAACGCAGCATGAAGCATTCCCTCATCGACGAACTCGTCGAGATCTATACCAGCCGCGAGCCAGCCTATGTGCAGGCCCGACGGCGGCGTTTCGACGATGCCTGCGCACACTGTGCCGTCGATACCGTCGGCAGCATCGTCGCCTCGGCTACCCTGGCCGCCATATTCGCCAACACCGCCGACCCGTGGGTCATTGCCGGCTGGTTGCTGGTGGTAAATGGACTGTCGGCTGCACGCCTGGTGATCAGCATTCTTGTCCCGCGACTGTCAGCGCGCGCATACAAGCGCGCGCAGCGTATATTTTTTGCCACCCTGATGCTGCACGGCCTGGTCTGGGTGCTGCCCTTTGGCCTGTTCGTTCCGGCTGACTCGGTTGCCGGGCGCAGTATCGTGTTGATCTGGCAGGCCGGCATCGCGTCCTGGGCGGTTGCCGCCTATACCCTGATATTCGAAGCCGTGCTCGGTCTGCTGGTGCTGCAATTCGTGCCGCTGGCACTGTACCTGTTGTTCGCCGGCGATCGCCTGTGGCAGCTCCTGAGCGTGGCCTGCTTCATTTTCGTCGCGGCCATGGCGATGCTTGCGATCCGTAACAATGCCCTGCTCATGCGCGGCCTGATAACGCGTTTCGAAAAGGAGCGCCTGGCCGAAGCACTCGATCGCGAGAAGCAGGCGGTGCTGAAACTGAATGCCAACCTGGAATTGGACCTCAGCCGCCGCGCCGCGATCGAGATCGATCTGCGCGAGGAAAAAGCCCGCGCCGAGGCGCTGGCCGCGGAACTGGAGAAATTGTCGTCACTCGACGGATTGACCGGCATCGCCAATCGTCGACGCTTCGATCAAACCCTGGAACGCGAATGGAACCGTGCTGCGCGCGGGCACCAGCCACTGGCGTTGATCATGTGCGATATCGACTATTTCAAACAATATAACGACCGCTACGGCCACCAGGCCGGCGATGCCTGCCTGCGTCAGCTCGCGCAGCTCCTCGAGAGCGCGTTGAATCGCGGCGGTGACCTGGCGGCGCGCTACGGCGGCGAAGAATTCGCGATCCTGCTGCCGGACACCGAACTGGCCAACGCCGCGCTACTCGCCGACCATATTCGCGAGCAGCTGCAGAAACTCGGCATCCCGCACGAAGCCTCGCTGATCCAGCCGAAGCTGAGCGCCAGTTTCGGCGTCGCGGCGATGGTGCCCGACAGCGGCACGCGCCCGGAGATCCTGTTACGCCGCGCCGATCAGGCCCTGTACGCGGCCAAGGACCAGGGTCGCAACCGCATCGTACGCGCCGACAGCGCCGACCCTGAAGCGGTCGCGCACAATAGCGCACACCTGCACTGAATACCGAACAATCAACAGGCCTTAACAGGTACCCCATAATCGCTCGCTGGCCAGGGCCGCACCCTGCGCCAGAGCCGACAACTTCTCCATCGCGATGGCCGGATTGACGCGACCAAATTTGGTAAAGGTGCCGAAACCACAATCGGCGCCGGCGAGTACCCGTTCGCGGCCAACGATATCCGCAAACCTGCAGATCCGTTCGGCAACCAGTTCGGGGTGGTCAATATAGTTCGTGCAGGTATCGATGACGCCCGGCATAAGTATTTTGTCATCGGGCAGATCGATGTCCCGCCACACCTGGGCTTCGTGCGCATGCCGCGGATTCGAAGCTTCAAAGCTCAGAACCTGCGCATTCGCGCGGCAGATCAGCGCAGCGATCTTTTTCAACGGTATGTCGAGATGGTGAGGACCCTCATAATTTCCCCAACAGATATGCAGGCGCACTTTCTCTGACGGGATATTCCTCAAGGCTTCATTAAGCACCTCGAGCTGCATCGCGGCCTCGCGCAGGAACTGGTCGTCGCTCAGCGCTTTGTATTTAATATGGCGGGCCATGGCCAAATCCGGGCAGTCGACCTGCAAGGTCAGCCCTGCTGCGTGGATCGTTTCGAACTCTTCCTGCATCACCCTGCCGAGGGCGTCGAGATAGTCACGATCGCTCTGGTAGTACTCATTCGGCAGCGAGGTGTACACGATCCCGGGCGAAGCGGCGTTCATGAACCCGCCCAGCGCGGACGAGTCCGCCAATATCCGTTTGAAACGCGCTATGTCCTGCTCCAGCGGTTGTCTGTTCACGACGCGTATTTCACCGCTGCACACCGGGCGCCTGATCGGCGGGGCCTGATTCTGCGCCGCGGCCTGGACGAGATAATCAGGAAAAAGCTCCAGGTCGCCGGGTGGTAAGCGTGGCGAGTCTCCCGAGAAGCCTGAGCAGCGATCTTTGATGTAAGTCGAGAATCCGATCTTGCTCATCTCACCGTCGCTGACAATATCAATGCCGACATCAACCTGTGCCTGCACCGCATTCGCAACGGCGACCTCGACAGTGTCTTCAAAGAGTTTATCGTCGACGATTTCACCGTTTTCGCGGGCCACCAGCAGGTCCGCCAGGGGACCGGGACGCGGCAGGCTGCCAACATGCGTTGTCAGGATTCGATCTGCGCTTGTTGTCATGTGCGACGGAACCTCGTTTTGCGACGCTATAAGATTAACGCCATCGACGGATCGGCGATACAGAGGAGACGTATAGCTGCGTGCACTTATTCAACAGGCTTACAGCCGGTATAGTGTGCGTCCACGCGGCCGGTCACGGCCGGCGCGCTCAACGACCGTTATGGAGGTATTCAATGTCAGGCCGTTCTCCCACCGCCGGGTTCGTCATGAACCAGACCATGCTGCGCGTACGCGACCCCGAGATTGCGGTAAATTTCTACCGCGACGTGCTCGGTATGACACTGCTTGATCGCTACGATTTCGAAGCGATGAAATTCACGCTCTATTTCATGGGCTACCTGGGCGCTGACGAAACCATCCCCGAAGATGCCGGCGCACGTGCACAGTGGGTTTTCGAGCGGCCGGCACTGGTCGAGCTGACCCACAACTGGGGCACCGAAAGTGACGCTGAATTCAAGGGCTACCACGACGGCAACGCGCAGCCACAGGGCTTCGGTCATATCGGTATCTCGGTGCCGGACGTGTACGTCGCCTGTGAACGCTTCGAACAGCTCGGCATCGAATTCGTCAAGCGCCCGGACGACGGCAAGATGAAGGGCCTGGCCTTCATCAAGGACCCCGACGGTTACTGGATCGAAATTTTGAGTCCGCAGGGCCTGAAAGCCATCGTGAAATCCTGACGCCCGCACCGACGGCACGCCCGCCCGGCGTGCCGCGCGGGCCGGCTGGGCGACGGCCTCAGGGCGCGTAGGTGTAACTGTAACCGCGGTACTCGGGCACCAGCTCTTCGTAGCGCGAATGCAGGAACTCGACCAGGTTGATGAGCTGCCCGACCGTTATGCGATTCTTGAAATCGGGCATCGGCGACGCACCACGCTCGGCCTCCTCCTTGTTGAGCAGGCGCTGGTAGTCCTTGGAAATAACGTGGTTAGGATTGACCACCGAGGTCAGCAGCTCGCCGTAGTCCTTGATCCGCGCCATCTTGCCACCGAGCTCGATGTCGAGTGACGAGACCCCGTCGTATGGCGGCAGATCGAGTTTCGCGACGCTGTGGCACTGGCGACAGCCGAGCTCGACGAACGCGGCCTGCCCCGCACTCACGTCGCCCTTCGGCAATACGAAACCATCGGCGCTCAACGGTTCCTTTTTGCCACAACCCGAAGCCATGCCGAGCAAAAGTACCAGTCCCACCCGGATCTGCCACGATGTAATGCTTGATTTCACGCTCACGTCCTCCTGACGAACCGATGGTCGCCCAACTATAGTTGTCACGGCCGCAACGGCCGTGACCTGGATCAAATCTTCCCGGCGACCCCGCTCACGCGTTCTTGATGGTCAATCCGCCATCGACCGCGAGGTGGGTGCCGGTGATGTACTGCGAAGCCGGCAGCACGAAGTTCAAGGTGCCGTGCGCAACCTCTTCCGGTTCCGCATAGCGCTTCAGGGCGACCCGGCGACGGGCAAATTCCTGCTTGGCTTCGTCCGGGATCGCCGCCGTCATGCCGGTATTGATCGGCCCTGGACAGATGCAGTTCACGGTGATGCCACGCCCCGCGAATTCCACCGCCAGCGATCGCGTCAGTCCGATAACACCGGTCTTGGCCGCGGTGTAGGCGCTGAAATGTTTGGTTGCGCCGAGCGCCTCGGTCGAAGCGATGTTGACGATACGTCCGCCCTGCGCGGCTTCGAGATGTGGCAGGCACTCGCGGATCAGCATCACCTGGGCGGTCAGCAGGACATCGAGGGTACGCGTCCAGCCGGCAAAGTAATCCGGCGCATCGACACCGGCCTGGACCGAAATGCCGGCATTGTTGACGAGGATATCCAAGCCACCGAAATGGCCCGCTACACCCTGCACCACCGCGCTGCGATGCGCGGCGTCGCTGACATCAAGGACCCAGCCGCGGGCACTGCCGCCAGCGTCGGTGATCTCCGCGACGACCGCGTCGACCCGAGCCTGGTCGAGATCGGTAACCGCGACGTGGGCGCCCTCGTCAGCAAACAGGTGTGCGGTGGCACGTCCCATGCCGCTCGCGGCGCCGGTGACGAGGGCCACCTTACCCGTGATACTGCGGCTGAGTTTGCTCAGTCGGGTCATGTTGTGCTCCTTGAATATTTTGTGGTCCGGATCAGGATGTCGCCTGCCCCTCGATCTGCTGTACAGCCAGCTCGCGCAGGCGCTGTTTCTGGATCTTGGTGCCGTTGGCGCTCAGCGTAGTCGGAAACGCGCTGATACTGAATACCCGCCGCGGTACTTTGTAAGCGGCCAGGCGTAGCGCGCAATAGTCAATCACGCCCGCTTCGTCGACCCGCTCGCCATCGCCGGGGATCACGAAAGCCACTGCCGACAGGCGCCCGTCAAGTGCAACCGCGACCACCTGGCTGGCGGCAACATCGGGATGGGCATCGATGACGGCCTCGATTTCGAGCGGGCTGGTCAGGAAACCACCGAGCCGCAGCACGTCACCGAGACGCGCGACGTAACAGAAGCGCCCGTCCGCTTCGAGGTAGCCTAAGTCTCCGGTGCGCAAATAGCCGTCCGCGCCGAGCGCGGCCGCAGTCGCGGCGGGATCGGCGAAATATTCCAGGAACAGGCTCGGACCGGAAATTTCCAGCTCCCCGCGCTGGCCGACACCGAGTAACTCACCACTGTCCGGATCGCGCACCCGCACCTGCGCCGCCGCCGATACCGGCCGCCCACCACCCTTGCGCCGTTCGTCGGCGTCGAGGCCGGCCGGCTGCAGTGCGTACAGCGCGTGACACTCGCTCATGCCATACAGGCCGGTCAGGCGCAGGCCGCGCGCGTCGGCGCGCGCGACGATGTCGTCGAGCGCAGGATTGAACGCGGCAAAACCGAAATGTCGCAAGGACGGAAACGGGCGGGCTTCGTCACTCGCCTCGAGCATGGCCGCTACCATGTCGTCGACGCCGTGGGTGTGGGTGACGGCGTGATCGCGCACAATCGCCGCTGCCGCGGCGGCGTCGAACACCGGCTGTATGTACATCGGCGCGCCGCCGGCGAGCGCCGCCATCGCTTGGGTAAAACCGAACACCCCGCACAATGGCAGCGCCTGCAGTACGCTCGCCTCAGGGGCGTGAAGCTCCAGCGCGGCCGCGACGTCGCGCGCGTGCTGCGCCACGGTGCGCTGCAGATGGCAGACGAACTTCGGCGCCCGAGTGGTGCCGGAGGTCGTAAAGATCACGCAACGATGCTCATCACCGCCGGGGCAACCAGTGAGCGGCTTCAGTGCCCGCCAGGATGCGTACGCTGTGATCGGGATACCCTCGATCGCCGTGGCGTGGGCGTCATCACCTTCGGCGTACACCACGATATGCTCGAGCTTTGCGAGCGCGGCGAGTTCGACCCCGGCCAGTATGGCCGCAAAATCGATGCCGCGGAAATCCGGCCATACCACCAACACGCGGGCTTCGGAGCGGGCCAGGATATCGGCCACTTCGTGGGCGCGAAAGCGTGTATTGACCGACACCGCTATCGCGCCGAGGCGCGCACAGGCAAAAAAAACCTCAAGCCAGGCGGGGATGTTCGGCAGCCACACCGCAACCCGGTCGCCGGCTCCGACCCCTCGGGCTCGCAGACCGGCCGCAACCCTTGCGCTGCGTTCGGCGAGTTCCACGCTGCTGATCACCTGCCCGCCATAGTGCAGATCAGCGCCCTGGTCGAGCAAATCGAGCAGCCTGCTCATGCGTCGCTCGGCGCGCGCCGCCACCACAGCAGACGGTTATTGGCCGGCATCTCGACGTCATCGACAAGTGCAAAGCCGTGACGCGCCGCCAGCGCCGTCAGCTCGGCGACGTCGCGGATGGCGAAAGCGCTGTCAATACCGCGCAGCCACAGATCGAGCCGGCGGTTGCCGTCACTCGTATAGGTGCCGTTGTAGTTGAAAGGTCCGTATAAAAAAAACGTTCCCGTCGCGCTGAGCGCGCTGTCGAGGCCCGCATACAGCGCTGCAACCGCCGACCACGCCATGTAATGCACGGTGTTGGCGGCGTACACCGCATCGACCTCGCCGACCGGCCACGGCCGCTCGCGTACATCCAGGATCAGCGGCGACGGCAGGTTGGGCAGCGCGGCCTCGTCGCACCACATTCGGATCCCCGCCACCTCGGTGGCCAGGTCGCTGGTCTGCCACGCCAGGTGCGGCAGCGCGCGGGCGAAATGAACCGCGTGCTGACCGGTGCCGGCGCCAATTTCGAGTACCCTCGAGGCGCCGCTGAGCGGCTCGGTCAGGGCCGCGAGGATGGCGTTTTTATTGTTTTCCGCCGCCGCGGCGTAGGGCTTGTTCACGCCTCGCATTTTAGCCGGATAAAGGACCCGGGATCAGCGCGCTGCTATGCTATGGTCTGCCCCGCGCCGGAACGCGCGCACCGCCCATGACCCCGCAACAGCCACCATCGACCGCCCCCGCCGCGCCGCGCCGCCGCAGCCTGCGCCCGCTCGCCGGCCTGTTGCCGTTTCTGCACCCGTACCGGAGCGTGATCGCGGCGGCGCTGTTTGCCCTGCTCAGCGCTGCAGCGGCGACGCTGGGTATGCCGATTGCGGTGCGCTATGTCATTGATGCCGGGATCTCGAACAGCGGCGCGGTCGATCGCTATTTCCTTGCCTTGTTTGCGCTCGCCGCGCTGACGGCGGTGTTCGCTTCGCTGCGCTTTTACCTGGTGTCGTGGCTCGGCGAACGGGTTGTTGCCGATCTGCGCTCGGCGGTGTTCCGCCACGTGCTGAAACTGTCGCCGAGTTTTTTTGAGGTCACCCGCAGCGGTGAAATTCTTTCGCGGCTGACCACCGACACCACGCTCATCCAGACCGTCGTCGGCAGCAGCCTGTCGATCGCGCTGCGCAGCTCACTGACCCTGGTCGGGGCGATGATCATGCTCGCCGTGACCAGCCCGCGGCTGGCCGGCATGATCATGTTGCTGGTGCCGGCCGTGATCGGTCCGATCGTGCTGATCGGCCGACGGGTGAGAAAACTCTCGCGTACCAGCCAGGATCGGATCGCCGATACTTCGGCCCTGGCCGGCGAAGTCCTCAACGCGATCCCGCTGGTGCAGGCGTTTACCCTTGAAAACCTGCACAGCGAACGCTATGACCACGCGGTCGAACGTTCTTTCGAAGCCGCCCGGCGGCGCATTCGCCAGCGCGCCCTGCTGACCGCCTATGCCATCGTCACCATCTTCGGCGGGCTGATCGCGGTGCTGTGGATGGGCGCGCAGGATGTCGCTGCCGGACACATGAGCGGCGGGCAACTCGGCCAGTTTCTGCTTTATGCGATCTTCGTCGGCGGTTCGACGGCCGGCTTGTCGGAGATCTGGGGCGCGCTGCAGCAGGCCGCCGGCGCCACCGAGCGCCTCGCCGAACTGCTCGCCACCCGTCCCGACGACGCGCCGCCCCTGCATCCGCAGCAATTACCCGCGCGTGCGACCGGCGCGCTCAGCTTCCGCAATGTCAATTTCAATTACCCCTCGCGCCCCACGCACAAAGCGCTCGATGATTTCGACCTCGAGGTAGCCGCCGGCGAGACCGTCGCGCTGGTCGGCCCTTCGGGCGCCGGCAAAACCACCGTGCTGCAGCTGGCGCTGGCGTTTTATCGACCGCAGCACGGCCAGGTCCTGTTTGACGGCGTCGACATCGCCGAAGTCATGCCCAGCGAGGTCCGCCAGCGGATTGCTATCGTGCCGCAGGAAACGGTCCTGTTTGCTGACACCATCCGCGAAAACATCCGCTATGGACGCCCGCAGGCCGACGATGACGCGGTCATCGCGGCCGCTGTTGCGGCCGCCGCCGACACCTTCATTCAGCAACTGCCGGACGGCTACGACACCTTTGTCGGCGAACGCGGGATACGCCTGTCCGGCGGACAGCAGCAGCGTTTGGCCATCGCCCGCGCGGTTCTGAAAGCGCCGGCCATCCTGCTCCTCGATGAAGCCACCAGCGCGCTCGACGCGGAAAGTGAGACGCTGGTGCAGGCGGCGCTGACCGACCTGATGCGCGAACGCACAACGCTGATCATCGCCCATCGCCTCGCCACCGTGCGCAGCGCCGACCGCATTATCGTCATGGACGGCGGTCGCATCGTCGCCAGCGGAACGCACCACGACCTGCTGGCCGATGCCGGCCTCTACGCGCGCCTGTCGGCGCTGCAGTTCAGCGACGGCCCGACCGCTAACATTATTCGAGTGCCGGTGGACGAATCGGCCTGAACCGTCCGCTTGCGTCGCCACGATGCCTCTCCTGGCGCAATCGGTTAATGTGTCGCAGCGCCTGATTTTTTAAGGAGTGCGAGCGTATGGATCTCGGATTACAGGGTAAAACCGCTATCGTCACCGGCGCCTCGCGCGGCATCGGCCGCGCCATCGCCGAGCGGCTTGCCGCGGAAGGCTGTAACGTGGCGATCTGCGCGCGCAATGGCGCGGCCGTGACGGCCGCCGCCGAAGCGATCGGAGCGCAGGCCGGGCTCGGTGGGCGGGTCACCGGCGCGTCCGTCGATATTGCCGACGGCGCGGCGGTCCGAACCTGGGTGGCGGCAGTCGCGGCCGACTTCGGCGGCATCGATATCGCGGTCGCCAACGTCAGTGCGCTGAGCGGCGCGCCCGACGAAGACAGCTGGCGGCTGGGTATGGAGATCGACATGCTCGGCACGGTGCGCACTGCTGAAGCGAGCCTGCCGTGGCTGGAACGCTCCAGCTGTGGCGCGTTTGTCGCGGTGTCCTCGACCGCTGCGCTGGAAGCGTTTGGTGGCCCGCGCCCGTATAACGCGATCAAGGCCGCCGTGATCAACTACGTTTCCAACCTCGCTACGGTCTGCGCTGCGCAGCAGGTGCGCGCCAACAGCGTGTCACCCGGCACCATTTATTTCGATGACGGCGTGTGGGGCACACGTAAACGCGAGCAGCCCGAAGTCTACGCCGCTGCACTCGCGCACAACCCGTTCGGCCGCATGGGTACGCCGGCCGAGGTCGCCAACGCGGTGGCCTTCGTCGCGAGTCCGGCAGCGAGTTTCATCACCGGCGCCAATATCGTCGTGGACGGTGGCTTCACCCGCCGTATCCAGTACTGAGTTCGCATCGGACTCCGCTATCCACACCGCAACGAGTGACACCGCCATGCCCAACAAGCGCGCCCTGATCACGGGCATCACCGGTCAGGACGGCGCCTACCTCGCCGATTTTCTCACCCGTAAAGGGTACACCGTTCATGGCATCAAGCGCCGTTCGTCGAGCTTCAATACCGGCCGCATCGACCACCTCTACCAGGATCCGCACGAAGCCGATCGCAAGCTTATCCTCCATCATGGCGACATGACCGACGCGACCAACCTCATTCGCGTGGTGCAGGATGTGCAGCCCGACGAAATCTACAACCTCGCCGCCCAGAGCCACGTCGCGGTGTCGTTCGAAACCCCCGAGTACACCGCCAATGCGGATGCCCTGGGCACGGTGCGCCTGCTCGAGGCCATTCGCATCCTCGGCATGGAACAGCAGGTGCGTTTTTACCAGGCTTCGACCAGCGAAATGTTCGGCCGTGTACAGGAGGTGCCGCAGCGCGAGACGACACCGTTTTATCCACGCAGCCCCTACGGCGCGGCCAAGGTTTACGCTTACTGGATGTGCGTCAACTATCGCGAGGCGTACGGCATGTTCTGCGCCAACGGCATCCTCTTCAATCACGAATCACCGATCCGCGGCGAAACCTTCGTGACCAGAAAAATCACGCGCGCGGTGGCGCGCATATCCATGGGCCTGGAGGACAAACTCTACCTCGGCAACCTCGACGCCCTGCGCGACTGGGGCCACGCGCGCGACTTCGTCGAAGCCATGTGGCTGATCCTGCAGCACCACCAGGCGGACGATTTTGTTATTGCCACCGGCATTCAGCACTCCGTGCGCAGCTTCGTCGAAAAAGCGTTCGCCCACATCGGCGTGACGATCGTGTGGCGGGGGGCCGGCAGCGCGGAAGAAGGCATCGATGAAGCCAGCGGCCGGGTACTGGTCGCCGTCGATCCACGCTATTACCGGCCGACCGAAGTCGACAGCCTGCTTGGCGATCCGGGCAAAGCCCGCGAGCAGCTCGGCTGGCAGGCGCGGACCACGCTAGACGTGCTGGTCAGCGAAATGGTCGCCGCCGATTTGAAAGAAGCCGAAAAGGACGAAATGTGTCGCCGCGAAGGTTTTTACGTCTACCACTACTACGAGTAGCGCGACCATGAACCGGGATGCCGCGGTTCTGGTGCTGGGCGCGCGCGGCATGGTCGGTTCGGCGCTGCTCCGGGCGCTGGAGGCGGCCGGCCATACCAGGGTACTCGGCCCGTCTCGCGACGAACTCGATTTACTCGACGCCGCCGCGGTCACGGCTTATTTCCAGGCACATCGCCCGGCCTACGTATTCATGGCCGCGGCCCGGGTCGGCGGCATCGTTGCCAATGACACCCACCCGGTTGAATTCCTCGAGCACAATCTGCTGATGGCCACCCACGTCATCGCCACCGCGCACCGGGCCGCGGTGACCAAGCTGTTGTTCCTGGGCAGCACCTGCATTTATCCACGCCTCGCGCCGCAACCGCTCAACGAGGACGCCCTACTCAGCGGTCCCCTCGAGCCGACCAACGAGTGGTACGCGCTGGCCAAGATCGCTGGCATCAAACTGTGCCAGGCCTACCGCAAGCAGCACGGCAGCCACTTCATCGCCGCCATGCCGACCAATCTCTACGGGCCAAACGATAATTTCGACCTGCAGAGTTCCCACGTGATGCCGGCGCTGATCCGCAAATTCCACGAAGCCCGGTGCACGGGCGCGGCCAGTGTTGCGGTGTGGGGCAGCGGCCGCGTGCTACGCGAGTTCCTGCACGTCGACGACTGCGCGAACGCCTGCCTGCACCTGATGGAACACTATGACGATGCCGGCATCGTCAACATCGGCGTCGGCAAGGACATTACGATTATCGAGCTGGCCCGTCTCATCCAGCGCGTGGTCGGCTTCGATGGCACGATTACGTTCGACCGCTCAAAGCCTGACGGCACCCCGCGCAAACTCGTCGATGTCGGCAAACTGACGGCCCTCGGCTGGCGGGCCAGCATCGATCTCGAGGCCGGCATCCGCGCCACCTATGAGTGGTACCGGGCGCAGGTACGCTAACAGGCTGGTGAAAAACTACTGCGGAGGTAGTGGGCGGCGTTGCGGACTCGGCAGCCAGCCTCATTTTCCGCGGCGGGCAACAACCGACTTGATTGCCCGACCGATGCGCCACACGGCTTCGACGATCTGCGCCGGCAGGTAGGACAGCAGCACGACCAGGTACTTGCGCGCACGCCGCCGCCAGCCTCGCGCGTGTACCGTAGCGGCGATCTCACGGGCCAGTGGCGAGCGTCCCGCGAGCAGGGTCTTGAATGCGCATAGCAGTGTGTAGTGTTCGACGAAACGCGCCGCGCTATCGGCGTCGGCCAGCGACAGGCGACCGGCGTCCCGGGCCACGTGGATGGCATCGGCGAAACTGAGATCGTCGAGCGAACGCGCCACCGGGCCGCGCCGATTGTCCGCGTCGCGGTAATAAATCGACAGCGGACGTGCGCAATAAGCGAGCGGATAGTCGATCGCGATCCGCGCCCACAGGTGCAGATCCTCGTACAGACGGACCCCGTCGGGAAAGCCCCCGACCCGTTGCAGGACAGTGCGTGGAATACACACCGCGCTCGACCACACCGGGTTGTGTCCGTCGGCGACGACGCGAAATAGGACGCGATCAGGCCCCCGTCCGGGTCTTCCGGAGCGTTTTCGAATACCGCGCGCGCGGCGGCTGATCGGGGTTTTTGATGTAGTAGCCGGTGGCATAGGCGCCGGCCGCGGGA
>CALOBG010000098.1:0-14076 GCA_942490995.1 uncultured Gammaproteobacteria bacterium
ACCGTCAAGTTGCCCAGCTTGAGCGGCTCCCAGATGCGTGTTAGCGGCGTCGATGCGGCAGCTTGCGTGGTGGCCATAACTTGCGCTCCGTGATGCCCGGCGCCCAGCATACCGAAAAACGGAAACCGGACTCAGGTCGACTCGTGCTCGGCCAACGTACCGATATCGAGTACCGGCGCGGTTTCCATATCGCGGGTATCCATGAGAATTGCCAGGCGTTGTACCACCGACAGGACCTGGAGCTGCTCCCAGCTTTCGAGCTGTCCGAAGCGCGCCGCCAGCGCATCCTGCAGCGCGCGCGGCGCCTCGCCGAGCAGGGCGCGTCCGGCGGCAGTGACGCTGATGTTGACGCGTCGTCGGTCGCTGTCGTCTTTGCGCCGGGCCAGTAGCTGCTTGTCCTCGAGTCGGGTCACCAGCGCGGTAACAGTCGCCTGCGTGAGGTTCAGTTCACGCGCCAGTTCCCCGGCAGTGAGGGTTTGTGCGGTATCAACAATCTGCAACGCGAGCAGCTGCGGTGTAGACAGTCCGGTCTCGCGCGCAATGCGTTTCGAGCGCGCACTCGTCGCCTTCACGATTTGGTGCAACGCGATGAGTACGTCCCGGTAGGTATCGCTGTCTGAAGCCAAAATTGCAGTCCTTAAGGTGTCGCACGCATATTAGCCAATGCGGCGCCGGCAATCGTCAGAATTCTGTCGGTCATGCACCGCTTATAGTTATCGATATATCTATATAAACAGCAAAAATCAGGTGCAATTATCACCTAAAATATTATTTATATGAGAGTTTATTGCTTCGCAAGACGGTCTAGATAATTTGATTTACGAATTAAAAATGTTAGACTTCCGGGCGTTTTGAATTCCCGTCATCCACCGTATCCAGTGTCTAGCAGAGCGTTTCCGCAGCCGTGTTCCGACCATTACTCGGGCGCCGAGGACCTCAGTATTTCGCCGCCGCTGGCCTCCGACGGCGCCGCCGTGCACGCCCTCGTGGGCCGCTGCCCGCCGCTCGACCGTAATTCGCTGTACTGCAATCTGCTGCAATGTACGCATTTCGCCGCCACGTGCGCGCTCGCGCGCCATAACGGCAAGGCCTGTGGCTTTGTCAGCGCCTATATCCCGCCGGCGCAACCGGAGGTGCTGTTTGTGTGGCAGGTTGCGGTCGACGCGTCGATGCGTGGAACGGGGCTGGCGCGACGCTTGATCCACGACATTCTGGCGCGTCCGTCATGTCACGAGGTGACAACTATTCACACCACGGTGACGCGTAGCAACCAGGCTTCACGCGCGATGTTCGCGAAACTCGCGGCATCGCTGGCTACCGATCTCAACATCACAGCGGCCTTCGACCGCCACCTCCACCTGGCTGGCAACAGTGAGTCGGAAGAGCTGCTCGCAATCGGACCGTTCGATCGCGCCCGGTCCTAATCAAGGAGAACCTCCAGAACCATGTCTTCCCCAGCACTTGCAACTGCACCCGCTACGGACAATTCGACTTTCGATGAACTCGAATCGAACGTGCAGAGTTACGCACGCTCATTCCCGGTCGTGTTCAATCGCGCTGAAGGATCCTATCTGTTCGACGAAAGCGGCTGTCGCTATATCGATTTCCTGGCTGGCGCCGGCAGCCTGAACTACGGCCACAACAATCCCTATCTGCGCCAGCGTCTGATCGAGTACATCTCGAACTGCGGAGTGGCCCACAGCCTCGATATGCACACGACCGCAAAAGAGGCGTTCCTGTCGACCTTCAATGAAGTCATCCTGCAACCGCGCGGACTGGATTACGTCGTGCAGTTCACCAGCCCGACCGGGACCAATGCGGTCGAGGCGGCGCTCAAGCTCGCCCGCAACGTGAAGGGGCGCCACAACATCATCGCCTTCACCAACGGCTTTCACGGCGTTTCAGTCGGCGCAATGGCAGCGACCGGCAATTCCCATCACCGTGATGCCGCGGGCTTGCCGCTCAACGGCGTCTCGCACATGCCCTATTGCAACTACTTCGGCGACGATCTCGATACCATTACGTATCTTGAGACGATGCTCGACGATCCGAGCAGCGGGATCGACAAACCGGCCGCCGTCATCGTCGAGACCGTTCAGGGCGAGGGTGGCCTGAACGTAGCCAGCATCAAGTGGCTGCGCGCGCTCGAACGCGCCTGTCGCGAGCGCGACATCCTGCTTATTGTCGACGACATCCAGGCCGGTTGCGGGCGCACCGGCACCTTCTTCAGTTTTGAACAGGCAGGCATCAAGCCTGACATCGTGACCTTGTCGAAGTCGCTGAGCGGCTATGGGATCCCGTTCGCGGTAACGATTTTCCGCGAGCAACTCGACTGCTGGAAGCCGGGCGAGCACAACGGCACGTTTCGCGGTAACAATCATGCCTTCGTGACAGCCACCGAGGCGATCAACCGTTACTGGCGCAACGACGATTTCGCTCGCGACATCAGCCGCAAAGGTGACCTGATGGCCGCCGAACTCGCCTCGATCGCCGACGATTACGACGACAAGATCATCAGTGCGCGCGGCCGCGGCATGATGCGTGGCCTGCTTTGCCATAGCGGCGAACTGGCGGCGGATATTTCGCGTCGCGCGTTTCGCGCCGGCCTGATCATCGAGACCAGTGGCTCCGAAGACCAGGTCGTGAAAGGACTGCCGCCCCTGGTTACCCCCGATGACTGTCTGCTCACCGGGCTCGAAACCCTGCGCGAGTCGGTGCATGCCGCGGTCGGCGCTTACCGCCACGCCTGAATCCGCCAGTCCGTAGCCGAAGGAGGGAAACGTCGATGATAGTGAGGAATCTTGAGCAGGCCCGAAACGGGAAACGACGCATCGTTGCGGAGACCTGGGAAAGCACGCGGCTGTTGTTGCGCGATGACGAAATGGGCTTTTCATTTCATATCACCACGATCTACGCCGGGACCGAAACCGAAATGTGCTACACCAACCACTTGGAGGCGGTGTACTGCATATCCGGTAAGGGCACCCTGGTTTCGACCTTCGAGGGTAAGTCCTACGAAATCTTCCCCGGCCAGATGTACGCACTGGACCAGCACGATCACCATGTCCTGCGGGCCGAAACGGAACTGGTGCTGGCGTGCGTCTTCAACCCGCCGCTGATCGGCAATGAAGTCCATGGCAGTGATGGCGCTTACGCGCTGAATGCGGACGTGGTTAGCGATTGAATCGATCATGAATAAAGCGTTTGCCGGTGACCTGCAGCAATGAATCGTCCTGAGCCGAAGCACGACCTTTACCCGTCGCGCTGCTTTGAACACCCGCGGATCAGCCCGCGTACCGATCCGGTGGTTTGGAGCGAAGCGCAGGCAGATGGTCCGCTCGGCGAACTCGAGCGGGCGCACTACGAAAAGCACGGCTTTGTTGTACTGAGGTCGGTGTTCTCCATGCTCGAGGTCGAGCGGATGTGCACCGCCACCGCCCACTCGCTGACGCGCGAAGGTATCGACCCGGCCACGATCATCGAGGAACCCGGTAGCGCGGAGGTGCGCTCGATTTTCGAGATCCATCGGCAGAACGCGCTTGTCGACGCCATCGTACGCGAACCTCGTCTACTGGAAGTGGCCCGCTACCTGCTCGGCGACACAGTCTATATTCACCAATCGCGGCTCAACTACAAACCCGGTTTCGTGGGTCGGGAATTCTGGTGGCACTCGGATTTCGAAACCTGGCACGTGGAAGACGGTATGCCGAGAATGCGCGCGCTGAGCATGTCCGTGCTGCTGACCGACAACCTCGTGACCAACGGCCCGCTGATGCTGATTGCCGGCTCACACAAACATTACGTCGCGTGTGTCGGCGAAACGCCGGCCGAACATTACAAGTCGTCGCTCAAGAAACAGGAGTACGGCGTCCCCGATCCGAACAGCATCGAACGCCTGAGCGAGAACGGTATCCATGCAGCGCTGGCGCCGGCCGGTTCGGTGGTGATTTTTGACTGCAATGTACTGCACGGTTCGGCCAGTAATATTTCACCGCATGCCCGCAGTAACCTGTTCCTGGTTTACAACGCGCTCAGCAACCGCTGTGTCGACCCGTTTGGCGGTCAGCCACCGCGGCCGCAGCATATCGCCAACCGCGAACACATCGAACCCTTGTGAAGCCCTGACAGGCTGGTGAAACACTACTGCGGTGGCCGTACGCGATAGCGCACGGAAAACAGCCGAACGGAGTACACGCGCTTGGTCCTGGGCAGCTTCCTGACCTTTCTTGGCCTGTTTGTCGTGACCGGCCTGTGGTCGGCACGCCGTTCGCGGGGAACACGACGGGACTACTACCTCGCCAGCCAGGACGTGTCGCCGCTGGCGGCCGGCCTGTCGGCAGTCGCCACCAACAACAGCGGCTACATGTTCATCGGCGTGATCGGCTATACCTATGTCACCGGGCTGGCCGCGGTGTGGCTCATGTTCGGCTGGATCGTCGGTGACTTCATTGCTTCGCTGTTGATCCACAGGCGTTTGCGCGAAGCAGCGGGCGCCACGCAGGAGAACACCTACGTTGCGTTGCTATCCGGCTGGTACGGAAACAATTTCACCTTGCTGCGGCGGGTCGCCGCCACCCTGACGATCATGTTCCTCGGTGCTTATGCTGCCGCACAGATGGACGCGGGCGGCAAAGCCCTGCATGCCGTTTTCGGCTGGCCCGACGATGCCGGCGCGCTGGCGGTGGCGCTGATCGTGGTCGCGTACTGCCTCGCCGGCGGCATTCGCGCATCGATCTGGACCGATGTCGCGCAGGCGCTGGTCATGCTGGTGGCGATGGGTGCGTTGCTGTTGCTCGGGGTGCGCGGGCTCGGCGGCGCCCAGTCCGCATGGCAGGCGCTGGCCGCGATCCCGGACTTTATGGACCTTGCGCCGCCCCCAGAGCATTTGCTTTTCGACGGTGCGACAGGCATTGCGGTATTCGCCATCGGCTGGATTTTCGCCGGACTCAGTGTTGCCGGTCAGCCACACATCATGGTCCGTTTCATGGCGCTCGACGACGCCGGCAGCATGCCGCTGGCGCGCCTCACCTACTACACATTTTTTGTGCTTTTTTACGCCGCGGCGACTGGCGTTGGACTGCTCTCGCGGATCTATCTACCTCAGCTCGGCCAACTCGACCCCGAACTGGCCTTGCCAACCCTGGCCGGGCTGCTGATGGCGCCGGTCTGGGTGGGCGTGGTGCTGGCGGGAATTTTTGCGGCAACCATGTCCACCGCGGATTCGCTGGTGCTGAGCTGCTCGTCGGCCATCACCAACGATCTGCCGTCGCGCCCGGCCGCGAGCATGACGCTGGCGAAAAGTGCTACGGTGGTTATTACCGTTATCGCTGCTGCCCTTGCGGTCATCGACCAGCAGAGCGTTTTTGATCTCGTGATACTGGCCTGGTCGAGCCTTGCCTCGGCCTTTGTGCCGCTGGCTTTGGTTTATGCCCTGCGTGGCAAGCCGAGCGAAGTACAGGCGCTGTTGATGATGCTGGGTGGCGTGGCCACGGCGCTGCTGTGGCGCTTCGCCGGTCTGCATGAGGTGCTGTACGAGGGCATGCCGGGGATGCTGGTCGGCCTGGCGGTTTACCTCGCGACCCAGACGCTGGTACACAATCGGCGTGTTGGTCGCGCTGCACGCATCCAGTGACAGCGCTGTTGCGGGACAGCGTAGCGGTGCCGGTTCGCGTCGCCCTACAAGCTCGCCTTACGCAAGCGCAGCGCGTTGGAGATCACCGAAACCGACGATAGGCTCATCGCAAGGCTGGCCACGACGGGCGACAGCAACAGGCCGAAAACGGGATACAGCACCCCCGCTGCGATTGGCACGCCCATAGCGTTGTAACCGAACGCGAACACCAGGTTCTGGCGGATATTGCGCATCGTACAGCGGGAAAGCCGAAGGGCGCGCACGACGCCGTTGAGATCGCCGTTGATCAGCGTTACGCCGGCCGATTCCATCGCCACGTCGGTGCCGGTCCCCATCGCGATGCCGATGTCAGCCTGCGCCAGGGCCGGCGCGTCGTTCACGCCATCGCCCGCCATGGCGACAATACCGCCGTCGTGTTGCAGACGTTTGACGATGTTTGCCTTGTCTTCCGGCAGGACATCGGCGATGACCTCGTCGAGGTCGAGCAGCCGGCCGACGGCTCGCGCGGTTCGTTCGTTGTCGCCGGTCAGCATGACGACACGAATGCCTTCGCTTTGCAGGGCCGCAATCGCCTCCGGGGTGGTCGCCTTGACGGCGTCCTCGATCACCAGCACGACTGCAAGCGCGCCGTCGACGGCGGCGAAGATCGCCGTCGCCCCGCGTTCGCGTTCGCTTTCAGCCGCCGCGGACAATGCGCTGACGTCGATATCGTGCCGTTGCATGAGCCGCAGATTGCCAACCCGTACCGTCTGGTCGCCGACCGTGCCCCACACGCCGAGGCCGGGGTCGGAATCGAAATCCCGCGCTGACGGGATCTCGATCGCCCTGGTCTTGGCGCCGTCGACGATGGCGCGGCCGAGCGGATGCTCGCTCAAGGACTCGACGGCCGCGACCAGGCGCAGCATTTCGGCTTCCTCGCGCTGACCGTTCACGATGATGCCCTGCAGGGTCGGCTTGCCCTCGGTCAGTGTCCCGGTCTTGTCAACGACGATGGTCGTTACTTTCTCCATGCGCTCAAGCGCCTCGGCGTCCTTGATCAATACTCCGGCCTGTGCACCACGCCCGACGCCCACCATGATCGACATCGGCGTAGCCAGGCCGAGCGCGCACGGACAGGCAATGATCAGGACCGACACCGCGACCAGCAGCGCATGAGCAAGGCGCGGCTCGGGCCCGAACAGTCCCCAGGCAAGCGCTGCGAGGATTGCGCTGAGCACTACCGCCGGCACGAACCACGACGCCACGTGGTCGACCAATCGTTGCACCGGCGCCCGCGAGCGCTGTGCCTGCGCGACCATGTGTACGATCTGCGACAGCAGCGTGTCGCCACCGACGCGGTCCGCCTGCATGACGATACTGCCGGACCCGTTGCTAGTTCCCGCGGACAACGGCGCACCTTGCTCCTTGCGTACCGGCAGTGGTTCGCCGGTCAGCATGCTTTCGTCGACATGGCTCGTGCCGGTGAGGACTTGCCCGTCGACCGGGATCTTTTCTCCGGGTCGAACTCTCAGACGGTCACCAACCGCGACCGCTTCCAGGGTAATGTCGGTTTCGTTACCTGCGCTGTCTACGCGGTGCGCAATCTTCGGCGCAAGTTGCAGCAGCGCCTTGATGGCGCCGGATGTTTTTGCGCGCGCCCTGAGTTCGAGCACCTGGCCGAGCAGGACCAGGGTGATGATGACGGCGGCCGCCTCGAAGTACAGCGGTGGGGCGCCGGAGGCGCCCAAAAAGGACGCCGGCAGCCGCTGTGGCGCGATCGTAGCCATGACGGAAAACAGCCACGCAGCCCCCGTTCCGAGCGCGATCAGGGTAAACATATTGAGGCTCTTGTTGACCAGCGATTGCCAGCCGCGCATGAAGAACGGACCACCACCCCACATCACCACCGGGGTCGCCAGCAGCAGCTGTGCCCAGGCTACGCTCGCGTGACCGAACAAACGCATGGGATCGATGGCCGGGATCAATTCGCCTAGCATCGCCCACAGCAGGGGCACGGTAAGCACCAGGCTGACCACGAACCGGCGGGTCATGTCGGTTAGTTCGGTGTTCTCACCTTCCTCTGCAGTCGGGTCGAGCGGTTCCAGCGCCATGCCGCAAAAAGGACAAGGACCGGGCCCCTCGCGACGCACTTCAGGGTGCATCGGGCAGGTCCAGATTGAGCCAGCCGCGACCGCCGACGGCGCCGCGTTACTCAGCCCCGGGTTCAGGTACTTGTCCGGATCAGCGCTAAACTTTTGCTGGCAACCGCTGCTGCAGAAATGATACGTATCCGTCCGATAAACGTGCTGGCACGCATCGGCCGGATCGACTCGCATGCCGCACACGGGATCGGTGGCGAGTTGTGACTCGATAGCTTGAGTCTGGTGATGACCACTCATTGCGCTTCTCCAGAGCGAGAATCGATACCGCTCAGGGCGGCGACGATGGGACAATGACTCAGTTCGCCTTGACCGGGACAGGCGGCGATAAGTTTCTTCAGCCCGCGCTTGACCCGCTGCAACTCGGAAATCTTGTGTTCGACGGCTTCGAGACGCTCTTCCGCCTTGCGTTTCACACCGTGCATATCCGATACACGCGCGCTGGTAAGGGAAAGCAGATCTCTGATCTCCTGCAGGGAAAATCCGAGCGCCTTGGCGCGGCGAATGAACTGCAGGCGTTTGAGGTCGGCCTGGCCGTACTGGCGGTAACCCGACGCACTACGAGTTGGAGGGAGCAAAAGTTGCTCGCGCTCGTAATACCTGATGGTATCGATATTGACCTCGCCAAGGTCAGCCAGCCGCCCGATCGTCATGGTCTTCATAAGTATTCCTGCGCTGTGACTGGGCAAAGGATAGACCCTGGAGTCTGGTCCAGAGTCAAGCGCAATATTACCGCCCGCGGACATATTCTTTCGAAACTGGGCACAGGTCACAGGCCCGTCCGATCGGCGCCGTGACGGAGTCGGTCCGTGCCGCCATGGCACATCGCTTGCACCTATTGTCCTGACCAACGCCGCGATGCGGCTGACGGCGCGGTGCAGCGGCTTACCAGTGATCAGCCGTGTAAATCGTACAA
Organism: uncultured Gammaproteobacteria bacterium; assembly: GCA_942490995.1. Taxonomy (GTDB): domain Bacteria; phylum Pseudomonadota; class Gammaproteobacteria; genus UBA981. The sequence goes on from CALOBG010000098.1 coordinate 8,687, forward strand.
CCGTTGGCAAAATTTCCAACCCGGCGTCGTGAGTTGAGTCGTTTACGAACAGCGCGCCACATTGGCGACAAGGAGAAACTGATGGACAGTAGCGAAAACAAATCCGCGAACGAGAACAACAACCCGTGGAAAACCGGCGTCATCGCGACCGGTGCGGCCCTGGTGGTCCTGGTTGCAGCCGGGTTCACGTTTGCCGCCTTCAATCAGACCAGCGAACAGCTTCCGCAGCAGTCGGCTGCCACCCAGTCGGCTCCTGCTGCCGCGCCGGCCACTGCCGCGACGCCCGCTCCAGCCCCGCGCAGCGAACCGCGCGAAAACTGCAGCAAATATCTGGCAGGTAGCACACGTGACAACACGCGCGCGATCAAGGACGGCGCAGTAGGCGCGATGGTCGGCGCCGGTACCGGTGCGGCCGGGGGCGCCATCGCTGACGGCGGCAGTGGCGCGGGTAAAGGTGCGGGCATTGGCGCCGTGGTCGGCGCAGTAGCCGGCGCCGTGCACGGTCTGACCGAAGAAAACAAGCGGGTTGATTCGGCCAATCGCGCCTACGAAAACTGCCTCGCGCGCAACGGCTGAGGCACATTCATAACTCGCGTCACGGCCCGGCCAGGAGTACGGCGGCAACCATGACTCGCCGCCGTGCGCTGGCCGCTTGCCGCCCTGCCCTGATGCTGTGCGTCGTACTGATCGGGTCAAAAAGCCACGCTGACAGCAGCTACGCGGAAGACATCGCGCCGATTTTCGCGCAGCGCTGCGTGGCCTGTCACTCCTGCTACAACGCACCCTGTCAGCTCGATTTGTCGAGCTGGGCCGGGGTCGCTCGCGGCGCCACGGGCGCACGCGTGTACGACGGTACACGGCTGACTCCGGCTCCGCCCACCCGTCTGAATATCGATGCCGGTAGCAGCGCCGAATGGCATCGCGACAAGGGTTTCTACGAGGTTCTGGACGGTTCAGACGGCCAAGCGCGCGGCTTGATGCAGCGCATGCTGGACATGAAACAAGCCGGCCCGACGCCGGTTCGCGAAAAACACGAGGACTGGCTGTGTCCTTCGAATACGCTGGAAATGACGGCCTATGCACTGGCCGGGCCGGACGGTATGCCGTTCGGCTTTCCACCCTTGTCGAGCAGCGAAGCCGCCACGCTCGCGCAGTGGCTGGACGCCGGTTCGCCGGGCCCGCACAGCGACGGCGAAAAACCTGCTAAAAACCTCGTTGCCCAGATCGAGGCATGGGAAGCCTGGCTCAATCGCGATTCCAATACGGCGCGCCTGGTCGCGCGCTATATCTATGAACACCTGTTCCTTGCCCATCTGTATTTCGAAGACAACGGAGCACAGTTTTATCGCCTCGTGCGTTCGCGGACACCCAGCGGCCGGACGATCAAGGAGATCGCCAGCGTGCGTCCGTACGACGACCCCGGGCCAGCATCGTTCTACTATCGACTGCGCCCGATCGACGCGGCGATTACCCACAAAACACATATCGTCTTCCCGCTCTCGCCGACGCGACTCGAGCGCTATTCGCGCTGGTTTTCCGATCCGCGCGCGGGCGCCGGCGTCGGCGCGTTACCGCCATACGGGTCATTCGAAGACCATAATCCGTTTCGCGTTTTCGCCTCGCTCGACGCCGCGGCGCGGTACCGATTCATGCTCGATAACGCGCGTTATTTCGTGATGTCATTCATCCGCGGGCCGGTCTGTGAGGGGCAGATGGCGGTGAATGTCATCGACGATCATTTCTACGTGTTTTTTCTTGACCCGGAACACGACCTCGCGGTCACTGATCAGGATTATCTGACGCAAATCGGCGAGCTGCTGCAGTTACCCAGTGCCGGCGAAAGCGACCCATTCGATATTTACTACGAAAATTACAAGGCGCGGCAGCGCCGCTACACGGCCGCGCGTGAACAACGTTATGCGGAACAATGGCCAGCCGGCCAGGGCCTTGCCGCGGTGTGGGCCAACTCGGCCGGCACCGGCGACGACTGGCTGACCGTGTTTCGACACTTCGACAATGCCTCGGTACTCGATGGTGGCCACGGCGGCACACCCAAAACCGTTTGGGTAATCGACTACCCGATTTTCGAACGTATCTACTATCTCCTCGTGGCCGGATTCAATGTTTACGGTAATGCGTTTCACCAGGCCGCCACGCGCCTTTACATGGATAACCTGCGGGTCGAGGCAGAGGACAACTTCCTGGCTTTTCTGCCACCGGAAACACGGCATGCATTACGCGACTATTGGTATCGCGGCGACGGCGCACGCGAAAAGATGGTGCGTGAAAACCCGCTGCGCGGCGCGACGAGAGAAACCGCCGTACACTATGAGAGCGATGATCAGAAGGGCGAGTGGTTGCGTCGTGTGCGCTCGCAGCTCGGCGCAAAGACCTTCGAGCGCGCCGTGCTGCAGGACCCGCTGGCGGCGGCGAAACCCGCGCGTATCGACGACCGCAGGGCTGTCGATCGCTGGCTCGCCAACCTCGTTGGACGTCCGTTACCGTTCGTACAGGCGATGCCGGATGTCGCCCTGCTCAGCGTTTCGACAGCGCGAGAGACCCTGCTCTACTCGCTGATCCGCAACAAGGCACATACCAATGTCTCGTTTTTACGCGACGAGGCAGACCGTCGCCTTCCCGCGGAAGACAGCCTGTCCATCGTTCACGGTGTGGTTGGCAGCTATCCCAACTACCTGTTTGAAGTCACGGCAAATACCCTGCCGCAATTCGTCGAGTTGCTGGAGCGCTATGCCGGCGAGGACGGAGAGCGACGACAACTCTGGCGCGGTTTCGGTGCGTCGCGCTACGAGCCGGATTTCTGGGCGGTTTATGATCGCTTCAGTGCCTTGTTCCAACGCCAATCGCCAGTCAGCGCGGGGATCCTCGACCTCAGCAAATACAGCTACGACTAGTTCAATCACGGCCGCCCGTGGTTCACAACCAAGGGACGGCCCAAACTTCGGGCCTACTGCAGGCTCGATTTCACGTCCTCAACCGCTTCGTCGATTTTTTCACCGGCTTTCTCGGCCGCGCCACGATCGGGCTCGAACGCGTCGCCAACGTCCTGCATGGCGTTATCGAACTCCTTGCCGGCTTTTTCCATCGGGCCTTCTTTCTCGCAACCGCCGAGAACGAAGCCGGTGACCAGTACGGCCAATATAAGGTATCGGTTCATGGTGCCATCTCCACAATAAGTTTTGTTGATCCAACGAACATGAAAGCAAGATCAATGCCGGTTATCACGGCGCGGCGATCGGAAGACGCACCGTGAACCGGCTACCGCAACCGGGGCCGTCGCTGCTCACGGTAATCGTGCCGTGGTGCGCCTCAACCAGTTCTTTGACAATGGTCAGACCCAGCCCGAGCCCGTGCACGGTGCGACTTGCACGCCAATTCATGTCGAATACGCGGTCCTGGTCCTCGATCGCGATACCGATACCGTCGTCTTCGACGCTGCACGACAAGCTTGCGCCGGTCCGTTCCAGCCCGATGCGGATGCACGCTCCTGAAGGTGAGTACTTGTGTGCATTGCTGATCAGGTTGCCAAAGATCTGCCGCAAGCGTGTTGGATCGCCTTGCAGCAGCGCACTGTCCGCGGCGGCGAGGTCGGCATCGATAGTCTGTCCGGCCTCCTCGATTCGCGGCGCCCAGTCGACCACCAGTTGCTCAAGCAGCTCGCCGAGGTCGACGGTTTTGAATTCGAGATCGAGGGACGGCATGGCCGCCTGACTGGCTTCGACGAGGTCGCTGATCAGGCGCGCCTGATCGTCGATACTCTGCTGGATGGCCTCGAGTCCCTGCTCGATATTCTCCGGCGAAGCATCGACTTCCATCAATGCCACCCAGGTCGAAGCGGCGTTCAGCGGTCCGCGCAATTCATGGCTGACGATTCGCACGAAGGTTTCCATCGTCTGGGTCGTGCGGGTGAGATTCCGCATCGCGCTGGTCAGGCGCTGCTCACGCCTGATATCGGCGGTGACGTCGTCGATTACCCCGACGAAATGCGAAATCTCGCCGCTCGTGGCGTGCACCGGGGCCAGCGAAAAGTGATTCCAGAACAACGCGCCATCCCGCCGGCGGTTTTTGATCTCGACCTCGCAGCTCGTCCCGTGTCGAATGGCATCGCGCAGGTTGTCGAGGTCGCGCTCGGGATTGGCGACGCCGCGATTCAGGAAGCGACAGTTTCTGCCCAGCGCTTCAACGGCGGAATAACCGGTGATCGCACTGAAAGCGGGATTTGTGTAGACGATAGGTTCATCGTCTCCGGCGTGGTCAGTAATGATCACGCCGACGCCAACAGCCTCCAGTGCACGGTCCTTGAGGCGCAAAAACTGCTCTGAACGATCGAGCAGGATATGCGTCACGGTTACCACGCCCGCGATGGCCAGGGCCGAGCCTACGGCAGTGAGCGCGACCGCGGTCTTGGTGCCGTAAACAACGTCGTAGCCAAGCAAGGCGACCGCACCGATGGCAAGCGGCAACGCGACGCTGGCCGGCAACAGGGTACGGAAGTGCATGCCGGCGAGGGAGTCACCCCGCAGCAGGGCTTCTATGCCGCTTGGCGTATGGACAAACAGGGCGGCCAGCGCGAGGAGCATGAAACCGGCCGCAGTATGCACCGCCATCGCTTCGACCGGCAGACCGCCGAGATAGAACACCGGTGCACCAAAGGTGTAGCCCGCGAGCCCGATGAACGCGATCGTCTGCACGACAACCTGCATGGCAGTTGCGATGCCAATGCGCAGGGTCGTGCGCACGCGGGCAATCAGGAGACCGAAACCGACCAGCACGAAGCAGACGGCGGTGGATGGCGACATGCGGGTATTGAGCGCCATGCCATTGCTATCGCGCGGGGCGTGCAACAGCGTATCGATGCCGAAATCGAGCGACAGCAGGTATTCGGCCAGGGTCGAGGCGCCGAGCAGCGTGATTAACACGGCAGCGACGTAGGCTGGCGACAACCAGGCACCGGCGCGGATGAAGGCGAGCACGGCCGCACCGGCAACAATGAAACCGAACGCCGTATTTGGTTTCATCGGCACCGTTCCATCCACCGGACTGAGCAGCCACGGCACCTCGCCGGCCCAGCCGATCAGAACCGCGCCACCGAGAACGCACACCAGCGTACTGCAGAGTTGCGCAAGGCGGATGGTCACACCGAAACGACCGGGCATGGGCACGCTGAGTTCTCCACAAACCAGTTGCTACTATGGCGAACCTGACCCGTCACTGGCAACCGGCGCGGCGGGATCCTATACCGCCTGACGTTTCGCGCTAAGATTCTGCCCGCAGCCGTGCTCGTGTCATGCCGTGAGTTGTCACAGGAGAGCCGTTATCCCATGTCCAGAATTCTGATCGTTGACGACGATGAAGTGTTTACCCGCGGTATT
>CALOBG010000099.1:0-42249 GCA_942490995.1 uncultured Gammaproteobacteria bacterium
CACCATCGCCGCCCAGCACAACATTTCCGGTGAGGATAATGCCGGACGTGTCGTATGGGCTGACAACCTGGCGTAACCGCCCAGCGGCCTGGGAAAAACCTGGGCCGAGATCGCGTACTTTGTCGGGCGGCGTTGGCTCGTTCTTTCCACGCAGCTATAGTGTGCCACGTGCCTTTGTCGAAATCCTCGCGCTGAGCGATTATGCGCCGCTCGGTGGGCTGGAATGGTGCTGCGCCAACGTGCTGATGTATATCGACGGTATGAACCTCGCTGAGGAACTGATTCGCCACAACGTGGCCAAAGTGTGCCAGTTTATGCCAGGCGAGTTGTCTTTACCTGCCCCTCCTGTTACCACGTTTGGCAGCACGTCTACCTGGCTGAAGTGCTGGGCGAAGAGCCGGATATCGAGCTGCTCCACGCCACAGAACTGCTTGATGCCCTGATCGATGAGGGCAAACGAATTGGGCCATTCTCTCACACCGTCACCTATCACGATCCCTGCGATCTGGGACGCAAAGCGATGTATACGACGCACCACGACGAGTATTGGACAAAATCCCCGGCCTGACCCTGGTCGAGATGGCAGAAAACCGCGAAAACGCGCACTGTTGCTGTGCGGTGGCGGGAACCCTTGAAAGCCACAACAGCGACCTGTCCAAAGACGTTGCACGGCGCCGTGTCGAACAGGCCAGGGAAACCGAGCACAAATGATCGTCTCGGTCATTAGCAGTGCGAGCGCACTCTCAATAACGCCGCTCGCGCCGCAAAAATACGGATCAGGGTGATGGACATTGGCGAAATTGTGCTCAAATCGATGGAGGCGGCAAAATGACGATGAATGAAAATGTCCTCAATGAACTGCGCGACATCGTCGGGATCAAATCACGTCTCGAGTAGCCCCGAAGACTTGATTCGCTATTATTCCCATGACGGCACCTTTGCCGAACACAAGCCCGATGCAGTCGTCAGCCCCGCGTCGACAAAACAAGTTGCACAAGTGCTTCAGATCGCCCACCGAGAAAATATAGGCGTCATCCCACGCGGTATGGCCAGCGGACGGCCGCAGCCACCGTCCCGCTCGGCGGCGAGTTTGGTACTCAATCTGGACGCCTTTGGCGCCCTGGTCGGCGACCGCAAGCGCCATGGCGCTGCTGAGCGGCAAGTTCAAACTCATCGGTTTTGCCGATTCCGGCGATACCGTGCGCAGGTTATCGTCGGCGGCGCGCTGATGGGCGTGGGTGATCACCGCGCTCGGCTGCACCATCGGTCAGAGCGTGACCGGCGTTTCGACCCTGGCGGTGGGCTCGCTGCTGACTTTCGTCGCAATCACTGCCTGCGGTGTGATTGGCATGAAGTGGCTGGAGCGTATCCTGCTCGCTGATGCGCATTGCCGTGCCCAACCGGACACCGATGGCCGACCGCGACCGCCTCGAGAGTCAATCATGCGCGGCCTGAACCACAACGGAGCACGCGACAAGAATCTCGCCGGCGATCGCAAATCAATTTTTATCACCGAGCAGCGCGAGCGGGATAGCCTCGAAACCCGCGCGGGCTGCTGCGCCGCCGGCGGCCGGTTTGTCGGCGCTTCGGCGATGTCAACGTCGAAGGTCTGGCCGCGCTCAAGGTCGAACTCGGCGAGTCCAATCCGCATCGCGCGCGACGACTCGATGTCAGCGACCGTGAAGCCTATGCGGGCGCGCTCGACACGCGTCAGCGGCGAGCAACGGTCGTCTCGACCTGCTGTTCAACAATGCCGGGATTGGTAAATTCGGTTTCTTCGACGAGCAGTCGTTCGACGACATCATGGCCGTCGTCAACGTCAACCTGATAGGCGTATTGAACGGCATCCATCTCGCCGCGCGGCTTGCTCAAAGCCACACCGAATTCGCTCTGCTTCACGACCTCATCGTCGTCGGCAACGTTCGGGATCGCCGGAATCGCAACGTACTCCGCGACGAAGCATGCGGTGAAAGGACTGACGGAAGCCCTGTCGGTGGAGTTCAGTCGCTTTGGCGTGCGCGTCGCCGATACGCTGCCGGGGCTCATCGATACCGCGCTGATTCCCGCCGAGATGAAACAAACGGCGGCCAGCGAAGGTATGTTCCGACTCATCCAGCCGATCGAAGTCGCGACGAGCAGTGTGGGCCGCCTACCATGACGACCCCGAACGCCTGCACTGGTTCGTGCCGGAAGAAATCGCCGATCTCGATCGCGCCTCCGCGCTCGATCCTGAAGGAACACGCGCAAATCTGCGTCGCGAGGGCGCCGTTGCCGCGATGAAAAAGGCGCGCGAGGCGGCCTGACTCCGGCCACCGCGCAACCACCCTGCGGTGGCGCAATCGAGCTGGATCATGGTGGCGCACGATGCGGTGCTGCTTGAAGACACCCTGTTCGTCGCTTTTGTGATCTTCGGCCTCGGCGGGTATTTTGATCGGTGCGCTGCGTGGCTGGGGGTGGTGGTGAACCCGTATCGCTACGCCCACCTGGCCGCGATCGCCATCGTCGTGCCCAGCCTGGTGTCTGCGCGGTCTGCCCGTTGACGACCTTGAGGCGACCCTGCGCGAAGCCGCCGGCACAACGGCTTACAGCGGCAGCTCACCCGCACTGGTTACATCGGCTGTTGCTTTACCAGGCGCCGGGCTGGGTTTTCACCGTTATTCACGGTGTTCGGTCTGGCGGCTGTGCTGAGCTGGTGGTCTGTGCGCCCGCGCGCGCGGCGCGAGCGCAGGCGCGTCGGGGTGGTGCCGGCGACGAATCTCGGGTAGTCGGGCGCGACCACGGGCCACCGGCCGATGGAGGAAGGCCGGACGCTGGAAGGGATGAATGTGCTTGCGCCCGGCGTCGCCGCGCTGTCGGGCATGGCGCTGGGCGCGCTGTGGTATCTGCCGCTGGCCTTCGGCCCGGCCTGGATGGCGGCACTGGCGCGTAAGCCGAAGACCCCGGTCCGCCGTTGCCGGCGATGGCCGGCAGCATGCTGGCCTGCCCGGTCAGCGCTACCGCGATCGAGGTCCTGTTCGTGATGACCGGTGGTGCCGGACTTGCCGCCGGCGCGACCCTGGGTCTGCTGGCTGGCGTCGGCCTGGTCGCGACCGCGATGTTGTCCGATGCCCTGTTCTCGGATTGGGGCATGCGCCTGTACCTGATCCAGGCCGGCTACCGGGTCGCGTACCTGGTGCTGATGGGGATGGTCGGGCGCGTGGCCGCGTTAGCCCGCGCGCAATCGGAGCTGTGTGATTATGAGTTCAGACCTGGAAACAGCCGTGCGCGAGGAAATCGAGGCCCTGCATCGGTTTTTTGTCGAGTGGGCGAAGTACGCGCGCACTCGTCAGCGAGTTCGAACCTGGTTTCATGGTGCGCTTCGCGCCGGATTTTCTCCCGATACCGCCACGACCCTGCTGACTCTCGATGATCTCGCCGCCGGGAGATGCTAACGCGCACGCCAGCAATCCTGATTTTCGCATCGCTATTCGCAATGTCCGCGTGCGCCGCGTGATGCCCGGCCACGTGCTGGCGACCTACGAGGAATGGCAGCGCAATGCGCTGCCTCGAAACCATCCGACAATGCGCGCCTCGCCAGCGTACTGTTCAGGCACGACACGCCGTTGGCGTGGCTGCATATTCGCGAAACCTGGATGCCGGACGCCGTTGCCAGCGGCGGGCCTCCTTACGGTTTCTGATTCGCAGCCGCGGCCCGGAGGTCGCGGTACAGGCATGCGGCGGTTGCGCCACACAGGCTGGAAAATTCCGCGCTGGCCGCGATCGGAGGCGGAGCCAGGCTCCGCGCAACGTCGCGGATAGAGCCGATATGGCGAAAAAATCCCGCCGTTGTCGTCAGCAGCCACAGGCCGACCAGACCCTGGCCGCGAGCGCGCGCTTCCAACTCTGCCGACCAGCGCGCGGGCGAGTCCGCGCCCGGTGTATCCCAGCGCCACGGCCAGCGATCGCAACAGGCCGTGGTCAGCGCATAGCCGCTGCCCGATCAGGCCTTGCGGCTGCTCAGCGTCGCCGGCGACCAGCAGCTGTACGCCGCTCGTCTCCAGGTCCGCGACCGGCAGCGCGTAGTGTTCCAACAGCGCGCGCGCGGCGGCGCTCGACGGGCGAGCAGCGCCGGATATCAAACCCCGCGGCGACCACCGTCGACGCCATCGGGGTGCAGGCTGGCGTGGGCACTGTCGCGCGTCATGACTCCTACCGAACCAGGCGCCGATGTTGAGCAGTCCGAAATCGATCGACTGGCCGACCCCTTCACCGAAATCCAGCGCGCAGAAATACTGGATGATATCGTCGAGGGTGAAGCGTCGCCGCAGATCCAGGTTTTGCGGCCCATCTGCTGATCGAGCCAGGCGAGTTTGTCCTGTGCGATCAGGGCCAGCCCCGGCGCCGCCTGCGGCAGGCAGCGCAGATGGTCCTTGAACACCTCGAGACCGACCGAATAGCGGATGGCGTTGTAGAGATTCTCGGTGATATTGAGTTCGACCCGGCGTTGCTACATGCGTTGCTCGGCCTTTTCCAGCGGCGTCGCGCCGATCAGCGCGGGGTCGCGGTGCAGGTCTTCGAGGTATTCGCAGATCGCCACTGTTTCGCCGAGGCGGAGGTGCCGCCGTCGAGCAGGCCCGGCATCTGGCCGCCGGGGTTTTTGTCGGTATACGGCGGACGCCGATTGGTTGCGCGCCGAGGATGTCGATTTCTTCAAAAGGGATCGACGCGGTTTTTTTCGAGCAGGAACATGCGCACGATGCGCGGGTTCGGGCCGAGGGAGCTGAGTAGTTTCATAAGCGCGCTACCGGTTTGGAGAAACCGGGAGACGGCGATTGAAGCGGCGGACAGCAGCGGCTCTCCAGCGCGCGCCGCGATGGGTAAAACCGGAGTACCACCAACGATGACTGACAAGGTTTTGATTTCAGGGGCGAGCGGCGGCATCGGCTCGCGAGATTGCCGCGCGCCTCGGCGGTTACCGGCCATGACCTGTTCCTGCTCGCGCGATGCGGACGTGCTCGGCGCGGTGGTCGAAGCCTGCCTTACCGCCGGTGTCGTCGCCGCGGCGCACGCCGGGGACCTGCGCGATCCGGTCTACATCGAGGCGGCGGTGAAACGCGCCGAAGCACAACTCGGACACATCGACGTGCTCGTCAACAACGCCGGCGGCGCCCGCCGCGAAGCGGTGTACGAAGCCGACCTGGCCGCCTGGCGCGACGTCATGGATGTCAACTTCACCGGCTGCGGTGCATCTCGCGCGGCGAGTGCTGCCCGGCATGATCACGCGCCGCCACGGCGCGGTGGTCACTTTCTCTTCGATCAGCGGTCGCAACACCGACGCTGGCGGCGGCGCTCATGCCGCGAGCAAACACGCGTTGAACGGCTTCAGCGGTTGTCTCTACGAAGACGTGCGCGATTACGGCATCAAGGTTTCACATCATGCCGGGCTTTGTCGAAACGGCCCTGACCGCCGCGCTCGAGGTGCTGCGCCGGGAATATGATCGCCGCCGAGGATGCCCGAGGCGGTGGGTACTGACCTCGTCGCCGCAGCCGTACTGCAGCACGATTTCGGTCGGGCAGCAGCGCGGCGACGAGGTCAGTACGTAGGCCACCGCCTCGGCGACATCCTCGGCGGCGATCATATTCCCGGCCTGTTTATCGAGCGCGGCGGTCAGGGCCGTTTCGACAAAGCCCGGCATGATGCTTGAAACCTTGATGCCGTAATCGCGCACGTCTTCGTAGAGACAACCGCTGAAGCCGTTCAACGCGTGTTTGCTCGCGGCATAGGCGCCGCCGCCGGCGTCGGTGTTGCGACCGCTGATCGAAGAGATATTGACCACCGCGCCGTGGCGGCGCGTGATCATGCCGGGCAGCACTCGCCGCGCGAGATGCACCGCAGCGGTGAAGTTGACATCCATGACGTCGCGCCAGGCGGCCAGGTCGGCTTCGTACACCGCTTCGCGGCGGGCGCCGCCGGCATTGTTGACGAGCACGTCGATGTGTCCGAGTTGTGCTTCGGCGCGTTTCACCGCCGCCTCGATGTAGACCGGATCGCGCAGGTCCCCGGCGTGCGCCGCGGCGACGACACCGGCGGCCGAGCAGGCTTCGACCACCGCGCCGAGCACGCCCGCATCGCGCCCGAGCAGGAACAGGTCATGGCCGGCCGCCGCGAGGCGCGCGGCAATCGCGCGGCCGATGCCGCCGCTCGCCCCTGAAATCAAAACCTTGTCAGTCATCGTTGGTGGTACTCCGGTTTTACCCATCGCGGCGCGCGCCTTGAGGCCGCTGCTGTCCGCTGCTTCAGTATACTGTCCCGGTTTCTCCAAACCGGCCGCGCGCTATGAAACTACTCAACTCCCTCGGCCCGAACCCGCGCATCGTGCGCATGTTCCTGCTCGAAAAAAACCTGTCGATCCCTTTTGAAGAAATCGACATCCTCGGCGCGGCCAATCGGCGTCCGCCGTATACCGACAAAAACCCCGGCGGCCAGATGCCGGGCCTGCTGCTCGACGACGGCACCTGCCTCGGCGAAACAGTGGCGATCTGCGAATACCTCGAAGACCTGCACCCCGACCCCGCGCTGATCGGCGCGACGCCGCTGGAAAAGGCCGAGCAACGCATGTGGCAGCGCCGGGTCGAACTCAATATCACCGAGAATCTCTACAACGCCTTCCGCTATTCGGTCGGTCTCGAGGTGTTCAAGGACCGTATGCGCTGCCTGCCGGAGGCGGCGCCGGGGCTGGCCCTGATCGCACAGGACAAACTCGCCTGGCTCGATCAGCAGATGGGCCGCAAAGCCTGGATCTGCGGCGACCGCTTCACCCTCGCCGATATCATCCTGTTCTGCGCGCTGGATTTCGGTGAAGGGGTCGGCCAGTCGATCGATCCCGGACTGCTCAACATCAGCGCCTGGTTCGGCCGAGTCATGACGCGCGACAGTGCCCACGCCAGCCTGCACCCCGATGGCGTCGACAGTGGCCGCCGCGGGGTTTGATATCCAGCCGCTGTCGCCCGCGTCGAGCGCCGCCGCGCGCGCGCTGTTGGAACACTACGCGCTGCCGGTCGCGGACCTGGAGACGAGCGGCGTGCAACTGCTGGTCGCCGGCGACGCTGAGCAGCCGCAAGGCCTGATCGGGCTGCAGCTATGCGCTGACCACGGCCTGTTGCGATCGCTGGCCGTGGCGCCGGAACACACCGGGCGCGGACTCGCCCGCGCGCTGGTCGGCAAGTTGGAAGCGCGCGCTCGCGGCCAGGGTCTGGTCAGCCTGTGGCTGCTGACGACAACGGCGGCGGATTTTTTTCGCCATATCGGCTATCGCGACGTTGCGCGGAGCCTGGCGCCGCCTGCGATCGCGGCCAGCGCGGAATTTTCCAGCCTGTGTGGCGCAACCGCCGCATGCCTGTACCGCGACCTCCAGGCCGCGGCTGCGGATCAGAAATCGTAAGGGCCCGCCGCGGCAACGGCGTCCGGCATCCAGGTTTCATGAATATGCAGCCACGCCAACGGCGTGTCGTGCCTGAACAGTACGCTGGCGAGGCGCGCATTGTCGGATGGTTTCGAAGCCAGCGCATTGCGCTGCCATTCCTCGTAGGTCGCCAGCACGTGGCCGGGCATCACGCGGCGCACGCGAACGTTGCGAATAGCGATGCGAAAATCGGGATTGCTGGCGTGCGCGTTGCGTACTCCGGCGGCGAGATCATCGAGAGTCAGCAGGGTCCCGGCCGGCGGTATCAGGAGAAAATCCGGCGCGAAGCGCACCATGAAACCAGGTTCGAACTCGCTGACGGCCGCGCGGCCGCTAAACCACTCGACAAAAAACCGATGCAGGGCCTCGATTTCCTCGCGCACGGCTGTTTCAAGGTCTGAACTCATAATCACACAGCTCCGATTGCGCGCGGGCTAACGCGGCCACGCGCCCACGACCATCCCCATCAGCACCAGGTACGCGACCCGGTAGCCGGCCTGGATCAGGTACAGGCGCATGCCCCAATCCGAGAACAGGGCATCGGACAACATCGCGGTCGCGACCAGGCCGACGCCAGCCAGCAGACCCAGGGTCGCGCCGGCGGCAAGTCCGGCACCACCGGTCATCACGAACAGGACTTCGATCGCGGCCGCGCTGACCAGGCAGGCCAGCATGCTGCCGGCCATCGCCGGCAGCGGCGAACCGAGGTCTTCGGCTTGCTTGCCGAGTGCCGCCATCCAGGCCGGGCCGAAGGCCAGCGGCGAATACCACAGCGCGCCCAGCGCCATGCCCGACAGCGCGGCGACGCCGAGCGCAAGCACATTCATCCCTTCCAGCATCGGCCTTCCTCCATCGGTAGGCGTGGTCGCTGCCAAACTACCCGGAGTTCGTCGCCGGCACCACCCCGACGCGCCTGCGCTCAGCGCCGCGCGCGCGGGCGCACGAGATACCAGCTCAGCACGACCGCCAGACCGAACACCGTGTAGATAACGGTGAAAACCCAGCCCGGCGCCTGGTAAAACAACAGCCGATGTAACCAGTGCTGGATGAAGCTGCCGCTGTAAGCCGTTGTGCCGGCGGCTTCGCGCAGGGTCGCCTCCAAGGTCGTCAACGGGCAGACCATGCCGAACCAGGCCTGGGCCACGACGATGGCGATCGCGGCCAGGTGGGCGTAGCGAAAGTACGGGTTCCGCACCCACCCCCAGCCACGCAGCGCACCGATCAAAATACCCGCGAGGCCGAAGATCACAAAAGCGACGAACAGGGTGTGTACAAGCAGCACCGCATCGGCCGCCACCATGATCCAGCTCGATTGCGCCACCGCGGGGTGGGATTTGCGCGGTGGCCGGAGTCAGGCCGCCTCGCCGGCTTTTTTCATCATTGCGGCAACCGCGCTGTCGGCGCGCAGACTGGCGCGGGTCCCTTCCGGGTCGAGCGCCGAGGCGCGATCCAGATCGCCGATTTCTTCCGGCACGAACCAGTGCAGGCGTTCCGGATCGTCGTGATACGACGCCCATACCGCTTTCGCGACATCGATTGGCGGGATCAGGCGGAACATGCCTTCGGCGGCGGCGTTGCGCTTGACGTCGTCGGGCAGGATCGGCGTATCGATCAAACCCGGCAGGGTGTCGGCGACGCGCACACCAAAGCGGCCGAACTCGATCGAAAGCGCCTCGGTCAGGCCCTTGACCGCGTGCTTGGTTGCCGAATACACCGCGATACCCGGCATGCCATAGGTTGCCGAGGACGACGAGGTGGTAAAACACAGCGAATTCGGCGTCGCCTTGAGTAGCGGCGCGGCGAGGTGAATACCGTTCAGCACACCGATGAAGTTCACGTTCACGACAGCGAGGATCTGGTCAAAGTCCTGTTCGTCGAAAAACCCCGCGGTACCGATGCCGGCGTTGTTGAACAGCAGGTCGAGGTGGCCGGCGGTGGCGGCGGCAAACTCGTCGAGCGCGGCGGCGTAGTCGGCGCGATCGGTGACGTCGAGTCGTCGCGCGATGCAGTTGGACTCGCCGAGTTCGACCTTGAGCGCGGCCAGACCTTCGGCGTTGACATCGTAGGCGCCGACAAACCAGCCGCCGGCGGCAAACAGCCGCGCGGTTTCGAGCCCCATCCCGCTCGCTGCTCCGGTGATAAAAATTGATTTGCGATCGCCGGCGAGATTCATGCGTCATGCTCCGTTGTGGTTCAGGCCGCGCATGATAGAAGCTCGAGGCGGTCGCGGTCGACCGTCGGTGTCCGGTTGGGGCACGGCCGCATCAGCCGAGCAGGATACGCTCCAGCCACTTCATGCCAATCACACCGCCGACGGTGATTGCGACGAAAGTCAGCAACGAGCCCACCGCCAGGGTCGAAACGCCGGTCACGCTCTGACCGATGGTGCAGCCGAGCGCGGTGATCCCACCCACGCCCATCAGCGCGCCGCCGACGATATTACGCACGGTATCGCCGGAATCGGCAAAACCGATGAGTTTGAACTTGCCGCTCAGCAGCGCCGCGGCAAGT
Organism: uncultured Gammaproteobacteria bacterium; assembly: GCA_942490995.1. GTDB lineage: Bacteria > Pseudomonadota > Gammaproteobacteria > UBA981. The sequence goes on from CALOBG010000099.1 coordinate 9,954, forward strand.
GCGCCGACCAGGGCGCCAAAGACCGTCGCCACGCCGAAACCGGGCACCTGGTCGGCGGTAAAGCGCTGCAGGAACTCGAGCGTATCGCCGGTCGGGCGGACGTAACTCAGTGACAGCGGACTTTGCGGCAGGTCGGCGAAGTCATCGTAAGCGAGGCCGGTCAGCGCCCAGCCCGCGACCACGCACAGGCCGACCCCGAGCCCGCCGAGTATGTGCCGCGCGGAGCTGCGGAAACCGCTGTCGGCAAAGCAGTAGATCAGCAGGGCGCCGGCGAGCACGCCGCTGACGATGATGCCGAGAGACGATTCGGCGCCAAGCCCGGCGCTGGCCAGCAGGTGCGCCAGGGACTGGGTTGCGCCCTCTCCCAGGTTGATTGCGGTATGCGTTTCCAGCCACGCGCGGGTTGGTCCGAGGATGCCGCCGATGGTCATGTAGGCCGTGATCCCGACAACCATCAACACCACCGCCGCGCGCAGATCGCCACCCCCGACGCGCACCAGGTTGCGGCTCGTGCAGCCACCGGCGAACACCATGCCGATACCGAACAGCAGGCCGCCGAGGATATTGCCGCTCCAGTTGATGCTGGAGCCGAGATACATTGACAGGCCGAGGTCGACGACGCTGAAATGACTCAGGGCCTGGGTACCGACCACCGCGACCGCGGTCGCCAGCAGCCACGCACGAAAGCGTCGATAATCTTCAAACGACAGGATGTCGGAAATCGACCCCATCGCGCAGAAGTTGGTCTGCTGAACAACGAAGCCGAATACCACGCCGATGACGAATCCGCCCCAGGCGAGGTAGAGCGGCGCATTGCCGAGGATCTGCTCGCGTAAGGCGTCCATCGTGCTTTAACCGGCCGCGGCGCAACCGTCAAAGGCGTCGGCATCCATTTTCGCTTCGTAGGCCGCGGTCACTTCGGTACCTGGGGTCAGGCCCGCTTTGACGCTGTCCCAGTCCTCAGGTTTGAGGACGATCATCCAGCCGAGTTCGTAAGGATCCTGATTGGCCAGACTCGGTTGGTCGACCAGCGCATCGTTGGCCGCCACCACTTCACCGGCCGCCGCCGAGCGCGCCGGCCCGACCCATTTACCCGACTCGATGGTGGCGCAGGATTTACCGGCCTTGACCTCGCGGCCGACTTTTTTAGGGGTGAACGCGACCAGCTCGCCGGCCAGCGCCGTGGCTACTGCGGTCATACCGATGCGCACCGTGCCGTCACCGAGTTCCTTGAACCAGGTGTGGTTTTCGACGTCATAGAGCAGTTCGTCCGGCAGGTTGCATCCGCGTACGTTTGGCATTGCGTATCCCCTCTGATCGGTTGGTGGCGCGGTCGTCGGCGGTGCGCCTGATATCCCGGCTCGTATCTCTCAGCGTCTAATTCGCGCCGCTGCGGATCGACTTCGACGAACAGCAGAAGTCGCCGAGCGCGGCTTCTTCGAGTTTGCCGCTGACAAAAAAATACAGATGGCGCGCAACGAAGCGCATCATCGCCAGGCGCGCTGCGCCGTCGCCGTCCCGCCGCGCGGTCGTGAGCAGATTGTAATGGTAAGCCAGCTCGCGGCAGGTTTCGCGACAGGCGTTAAAACTGGGGTCGTTTTTTGCGCCCTGGCGGTGCAGCGCCAGCAGGCGGAATCCTTCGCGCGTGTCGCTGGTCGGCGCGACGCCGTGGGCCGCGACCCAGTGCGCGAGGATGTCTTCACCGAGTTCGAGCAGCACGGCGGCGGACTCGGCCGGTCGCTCCAGTTGTTCGGCGATCGACGTCATTGCGATCATGAGAGGATTTTTTCCCGCACCAGCGCCATGGCATCCGACACGTTCTCGTGGACGCCTACCTTGCGCGGACTCAAACCCAGGGCGAGACCGAGGAGCTGGGTGAAGTAGAGAATTTTGACCGAGGTCTGCACGCCGAAATTCGTCGCCGCGCGGATCTGATGCATTTCCAGACCCGAATGACAGGTCGGGCATTCGGTGGCGATCACCTCGGCGCCGGCAGCCTCGGCCGCCTGCAGAATGTTCAACACCAGGCGCGTTGAGGTGTCGGAATCGGACAAGGTATGCGCGCCGCCGCAGCAGGCGGTCTTGAGCGGGAAATCGACGTTCTCGGCGCCGGCCGCGGCGAGCAGGTCGTCCATGAAATGTGGCTGCAGGGTCGATTCGCTGCCCGCGCCGCGATCCTTCTCCGGAAAAATGTGGCGCGGCCGGGTATACATGCAGCCGTAGTAATTGGCGATCTTCAGACCTTTCAGGCTGTGCTTGACGCGCTGTTCGAGTCCGTCCTCACCGATGGCCTGCTTGATCCAGTCGAGCGCATGAATGGTTTCCACACCCCCGGCGCTGTAGGTTTCGTGACCAGCCTTGTGCGACAGCTTGTCGACCACTTCGCGCGACGCAGGGTCGTTGCCGAGATCGTATTCGGCCTTTTTCAGATTGTGGTAGCAACCGTTACACGGCGCCATCACGACGTCGTGTTTCATTTCATGCTGCGCAATCGACATGACCCGCGACGACAGGTAGGTCTGGATTTTCGGGTCGATGTTTTTGACTTCCATCGCGCCACAACAGTTCCAGTTTTTGACCTCCTCGAGCTTGAGGCCGAGCGCCTTGCCGACCGCCTTCGTCGAGCGGTTGTAGGCGTGACCGGAACCTTCGAGCGCACAGCCGGGATAGTAGGCGACGCTCTGGTACTTCGATTTTTTGTCGCTCATATAGGCGTACTCAATGTGGCGGTTGGTCAGCGCTCGGCAGCCGGACGCTCGAGTTCGCTGGCCGCTTCGGCGATCAACGCATCGAGGCCCAGCGCCTGGTGGTGGGCGGCATTCTGCTCGGCAACGTATTCGTTGATGGCGTCCCGCGCCTTGCCCCAGCCGCGGGTACGCGGTCGCAACACGTTGGCCAGGCCCATGGTGACCAACAGCTTGACCGGCAGGTGCCGGACCATGCCTTTGACCATCTCGATTAGCCAGGGTTGTAACAAGGCCTGGTGCGTACGGCGGAAAAAACCGCGGATGATGCGGCCTTCCTCGATTTTTCCGGTCGCGATCACCTGCTCGGTGAACTCGTCGTCAAACAGGGTCGACGGGCTTTTCGGGGTATGGCCTTTCAGCTCCAGCCAGTGCGCGGTGGCTTTCATCACGCCTTCCGGAAACACGTCGCGCGGGCAGGCGTAGGTGCAGCGGTTGCACGACACACACTGCCAGATGATGTCCTTGTCGCGCAGCAGTTCGGACTCCATGCCCATGCGGATCAGGTAAATCCAGTAGCGCGGATTGAACTCGGGATTGATCGCATTGACGGTGCACGAATTGGTACACGAACCGCACTGCCAGCAGCGGTTGATGTGTTCCCCCCCGGGCAGCGCGGCGATCTCTTCTTCGATAGCCTCGTTGTAGTCGGTCACCACCCGCGACTCGATGAACGTGCTCCAGTGCCCGGACACGTCGACCCCATCGATGACGAGGTTGTCGTGGGTGGTGAGATCCTCGGGCCGGATCAGATGTTCTTCATGAATCGGCATGCTTACTCGCCGGCGTCGCCAGCGTCGCTATCGTCGAGAATATAGCCGCGCCCTTCGATGGTTTTCAGTCGCAGGCGCGCGGAACCGGCGCGCACCCCGTCCAGACCCAGCATGCGCCGAGTATGCTGCATGGGGTCCTCCGGCGCGGAAAAATCCGTGCGCAGATAGGTACCGCCCTGGGCGCAGATGTACTCCGCGTAAACCTGCGCCTGCAGCAGATCCACGTACCAGCTGACGTCGCGGTAGAAACCGTTGTCAGCGAGGAATACCGACAATTCCTCGCGCAGAACCAGAAACGTCGCATAGTCATCGGCGACGGCCAGCGTCAGGCGATCGGTATCCGGGGCAAACCACATTTCGCGCAGCGCGCCGGTATTGGCGCGCGCATCCCACAGCCAGCGCGTCATCAGCGGGTAGCGTTCGGGATCGACGTTGTGCAGGACCTCGGCGGCGAGATCGCGCACCCAGCGGTGTTTACGATCGTCCGGGTACTGGGCACGAAATGCACGCAGGCGCTGATCGGTGGTGGCGGTGTCGTAGTGGTTTTTCAGCAGTACGACCAGGGCGTGACGCAGACGCTCGATGCCCTCCCCCTCGAGTTCGCTGGCAATGCGTCGGCGCACCGTGGCCATGAAACTGGCGAGCCCGGCCAGGGTGTCCAGATCGAGCGTTGCGATATCGGTTTCCAGCAGGGCCTGGCGGAACATCTGTGATTTGAGCTTGAGCGCATCGATATAACGTTCGACGCCACCATGTGCTTCGCAGCCGCTGAGCGCAGTCTCGAGCGCACTGCGCAGCTTGGGCCCGGACAGGTGCAGGACCGGCCGCTCCTCACCGGCGAGCGATGCCACCGGGACCGCCGTCTTGCGCAGCATCGAGGTCAGACTCATATTTTTTCTATCCAGCCAGCCGCAGTTGCCCGAGGCTGGCCATGACCGCGGCGTTGGCCTGCGCGATGCTGTCGTCGATGGTCTCGGGTCCGGTCGCGGCGCCGGCCACGTAGACCCCGGCACGGGTGGTGTGTCCGATCGCGCTGTAGGCGTCGCGCCGATCGATGAAACCGTTGGCCTCGAGCCCGATGCCGAAAACCTCGGCGATGCGCGGGTTGTCGACGTTGGGATCCATGCCGATGGCGTGCACAACCATGTCGAACGGGATCGTGATCGGGCGTTTGACCAGGGTGTCTTCGCCCTTCACGATCAGGCGCTTGCCGTCGGAAGTCACCTCGGCGATACGGGCCTTGATGTACTTGACCTTGAACTCTTCCTGGCTGCGCCAGTAGTACTTGGTTTCGTAGAGACCGAACGTGCGGATGTCCATGTAATAGATGTAGACGTGGCAACCGGGGATCGCCTCGCGGATCTCCATGGCGATATTGGCCGACACCGTACAGCAGATTTTGGAACACCATTCGCGCCCGATCTGGCGGTCGCGCGATCCGACACAGAGCAGGATTGCGACCCGTTCGGGTTCGCGGCCGTCGGACGGACAGCGCACCCCCGCGCCGGACGAAATCATCTGTTCGACCTGGGTGGTGGTGACGACGTCGGGATAGGTGCCGAAACCCCATTCGGGCTTGTTGACGGAATCGAAATGGGTGAAGCCGGTACACAGGATGGCGGCGCCCGCTTCGATGGTGTCGCCGTTGGCCAGGGTTGCCGTAAACGCGCCCGGCGCGCCGTCGAAGCTCGCGACTTCACTGTGCAGGCGCACGTCGACCAGCGCGTCGTTCGCGACCCGGCTGACCATGCCGCCGATCGCGTCGCGCGCCCATTCGCCGGACGGCACCAGCTTGGCGTAGCCGGAAATGATCGGCGCGCCACCGAGCTGCTCGGCCTTGTCGACCAGCACGCAGTGCTGACCCACACTGGCCAGACCATGGGCCGCGGCGAGGCCGGCCGGGCCGCCGCCGACCACCAGTACCGGTTTACTCATACACGCTGTTCCAGTTTCACGAAGCCCGGGCCGGAGGTGATCATGCGGCGTGGATCGTAGAGGTTGTCTCCTTTGCCGGTCTTGATCTGTTCCAGGTATTGCTCGAATTCCAGTTTCGCCTGACGCCAGTCGATGCCGAGCTGCTCCATCAGGGTCTCGACCGATGACGCGTGCCAGTGGGACTGCACGATCTTGAACGGGTGCGCACCGCAGACCAGTGCGGCGAACTGGATGTCGGCCAGGATCGGCAGCGAGTAATCCTTGCCCACCGCCTTGCCGATCCACTGGTTCTTGTCCAGCGTCGTGATGCAGCCGGTGTCGTGACCGATCATGACATCGGCGCGCGCCTCTTCCACGGCGACGCGAATTTTGCGATCGATGGCAAACGAACGGGTGAATTCGCGTTCGGAAATGATGTGACGGAAGCCGAAGCCGCAGCAGTCGTACCAGGTCGAATAGTCGATCACCTGGGTGCCGAGCGCTTCCATGATCCCGGTCGATACCGCAACACGGTTGCCTTCGAGAATGGTGTCGTCATAGATCGCATCCTGCGGCACCATCTTGTACACGTGGCAGGCCGGGTGGATGGTCGCGCGCACCGCGGAGGCATCGATGACCTGGTGTTCGGCGATGCGCTGGCGCATGACGTGGACCCATTCCGAGTAATGCACGATTTCCTCGGGGATGAGCAGTTTGCCGTCGACCAGGCGATCGAGCTTGGCCAGGATCTTGGTTACCCGCTCGCGCAGTTCGGCCGAGTGCAGCAGGTACTCACGTACTTCTTTATAGTTGCCAAATGACGTCCCACAATGCACCAGCGGGTAGTAATAACCGTCCGGCAGCCCTTCGGCGCGCGCGGCGACATAAGCCTGATGGAAATTACGCAGGAACACCGCCGCCAGGCTTTCCAGGTTGCCGATCCCGGAACCGTGATAATTCCACGCCGTGCACGAGGTCTGATCGGTTTCGTCGAGATAGCGGATCTCGAGTTTATTCATCATCCACAGCAGCGACGCCGGGTAGCCGGGAATATTGCCGCACTGGCCACAGGACTTGTGGTGCCAGAGCTGCTGGGTCGGCACGCGCTTGTCCCAGCCGTACAGGGTCTTTACGGTGACCGGCTCGTGCTCGTCGCGGACGCGGTGGACAACGATTTCGCCGTCCTTCTCGAGCTGCCACATGATGTCGCGCACATCGGCGACGCGATCCTTGTTGGTCAGCATCGAGCGCTTGTCGATTTTCTGTTCGACCCACGACGTCGCGGTGCGCGCGTCTTCGGCGCTGAGCTGGCTGTCGCGCCATTCGGCGCCGTGACCGGTGAAGCGTGTGCCGTTTTCGTTACTCATGACAGACTCCTTCTAATCGTCGTCCTAATCGTCGTCGTCTTCGTCAGCCTGGTCGTCACGCCAGTCGTCATAGTCTTCGCGTTTTTCGTCCATGATGTCGGAAATGACATCGAACAGGTTTTCGTCGATCCCTTCGAGCTGGTCGAGTACGCCGGTCATTTCCCAGATCGTGTAGAGCTCGACCGAGGTTTTCAGATTGACTTCCCAGGCGGTCTCGGTGGTATTCAAGGTCGGCATGGGGATGGCCTTGCGCAGCAGCTTCAGCGGCGCTTCGACCTTGGACAGATTCGGTCCCCAGTCGGGAAAGTGTTCGGGGGTGATCATGTTCGGCGCGAGCTGATTACCGGTGGAGATCAGCTTCAGCATCACGCGGCTGAACGGGCGCAGGACGTTTTTTGCCGATTCCATGCCGTGCTTGATCGCCGCTTCGCGCATGAGCATGACCAAGCCACCCGGCGAATTACCGAACGGGCAGCGCGCGGCGCAGGTATAACACTGCGCGCACGCCCAGATCTTTTCCTGCATGGCGTCGTAGATGCCTTCGAGATTTTCCGTCCACAGCAGCTGCACGATTTCGCGCGGGCTGAAATCGTAGTAGTGGGCAGCCGGACAGGTGGCGGTGCAGATCCCGCAATTGAGACAGCCGTTGAGTTCGAAGTCGTAGCGCAGATCGCCTTGGATATCGTCGAAGATCTGCTGCAGCGCGGCGCGCTCCATGACCGGGGTATCGGACAGTGGATCGCCGCTCAGACTCTGGACCCGGGACGTGGTGGCGACACTCATGCGGTGATCTGCTAGTAGGTCAGGACCTTGCAGTCATCCTCCATGACTGCCTCGATCAGGTGTGCGCCGCCGACGATACCGGAGCATTCGGGGATGAGATCGGATTCCTTCATTTCGAACAGATCGAGGTTCGGCGAGCAGCACAGGAACTTGACCCCCGCTTCGTGGGCATCCTTGATGAAATCATAGACCGTCTTGCTCGAGCCTTCCTTGACGACCAGGCTTTCCGCTTCGCCCTTTTTCATCAGGCGACCGGCGGTGGCCGTGCAGATGACCTCGACTTCGTAGTCCATGGCAGCGGCCACGCTGGCCTGGAAAATGGGCGCGCCGAGTTCCTCGCCGTTGCGCGGATCGGAATTCGCCATGACGATGATGAGTTTATCGGGCACGTGTTTTACCCCTTTTCCGCCCGCTTTGTGACCGGCAGTACGTGCATCCAAGTATCGTGAGTCCGCCCATATAATACAAGGTTATATATATATAATATTTTGATATATAAGGTCGGGCTTTAGGGGCTGGCTGACCGGACTCAATGCGCGACGACGGCCAGCGCGCTGTCGCGCGGTGCTTCCAGCAACTCGACGACGTTGCCATCGGGATCGCGGCCGTAGGTCGCCTGGATCGTGCCGCCTACGATCTGCGGGGCGCAGTGGAACTGCATGCCCGCGTTTTTCAGTCGCGTGTACTCAGCTTCGATATCGGACACTTCCAGACACAGGTGGGTGATGCCGTGATCGCAGACCGGCCGCGCGCTGTCGCCGGGCTTCGGCGACGGGGTCGAGTACTCGAACAGCTCCAGGCAGGCGTTACCGCACCTGAGCATGATGATGCGCGCTGAACTGTCGGTCAGTCCGGTGATGTTGTCGAGCGCTTCGTCACCGATCTCCCAGTTCAACTTGAACACCTCTTCAAAGCCGAGCAGTTCGGTATAAAACGCCGCGAGGCGCTCGATGTTCGCGGTCGAGATGGCGACGTGGTTGATGCCGTGGATCATGATTCGTGCACTCCTGCTTCGGTGGGCACCAATGCCCGTGTTTACGCTGTATTTGACCTGCCCGCTTCAACGTACGGCGTTCATCCAACCGGTGAGCTGGACAAGACCGGTCATGATCGGGATCAGAGCCTGTTCAGTGTCGCGCTTCAGCGCGCGCGCCGCCACCATTGCGGCGGCGCTGTTAGCTGGTGACTCCTCGAATTCCATGATCAGGTCTTCGGCGATCGCCGGCTTGAAGCCCGGATGCCCGCTGAAACCGAAGGCGCATGCGCCGATCTGAAAAAGTGCCGGGCGCCCGTTGTCCCGCAGCGCCAGCACGCGCGCGCCGACCGGCAGCTCGAAATCGTCGCGCATGTAACAGATCTCGGCATAGCGTTCCGGCAGGTAGCCGTTCAGCGCCGCATCGTCGACACGTCGCGCGTGACCAACGCTAAAACTTAAGGGACTGACCAGCGCGCGCCCACCGGCGGCGAGGGCCAGGATCTGCGCGCCCAGCCCGATACCGACCACCGGCACTCCGGCGGCGAGGCAGTGCGCGGCGAGTTCGACCTCCCGCACCAGGGTCGGCACGTTACGCGGTCCGGCGCTGCCCCAGGGACCGCCGCCGAGCAGGATCAAGCCGTCGCCGACGTCCTGGTTGCGCGGAATACCGCCGCGCTCGGTAAACGGTCGATGGTAGGTGAAACGGATTTTGCGCCCTTCGAGATGGTCTTCGATAAGGCCGAGGTAATCGGCCGAGGTGTGCTGGATGACGCTGAGGCTGGCGAGGTAATCCATCGCTGGTCTCAGGCCGGGGCAGGCGTGGAACGCGCGGCCGCGGCCTCGATTACCGCGCTCAGATCGGCACCCGTGAATGACATCGCATCGACCGTGGCGGTGGCAAAAAACGTGTCGACGCAACGCGCGACGTCAGCCAGCGCAACGTCTTTCAGGTGACATTCGAGATCGTAGATGACGCGCGGCGGTGTGACGAAATAATCGCCGCTGATCAGGACCTGGCGAATGCGCGGCGCGCGCGTACCGCTGCAACGCAGCGACGCACGCAACGTGCCGCCCGGGGTCGCGCGACTCGCCTGCAGCCAGCCATCTTCGGCGTCGAGCCCGTCGATTTCGCGGACAAACTCGTCCGCGCCGATCATGGTCTCGTACAGGTGCGCGGCCTGGGTCGCTTCGAGCGGCGACAGCGAGCCGGCCACGGGCTCTCGATCCAGCGCCGCGGCGATCGCTGCGGCCAGCGCCTGTTTAAGCGCGGCACGCGTCGGCATCCGCTCGCCACAGATCTGTTCAACACTGGTGACCCGTGCCGCCACATCGGCGCCGTGGCGCTCGCGCTTATCGGCCGGTACGCGCAGCGCCGCGAACATCGTCCCGGCGTCGAGCGTGACGATCAGGGTGCCCTGGAAAAACAAGCTGCTGCCGTCGAAAAACCCGCCCGTGCCGCTGATTTTTCGCCCACTCACCTCGATGTCGTTGCGTGGACGAAAGTGTGCGTCGATGTCGAGCGTCGACAGACCGGTCGCGGCGGCACGGCAGATCGCCGCGGCGACCGTGGCGAGGTCGCCACGCGGGACGCTGTCGCGAGTGCAGATCAACTCCCAGCCGAGTTGCCCGCCGTCGAGGTAAATGGCGCCGCCGCCGGTAATACGCCGACCGACATCGATGGCATGTCGACGGCAATAATCGACATCCACTTCGCGCGACAGATCCTGGTGTCGGCCGATCAGTGCGCTCGAAGAAAATTCGAGAAAGCGCAGCGTGTCGGGGGTGGTCCCGGCGTTGCGGCCGTCGATCAGCGCCTGGTCCAGGGCAACGTTGTAGCGTCCGTTGTGAACGCCGGTGTCGATGACCCGCAGCGCGCGAATGTTCACCGGCACCGACCGTTCAATCGTCGAGGTGTTCGAATTCCTCGCCCGACTGGTATGTTTCGCCGACGCGTTGGCGATGCAACTGGGCGCGGATTTTTTTGAGATCGACGGCGATCGGTTGAAACGGGTAGCTGGCGATATTGCTTGGCGGGGAATCGCCATACGGTCGATCGCAGGCGGATATATCGTCGGCGAATTTACCCGGACAACCGGAGGTACGAAACGCCACGCCGGCATTGATGACATCGTCGAGTTCGGCCTCCGGAATACCGAAGTCGATAACCTCGCCGTTGCTGCCGAAACGCATATGTTCGACGCGCACATCGCGATAATCGATCAGGTAGCGTGCAAGCTGCACCCGGCGCCACTGCTCGCGTGGCGTGGCCGGCAGATGGTCCATCAACGAACCACGTTCCGGAAAAAAGCAGAACATGTGGCTGTGTCCACCGAGGTCGACGATCTGCTGGACCAGCTGCAGCGCGTCGAATTCACTTTCGCCCATGCCGACGATGATATGTGCGCCGAATTTCTGCGGACCGAAAATATCGCGAGCGTCGAGCAGGATCTGCCAGTACTTATCCCACCGGTGGGGCGACTGCACACCCTTGCCGCGAGTGCGCTCAAACAGCGCCCGGGTCGCCGCGTCGATAGCCACGGTGAATATGTCGGCGCCAAGTTCGTGCAGGGTGGCGACGTCCGCGCGGGTCATGGTGGTCGGATTGGACAGGATCGAGATCGGAATCTCGGCCGGATCGATGCGCGCCGTCCAGCGCTTGAGCACGGCCACCGTATCGGCATCTGAACGCGGGTGGGTGATCATGGAAATACACATGCGGTGAAACGGACTGGCGGCCGGATCGCGCGCCACGATATCGACGATCTGGTCCATCGGCACGGCCGGCCAGTCGACCCGAATAAAGTTGCGATCGGCATAGTCACGTTCGGCTTCACGATGGCGGGCGAGTCCACAGTAGGCGCAGTTCGCGCGGCAGCCTTCCGGGTAGGTCAGCAGCAGGTTAAGACAGCGCGTACAGCTGGTGCGGTACATCCTGCCGCCCATGATGCCAAGCGTGATCGCCGCCGCCGTCGACATCTGCACATACTCGGGCGAGCGCATGTGCGGCGTGAGGATGTTGTTGTTGGGCTGGTAAACCCCGTTCGGCGCGAGGTTACTGGCTTTTACCCGGCGCCCGTTCCTGAATTCACCGGGCGTAGGCAGCGGCGCCCGGGGCGCCATGTCCGGCCGACCGTCGGTGCTCGCCGGTGACAGGTCTGGCGTGGTCTCGGCATTGAAACAGCTCATGCGATGATCTCCTGCGCAGCCGCGGTGGGCGCGCTCTGCCAGTATTCGGGAAACGCGATCCAGGCGCGACGCAGGTCGTCCGGACGTGGGCGACGATGGCGCGCGGTGTCCTGCAGCACTCGACGTCGCGCCACGGCGCGGCGCAGCGCGCTGCCAAATAACTCGTCGAGTTCTTCGGCGTACTCGATGCCGGCGTCGACGTTGCCGGCCAGCCACTCGACGGCGGCGGCACCGGCCAGTTCGCCGGAAACCAGTGCCGCGTGGATCCCGGCGCCGGTGACGGGATTGCTCAGGCCGGCCGCGTCGCCGGCCAGCAGCGCCAGTGTCGCACCGTTGTGTGCGAACGGTTTCAGCGCACCACCGACCGGGATCACCCCGCCGGTCCTGGTCATGATCTCGGCGCCGACCCGGCCATCACGGTGTAACTGTCGATGCAGGCGCTCGAGTTGTGGTTTGAGCGCGGCCCGAAAAGCCGCATCGACGCCGACCCCGATATGGGCCCGCCGGGCCTTGGGAAACAACCAGCCATAACCGCCGGGCAGATCTGCCGACAGGAAAATATCCGTGGCATCCTGCGCTGCGTGCAGGTCGACCGTGATCTGATGGGCATAAACCAGGGCGCGATTAACCTGGCCGAGCTTACGTCCGAGTAGCGAGAAGGGTCCGTCGGCGCCTACCAGTACCGGCGCGGCGATCCGCGCGCCGCTGTCGAGTACCAGCGCCCCGCCTTCGATCGCCCGCACTACCGTGCCGAGACGGCACTGCGCGCCGGCCGCGCGCGCCGCTTTGACCTGGGCGGCATCGAACGTCGCGCGATCGATCATGTGGCCCGGAAACGGCGCACACTCGTGTGCTGCCTGGTGCTCGAGGCGGGTCGTCATGCGCGTCACGGACTGGCCGCGGTGAGCACTGATCCCGACTCGGTCGAGGCCAACCAGTCCGGGCACCAGTTCGGCACACTGCACCGGCTGTCCGGCGATCGCCTTGCGGTCAACGGCGAGCACCGTCAGCCCGCCGCGTGCTGCGCGCCACGCCGCCCGCGCGCCGGCCGGACCGAGTCCGATCACGATCACGTCATAGTGCGTTGTTTTCGTGTTCACGCCGCGCGTATGCCCTGCCCCGGTTGCGCCAGCTTGAGTGAACAGCAGGCGTGTTCCTGCGCGAACTCGCGGCCGATGGTACGCGCCACGGCGACCGTACCGTCGGCCGGAAACGCGATACCGTCGAGCCCGGCCATCACCGCGTAGGCGTCCGTCACGCGTTTGTGCATGCCGGCCGGTCGGGCACAGCCGAGCAGCACCTCGCGCGCAGGGATGCGTTCACGCGCGGCGAGAAAAATTTCGCCAACGGCATGCGGGGTCGGCGTCTCGAACGTACCGGGAGTGGCGTAGAACGGCATGATCACAACCAGCACCAGCGCGTGCACGGCGTGCCGCGCGATGATGTCGAGGGCGTTGAATTCACCGAGGATGCGGCCGAAATGCAGGCCGATCACGATATGCGGGACCACCTCCATGCCGGTTGCGGTCAGCGCTGCGAGCGAAGCTTCGAAATCATCGACCGGGCGCTCGAGGTGATAAACCTGTTCGACCGTATCCTGGGCGCCGATAATGTCGAGCATCGCGGTGTCGACCCCGGCCGCGGCCATACGCTGCGCCCGCGGCGCGTCGATCAAGGCCGAATGGATGGCGATACGCAGGGTCGGAAAATCACGCTTGAGCGCTTCGAGCACCGGGTAATAGCGCTCATACTTGATTTCGTTGCGACGGTTCGAGCCACCAGAGAGGAGAAAACCCTGCAGTCCCTGCCGCGCCACGAGTGCGCGCACGCGGCGATCGAGATCGGCAGGTGAAAAAGCCGGGATCATGGGTTCCAGAATGCGCGCGTGGCAGTGTTCACAGTCCAGCGCGCAGGCGCCGCCGGTGACGGAAAACGCCGGGAAACTCATTTTTGAGCAGCCTTCGAGTTCGTTCGAGGCGTAGGATTTGAAGGTTGGCGTGGAGAAACGCAGCGGTCGGAGCGCGCTGCCGGCGGCGCGCTTTTCGAGGCGCGCAACGAGGTCGTGATCGAATGTCGCGTCCTCGAGTTCCTCGATCGCCTGCAGCCCTTGCAGCCAGCTCATATTCTGCTCCCCAGCCGAGCCTGCGGTGATCGGCAGACCGGGCGACGTGGCACTGGAATGTTCGGTGCCGTGAGTTTACGCTAGCATATATGCGCAATTGTTATATATATATATCGATTTTGAATAAACATGCCGGTTTCCTGTCGCGACTGCCAATCTCGACCGTCAGCAGGGTGGTGAAAAACTACCTCGGAAGTCGTGCGCGGCGCCTGCGATAATCATTCCGCACCATCATCATCACGCGCTAGAGCGCATCAGGAGTACCTGGGTTATGGCCGACCTGCTGCTGGATACCAAGGGTCTGAACTGCCCTTTGCCGATCCTCAAAACCAAAAAATCCCTGAAGGACGTGCCCGTCGGCGGGACCATCGAAATCCTCGCCACCGACCCCGCGGCCGACGCCGACTTTCAGGCCTTCTGCCGCACCACCGGACACGAACTCGTCGAATCCGGCCAGGACGGCGAGGTTTATCGCTTCGTCATCAAACGGACCAAGTAGGCACACGCGCGCGCCGGTGATGGAAGCGGCGCTGCGCCGCGGGCTTACTCGGACCCGGCCTCGCGCAGGCGCCGCACACCGTCGGGCCCGAGTTCGCGCAGTTTTTGTTTCGCCGCCGAGGCCTCGACCCAGAACACTTCGAGCGCGGCTGCCACGCGTTTATCGGGGAACTCCAGGCAGTGCAGGTCGAGCCACTGCACAATGGAATGCACGTTGATCGAGATGTCGTTGGCGGTATCGCCGACCAGCCCGCGCATCATATTGCCGGCGGTGAGGTAACCGGACAGATAGGAATGCATGAACACCGTGTTGTTCATGGTCCCGGCCTGCTGATCCTGCGCCCGTTTTTCGAGATAGGCCGAACAACTCAGGATGCCGAGGCCGAACGAGGAATACGCCGTGGCCGCCGGCGCGGTGGCGAACAACACCGCGGCGGCTATGACCCACAGCGCCACTCGCGGCACGGCGCGCTCAGCGGCCAGGAGTGCGCGGGATCTTGACCCGCCGGGTGGTATTTACCGAGCGCAACAGGCGGCTCATATTGTTGCTGACCTGCATTTTGCGCGGTGGCGAGGGCGGACTCATGGCATCCGGGATCTCGGTGCCGTAGCCGGCCTCGTCGATTTCGACCTTGCCGAACTGGTTTTCGACCTCGATGGCATTGGCGGTGTCAGCCACCGCCTGCGCGAGCAGGATGACGGTCGCGCTGGTACCCTGGACCTCGACCGTGAAGTGGGTGCCGCGCACACCGATGGTCGCGACACTGGTGGTAAACAGTACGCTGCGCGGTCGGCGTTTCGCGATCAGTCCCGTCACGGTTCGCACCACGCCGCTCAGGATCGAGGTCGAAAAACTGAACGACGGCGCTGCGTCGGCCTCTTCCGCCGTGCCGAAGTTGTAGTCGTCGACGCGGATACTGGTACTGGGTCCAAGGATGAGCTGCGTTTCGTCGGTGAACACCAGGGTCGCGGATGCCTTCGCGGTAGTGAGAATTTTGTCTTCGCGATTGATCGCGTCGCCGACGTCGAGACGGCGGATCGGATATTCAGGGCGCGACGCGTAGACGCGGCCTTCCAGTTCGCCGACTTTCGCGACCTCACCGCGCAGCGACGCCGCGCGCGAGTCGTCGGCGCCGGCGCCAATTGGAAGCAACGCCAGGGCCAGCGCGATTAGCGCACCCGCCAGGCGGACCGTTATGCTTGCACCGCAGTGATCAAATTCTGAACGCATGTCGACATTCCGCTTGTTCGCTACTCACCGCCAGCAGTATATCGGGGCCGCCGCCCGATCTCGCCTGTGAGTGACGGGACTGCGATGGGTTACCGCTCTGGTCATCATAGTTCGCGACGTCGACCCGCGTCAGCACGATGGACAAGCATGCGCACCATCGTGCTGATGACCGGCCTGGCCGCGATTTCTGCCTGCACTTCACCGGCTGCGCGTTTCATGGATGACGCCGCCGAGCGTGGCTTCGCCGCCGAGTCGCGCCAGTCGGCGGGCCAACGCCTGGTAGTACTGCGCAAGGGTCAGCCGCGGCCGGGACAGGCGCTGCATGTCTATCTCGACGGCGACGGCAAACCGCTGCTGTCCCGCCATCGCGTGGCCCGCGATCCGAGTACACGCACGCGCCTGGTGCTCGACCTGATGGAACGCGATCCGGCCGCCAGCGCGCTGGTCGGGCGGCCGTGTTATTACCTGGAAGACAACCCCTGCGATGCGCTGATGTGGACCGATCAACGCTACAGCGAGGTGGTGGTGCAAAGCGTGGCCGCGACCATCACCGAACTCAGCGATGCCGCGCCCGATTCGCCACTGACCCTGATCGGCTACAGCGGCGGCGGCGCGCTGGCGATGCTCGTTGCACCACGGCTCGCACGGGTCAGCCGTGTCGTTACCCTGGCTGCCAATCTCGACGTCTCGGCGTGGGCCGCGCACCATGGCTACTCGCCACTGGCCGGTTCACTGGACCCGGCCGAGGCGCCGCCACTTGGGTCGCACATCGCGCAATTGCATCTGTTCGGCGGACTGGACGACAACGTGCCCGCCGCGCTGATGCGAACGGTCGCAGAACGATCGCCGAGTGCCGTGTTCCGAGTGCTGCCGGACTACGACCACGTGTGCTGCTGGGCGGAAGGCTGGCCCGGGCTGCTGGAGCAACAACCCGGGCCGAATTGAACGCCGCGCTGGCGCGCGGTCGAGACTCAATACGTCGCGCGAATGCCGAATTCGAAGGCGTGCACGTCGAGGTGCTTGTAGCCGAGCAGGCCCTGGTAGCGGAAAAACGCCACCGCGTTGTCGGCCAGCGATGCGGTCAGTCCGGCGCCGATGTTGAAGAAATTACGATCCGGCGCGTCGGTCAACAGCAGGATGGTGGTGTTCGAGGTGTCGTTGACAAAACTTGCCCGGATCGGGGCGTTGTCGTTCTTGAACTCGTGCACGTATTCAAAGGATATCTCCGGATACATGCTGCCGAAACCGCTCTGCCATTCGGTGGTAAAGCTGGCGCCGGTGGCGACCATGACCGATTCGAAATCCTGCTTCTGGATATTCAGGGCGAGGCCGGAACCGGCCACGCTCGCGGCCGAGTCGCGCATGCTTTCGGTAAAGCCGTCGATGCTGACGTCGGCATACTCGAGGCGCACCATCGGCGCCGCCACCCAGCTGCCGAGGAAGAAATTACGGCCCGCCGCCAGACTTGCCGACCATTCCTCGCTATCGGTATCCGACAGCGCGGCATTGTTCACGCTGGTCGCGCCGATGGTGTAGATGACATTGCGCTGCTGGTCATGGTTGTTGTCGGTGTAACCGACCATGCCGTCAACGAACCAGTACTCGTCGGGGTACAGGGACCAGTAACCGAAAAAGCTGTAGCTGTCGGTGTCGAGGTTACCGCCGTTGCTGTCGATATCGGCTTCGGAATCTTTGTAACCGAAGGCCGCACCGATCAGGACCTTGCCGTCGAAGGTGTAATCGACGCCGGCGGTGACGCCGTAGTCGTCGGCTTCAAAACCGGACTCCTTGTCGGTCGAATCGCGATCAGAGTTGGCGTACAGGCCGCTGACAAAAAATCCCCACGGCGTCGATGCCGTGTCGCCGGCCGCGCCACTCGACCAGTCGAAACCGTTATGGCGGCTCTGCACAACGCCGGTCGTGGCACCGCCACGCACGTTGCTGATGCGCTGGCCGATGGCGTCCATCTGGGCGCCGCGCGCATCAACCTGGGACGTTCCCAGCACCGCGTCTTCTTCGGGGGCCATGGCCTGCATGCCGTCGCGGGCCTGCTGATTCTGCGCCTGATCGGGGTTGAGCACCCCGGCGCCGGCGATTTCGCCACAGCGGGCCTGCAGATCGGGATTGTTGATGATAAGGCCGCTCGGGCAGATCACGCCGATGACGGCGCCCATCGATGATTGCACCGGGTTGGCCGAAATCGACTGCAGCTCGCTGCGGACCAGGATTTCGGTCTCGGTAATAACGACTTCAGTCGCCGAGACGACTGGGACCATGGCCACTGTAAACAGGGCCGGTGCAACGCGCCGGCTCACCGCGCAAAGCTGTTGGGATAGTGTCATGAGTGCATCCTGAAATTGATTGTTGTTCGGCCCCGTCGTCGTTATAACGCCGGTCCTCGTATATCGGGCGCATTCTAAGTTCTTTTAGTCGCTTATGCGAGCAATCTAAGCTTCTAAATCACCACGATCGGCGTGTTGGCGAGGTTCGATTATGGCGACTGTGCGGCGGGTTACAGACAGTAGCGCATACGATCCGGATGGATCACAGACGTCGCATTCAGGTGCAGCGGTTAGCAGGGTGGTCAAAAACGTCGCGAGGAATGCCGTGGGCAAGGCGTGCGCGAGACGAGGACCGGAGTTTATGTCGATAAATGAGGCTGGCTGCCGAGTGCACAACGCCGCCCACGGTGTCCGCAGTAGTTTTTCACCACCCTGTTAGCGCGTCGGCGGCGAGGTTCAGCGCTGGCGCGGCCACAGCGGCGCCGGCGTTGGCGCAAAACCGTGGCGGCGGCGGTGGTCGAGGTGGGCACCGCGATCACTGCTCTGGGCAGGCGAGCGGCCGTAACCATGGCGTCGGTCGAATCCATAACCGGCGCCGTAGGGCAGAAATGGCAGATAGCCGCCACGGTTGGATGGCGGCGGGTAGTCGGTAGCCGCCTGGCGCTGTTCGGCGCGCAGGCGTTGCCGCGCCAGCGCCTGCTCGGCCTCGGCCTCGCGCTCCGCGCGCAGGCGCTGCCACTGGTTCGTGATCGAATAATAATCCTCGCCGGCGTCATTCACGGCCAGGTCCGCGGCGGCAAACTCGATCTGCTCACTGGCTTCGCCGGCCGCCGGCGGGGCATCGGCGTAATGACGTACGCCATGCTCGTCGAGCCAGGTATGTACGGTCACGGCCAGATGCTGCATTCGTCAGGCCGAGGCAGAACACCAGGGTGGCAGCGCGGATGCGCCAGTCAGGTCGTGCGGATGGGAAACTACAGGCCATAACGGGTTAGTCTAGACCAGCGGCGACAGGTTCAAACCCGTGACGGACGGCAGCGCCATGGAGTGCGCCGCCGGAGTGCCGCGCGGCGCCCGTTCCGGGTCCATCAGTACTGTCCACCCGGCCAGCGGGATTATTCGAAGACAGGCGTTTTTTATTTTAGTAATCATGCGATTAGAGCGCCCTCTCCGGCCCCGCTGATTTTACAGGGGCGCTCGGTACAGGCTAGGATACCGAGTCCATGTGCCGCCCTTAGCCCTACACCCTTGAGCACGCCAGACGCGCCCAGCAATCCCAAACCAAGCCGACCGCGCGACGCGGCCAGTCTCGTCATCCACCGCAAGTTTCGCGGCCATCACGAGGTGCTGATGGGTCGTCGTGGCCACAAAGCCCGCTGCAAACCCGGAGTTTACGTATTCCCGGGCGGTGTGCTGGAGCGCAGTGACTTCCATGCCCGCCCGCTGAACGGTCTCGCCGCCGACATCCCACCGCGCCTGGCGGTCGGCCAGTCACCGCGCAAAGGCAACGCATTGGCCATGGCTGCAGTCCGCGAGGCGTTCGAGGAGGCTGGCCTGCTGTTCGGTTCACCGGGCGAAATCGGCACGGTCCGGCACCGTGCCTGGAGTGAGTTCCGGCGCCGCGCCGTGACTCCGGACCTCGCCGCGTTGAGTTTCCTCGGTCGCGCCATCACCCCGAGTTACCGCCCGCTGCGCTACCACGCGCGCTTTTTTGCGATCCCCTATGAACGCCTGAGCGGCGAACTGGGCGGCGATGGTGAACTCGAAGACCTGCGCTGGATCCGGCTCGGGGAAAGCCACGGCCTGGACATGATGATCGTCCAGGAGATGATCATGGCAACCCTCAAGGAACGCCTGAACGGCCGTCACGCACCGCCGCAGCGGTTGTTCTACGGTTGGGGCAAAAACAACATCATCGACGCCTGAGCGGCACCGACCGTTGCTCAGCGCTCCAGTTGGCGGGTTGGTGGCCCCTTGAGTTCGAGCGTGTTCCCTTCCGGATCATCGACATAGATTGACGGCCCGTAGCCGTCGGCGCCATAACGCTCTTCGGTCGGGCTACCCGTTACACCGCAGTTCCGCAGGTGCGCGCGGATGGTGGCTTCATCGAACGGCTCGACACGCACGCAGAAATGATCGAGATTGCGGCCGCTACCCGGTGGCGGACCGCCGCGCTGCCCAAGCTCGCTCGCCGCCGGCACGATATCGATGAGAATGCTGCCGGCGCGCAGCTGCACGAGCCCGATATCGAGCTGGCGTTCGATGCCGGCGCCAAGCACAGCGCTGTAAAACGCCACCAAATGGTCCGCATCGTGGGCGCGCAGCACGACATGATCGAGATGAATGTGACTGAACATGGCAACGGCCTCCGGCATTTCAGCAACGCTGTCAACGGACCAGGGTTTCCTCGACATAACGATAAACCACAAAGCTGCCCAATGCGCCCAGGGCGCCGACTCCGAGCGCGGCGGCACTGAGCGGGGCAACCGCAACGACCGCGCTCACCACCATCGGCCCGGCCGCCGTACCGACGTCGGTCAGCAACCGCCACAGACCGAGAAATTCGCCGCGCCGGGCGAGTGGTGCGAGGTCGGTGCCGAGCGTCATCACGATGCCGGTCGACAAGCCGTTGGCAATGCCGGCCAGCACCGCCACCAGCAGCAGGCCGTTGTAACTCTCTGCCGCGGCCATGGCCGCCAGCACCAGCGCAAACAACACCGAACTCGGTACCGCCGTGGCACGCCGACCGCGACGGTCCATGATCACGCCGGCCGGATAAAACAGCGCCACGTCGACCAGTGCGCCGATCGACACGATGACGCCGATCTGCTGCGCGTCGAGACCGATGCCGGCGCCGATCAAAGGGATCAGCACGGTGCGCGCGGAGCGCATGAACATGAAACTGATGGCGGCCACTCCGGCGGTGGCGAATACGCGCCGGTAGCTGTGCGCCAGGGCCGGGATGGCATGCCACTTGAGCGCCGGCTCGGCCGGACGTTCGTGGACCGCGGCCCACAGCACACAGGCCAGACCGGCAAAAATCATCAGCGCCGCGACCGCAAACGTCACCCGGTAACCAAGCGCCTGGGCGAGCACACCGCCGCCGAGCGGGCCGAGCAGCGCGGCGAGACGCATGCCGCCGGCGAGCATGGCGATCACGCGCCCGCGTTCACTGCCATTAAGCGTGGCCGAGATATAGGCCATGCGCCCGAGCAGAAAACTGCTGCTGCCGCAGCCGCTGACGAAAGCGATGACATAAAACCAGGCGATCGTATCGCTGATCACATAACCGACGAAGGCCAGACCGATGACCAGGCTGGCCAGCGCCATCACGGCCTTGTCGCCGATGCGCGCGGCGAGCATGCCGGCCGGAATATCCATGGCCATCATGCCCAGGCCGCGCGCCCCGACCACCGCCGCGGCCGCCGCCACACTGCCGCCGAGTTCAAGCACATACAGTGGCAGCAGCACCAGTACCGCCTGCGCCGGAATGCCAAGCAGCAGCGCCGGCAGGTAGAGCGGCAGCACAACCCGACGATGCACGCTCGTCGCTGCGCTCAATCAGGCCTCCCGATGAACGCGACCGCGCGACAGCGACAACCCCACGCCGCACGCGCAGAGCACGGCGCCGGCCACGAAACAAGCGTGGATGGTCAGCGCCAGGTCCGGATAAATGCGCGGCGTGATGTGCTGCGGCCCGAGCATCAACGCAAACAGCATGGCGACCAGGCCCATGCTGGTCATCTGGCCGATCACGCGCATGACCGACATCGCGCTCGCCGCGCGGCCGTAGTCGCTGCGTTCGACCGCGCCCATGATGGCGTTGGCATTGGGCGAGGAAAACAGGCTGAAGCCGAGACCCGTCACGGCCAGGGCGATCACCGCCATTGCCAGCGGACTGGCAACATCGAGCGCCGCCAGTCCGGCCAGACCGAGTGCGGTCAGGGCCATGCCGAGCGAGGCGATCACGCGTGGCTCGATGCGGTCCGAAAGGCGCCCCGCGAGCGGCGCTATGACGGTCATCACCGCCGGCTGCGCCATCATCACCAGGCCCGCCGTACTCGGCGGCACGGCCTTGAGGTATTGCAGGTACAGGCTCACCAGCACGACGTTGGCGAAGGTCGCGGTATACATGACCAGCGAGGCCAGGCACGACATCAGGAACACGCGGTTGGTGTAAAACAGTTCGACGTCTAAGACCGGATGCGCATGGCGACGCTCGTGGCGGAAAAATAACCACAGTCCGGCGATGCCGGCGACGACCATGGCCAGTCCGATGCCGTGCGGCAGTTTCGATACCCCGGTCATGAGGATCACGATCGCGACCCCGTACAACAGCGCGCCGAGGGCATCGAAACTGCCGCGCTCGTCGGCGCGCCACTCGATCGGCACGCGAGTCGCACCGATCGCCACCACCGCGATGGTCAGCGGTACATGGATCAGAAACGTCGCGCGCCAGCTCGCGAATTCGATCAACCAGCCAGCGACCAGCGGACCGGCTGACAGGCCGAGGTAGATCGCCGACACCGTATAACCGATCGCGGTGCCGCGGCGGGCCGGCGGAAACACCGACGAAATGATCGCGACATTGGTTGCGTAGAGCATCGCCGCGCAGATCCCCTGCGCCAGCCGCCCGACGATAAGCTGCGCTTCGCTCTGGGCACAGGCCGCGAGGATCGAGGTCACGATCACGCCGCTGGTGCCGATCAGGTAGATACGCTTGCGCCCGTACATGTCGGCGAGGCGACCGAAAGCGAGTACGAAGGCCGCACTCGCCATCAGGTAGCTCATCGGGATCCAGCTCAGCGACACCGCGTCGACGTGCAGGTCACGGGCGACATCGGGCAGCGCCACGTTGACCCCGGTCAGCATCATGGCGGTGCTGACGGAGTTGAGCAGGACCATCACGATGATGGTACGGCGCAGCCCCTCATCGACCTCCGGGCCGCTGCCGGCGATGGCGCTCATCGACACTCAGCCCACCCGCTGGTAGCCAGCGAATGCCAGGTCGAGCGCACACGGTGCGGGTTCAGGAGCCGGCTTCTTCGCGGGCACGCAGCTCGATGCGGCGAATTTTTCCGCTGACTGTTTTCGGCAGGCTGTCGACGAACTCGATGCGGCGCGGATACTTGTACGGCGCGGTGACCTTCTTGACGTGCTCCTGCAGTTCTCGCACCAGCGCATCGCCGCCCTGATGTCCGGGCGCCAGCACCACGAAGGCCTTGACCACGGCGCCGCGGGTCGGGTCAGGACTGGCGACGACCGCCGATTCCGCCACCGCCGGATGCTCGATCAGCGCGCTTTCGACTTCAAACGGCCCGATGCGGTAACCGGCCGACAGGATGACGTCGTCGGCTCGGCTGACGAACCAGAAATAACCGTCCTCGTCGACATAACCGCGGTCGCCGGTGATATACCAGTCGCCGACGAAACACGCCGCGTAGCGTTCCGCATCGCCGCGGTAATCGGTGAACAGCCCGGGCGCGCGCTGCGGGTTGACGCGGATCGCGATATCGCCCTCTTCGTTGGCCGCCAGCACCGCGCCGGCGTTGTCGATGATTGCCATCTCGATACCCGGCATGGGCTTGCCCATGGAGCCGAACCGCGCTTCGAGGTAAGGAAAGTTTCCGCACACCAGCACTGTTTCGGTCTGGCCGTAGCCGTCACGGATGACAATACCGGTGGCGCGCTTCCAGGTCTCGATCACTTCCGGGTTGAGCGGTTCACCGGCACCGACGCAATGGCGCAGGTGCGGAAACGAATACGCCGACAGGTCTTCCTGCACCAGCATGCGGTAGATGGTCGGCGCGCCGCACATGGTGGTGACGGGATTGCTGGCCAGCAGTTCGAGACTTTTGCGCGGGTCGAACACCGGCGTGTGGTGCACGAACAGCGCGGCACCCTGATTCCACGGCCCGAAGTAGCTGGAATAAGCGGCTTTGGCCCAGCCGGTATCACTGATGTTCCAGTGCAGATCGTCAGGACCGAGGTCGAGCCAGTACTTACCGGTGATTTGATGGGCCAGTCCGTAACCGTGGCAGTGCATGGTCATTTTCGGGTAGCCGGTGGTTCCCGAAGTGAAATAACACAGCGCGTTTTCGTCGTAGGCGGTATCGGCGCAGGTGAACTCGTCGCTCGCGGCATCGACGATGGCGTCGTAGGACAGCCAGCCATCGCGCGTGGCTTCGACCAAGATCCGCGCGCGCATGGTGGTGCATTCACCGGCCACCTGTTCGAGCTTGGCCGCGTTGCTTTCGTCGCAGATGAAACACACCGCCTCGGCCGCGTTCATCCGGTAAGCGATGTCTTTGGGCGACAGCTGTGTCGTTCCGGGCGAACACACCGCGCCCATGCGCAGACAGGCGGTCAGGATCTCCCACCATTCGATATTGCGCCCCAGTACCAGCACCACGGTATCGCCGCGTTTGACCCCGGCCGCGCTCAGGGCATTGGCGAGCTGGCGCGAGCGACGCGCGAGTTCGGCGAACGTGCGGCGCTTGCGGTTGCCGGCATCATCGAGCCAGTCGATGGCAAGCTTGTGCGGGTCTTTGGCCCAGTTATCGATAACGTCACGGGCGAAGTTGTAACGCGCCGGCGGCTGCCAGTCGAAGTCGGCACGGGCTTCGTCGTAAGTGCTGATGGTTCGGGGTGTGGTCATGCTTGAACTCTCTTGAGGCGGGTTACAGCCAGGCGGGATCGGCGTTGAGACAGGTTGCATCGGCCTCACGCAGCAGCGCACAGCGCTCCGCCACCCGCGGCATTTCGTAGCGAAAAAAGTAGCGGCAGGCGTGCAGTTTACCGCGATAGAAATCGACTTCAGCGCCGCTCGAGCGCGCCATCGCGGTGACGGCGACGTGGGCCTGGCGCAGCCACATCCAGCCGATCACGACATGGCCGAAGGTATCCAGATAAATACCGGCGTTAGCCAGTGCACGGTTGACCTCGCCGGCATCACGCACGGCCATGACAGCGGCGGTCGCGTCTTTGAGCGCCGCGATCGCCTCGCTCTGCGTGGTGCGGAATTCAGCCAGTTCGTCGATGCCGGCGGTTTCGCGCAGGGTCGTGTCATATTCCTCAAGCAGCGCCGCGAACGCCGCGCCGCCGGCCATCGACAGTTTGCGCCCGAGTAGATCGATACCCTGGATACCGTGGGTGCCTTCGTGGATCGGATTGAGACGATTGTCGCGATAAAAACGCTCGAGCGGGAACTCACGCGTGTAGCCATAGCCGCCCAGGATCTGGATGGCGTGCTTGTTGGCCTCGAGGCAGAATTCTGACGGCCACGATTTTGCAATCGGCGTGAGGATATCGAGCAGCAGCCCGACCCGTTCGCGCTCGGCGGCGTCACCGGTCGTGCGCTGGATATCGAGCAACCAGGCGCAGTACAGGACCAGCGCGAAAGCGCCTTCGGCGGCCGCTTTCTGCGCCAGCAGCAGGCGCTTGATATCGGCGTGTTCGACGATCGGCACCTGTGGTGCGGTCGGGTCTTTCTGGTCCGCGTGGCGCCCCTGCGGACGTTCTCGCGCGTACTGCAGCGAATGCAGATAGCCGGTGTAGCCGAGTACGGTGGCGGTCATGCCGACCCCGACTCGCGCCTCGTTCATCATATGGAACATGTAGCGCAGGCCCTGGTGCGCCTCGCCGACCAGCCAGCCGTGACACTCACCGCTTTCGCCGAAATTCAGTACCGTATTGGTGGTGCCGCGAAACCCCATCTTGTGATTGAGGCCGGCCAGCGCGACATGGTTGCGCGGCCCGAGGCTGCCGTCATCGTTGACCCGGAACTTGGGTACGATGAACAAGGAAATGCCTTTCACTCCCGGCGCACCGCCGGGAATTTTCGCCAGCACCAGGTGCACGATATTGTCCGACAACTCATGTTCGCCGGCGGAGATCCACATCTTCGTACCCGTGATCAGATAGTGACCCTGGTCGCACGGTTCGGCGCGCACCTGGATATCCGATAACGAGGAGCCGGCCTGCGGCTCGGACAGGCACATGGTGCCGAAATAGCGGCCCTCGATCAGCGGCACCAGGTAACGCTGTTTCTGCGCTTCGGAAGCGAACACCGTCAGCAGGTTGATCGCGGCGTGAGTCAGAAAACCATACGCATTGGCGGACACGTCGGCGGCGGCAATATATGCGCAGGCGGCCTGGGCCACGACCCACGGCAACTGCATCCCGCCATATTCGGCGGGCGCGGCGATGCCGGTGAAGCCGCCGGCAACGTAGGCCTCGACGGCAGCGTGGAGTTCCGGGATCACGTGCACCCGCTCGCCGTCGAAGCGCGGTTCCTCGGCGTCGAGTTTGGCGGCGAACGGTGCGAACTTTTCTTCGGCAAGTTTCTGCGCCGCCGCGATCACGGCATTGAAGGTATCGCGATCGTGATCGGCATACAGCTCGCAGTCGCTGAGCTTGGCGCTGTCGAGCAACTCGTAGAGTACGAATTCAACGTCGCGGGGATTCAGTAACAGGCTCATCTCATCACACAGCCGGGCGGGAACAGGACATCGGTGCAGCGCGCGGTATTGAACCACAGTGCGTCGCGAGCGCCCACCGTGGGCGCGCTGCCGCCGCGGCGATGGCTACTGGCGTCAGGGCGTCTCCTCGAGCGACATGGCGCTGGTATCGAACTCCGGCGGCGCAATGGTTTCGGGTTCGACCAGGGTGGTGCCGGGCGGATCGAGGGACAGGCCGGCAAAATCGAACTCCGGCGCGGGCGTCTGCTCGGGCTCGACCAGGGTTGCTCCGACTTCCGCCACGCTCAGGTGATCGGTGGCGATATCGGGACTGGCGGGCGGTTGGTAATCGACCAGGGTTTCTCCGGGCGCGGCGAGGCTGGTATCCAGTGCCGGCGGCGGATTGTCGGCTGCGGCATAGGCGGCCGGCACGGTCTGCGGCGCGTCACTTGGCGGCACACGTCGCTGGGTCGGGCTCCGCGCAAGCGGCGCGGGCGTCGCGGCGGCGGCCGGTTCGGCGGCGGCCATGGCGACCGCATCGACCAGCGCGCCGGCCTTACCCAGCGCAACCTTGTATTTGCCGGCGGCGACCGAATCGAGGCCTTTTTTGATGACGACCTTCTGCCCGGAAAACATTTTTTCGATGCGCTCGGCATCGGCATTGAACAGTTTGGCCAGGTTTTTGCGCACCGTGGCCGGATCGGCGCCGGCCGCAATCTGGCCCTGAAATACAATTGCAAAGCGGGTTTCAGCCATGACCTGAACACCTCATCAATGACGGTCTCGAATGGTTGTCAGAATACGTCATCCTGCCGCGCAATTCGAAGCCGACAACGTCACGCCAGGTACCCGCCGTCGACCACGATCGAACTGCCGGTGGTATAGCTGGCCGCGTCCGAAACCAGGTACAGCACGGCCGCCGCCATCTCGCTCGGCGCCGCGCCACGCCCGAGCGGCGTGTGCGGCATCATTTTTGCCATGAATTCGTCGTCGTCGTGCAGCGCCTGAGCAAATTTAGTCCGCGTCAGGCCTGGCACCAGGGTATTGACGCGAATGCCGAACTCGCCGCATTCGCGCGCCAGTGCCTTGCCCATGTTGATAATCCCGGCCTTGCTGATCGAATAGACGCCCTGTTTGTCTCCGGGCGACAGGCCATTGGTCGAAGCAACGTTGACGATGCTGCCGCCGCCCTGGTTTTTCATGCGCTTGCCGGCCGCCGTACACATAAAGAAGTAACCGCGCAGGTTGACCTCGAGGGTTTTTTCGAAAGCCGCCACGTCGGTGTCGAGGATATGCCCGTAGTACGGGTTCGCGGCGGCATTATTGACCAGAATATCGACGCGGCCGTGGCTGTCGTCAAGATACTTGAACAGCGCTTCGATCTGATCGAGTTTGCCGATGTGGCAGGCCCGCGCTTCAGCGCTGCCACCACCCGTGGTGATGATCTCGACGGTCTCCGCGCAGCCGTCCGCGCCGCGACTCAGGGCCACGACATGCGCGCCGTATTCGCCGAGGATCGTCGCGATCGCCTGGCCGATACCGCGGCTGGCGCCTGCGACCACCGCGATCTTACCGTCGAGATTGAACTGCTCACGTGCCATGGCTTCCTCCTGCAATACGTGATCCGGCGCGCCTGCTCCGCACGCGGCCGCGGGCGAACTATAACAGTCGCGCTCGAAGGCGGGCCCCATGCGGCCCTCAGTGTATGATGCGGACCCACATCCTGAGCTGATTACGTCCTGGAAATTGCCATGAAAGGAGTCATGCCCCCGCTGCGCGGCCGGCACCGCGCAATGCTGCTGTTCGCCGTGCTTTTCACCACCCAGGCCAACGCCGCCGGCACCGCCGTGACGATGTCGAGCCACGCCGACGCGCGCATCGAAGCGATGAAAATCAATCCGCGCGGGCCATTCTCGCGGATCCGCTGGTACTGCAAGGATGGTACTGAACTGCCACCTACCCCCAGCGCTTGTATTCCGCACGGCGGTGGTTCGCAGCACGGCGAGTGGTCGCCGAGCACGCTGGAGCTGCGCGCAGCGGGCTATCGTATCGCGAACGTTTACGCCACCCTCGACGTCGCTGCCCTGCTCGCCGAACCGCGTGTTGACGAAGCGCTCGGACAGATGATCGTCGAACGGTTCCTGTTTCGCGTCGACGACGGCTGGATCATGCGCCGCGGCCGTCATTATCGCGGCGCGCTGCAGGAAGAAGGTGAACGCGCCGCCGCGCGGCGCATGCTCCTGACCATGGCCGGCGAGCGCAAGTGGATCGGCAACCGCTACCTGGCCCTGCGCACACTGACCGCATTCCTGCCCCATGGCGCGGATACAACCTCGGCCAAAAGCATCCGCCAGACCGCCAGCAACCTCGCCCAGCGCGACACCGATTTTGTCGCGCTCAAAAATAAGATCCATATTTCGCCGGCCGCGGACGATGCCGCCGCGGTGCGTGACTACGCCGCCGGGCACGACGACCCCGAGATCGCCGCCGCGCTGCTCGAACTCGCTGCCGGCATCGACGCCCTGTACGCGGTCGATACCGCATCGGTACTTGCCGACCTGTCCTCGCGCAGCACCACCCAGGCGCCGGCACTGGCCACGCTCATCGACGCCGAGCGCGATGCACTGTCAACGGCCAGTCCGGCACAGGCACGTTTTCACGCCTCCGGGCGGCTGCTGCGCGGACTGCGCGAAGCCCTGCCCGGGATCGCCGACGCCGGTCTGCGCCTGCGCGTGCTCGATGCCAGCCTGCTCGTCGAAGCCGAACATTTCGTCGCCGCGACTGCGCTCACCGAGGCGGCGCCGACACTGTCGCGTCGCGAACAACTCGAGCTGCTCGGCGCCTCCGCCGACGCCAACTATGGCAGCGGTCTGCTTTCGGCGCGCCAGCTCGCGGCGCTGGAAGCGGTTCTGGCCGGACTGGATGTCGCGCAGATCGACCTGCCGGGCTATCGCAAGGCCACCGATTACCTGGGCCTGGCGCCGGGCTGGGCGGACCGCCATCTCAACTTCGCCTTCGCCGACGGCATGGCCACCCTGGCCGAAATCGAACCCCTGGCGCGGCTGTTTATCCAGGACCACCTGCGCGGCAGCCCGATGTTTTTTTATGCCGCCCTGATCGACGCGCTGCTGCGCGATGCCAACCGCCTGGCCGGGGTGCGGCATCGATTGTTCGAACGCGATATCGGCAGCGGCCTGCGCGCACTCAACCCCGGGATCACTCGCGGGGTGCTGCGCGACGGCCGCAACCTGGCGCTCGCGGAATTCGATGCGCAGGGTATTTATCTGTTACCCGAGACCATCGCCGAACTGCCACCGGTTGCCGGGATCCTGACTGCCGGAGAAGGTAACCCGCTGTCCCACGTACAGCTGTTGGCGCGCAATCTCGGCATCCCCAACGTGGCGGTCGCCGGCAGCCTGCTCGATGTTCTCGCCGAACATCAGGGCGAGCGCGTGGTCCTGGCCGTCAGCGGCGGCGGCGCGGTTAGACTGATGGCCGATGACAGCAGCTTCGATGCGCTGTTTGCCGCGGCCGCGGATCAGCCGCGCCATCTGATCGAGCCCGAACTCGACAAACTCGACCTCGGCCAGCGCGCCATCCTCGACCTCGCCGATCTGCGCGCCAGCGACTCCGGGCGCACGGTAGGCCCCAAGGCGGCTAAACTGGGCGAACTCAAAGCCCACTACCCGCAGGCGGTCGCCAATGGCCTGGCGCTGCCGTTCGGGATCTTTCGCGCCCTGCTCGAACGCGCCGCGCCGGACGGCAGCGGCAGCATGTATGACTACATCGTGGCCGGTTATCGCGCCCTCGAAGCGCTGCCGGAGGACAGCGTCGAGCGCGAAACCGCAACCGAGAACCTGCGCGCTGCGATCGAAACCTGGGTGGCGGGCCACAAGCTCGCGCCCGAATTGCAGGCCAAGCTGCGCCAGAAGCTCATCGCGCGCCTCGGCGCCGACGGCAGCTTCGGCGTTTTTGTGCGCAGCGATACCAATGTCGAAGACCTGCCCGGTTTTACCGGTGCCGGGCTCAATCTGACCGTGCCGAACGTGGTCGGCATCGACAACATCATTGCCGCTATTCCGCGCGTGTGGGCGTCGCCGTTCACCGCCCGCGCATTTTCCTGGCGCCAGGCGCTGATGCGCGAGCCGGAACACGTCTACCCGGCAGTACTGCTGCTGGAAAGCGTCAATGCCGACAAATCCGGTGTGCTGGTCACCCAGGATATCGATAGCGGCGACCGCGGCTGGATTTCGGTGGCCGTCAATGAAGGTGTCGGCGGCGCCGTTGATGGGCAGTCCGCGGAATCACTGCGCATCGAACTCGCCAGCGGTCGCGTGCGCCTGCTGGCCCAGGCCAGCGCCAGTATCCGGCGCCAGGTCGCACCCGCCGGCGGGGTCGTCAAACTGCCGGCGAGCGGCGCCGAGGCGGTATTGCAGGACGCAGAAATCGCCCAGCTCATCGCCTTTGCCAGGGCGCTGCCGGAGCAGTTTCCGGCGATCGTCGATGCCGCCGGCGAGCCAGCCCCGGCCGATGTCGAATTCGGTTTTCAGGACGGCCGCCTGCGGCTGTTCCAGATCCGCCCATTTCTCGACAACCCGGCTGCGCGCGGCAATCAATACCTGCTCGAAATGGACCCGGACCCGGCCAGCCTCGCTGAAATCAGCGTCGATCTGACGGCCGCACCGCAATAGACCTGAGGACCGCCAGCAATGAACTTCCGCCATATCGCCTGCATCCTGCCCGCCAGCGTGGCCATCGTCCTCATTGCCGCCACTGCCGTGTCGGCCTGGCCGCTTGATGACGCCGACGACACCCACATCGGACGCCTGGAATACATGCGTCGAATCGAAGCCGGGATCATCAAGGACACCAAGCAGCCGCCCGGCGCGCTGCTGCCGAGCGCCGCGGTTGACCTGCGTCTGCTCGATCGGCCGGACTTCGAAGTACCGTCGCCCGATCGCGGTTTTTCCGCCGCGGTGCGCGGCCTGCTCGGCGACAACACCGAGCGTTATGCGCTCGCCATCCTCGACCTGTCAGATCCCGACAATCCGCGCTACGCGGAGCACAACGCGGACACCCTCTACAACCCCGGCAGCGTCGGCAAACTGCTGGTGGCGCTGGCCTGGATGCAGGCCGTTGCCGATCGGTTCCCCGACGATACCGCCGCGCGCTGGCGCCTGCTGCGCGACACCCGCATTCTTGCCGACGACGTCGTCATCACCGACAGCCACACCGTCAGGCGCTGGGACTGGGCCAATGAAAAACTCATTCGCCGTCCGCTGGAAGTCGGCGATCCCGGCACGCTGTTCGAGTTTCTGGATTGGATGGTGTCGCCGAGTTCGAACGCGGCGGCCTCGGTGCTGATCCGCCAGGCCATGCTGCTCAATCACTTCGGCGCCGATTATCCCCTGGACAACACTTCGGCAACGGCGTTTTTCAAGCAAACCCCGCGCCCGCAACTCGAAACGCTGCTCGAGCGCACCCTGCAGAAACCGGTAACGCGCAACGGCTTCGATATCGTCAACCTGCGTCAGGGCAGCCTGTTCACGCGGCGCGGAAAAGCGGTGGTGTCGGGAACGACCAGCCGCGCATCGCCGCGGGAATTGATGAAGTTTCTGGCACGGATGGAACAGGGACGGGTGGTCGATGAATTTTCCTCGCGCATCATCAAGCGCCTGATGTACGTCACCGAGCGGCGGATTCGCTACGCTTCGTCACCCGCCCTGGCCAAGGCCGCGGTGTATTTCAAGAGCGGCTCGCTGTACGAATGCAAGCCCGAAGCCGACTTCGTGTGCCGCAAGTACCAGGGCAACGTCAAGAACCTCATGCACTCGGTCGCCATCGTCGAGTCGCCGGCCGCGGAACGGCGGCTGCATTACATCGTTGTCCTGATGTCGAACGTGCTGCGCAAAAACTCGGCCGTTGACCATCAGTCGCTGGGCACCGCGATACATCGCCTGA
>CALOBG010000100.1:0-19756 GCA_942490995.1 uncultured Gammaproteobacteria bacterium
CGTCCCGGCGACTACGTCGACAGCGAGCTGATCCGGGCTTCGCTGGGGCCGGCAGCAGCGCTCGCCGAGGCGGGCGCACCGATGGCGCCGAGCCTGGCCAACCTGCCGGCCACGCTGCTTGGTGTGTTGCCCAGCAATCCGCTCAGCTCGATGGTCGAAAACCAGATGTTGCAGGTCGTGATCTTCGCGATCATTTTCGGCATCGCGCTGCTCATGACCAAGCCTGAGCGTTCGCGGCCGCTGCTCGACATACTCGGTTCGCTGCAGGAAGTGTGTATGACCATCGTGCGTGGCGCGATGACCCTGGCGCCAATCGCGGTGTTCGGCCTGATGGCCCAGCTGGCGGCCAAGATCGGACTTGAAGCGCTGCTGGGCATGGCGGTCTACATCCTCACGGTCCTGCTCGGCCTGGGCGTGATGCTGATCGCCTATGCGCTGCTGGTGCGTGTCGTCGGCGCGCGCTCGGCGCTGGATTTTTTTCGCCAGAGCCGCGAACTGCTGCTGCTCGCGTTCTCGACCTCGAGTTCCGCGGCGGTCATGCCCTTGTCGATCAGAACCGCCGAAGAGCGGCTGCAGATCAGGCCCTCGATCGCCCAGTTCGTGATCCCGATCGGGGCCACCATCAACATGAATGGAACGGCGCTGTACCAGGGTGTGGCGACAATATTCCTGGCCCAGATTTATGGCATCGATCTCAGCACCGGCAGCCTGACCCTGCTGGTCGTGGTCGCGGTCGGCGCCTCGATCGGGTCACCCGCAACCCCCGGAGTGGGCATCGTGATCCTGGCCATGGTGCTCGGCACGGTCGGCATACCGCCGTCCGGGATCGCGTTGCTGATGGGCGTCGATCGGATCCTCGACATGAGTCGTACGGCGGTCAACGTGGCCGGCGATCTGCTTGCCTGTGTGGTTATGGACCGTTGGGTGGGTGGCGAGCGCAGCGCCGCCGAGGAGCAGGCCCTGGCCGCGAGTCACGAAGCACAGCGCGCGCGCTCGAACGGCGATGTGATCATCGAAACCGCGGACTGAATCGGTGCGCGTATGACACCATTGCGCGCCTGGCCAGGTCAGTGCACCGCGTCGCCATTGCCGAACTGTGTTGCATGGGCCGCTACCCAACGGGCCACCTCATTCGCCGCGAGCGTGTTTCCGGCCGCGTTCCAGTGCGGATCGCGGGCCGGGTAGAGGACCTCGCCGCGAGCGGCGGCGGCGATAAAGGCCGGGCGAAGATCGAGATAGGCGATGTCGTGCTCGCGCGCGAATTCGATGAGTTGCTCGGTGCCAGTGTTCTCGTAGCGCAATTCCCGGTGTAGCGCCTCGCTCGGTAGTACGTCGGCATAGACCTGCAGATTAGTCGGCACAATCAGCAGCAGGAAGGTCCCGCCGGTGGCTTGCGTGCGGCGCGCGGCCAGCCCAATGGATGCCGTGGTCATGGAAAAGCCGGTGCTCGCGATTGCGCTGCGCGGAACCGCGCTTTCGTCGAGCCATGCCAGCAGCTTTATCCCGCTGGTGGTTTCGAACGCTGCGGCATCCGTGCTGATCGATTGTGCACCCCCGCGGTGGTGCTGCCAGCTTTTGTAAATCAGGTTGGCGATCACGGAACTGCGTTTAAGGAACGCGCGCAGATCGCGCGGCATGGTTTCCGGGCCCGCAGGGGCGGGACAGGGCAGCACATCGCCGGCGACGTGCAGGACGTCTTCGCGCGGGTCGTTGACCCAGTATTGCCAGATCACCAGGCGCGGTTTGAGTTGACGGCCGTAGTCCTCGAGATAGCGCGAGTGGCTCGCTGAACCTGTCCCCGGCACGCTCAGGTTGGCGAGCGTGAGCCCGCTTTGGCGGGTCAGTTGGGTGACCCAGCAATGCTCGATGTCGAGGTGCTGGCAGAAACCGAAGGAATCACCGACCACCACACCGTCCCAGTGTCGGTGCGCTTCCGGCGTCCTGAAGCCGAGGCCCTCAAAACCGAGCGAGTGCGTGGTCAGGCGATACAAGGTCGGGCCGTACTGCACGCGCACCTGGTCAAGATTGGGTAGGTTGCGCGCGCCAAGGTAATCGTCACCGACACAATAGGTCCACCACGGCGGACCAAGCTTCGGCCCGTGCCAGCCGTACAGGTGCACTTCGCGGATCAAAGTCTGGGCAGGATAAGGCAGGTAAACATACGCCGCGCGGATCGCGACTTCGAAAAACAGCACGCTGGCGACACAACTTACCAGAACCAGCGCGCTGGCGCCGGCCACCCGCCAGCCCCTGGAACGCAACGACACCTAAAGCGGTTCCATCGCGCGGGCGAGCTCGCTCCAGGTAGCCGGCACGGGCACCGGGATATCGAGCAACATCTGAGCGTAGGCTTTGCCCTGCGGGTCGTAGCGCAGCGAGGCCGTGCCGCCGCCGCCGAGGCTGGCCTCGAGTACGAAGTTGAAGCCGTCCAGGCCGGGCCATTCGTAGCGCCGGACCGGGCCGTCACAGAGATGGGCGAAGTAGTCGGCGACGACGTCCGCGGTCAGCGCCGCGCGGATCGCCGCGACATAAGCCGGGCGCCGCGCGAGGATGCCGATGTTGCTGGCATCGCCTTTGTCGCCGCTGCGCCCGAAGGCCAGGGCGCGCAACGGCACGACAACACGTTCACCGTCGGGCAGCACCTCGCTGGGGGTGGCCGGGGTCGGCGTCGCGGTAATCGTGGCGGCGGGCGCTGGTGCGGGTTCGCTGTAGTGAACGGCGGCGTCGTCAACTTCGACTGCTACCGTGACGGCTTCGCGTTCGAGTAAAAAAGAAAATAGCCGGATCAGCGGCGTGATGCCCGGCCGGCCGCCGGCGAACCCGGTGATGCCCTGCGCCATCGCGGTCGCCGCGGGCAGGAATTCGCGGGCAAAAATCTCCAGCGCGGCACGTTCGTCGTGATGCACGGCCAGCTTGAGGACAACTTCACGCGCGGCGCGCGCGCGACTGTTGGCGCCATAGGTCGCTTCCGCGCCCAGCACTTCGATATCCGTGCGGCGATAGTCGGCATGGCCCTCGCCCGCCAGCAGGCGCCGCGTGCGCTTCAGGATAGCCTCGGCCACATGTTCGGCCTTGGCCACCGCCTGGTGGCCGCCGATCATCATGGTGGCGAGGCTGCGGTAACCATCCTGCCAGGTCGCACTGACTTTGAGTCCGGCTGGCGGCGGCTCGCCGCGCGCGCCACTGACGCGCACACGGTCCGTGCCGGCCTGTTCGAGATGAACCCGGGTCAGATCGCAGATCACGTCCGGCAACACGTAGCGGGCCGGATCACCGACCTCGTAGACCAGCTGCTCGGCAACCGTGGCGGTACTGACCAGGCCGCCGGTGCCGGGCGGTTTGGTGACTACGAAGCTGCCGTCGGCGTGGCATTCGGCGATCGGGAAACCCATGTTGTCCCAGCTATCGCAGACGCTTTCCCAATCGGTAACGATGCCGCCGGTCAGTTGCGTGCCGCACTCGATCAGGTGGCCGGCGAGGCTGCCCTGGGCGAGCCGGTCGTAGTCCTCGCCGGACCAGCCGAATTCATGCAGCAGCGGACCCAGGACCAGGGCGCTGTCGACGCAGCGGCCGGTGATGACGATATCAGCGCCGGCGGCGAGGGCGGCGGCGATCGGTGACGCGCCGAGGTAAGCGTTGATACTCAGGCAAGCGGCCGGAAACGCCTGGGCATTGAACATCTCGGTAGTGCCGCGGCGCTGGAACTCGGCACCGCGATCGCTCAAATCGTCGCCGAGAACGATGCCGATGCTCAGCTCGACGCCGCGTTCGGCGAGGGCCTCGGCGAGCGCGGCCTGGCAGGCGCGCGGATTGACGCCGCCGGCGTTGGCAATGACCTTGATACCCCGCGCGGCGAGCTGCGGCGCGAGGGCGGCGATGGTGTGCACAAAATCGGGCGCGTAACCCTGCGCTGCATCCTTCGCCCGCGCCCGCGCCAGCAGCGACATCGTTATCTCGGCGAGATAGTCGAACACGAGGTAATCGAGCGCGCCGTGCTCAACGAGTTGTGCTGCACCGTGCGGCGTATCGCCCCAGAACGCCGCGCCGCAACCGATGCGCAGCACCTTCTCGCTCATCGACCACTCCACTGCGGCGCGCGTTTGTGCTGGAAGGACTGGATCCCTTCGCGCGCGTCCGCGGTGCTCGACATCACCGGGATCATGACCTGCGCAAACTCGAACGCCTCGCGCAGCGACATATCCTGCATGGCGTGAAAAGCCTGTTTGCCGAGGCGCACCGCGGTTGGCGATTTATCGATCGTCCGCGCCAGCAGCCAGTCTGTTTTGGCATCGAGCTCCGCTCGAGGCACGACGTAGTTGACCAGCCCCATATCGAGCGCCGCGGCGGCGTCGAACAGCTCGCCGGTGATGCACATTTCCATCAGTTTGCGACGCGGGATCACGCGCAGCATGTAACCCAGGATCAT
Source organism: uncultured Gammaproteobacteria bacterium (assembly GCA_942490995.1). GTDB lineage: Bacteria > Pseudomonadota > Gammaproteobacteria > UBA981. The sequence continues at coordinate 4,427 of CALOBG010000100.1, forward strand.
CATCGGGAACACGCCGATTTTCGATTCCGGCGTGCCAACCAGCACGTCGTCGGCGGCCACCGCCATGTCGCAGGCGCACAACAGGCCGAGGCCCCCGGCCAGCGCGTGACCGTTAACCCGGGCGATGATCGGCAGGCTACAGTCTTCGATCAGCTTGAACAGTTCGATAACGTAATGCCGCGGCTGCGCGTAGTCGACGTCAAACGCCGCACCGGCAACACCGGGCTTCAGGTCCGCGCCCGCGCAGAACGCCTTGTCACCGGCGCCGGTCAGCACCACTGCGCGCGTGGCCGGCGCACCCATCGCCGCACGGATACCGTCAGCGATAGCCGTGATCACCGCTTCGTTGATCGCGTTACGCCGTTCCGGCCGATCAATCGTGATCCACTGCACCGCACCGCGTAACTCGATGGTGACTTCTTCGCTCATACCGTTCTCCCGTTACACGAATCGGAATCGGGGACATTCCTCGTTTATTCGATTACAGCGCGGGTTTCTCGCTGTATCCGCGCCTGACGACACCAACCTGTGGATAAGTCGAAACGAGGAATGTCCCCCTTTCAGTCCTTGGCGACGATTTTTCTGGCGCTGGCGAAGGCTTCGTCGTGGGCCAGGTAGACCGGTTTTTCGGCTTCGTACATGGCGGTCAGCAGGGCGGTGTGGACCTTGTACTTGAGGTTGCCGATGGCGAGCGCACCGAACGCGCGCGCGCTGCGGTCGGAACCGACGGCGATCGGCGCGGCGCTGTCGTTGGCGGCAACACCTTCGATGCCGCTCGGTGGTACGGCGTTGGCGTCGGCGATAACCTCGAGTGCGGTGGCGTTGGCCAGGTCATCGGTGCCGAGCACCTGGACCCCGGCCTTGGCCGCGCTGAACAGCACTTCGACTTCCGGCAGCCACTGTCGAATAGCCGCGGCCGAGCTGCCGTCGCGACCTTCGAGCGCAATATCGAAACTTTCGCCGAGGGTCGCGGCGACACCGTCGGCGGCATTCCGGCCACGATGGCTGACGACCATGCAGTGCGCGCCGGCACGTGCCGCAAGCAGTGCAATACAGGCGCCGACCGGACCGGCGCCACCGAAGATGGCGACCCGTCGTCCTGTGAGCCCGGTTTGCGCGTGCTGCTGCAGGCAACGTTCGACCAGCGCGACCATCGCCGCGGCGGTGGTGATGGCGCCGCTGGGATCGGCCATGACCGAAACTTCGAACGGCGGCACCATCGCCGCGCGCGCCGCTTCCAGCATCGCCAGTGCCTGATCGAACTCGCGTCCGCCGATAAATATTCCGGTACGTCGCACGCCGGCCGGACTGCGCGAAAAAATGGTGTCCTGGGTCAGCGCGTTGATTTCTTCGAGCGTCACGTTGCAGTAAGGAATGACGGCGTCGAAGTTCGCCTCGTAAGCCATGTTGATGTCAAACGGACTGACGTATTTGGTCGGGCTGAAGATATGCAGCAGGTGTGGATGTTCCATCAATCGGTCCCGGACTATCTAGAGATTCAGACGGCCGCGGACCCGGCCGAATGGCCGGGCAGTTACATCGCGGCGTTGGCGGTCGGCGATCAGTTGGCGCGCTGCTGGCCGCGCACCAGCCGACCCGGCAGAGCGCCGCTCTCGCGGCCATCTTCGAACGTAACCTGTCCGCGCAGCATGGTGGTGTGATAGCCGCGCGCGCGCTGGATCAAACGCTGACCCGAAGCCGGCAGGTCGTACACCATCTCCGGCGCGACCAGCGCGAGGTGTTCGAAATCGATCAGATTCAGATCGGCGCGAAGACCCGGCGCGATCAAGCCGCGGTCGAAAAAGCCGTACAGTTCGGCCGTTTCACGGGTCTGCATGCGTATCGCCTGTTCGAGTCCGATGCGCGGTCCGCGCGAACGATCACGAACAAAATGCTGCAGCAGGTAGGTTGGTGCGCTGGCGTCGCAGATCATCCCGCAATGCGCGCCGCCGTCGCTGATACCGAGGATTGAGTTCGGGTGCAGCATCATTTCGCGCGCGGCGTCGTAGTTGCCGGCGTTGTAGTTGAACAGCGGTGAATACAGGAACGCCTTGCCTTCGTTCTGTAACAGTCGGTCGTAAGCCGCGGCTTCGGCGCTGATACCTTCGCGCGCGGCAATGGCGGCCATACTGCGCTCCGCATCGGGTTCGTACTCGGGCGGGTCGCCGAGCCAGTAAATGCGCTCGTAATCGCGGATCGTCGAGTGCATGGCCTTGCCTTCCATGAACAGCAGGCGCAACAGACGTGCCGGGCGCGGCCCGGCCTCCGCGAGGATCCGGGCGCGCACTTCCGGTTTGCGCAGTTCCCGCACGCGCGCCGCAAGCGGCAGGTCGGCCAGCGCCAGGTAGCTGGGGCGGCCGGTGAACGGGTGGGTGCCCTCCAGGCACATCAGCACGCCGGGCGGCCGGATCGCGACCTGCGGATAGATGCCGGCGCCGCGCCCGGCGGCATGTTCGAGCAGACGTTTGTACTGGGCCGGGTCCTCGTCGCTTTGCACGCAGGCGTAGGTGACCTTGCAGCGCGCCTGGTCGATGACGTGGTCCATCCACTGCAATTCGGCGGCTTCCGGCGCCAGATCCGAGGCAACTTCGAACACCGCTCCGCCGGCCGCACCCATCGCCTCGGCGATGGTCGTCAGCTCCAGTGCGTCGGCCACCGTGCCGGGCACGACCTCGCCATCGATCGAGCGATGCAGCACCGTGCGCGAGGTCGAAAAGCCGACCGCACCGGCCCTGATCGCTTCGCCGACCAGCGCCGCCATGGCCGCGCGTTCGTTGGCGTTGGCGTCGACATCGGTCGCGCCGCGCTCACCCATGACGTAGGCGCGCACCGCGCCGTGCGGCACCTGGGCCGCGATATCGAGCGCGCGCGGCATGCGCTCCAGCGCATCGAGATATTGCGGAAAGGTTTTCCAGTCCCAGGCGATGCCCTCAGCCAGCGCGGTGCCGGGAATGTCCTCGACGCCTTCCATCAATCCGATCAACCAATCGTGTTTGGACGGATGGGCGGGTGCGAATCCAACCCCGCAGTTGCCCATCACCGCGGTCGTAACGCCATGCCAGCACGACGGCGTGAGGTAGGGGTCCCAGGTCGCCTGGCCGTCGTAGTGGGTGTGCACGTCGACCCAACCCGGGGCAAGGAGCAGACCGTCGGCGTTGATTTCGCGTTTGCCGGCGCCCTGCTTGCCGCCCACCGCGGTGATCTGTTCGCCGTCGACAGCGACATCGCCGTGGTAAGCAGGCGCGCCGCTGCCATCGACGATGCGCGCGTTACGGATCACAAAATCATGCATGCTGATCATTCCTTATTGAGTTGCGCGCGGCCTGGCGCCGCCGGCCGTTCAACCGCCCGACGCGGCCTGTCCCTGCCGGCGCGTTGAGCCGGGGTCGAATTCGAATCCGGCGTAACCCGCCGCCGCGACTTCGTCGCACTTCTGCCGGTACGGTCCGACGCCGCCGATGTAGGGCATGAACTGGCGCGGTTTGCCGGGCACGTTGGCGCCCATGTACCAGGAGTTGGCCTGCGGGAAAAGCGTCATGTCGGCGACCGCGTTGACGTGTTCCACCCATTCGGCTTCCGCTTGCGGCTGCGCCTCGATGAGGTCGTAGCCGTGCTCTCGCTGGTAGTCCAGGCAGTCGGCAATCCAGTCCACGTGCTGTTCGATCGAGATGATCATATTACTCATCACCGATGGACTGCCGGGGCCGGTGATCAGGAACAGGTTGGGGAAACCGGCAACCGTCAGTCCGAGGTAGGTGTGCGGGCCATTCGCCCATTTGTCTTTCAACGCAACCCCATTTCGGCCACGCAGATCGACGTTGACGATGGCGCCGGTCATGGCGTCGAAGCCGGTCGCGAAAACGATTGCATCGAATTCGTGTTCGCGTTCGCTGGTGCGGATCCCGCGCGCGGTAATGGTTTCGATCGGGGTTTCGTTGACGTCGACGAGATGCACGTGGTCGCGATTGAAGGTTTCGTAGTAGCCGGTGTCGAGACAGGCGCGCTTGGTGCCGAGTGGAAAACTGGTCGGGCACAGGGCCTCGGCCGTGCGCGGGTCCTTGACGATGCTGCGGATCTTGTTGCGCACGAATTCGCTGGCGGTGTCGTTGGCTTCCTTGCTGGTCAGCAGATCGTTGAACTGCTGCATGATCCCGACCAGCACGCCGCGCTGCCAGCCAGCCTCGTAAGCCCGCTCGCGTTCGGCGGCATCGACTTCGAGTGCCGATTTCTCCATCGGCGCGTCGGGCACGCCGAACAAGGAATGGCGGGACAGTTCGCGATGTTCCGCATAACGCTGTTTCCACGCCGCGCGTTCCTCGTCGCCGAACGGTCGGTTGAAGGCGTGCAGGCTGAACGCCGGGGTGCGCTGGAAAACGGTCAGCTCGGCGGCCTGCTCGGCGATAATCGGGATCGATTGTATGGCCGACGATCCGGTACCGATGACGGCGACTTTCAGGCCACTGAAATCGACACCCTCACGCGGCCAGTCGGCGGTGTGATAAGTGCGGCCGGTGAAATTGTCCCGGCCCGCGATGTCGACCGCTTTCGGCACCGACAGACAACCGGTGGCCATGATGTAGTAGTGCGCCTCGAACTGTTCGCCACCGTCGGTGTCGATCAGCCAGCTACGACGCGCCTCGTCGTAGTGAGCCGCGGTGACGCGCGTTTCGAACTGGATGTCGCGGCGCAGATCGTAGCGGTCGGCAACATGGTTGGCGTAACGCAGGATCTCGGCCTGGGTGGCGTATTTTTCGCTCCAGTTCCATTCCTGCTGCAGCTCGTCGTCAAACGAGAACGAGTAATCCATACTGATCACGTCGCAGCGCGCACCGGGGTAACGGTTCCAGTACCAGGTACCGCCGACCCCGTCGGCCGTTTCCAGTACCCGTACCGAGTAGCCCGCGCTGCGCAGCTTGTGCAGCGCATACATGCCGCCGAAGCCGGCGCCTGCAATGATGACATCGTATTTCATGGTCTGACTCCGTAAGCCGCACGTCACTGCTGAAAACGTGCGGCGGTTTCTCGATCAGCCGCGCAATAATTCCTGCGCGATGATGATGTTGCGTACTTCGGTGGTCCCCGCGCCGATCTCGAGCAGCTTGATCGAGCGGAACAGCCGATTGATCTCCGATTCCCAGATGTAGCCCGTGCCGCCGTGGATCTGCACCGCCTCGTTCAGGACCTTGTTCATGATCTCGCCGGCATACTTGACCGAGGCCGCGGTGAGTTTATGGATGTCGCCGCGACCGGCCTCACCCGCTTTGACGGTATTGGCAACCGCCAGGGTGCGGTAGTTGAACGTGCGCAGGGTCTCGGTCCAGGTATACATGTCGGCGAGCTTCTGCTGGACCATCTGGAACTCACCGATCGCGCGGCCGAACTGCTTGCGAGTGCGCGCGTACTCTACCGACAGATCCAGCGCGCGTTCACAGATCCCGAGACACAAGGGCGAAATCATCGCGCGCTCCAGATCTAGACCGCTCATGACTACCTTGACGCCGTTGTGTTCTTCGCCGACCAGGTTCGCCGCCGGCACGCGGCAGTCGTCGAATACCAGCTCGGCGGTCGGGCTGCCGCGAAAACCCATCTTGGTCAGCTTCTGGGCGACCTTGAAACCGGGGAAGGTGGATTCGACGATGAACGCGGAGATACCGTGCTGGCCGCGCGCCTTGTCGGTTTTGGCATAGACCAGCACGATGTCGGCCACCGAACCGTTGGTGATGTACAGCTTGGTGCCGTTCAGCACGTAGTCATCGCCGTCGCGTCGCGCCGTGGTGCTCATCGATCCGAGTGCGTCGGAACCGGCACCCGGTTCGGTCAGGCCGAGTGCGCCGATCTTGCTGCCGTCGCACAAACCCGGCAGGTACTTATTGCGTTGCGCCTCGCTGCCGTTGGCGTAAATGTTGTTGACGCAGAGATTGTCGTGCGCCACCCAGCTGAGCGCGAAGGCATGGTTCCAGCGCGCAAAAGCCTGGGCGATGACGCCGCTGGCGAGCAGGTCGAGGCCGGCGCCGCCGTATTGTTCGGCCACGGTAATACCGAGAAAGCCGATCTCGCCGAGCTTGGGGAACTGGTCGTCGGGCCACCATTCCTCGTCGTCCATGCGCTGCGCGAGCGGATAGAGTTCGTTTTGGGCGTAGCGATCGGCCTGGTCAAGGATGGCGTGGAGATCGGGATTCAGGTCAAAGCTTGCCGCGCTGGTGGCGGCGAAGTCGTTGCTGGCGAGGGGTTCGGCTGACGCCATGGCGGACTCCTGGGCTCAAGGGTCGCGGCGGCGCCTTGCCAGCCAGCCGCGGACGGGGCCGATTATTATAGAGGATCGCTAAGAATAGACTACGATGCAGCGCACCTCGATGCTCCAGCGATCGGGCGCGTCGGCAGGGGTGCGCGGATCCTCGAAGGCACTGTGGAAACTGAAGGTACACGGCGCACTGAGATCGCTGCCGTCGCCGCTGGCGCCGCTGCTGCGGGCGAGGGTGCCGGCTGAATCCCATTGTTTGATCAGCAGCGCCTCGCTGCCGGTCATGGCCGGGTAGTAGTACCAGCGGTGACGTCCGGCGTGCTTGGCGAAATAGTTTTCGCCGATGCGGTCCTGGTAGTGGATCTCAAACACCACGAGATCGTCGGGCTCGACGGTCTGGCCGTCACACAGCGCAATAGGATGGGTCTGGACCGGCTCGGCGGCGATGTTGCGCCACACGTTGATAATTGCGAAACGCCCGCCACTGGCCAGCCCACGGTCGACCATCGCAGTGGAGATCAGACTCTGCCCGGCGTCGAGCACCGAGCACAGGGTGTCATTGCCGCTCGGCGGTCTGGCCAGCTGGCGCAGACGCTCGGGGGCGCTGGTCAGGGTGTAGTCGCCGTGTACGACATGGGCCGGACCCTGCACCTGCTGGCCGCCACTGATGCGCCGGCGACTCTGTTTGCCGGACGCTGAACGGACGTTGTGATCAAACGCGAACGCCTCGGCGCCGGTCGCCGCGCTGACGATGCGCGCACATTCGGCGTAGTACTGCCTGACCACCTGCTGATGATCAAAAAAATCGAGACTTGCATCCGGCAGCGGACTGGCCAGCAGTTCAAAGCCGTGCGCGGCGATCGTGCGGCGCGCGCCGCCGTTCAGCAGACGCGCGTTGTTGACCGTCATTTCGTGCGCCGCGAGGTCGACGCCGACGCTGCCACCGTCGCTGCCATCGGGATCGCGTCGGGTCAGCACTTTGCTGTTGCGATACAGCGACGATACGGCCGTGCTGTCGAGGTACTTGAAGCGCCCGGTGGTGGCCTCCGTGGTCGCAGCGGAAGCTGCGGTGGCTAAGGTATCTGGGGTACTCATGGTCCGATGATACCGTTATCCGAGACCCCTGACAGCGGCCCGCCGCAGATGGCGACGTCTCGAAACGCGGCGCCAAAGGGGTCAGAATGCCCCTTCATACGGATCCGGACATTTACCACTGACACGAGGGGCAGAACATGGAACTCGGCGTTTCGATTGCAGAAGGTCTCGACGGCTGGAAAACCGCGGTGCGCGCCGAGCAGCTCGGTTACAGCACGGCGTGGTTCGAGGACAGCCAGATGGTTGCCGCCGATCCGGTGGTGTTGATGACCCTGGCAGCGGCCAATACCAGCCGCATCAAGCTTGGCACCGGCGTGCTGATCCCGTCGAACCGTATCGCGCCGCAAACCGCCAACAGCTTCGCGACCCTCAACGCGCTGGCGCCGGGGCGCATCATCCTCGGGGTCGGCACCGGCTTTTCCGGGCGCCGCGCGATGGGCCATCCGCCGGTGCGCCGTGAGGATCTGAAAACTTATATGGAAACGATCGGCGCGCTGCTGCGGCGCGAAACCATCGAATGGGAGTTCGAAGGGCGGACCCGCAAGATCCGTTTCGTGCATCCGGAAAAAAATTACATCAATACCACCGATCCGATCGAGATTTATATCGCCGCCCAGGGTCCGAAAATGATCGAGCTGACCGCTGCGCTCGAGGCGAACTGGATGTGCCTGTACACCCAGAAGGAAGCGGCGGTGGCGGATATCAACGCCATGCAGCGCGCACGTGCGGCGGCCGGGGTCGACGGCGCCGGCCTCAAGTCGGCGATCTGGCTGGCCGGCACCCCGCTCGCCGATGGCGAGGCGGCCGACAGCTCGAAGGCCATCGCACGCGGCGGCCCGCTGACCGCGTGCTTCATGCACAGCGCGGTCGAATCGGAATTTCTGAACATGGGCAAGAAAGGCCTCAATCCGGCCGGCGTCGATCCGAACGAGGATCCGGCCCTGGCCGGCTACCGCGAGTTGTACCGTTCCTACCAGCCCGAAGACGCCCGCTACCTGAGCATGCATCGCGGTCACGCCGTGTTTGTGCGCGACGACGAGCGCCATCTGCTGAGCGCCGATCTGATCAGTCGCATGACCATGACCGCGCCGGTCGGCGAACTACGCGAACGTTTCCAGGACCTCAAACGCGCCGGTTACGACCAGTTCGTATTCCTCGTCCATCCCGGCGAGGAGGACGTGCTTGAGGAGTGGGTCGCGGTGGTCGAAGGGATCTAGTTTTGGTGTGCAAAAACCTGGTGTGCTTTCCGCGGCGTGCGGGTCGCGCGTCTGGCTAGCGTTCGACCGTGCATCCGTGCACGGCCTCACTGCCCTCGTGCTGCGCTGGACGCACGCTCAGACCTATTCGCGGCGGCATTGGCGCCAAAAAAGTTCGTCTGCAAGGCGCAGTGCGCAGGGAATAGTGGTTCTATTGCCAAGCGCTGTAACGAAGCAGGCGGGCTTTTTTGGCCCATCCCGCAGGGACAGCGACTGATTGGGCTCATTTCGGCGTTGCTCGTCACTCATTTACGGCAAGTAAACTTCACTCCTCGCGTCTTGAACTGCACCCAATCAGTTGCTGGTGCCGCCGCGAATAGGTCTGAGCGTGCGTCTTACCATCCCTAGCCCGCTTGCACTCGAGGCCGCCTGACGCGCGACCCGCACGCTACTAGCGCCTGCGCATCACACGATACTGCACACGCATTCAATTGGTCGATGAACTGAACCGATCCGCCAGGTGATCGATAAACAAACGCACGCTGGCCGACAGCAGGCGCCGGTGCGGGTAAACCGCGTGCAGGATCAGCTCGGCCTCGGCCTCGACGGCCAGCACTCGCAGCAGGCGCCGCCCCGCGAGCGCTTCGTCGACAATGAAATCAGGCAGAAATGCGAGGCCCTGGGCGGCTTCGGCGAGCGCGCACAGGAGTTGCCCGTTATTGGCGCGGTGGCGTTCGTGCAGACGGCTGGCGCGATTCCGTCCGCTGCCCAGGAATGACCACTGTGGTTCGCGCTCGAGGCTGAAATTGATCAGTTGATGGCCTTTGAGTTCGGCCACGCTGTGCGGATGACCGTGTTCGGCGAGGTAGGTCGGCGCCGCGACCAGTACGCGCTTGAAGGTCGCGATGGGACGCGCGACCAGGTTTGAATCGGCCAGCGGCCCGATGCGCAGACCGACATCGAAACCTTCGCCAACCAGATCGACATAGCGATCGGTCAACTCGATGTCGAACGCGACCTCGGGCCAGGCTCGCGCAAACTCACCGATAGCGGTGGCCAGCCGACCGCGGCCGAAATCCATCGGCGCACTGACGCGCAGCCGTCCACTGGCGGTAGCGGCGGCGTTGCCGAGCGCGGCGCCGGCGTCTTCGAGTTCGCTGAGCAGGGGGGCGACGCGTTCGTAATAGGCGCGACCGAGATCGGTCACCGAGACCCGGCGCGTGGTGCGCGCGAACAGACGCACGCCGAGGTGGCTTTCGAGCGCATTGATATGTTTGCTGAGGGCCGAGGCGGTCATGCCGAGACGCCGCGCGGCCGCCGCGAAGCCGCCGTGTTCGACGACCGCAACGAAGCTCTGCAGCTGCTGAAAGTTTGCGTCCATATCGGAAATAAACTACGTCCAGAAGCACGTATTATCAACCGCACTACCCTGAAGCATACTGGGCGCCATCCTTGAGGAGAGCGGCGATGGCACCACTGGTAGACGGCACCTGGCAGGACACCTGGTTTGACACCGCCAAAAGCGGCGGGCGTTTCGAACGCCGCGAAAGCACTTTCCGCGACTGGATCAGGGCCGACGGTTCGACCCGCTTTCAGCCCGAGCGCGGGCGCTACCACCTGTACGTTTCCCTGGCCTGCCCGTGGGCCCACCGCACCCTTATCGTGCGCCATCTGAAAGGGCTCGAGGCGGTCATTTCGGTCGATGTCGTGCACCCTTACATGGGCGCCGAAGGCTGGTCGTTCAACAATCCCGATGCCACCGCCGAGGCCAGCGCCGATACCGTCAACGGCGCGCAGTTTCTGCACCAGGTCTATACCGCCGCCGATCCTCGTTTCAGCGGTCGGGTCACGGTGCCGGTGTTGTGGGATCGCAAACACGGCACCATCGTCAACAACGAATCGGCGGACATCGTGCGTATGCTGAACGCGGACTTCGAGAACTTCGCATCGACCGCACTCGATCTTTATCCCGCGCCGCTGCGCAAGGCCATCGACACCATCAATCAACCTGTCTACGAACACGTCAACAACGGCGTTTATCGCTGCGGGTTTGCGACCACCCAAAGCGCTTATGCCGAAGCCTATGCCGATCTGTTCGCGACGCTGGACATGCTCGATGCGCGGCTGGGGAACAGCCGTTACCTGGTCGGCGACACCCTGACCGAGGCGGATTGGCGATTGTTCACCACCCTGGTGCGCTTCGACGCGGTCTATGTCGGGCACTTCAAATGCAACCACAAACGTATCGTCGATTATCCGCACCTGCAGCGCTACCTGGTGGAGCTGTATGCGCAGCCCGGGATTGCGTCGACGGTGAACATGGAACACATCAAGCGGCACTATTACGAAAGCCACCCGACCCTGAATCCGTCCGGCATTGTGCCGCTCGGCCCGGCGCTGGCGTTTACCTGAACGAAGCCCAGGCGTCCTGTCCTGACCCCGATTGGAGAGACCGATGAAACTTTATGATTGCCTGATCGCCCCCAACCCGCGCCGGGTACGCATATTCCTCGCCGAAAAAGGCATCGAAGTGCCGAGTGTGGAAATCGACATCCTGCGCGCGCGGAATCTGGAGGCCGATTTTGTCGCCATCAATCCGCGCGCGGTGGTACCGACGCTGGTGCTCGATGACGGCAGCTACATCGATGAGGCCGCCGCGATCTGGCGCTATTTCGAAGAAACCCAGCCGCAACCGCCGCTGATGGGGCGTACGCCCATCGAAAAAGCGCGCATTGATTCCTGGGAACGCCGCGCCGACCAGGACGGTATGCTTTCGGCGCGCGATTTTATCCGCAACCAGGTGCCGATATTCGCCGGTCGCGGTCATCCCGGTCGCCGCGGTGACACTCAGATCGAAGCGCTGGTCGAGCGTGGCCGTAACGGCATGCGCCTGTTCCACGACCTGCTCGAACGTCAGCTCGACGGCCAGGCCTTCGTGGTAGGCGATGCCATCAGCGTGGCCGACATCACCGCCCTGTGCGCGGTCGATCTGGGGGTGCTCGGCGCATGGCCGGGCCTCGACGATTACCCGCAGATCCAACGCTGGCGCCAGGCCATGTATCAGCGGCCCAGCGTCGAAGACTGGGTCACCAATATGCAGACCGCCCTCGCCAGCCTGGCCTGAACGGGGACATTCCTGATTTGATCGTTATCCCCAGGTCGCGCGAGCCTTACTGCAAGATGCGTGGTTTCGCCCGCACCGAGACCATAAACGGAGAATGTCCCCGTTTAATTTTTATCCACAGGGCGGGTGGGCGTTACCAGGGATGGATGGTTTCGTCGTCGCCGTCGTGGACCGCGGCCCGTTCCGCGCGCTCGATCGCGCGCACCAGTTCGGCGTGTTCGCGCGCGCCTTCACCGGAGTGCAGGTAGAGCGCGGCTTTGGCCAGCACGTCGTGCATGAATTTCATGCGGTAATTGAGGTTCAACAGCGCACGGCCAAGAAAATGTTCATCCTCGCCGTGTTCGCGCAGGCGCGCCGCTTCCGCCAGGGCGATAGCCAGTTCTTTGTCGCTCGGTCTACCCATCATTGAAATCCGCGCCGCTTGCCGTCGAAAGCCATACGCGTCGCCGCGCAACCGATTGAATAGTAGCGTGAGGGTGGCGTGGCGAGCTGCAACGCTGTTGTCAAAATCGGCACCGACTGGCATGACGTTGATCCCGATCAAAAAACGCCAGCGCGCGAAACGTTAGCGTCGATACGGTCGACCACCAGCGGGCCTCAGAAACACCAACCGTGAACAGCGCCACCAGGAACAGCAGTGCAGCGTGTCGAGCGGCAGTGATCTGCGCGCTGATCGCGCTGGCCGCCTGCAGTGAACAATCCACCCCGGAACCAGCCGGCAACCAGGCGCTGCCGGCACCGCCGGCGAGCCCGGCGAGCACCGCCGATGTACACGGCGAGACGCTTTACGAACAACATTGCAGCGCCTGCCACGACACCGGGCTCGAAGGTGCACCCGCGATCGACCACGCGCCGTCGTGGGCGCAACGCTCTCCGGAGTGGTCGGCGGTACTCAAACAGCATGCCATCGATGGCTCCCTGGCCATGCCGCCGCGTGGCGCCAGCCCGCAGTTGTCCGATGCCGAGGTCGGCGCCGCCGTCGAATACATGCGCACGCGGATCATGCCGCCCTCGCTGCTCGCCGCGGGCAGCGCCCAGGGTCGCCTGTTCTACCAGACCACCTGCAGCCGCTGCCACGACAGCGGCGTCGACGGTGCGCCGATCATCGGCGATAGCGCAGCGTGGGCGGCACGTTCGATGAACTGGCATACCGTCATGCAGGACCATGCCAGCAACGGCTTCGTCGGCATGCCCGCGAAAGGCGATGAACTACAGTTGTTTTCCGAAGACGTCGCCGCGGCAGTCGCGTTCATGGTTGCCTGGGCCAAACACAACTAAATAAGTGTGCGGAATAATCGAATACGCACGCCACAAATCGCGTACAAAGTTTTCGCGCGCCAATTTGGCAATTCATCCCTATCGACGGTCGCTCGCCGCTGTCGATCATGCTGATATCGAGTCCCGAATCCCTAAATTGCAGAAATAAGGTACGAAGTTTTTCAACTGAGATCATGCCCTTAAGGGCGCATATGTCCGCGTTCGCTGGATCATGAGGGCATCGCGGGAAAAAATTTTTCGGCTGTCGTAGTCTTAGGCCCTACGCGTGGAAACCAGGCGAGGGGTCTCACCGCAGATGACAAGATTACCCGCAATCGCCGCACTGTTGATCGGAGCGGTCGCCGCCAGTCCGGCCAGCGCTGCGACCATACTCAATCCGCCGAATCACATCGCTACGTTGCTCGAGGTCACGGCTTACCAGAGCGTGGCCAATACGACCAACGCCTTACAGCCGCTCGGGTTACCGTTTGCGGATTCGCACACCGCGATCCACGGTGATGAGACCTCGAGCGCCAGCTACGATCTGACCGCCAGCCACTTTACGATCAACTTCAATCACATCGGCAACAGCGTCAGATTTCGGTTCGGTGGACAGACCCATCAAGATGGCGTGACGACGTTCAGTTCGGTGCGCTTCTCCGTCGACGTCGATACGCCCTACACAATCGTCGGGAATTACGCCGCCAACGGCCAACGGCGAAAATATTTTTCGGTCTCGTTGACCACGGCCTCGAGTCTGACGCCAGTTTACGAAAGTATTCAGGACACCCAGGCCGGACAGTCCGCCGCCGAGAACTTCGTCGTTGGCGGCGCGGCGGGCGACTCGTTCAATTCGCTCACCGGCAGTGCTACAGGCATGCTGAACGCCGGTGAACGCTATACGTTCTGGCTCTTTTCGTCGCTGTCGAACGAAGTGATCGCGCCACCGGTGACGGCGACCGGAGCGGGCACGGCGACGCTGTTCCTGGGCGACGTCCCCGTGCTGGTGCCGCTGCCCCCGGCGGTGGTGTTACTCGGTACGGCACTGCTGGGTATTATCCTGCGGCCGTCGCGGCGATGGTGGCGCCAGGCCGGTTGAGCGCGTTCCGCGCCATGTTTTTTGAGGAGAATTCAACATGCACCGCACTTTCGCAACCATACTTCTGCTCCTGTTTGCCCCCTTCACATGTCACGCAGCGACGCTGTCGCTTGATGGCGATGACCGGCTAATTGGTGCCTTTGGCGTTGCGGTGGGTGATGATCTGTACGATGTCCGTTTTCGCGAAGGCACGTTCACCGATGTCTTCGGGCAGCCAGTGGGGGACATCATGTCCTTCACGCTGGCCAACCAGCTCTCACAGGCTTTGTTCGCGCAGGTTCTGGTGAACTCGATCGAAGGGAGTTTCGATTCTGATCCGGAGCGCACCTTTGGATGCGAGTCAAACTTCCTCTGCGGTATTCTGAGTCCGGTGCGACGTGCTCCGAATCCGCCGGGTGACGACATTGTTGTAGGCACCCGGGCACTCAATTTCGACCCGCTGAGTGGCAATCCCGACGTGCAGCAATCATTCACGATGGACGTCACGGAAACCACTCTGGACTTCACTACGACGAACGATCAGGTCTGGGCGGAGTGGTCGCCGAGCCCCGCCGTGATGGTGCCCATTCCACCGGCATTGCCGTTGCTGGCGTCGGCGCCGCTGGTGTGCACCTGGCGCAAGCGTCAACTGCCTGCAGGCGGTATTTAGGGAATGCGGGGACCGGCTGCTGCTCCGAAGGGATGAGGTTCCGCGGTGAATCGAGTAAAAACCCCGCCGCCATTCCAGCGCTGTGGCTGCCGAACGCAGGACTGATCTCTAAACAGTTTATCTCCTTAGGCCAGGCGTTGATTGAGCTGATCGCAAACGCCGCGGAATCAGGATCTGACGAAATCATCGAGATTCGCGTTCAAATCGATCAACTCGACGACCGACTGCTGATCATGGTCAAGGACCACGGCTGCGGCATGTCGCAGAAGACACTCGAGCACGCTTTCGACCCGTTCTACAGCGAGAAGCCGGCGGGTCGGCAGACGGGGCTCGGTCTCTGCAGGGCACGCCGGGTCGTGGAAATCATGGGAGGAACCGTCTCGATCTCATCCAAGGAGTCGATCGGGACGAGGGTGCTGGTGACACTGCCGAGATGGCGAGTCATCGAGAAGGAAAGAGACGCGAGCAAGGCCGCGTAGCGGCGCCGCAACGGAAGGTGAGACGATTGGCATGACTCGGAGAGATCACCACAGCGAAGAACCGACCGGCAGGAGCCGGACCCGCGCGCGTTCTCGTCAGATCATCGAAACGCCCCAAGCGGAGCGGCACGCCAAGGCTCGTGCCCTGATCGTCTCGGAGTCCGACTCCACCGCGATGCTCGTGGGACCC
>CALOBG010000101.1:0-7097 GCA_942490995.1 uncultured Gammaproteobacteria bacterium
CGTCGTGCGCCAGGACGGCGCTTTGTCGGGCTATCGCTGGGGAGTAGAACGTAA
Source organism: uncultured Gammaproteobacteria bacterium (assembly GCA_942490995.1). GTDB lineage: Bacteria > Pseudomonadota > Gammaproteobacteria > UBA981. The sequence continues at coordinate 55 of CALOBG010000101.1, forward strand.
ACGCACGCTGCTGAACCGCGAACGCCGCGCATGAGCCGGGCCGCAGTTGCCGCGCTGGCGACGCGCACCGATTGTAATGATCCCGAATGGCTCGACGCGGCGATCGAGAGCGCCGGTTACGCACACTTGCCGCGCCTGCTCGATGCCGAAACCTGCAGCGCATTGGCGGCGGATTTCGAGTCGGAGCGGTTGTTTCGCAACACCATCGACATGGCGCGGCACAATTTTGGTTGCGGCGTTTATCGCTATTTTGCTTATCCGTTGCCGGACCTGATCGCCGGTCTGCGCGACGCGTTGTACTCACCCCTGGCGGCGGTGGCGAATGGTTGGGAAAAAAAGCTCGGGCGCGAGGCGCGCTACCCGGCGACGCACAGCGCCTACCTCGAGGCCTGTCACGCGGCGGGTCAGACCCGCCCGACGCCGTTGTTATTGCGCTACGAGGCCGGTGGCTACAACTGTCTGCACCAGGACCTGTACGGCGACGAGTTGTTTCCCCTGCAGGTTGCGATACTCCTCTCACGACCGGGTGAAGATTTCGAGGGCGGCGAGTTTGTCCTCACCGAGCAGCGGCCGCGCATGCAGTCGCGAGCCGAAGTCGTACCCCTCGCGCAGGGCGACGCGGTCGTGTTCGCCGTGGCGCGGCGGCCGGTGCCGGGTACACGCGGTTACTACCAGGTCAACACGCGGCACGGCGTCAGCCGTCTGCGCTCGGGTCAACGTGCCACGCTAGGGATCATTTTCCACGACGCGAAATGATGTCGCTCACCTATGGATGCGGACTAAGCCATTTCGCCCACTCGTTGCGGCGATGGGCGTTGTCGGTGCACGGTCGTTTGCTTTTGGTGCGTAATATTCAATAAGGGTCATCAGTCGCGACCCGGTTCTTCGCTCGTTCGGGATAGGTGGCTCCCCAATTGTGTCATGCGCAAGCGGCCCGGCCGGCGCAAACACGTCGATTGGCGCCCGTCGCGCCGTGGCCAACGGTGCGTTCTCCAATACTTGGTCCGGTTTTTGCTCATCATCAGGTAACCGAAGGGAATCCCGCCTGTCGCAGCGCGTGGTTTCCGGTTCATGCCCTGTAACGAGGCAGGCCTTCGGCTTTCAGGTCCAGGGGAGATACACCGGCACGTCCGGTCCATGTCGACCTGTGAACTACTGAACAGCCCGACGAAAGGACTGCACTGTGACTAGGCAAATGTTATCGAATCTCGCGCTTGCGTTGGCATTGATCAGTCAGGCCAGCCTGGCGATGGATACGACCGCGCCACCCACCAACCCGGTTGTCGCCGCCCTGCTCGATGGCAAAGCCCACGTGCACCTGCGTTATCGCTACGAGCATGTCGATGACGAACTGGTGCCAGCGGACGATGCCCATGCCTCGACCCTGCGCGCCGCCTTGGGCTGGGAGTCGGGGATTTATCGCGGTTTCAGTGTCTACGCCGAAATGGAGCACGTATCGGCGGTCGTGCTCGATGATTACAAGGAAGGGCCCGGCCCCGTCGATGCGGGTAACGCGCGCTACCCCGTGGTGGCCGATCCGGCTGGCACGGAATTGAACGAGGCCTACCTGAACTATGCCGCGGGCGACTGGTGGGGACTGAAGCTGGGTCGCCAGATTGTCACCTACCGCGATGCGCCCTTGCATCGCTTCATGGGCACGGTGTTGTGGCGGCAGAACTGGCAGACCCACGATGGCGCCAGCATCTGGATCAAGCCGAGCGACGGGCTTGAGCTGCGCTACGCTTATTCCGCCCAGGTTAATCGCATATTTGGCGACGACGCTCCCGATCCGTTCGACGATTTCGACTGCGACTGTCACCTGTTCAACGCTCAGTATCGGGCCCGGGATTTTCTCAAATTCGAGGCTTACGGGTACCTGCTCGACATCGAAAACGCGCCGGTCAATTCGCTCGACACGTTCGGGATCCGGGTGTGGGGCGCCTACCCGCTGACGCCCGCCATCAAGGTGTTGTACGCGGCGGAGTATGCCAACCAGGACGACGCTGCCGGCAATCCTCGAAGTGTCGATGCCGACTACTACCTCGGCGAACTGGGCGCGGCTTTCGTGCTGCCGAGCACGGTGATGCCGGATCTCGTGTTCAAGTTTGATTACGAAGTACTGCAAGGCAACGGCGCAACCTCGTTTCAAACGCCACTCGCCACCGGCCACGCTTTCCAGGGCTGGGCCGATCGGTTTCTGATCACGCCCTCAGACGGTATCGAGGATTTTTACCTGACCGCGATCGCGTCTCTGGCTGGCGGCAAGCTCATCATTGCTTATCACCAGCTCGAGTCGGATCGTTTCGGCTATGACTATGGCGACGAAATCGACATCGAGTACACCTACCGCTTCGCCAGATACTGGACCTTCGGCGCCAAAGCAGCGATTTATGAGGCCGATCGCAACGCAACCGCACTGACCCGCGCGGGCGGCGAACAGAATAACGACGTCACCAAGGTGTGGGCATGGCTGCAGTTCGACTACTGAACCTGGTGGTGAGCCAGCATGGCGAATGAACTGACGGTCCTGCTCGTCGGCGAGCGGTCCGAGCGAAGCAGGGCTCTTGCACAGGCACTGCTCGACAGTGGTTACCGGGTCCTGGCCAGCGTGCAGTCGGGCGCTGGTGTTTACGCTGCGTTTACGCGCCACCACCCGGATCTGGTGGTGGTCGATATCGACACGCCCGACCGCGAGACGCTTGAGGAACTGCGTACGATTTCCGAGCGTGACCCGCGACCCATTGCCTTGTTCACCAGTGACGACGACCGCGCCACGATCCAGCGTGCCGTGCAGTGCGGGGTCAGCGCTTACGTGGTCGACACCACCGGCACCCGCCGCGTCCGCCCGGTGCTTGATGCCGCGATGGCACGCTTCGAACAGTACCAGAGCATGCGTGGCGAACTCGCTGTCGCCAAAAATTCTCTGGCTGAGCGCAAACTCATTGACCAGGCCAAGGGCATATTGATGAAGCGTAAAGGGGTCGACGAGGCCACTGCCTACCGGACCTTGCAGAAGATGGCCATGAACCGCAACACGCGCCTCGCCGAACTGGCGCGTAGCATCATTACCGCGGCGGATCTGTTGGCGTGAGCGTAACCCCGCACGCGGCGGTCGCTTCGCGATTGCCCCATTGCGATGCGATGCCGGCTCGAGGTGCGCCATGCGAGTGCATCGGTACCGCGCTGACAACCGTCCCGCGGCCGACCGAAGCCGAAACGCGGGGCCAGAACATCGCATGCAAGGTCAAACAGGGTGGTGAAAAACTACTGCGGAGGTCGTGCGCGGCGTTGCGGACTCGGCAGCCAGCCTCATTTACACCAGTAAACTCCGGTCCTCGTCTCGCCCGCGCCTTGCGCCCGACCTTCCTCGCGACGTTTTTCACCACCCTGTTAACGCGCAAACTGGCCCGAACTTTGCATCGTTCCATCCGAACATAAGGCCTGACGTCGGGCCGCCAGCAACGTCGCTGTTCCGTTCTGCCGGGTTTTGCTCGCAGACGGTGCCGCGACGTTTTTTTTTGCACGGGGAGCGCGGTGACGCATTTGTCACCAAAGATGATGGAGTCAGTTACATGAAACTCGCACGCTCTCGCTTGCTGGCGCGCAGCTGCCGCTGCCTGGTGCTGGTCGTCGCTGGCTTCGGCCTCGCCGGCGGCGCCGCGGCCGAGCTGCTCGACGTCGAAAAAGACGAATTGAAATTCGGCTTCATCAAGCTGACCGATATGGCGCCGCTGGCGGTCGCTTACGAAAAACACTATTTCGAAGACGAGGGTCTCTACGTCACTATCGAACCGCAGGCCAACTGGAAAGTGCTTCTCGATGGCGTCATCACCGGTGAACTCGACGGCGCCCATATGCTTGCCGGGCAGCCGCTCGCCGCGACCATCGGCTTCGGCACCAAGGCCCACATCGTCACGCCGTTCTCAATGGATCTGAACGGCAACGCCATCACGGTATCGAAAGAAGTGTGGGCATTGATGAAGCCGCACCTGCCGACCGATGACAATGGCCGGCCGGTGCACCCGATCAGCGCCGATGCACTGGGACCGGTGGTGGAAAAGTTCCGTGCCGAAGGCAGAACCTTCAACATGGGCATGGTTTTTCCGGTGTCGACCCACAACTACGAGTTGCGCTACTGGCTGGCCGCCGGTGGTGTCCATCCCGGCTTCTACTCTGCCACGGATATCAGTGGTCAGATCGGCGCCGATGCCCTGCTTTCGGTTACGCCGCCACCGCAGATGCCGGCGACGCTCGAGGCCGGCACCATCAACGGCTACTGCGTCGGCGAACCGTGGAACCAGCAGGCCGTGATCAAGGGCATCGGCGTGCCGGTGATCACGGACTACGAGATCTGGAAAAACAATCCGGAAAAGGTCTTCGGTTTAACCGCCGAATTCGTCGAAAAATACCCCAACACCACGCTGGCCATCACCAAGGCGCTGATCCGGGCGGCACGGTGGCTGGACGAGAATGACAATGCCAACCGCCGCGAAGCGGTCGCGATCCTGGCGCGTACCGAATACGTCGGCGCGGATCCAGAAGTGATTGCCAATTCGATGACCGGGACCTTCGAGTACGAGAAGGGCGATAAACGCGCGGTACCCGATTTCAACGTTTTCTATCGTTACTACGCGACCTACCCCTATTACTCCGACGCGGTGTGGTACCTGAGCCAGATGCGGCGCTGGGGGCAGATCGCCGAAGCACACCCGGATGCCTGGTACGACGAAGTGGCGCGCTCCGTGTACCGGCCCGACATCTACCTGCGAGCGGCACGCATGCTGGTCGAGGAAGGGCATGTCAGCGAAGACGAGTTCCCGTGGGACAGCGATGGCTATCGCCCTGTCCACAACGATTTCATCGACGGCATCGCCTACGACGGTCGTGCGCCCAACGCCTACCTGGAGGCTTTCGCGATCGGCTTGAAAGGCAGCGACACGGCCCGCGGCAGCGATGTCGCCAGCAACCCCTGAATCTGAGCGAGCGCAATACCATGACCACCGCCAACCCGACCATGGACAACGACCCGGTTGATGTCGCATCCACGGCGCGTCGCGAACGATTGTTCAACTGGCTCAATCGCTATGCCGTCTATCTCAATGTGCTCGGCCTGGCGTGGCTGGTGCCGCTGGTGAAAATCGCCGCCGGCGACTCGCCGCGGCACCAGCTGCGGGAGCTCTGGCAGCTGTTGTTCATTCCATTGATCGGCATCGTGATCTTCGTGCTGGCCTGGGCCACGATCGCGCCGCAGATCAAAACGTCGCTGGGCGCGGTGCCGGGGCCGGCACAGGTGTGGGCAGAGGTCGGCAACCTGTGGCAGGACCACAAGTCAGAACGCCTCAAGGCAGAAAAATTTCACCTGCGCCAGGCCGCGCGCAACGACAAGCTGGTCGCCAGCGGCAGGGCCGAGCGCGTGCGCTGGCGCGACTATACCGGCAAGCCGACTTATCTCGATCAGATCTGGACGAGCCTGGTGACGGTGGCGCTGGGGTTTTTGATCGCGACCCTGATCGCGGTACCGCTCGGCATCGCGTCGGGCCTGTCACGGTCGATTAACGGCGCCCTCAATCCACTGGTACAGATTTTCAAACCGGTTTCGCCGCTGGCCTGGTTGCCACTGGTCACCATGGTGGTGTCGGCCATGTACGTCGATCAAATCGACGCCTTACCCAAAGCGATGGTGGTGTCGGCGATCACCGTCACGCTGTGTTCCCTGTGGCCGACCTTGATCAACACGACCCTCGGTGTCGCTTCGGTCGACCGCGACCTGATGAACGTCGGCCGGGTGCTGCAGCTGTCGACGATGAAAACGGTGACGAAGTTGATATTGCCGTCGTCGCTGCCGCTGATTTTTACCGGCCTTAGATTGTCGCTCGGGGTCGGCTGGATGGTGCTGATCGCGGCCGAGATGCTGGCGCAGAACCCGGGCCTGGGCAAGTTCGTATGGGACGAGTTCCAAAATGGTTCCTCCTCGTCGCTGGCGCGCATTCTGGTCGCGGTACTGACCATCGGGCTGGTCGGTTTTCTGCTCGATCGGCTGATGCACGCGCTGCAGACCGCATTCACTTACTCGGCAACGCGCTGAAGGAACGGAACATGGCATTACTCGAACTCAAGGGGCTGTGTAAGGGCTACGGTGAGGGACGCGATCGCGTGAACGTCCTGCACGATGTCAACCTGGCCATCGAGCAGGGCGAATTCGTAGCCATCCTCGGCTTCTCCGGTTCGGGGAAAACCACCCTGCTGTCGACGATTGCCGGACTCGAAGCCGCGGACGGCGGCGACATAGCCCTCAACGGCAGGTCGCTGCGCGGACCAGGGCCTGACCGCGGGGTGGTGTTCCAATCCTACTCGTTACTGCCCTGGCTTTCGGTGCGCGGCAACGTCGCGCTCGCCGTCGACCAGGTGTTTGCGCGTTGCTCTCGAGGTGAGCGCGAACAGCGTATCGACAAGTACATCGACATGGTCGGTCTCGGTCACGCCGCTGACCGTAAGCCCGCCGAACTGTCTGGCGGTATGCGTCAGCGTGTCGCGGTGGCCAGGGCCCTGGCCACCAGCCCCGAGATCCTGCTTCTCGACGAGCCGCTGTCGGCGCTCGACGCGTTGACCCGCGCGCGCCTGCAGGACGAAATCGAACGCCTGTGGTCGGAGGAAAAAAAGACCGTGGTCATGGTGACGAACGACGTCGACGAGGCGCTGCTGCTGGCCGATCGGGTCATCCCGCTGACCCTCGGGCCGGGCGCAACCCTGGCTCGGGAGTTCAAAGTCGATTTGCCGCGACCGCGCGACCGTAACGCCATGAATACCGATCCGTCGTACAAGGCCCTGCGGGCGCAGATCACGAACTACCTGATGACAATCGGCCAGCAACGTGACGCCGGCGCTGCCGAGTCGCGCACCCTGCCGGCGCTGACACCCATCAGCCAGATCGTCGAGCGGCCGCCACAGGTTTACCGCGATGCCGCGCGTTCGGCGATCACACGTGGCTACGTGGAGTTTTTCAAGGTCAAAACGAAGAAGACAACCTACACCAGCGCGTTGAT
>CALOBG010000102.1:0-24340 GCA_942490995.1 uncultured Gammaproteobacteria bacterium
GGGTACGGTAACCAGCAGGTCGCCGCCGCCTTGTTCGAGGCACTGCGTCCGCACCTGCCGCAATAGCCGGCGTCGGCCGTGGTATGGTCGGCGAAATCGGCCTGGCAGGGATCACGAGTAGCTGGCAGACAGACCCTGGAACATGACCCGACCCCAAACAAAACGCTCCGGTAAAGCCGTGGTCAGCGCCGAGCACCGCGTGCGGGCGCTGGCCGCCGGGCGTGAGACGGCGCTCCACCAGGCTGCGTTTCGGCGCGCAGGACGCCGCGCGGCGCCGGCCCTGCTCGACCTCGCCGGGCGGCTGCCACGCAATCTGCTGCCGACCCTGCTGGAATGTATGGAACTGTGCTGGACGCCGGCCACCGCGGCCTGCGCCGTGAACCTGCTCGCCGACCGCACGGCCGCGGTCCGCGAGGCCGCCGCACGCGCCATTGACCGGCGCTGTGGACGCGCGGCGCTGGCGCGCGAATGCGAACCCTTGTGCACCCATGCAAACGCAGCCGTCGCCGCTTTTGCAATGGTACTGGTCGAAACAGCGCAGCCGGATCTGGAGCGCATGGCGCGCTGTGTCGCGGCGCAGGCGCCGCGACGGGTGCTGCTGCGTTTCCTGCCGCGCTACTACGCGGAGGAACTCCGTTGCGCAACGCGCGCCCTGCTCGAGCTGCCCGATCCGGACCTGCGGCGCGTCGCCATCATCGCCCTCGCCGAGCAGTGCGACGACAGCGTCGAGGCGCGACGCGGCATTGTCGCGCAACTCGGCGATAACCGCGCGCAGGTGCGTGAAGCCGCGGCCGAGTACCTGGTCCGGTTCGGCACGCGCAGTGAAAACCAGCCACTCGCGGCGGCCGCCGCAAAAGAGCGCAATATCCATGTTCGAGCCGCCCTGTCCGCCGCGCTGGCGTCGCGGCCGGCAGCCAGCATCGCTACGCCGCGCGCGACAGCGCACCGCGGCGTTGCCGGTCGTTACGCCAAGGTAGTGCGGTTGCTGGCCGCCAGCGGTCGCGGCGCTCGCCGCCGCGCGCTGGACGCGTTTTCCAGCGCCGAAGCGTTTGAACCGCTGTGGATGGCGGATTCCCAGGCCGCCGCCGGGACCGCCTTCAAACGTGCGCGGGCCGAGCGCTACGCGGCCGGGCGGGCCTTGTTTCCGCCGCCCGATCAAGCGCGCGATGTTCACACTGCGCCCGATCCCGCGCGGCGGCTGGTGGCGCCGCTCAGCGATTTCCCGCGTCGCCCGACCGGTTCCTATGGCGTCTACCTGGATGCGCGCACGCGCTTGTTCAATGCGCTCGTGCATGTCGGCGAAGACGCCGGCTGGTACCGCGACCACGGCACCGTCGTCAGTATCGCGCCGGGACAGGTGCTGAGCGTCGAGCACGAGCCGTCCTGGGGCCATATCGTGGTCATCGAACACCGCGCCGACCCGGCGCTGACACGGCGCGTGTATCGCCGCTTCGGCACCGCCATCGATACCTTCGCCCGTGCGCAGCGTGATCCGCCGATCGATGCGGAAGGCTGCCTGAGGTTCTGTACCTTGTATGCGCATCTCGCCGCCAGCCCGGCGGTGTCGACCGGCATGGTGGTCACGGACGCGCAGCGCATCGGCGCGATCGGGCGCAGTTATACCTGGGAAAACGGCGGTTACGCCGCACATCTGCATTGCGGCGTGCATCTCGGTCCGTATGTCCAGGTGCCACGCCGCGGCGCCACCATCGACTGCAATTACCAGGGCCGGCCGTACCGCGCACGGGTCGGCGCGGCGGACGAAAAAACCACCGATATCACGATCGTCAAGCAAGGCCGGCGCCTGAACCTGCACCTCACCACCGCCTGGGTGCGCGGCTACATTTCGCGCTGGGCGTGGCGCGCCGAGGATCACGGCTGGCTGGATCCGGTGCGCTTCGTCGCAAGCGGCGCGGCTGGACGATGACATGAATCCCGGGGCGCCGACACCGCTCGCCTGGCGCGATATCGAGATCCTCGAAGCGGACTTCGATCTCGAGGGCGCCGAGCTGGTTCATGACGTCGAGGTCGACGGCTGCGTGATGGCAATATTCGAAACGGCGGTCTACCGCTGGCTGTCATTCGATGACCTGGTGCAGAGCGCCAGCCTGGTCGCGCATCCCGACGATTTACTGTTGAACTACGCGCGCAACATGCTCGGTTTTCGGCTCTTCGCGCCGGCGCATGCGCGGGTGCACCTGCTTGGTCTCGGCGGTGGTTCGCTGGCGCGTTTCCTGGCCCGTTATGAACCTCGAATGCGCGTCACCGCGGTCGAGTATTCTGCCGCCGTGGTCGATCTCGCACGGACCTGTTTCGGTCTGCCGGCACCATCGGATCACTTCGATCTGCAAATCGGCGACGCACGTGAGCACCTGCGCACAGCGCGCGATCCCGCCGATACCATCCTGATCGACATTGCCGACGCCGACGGCACACCGGGCTGGCTGGAATCACGCGCGCTGTTCGCCGATGCACGCGCACGGCTGGCGCCAAACGGGCTGCTGGCCATCAACGTCGTGGTCGACGACGACGGCCAATTGCCGCGCCTGCTAGCGCCACTCAAAGAGGCTTTCGACGGCCAGGTTGTGCACACGGATTGCGACCCCTGGAACAACGTCATCGTGTTTGCTTTCAACGCCGGCCTGCCGCCCCTCGCCGACCCGGCGCTGGCGCGGCGCGCGCGGCGGCTGGAGCCGCGTCTGGGAACTGCCTTGCGGCGTCTTTTGGCGAGTCTTACGTTGGCGGCCTGAAACGCGTTTTGCGGGGTGAGGTAAAACGTCGCTGGTAGCCCCGCTTCACACGGTCACGCGGGAACCCAGGGCTCGACCGCGTCGCGTGCGGCCTGCAGCGAGCGCGTACGGGACCAGGTCAGCAGGTAACGCGCCAGCGCGGTGAGCACGGTATCGACGTGCTGCGGGCCGATCCACATGATGTACGGGCCGGGATTGCAGTCGAGCAGGACGCAGCGCCCGGACGGGGTCACGATCACGTCCCAGGCAGCGTAATGCAGCCCCAGGTGGCGCGTCGCGCCGACCACCGCGGCCTGCTCCTCGAGTGCCAGCTCGCGGTATTCGAAGCCGCGCGTCTGGGTCCGCGAATCGACCTCGTCGTCGGTAATGATACGCAGCGCCAGCACCACGGTCTCGCCGACCACGTGCACGCGGATGGTGTCGCCGCGCACGCGCTCCTGCATCAGCACCGGACATACCAGAAGTTCATCGAAACGCGCGACGTCCTGCGGCTCGATCAATCGCGCCGAGCCGATCCCGATCTGGGGTTTGACGATCACCTCGCCGAATCGATCCAGGAACGCCTGGGTACGCTCGGCGTCGTTGGTGGTCAGCGTAACGGGCGTATCGAAACCCAGTGCGCGCAGCTGTTCGGCCAGCTGCGCCTTGGTGTCATGCTCGAGGTAACCCTGGGTAAGGCGATTGATGACCAGCGTGCCGCGCTCGTGCAGCGCTTCAAAAAAAGACTGTGTGGTGGCCTGGTAAAGTTGCTCGCGCAGGAACTGGACATGCCGTTCCGCGTTTGAAACCACGTTTTGCAGGGCCGGCGGCATGGGCAGGGTATTCGGCGCCGTGCAGCGGATATGCACGGCATCGACTGTGGCGAAATCCGTCCCGTCCCAGCTCAGCAGCTCAGCGCCGATCGTCACGCGCGGCTGGCGCGGCCCGCCGAGCTGAATATCGAACATCAGCGGCGTACCACCTTCGCGGGCAATGATCGCACGCAACGCTTCGAGCTGATCGCTGTCATGGTTGGCGAACAGCGCGATGCGGGGAGACGTACTCATACTCCGATCCTAACGTAGATAAAGAAAGGGCCCCCGCAGGAGCCCTTTCGAAACGGCCGCGGGCTCACACCCGCGTTACATCAACTTACGAAGAGATATTGATGTTGCCGATCGAGGTGTTGTCGCTGGCGTTGCCGCCGCGGTTTCCGCCGGTGCTGCCGCCTCTGCCGCCAGAACCCATCTGGCCCTTGCCGCCGCCGGCGCTTCCGCTCTTCGCGTCACCGCCGGTTTTGCCACTCTGGTTGCCGGTCCGCACACCACCCGAACGAGAACTGTCTGAACTGCTGCTTCCGCGTCTTGATGCCATTGTCGTTATCTCCAGAATTTCTGTTTCGATGTTGTTTGGGAAAGGCGGCCCACGTCACGGGTTTCCCCTCCCTTCTCATCAGCGGCCTTTTGCACCGCTGACGGAGATTAAGAATGCATGTCACGTGCCAACTTGTATGCGAGACCATCGATTTCCAGAATCTCCAGCGTCTACAAGCCTCTGCACAGGGAGACTCAGCGCGACGGCCTCACAAGTGTGAAACAGGCCCGGGGCGGGCCAGTTTGTTTGTGCATCTTTCGTAGACAAATGATTCTCTGATGACTCGACAGTTGCTCCGCGGGCACCCTTTACGCACCTCGATTCGAAGCCGCATTCATACCGTGCAATACGGAAAACCTTCCTTTGCTTCAGGTACTTGGATGTGGTTTGGAAGTGTGATCGAGTTCACGGTAAGTGCGGGCAGTAAGCGGGGAGCGATAGCACCCCCGCAATATTCCGGTAATTTTTCAGGTTTTTCGTTGAGTGCGAATTCGATCGCTTACCGACTCTCGAACTCGATGAACCGATAGGGACCGCCTCAAGGTCAGGCAGCGGCGCTCGAGTACGGAGGCCCACTCGAGCAACTCCGTTAAGACAAAAAAGGGCCCCTCGCGGGGGCCCCTTCGGTCACTTACCGCGGGCTCACGCCCGCATGACATCAACTCAAGAAGAGATGTTGATGTTGCCGATCGAAGTGTTGTCGCTGGCGTTGCCGCCGCGGTTTCCGCCGGTGCTGCCGCCTCTGCCGCCAGAACCCATCTGGCCCTTGCCGCCGCCGGCGCTACCACTTTTTGCGTCACCACCGGTTTTGCCACGTTGCGTACCGGTCTGCACGCCACCCGAACGAGAACTGTCACGTCTTGAAGCCATAGTCCTAATCTCCAGAATTTCACTATCGAGGTTGTTTCGGAAAGGCGGCCCGCATCGCGGTCTCCCCTCCCTTCTCGACAGCGGCCTTTTGCGCCACTGTCGAAGGTAGGGTTTGCATGTCGCGTGCCAACTGTGCGATCAAAATTTCCGTTTTCAGCGAATTCTCTGTTCTCAAGGGCTCCGCGGTCGACTGCTTAAAATGAACGCATCACAAGTGTGATGCAGGCCCAGTGCATTTGGATGCGTGTATACACATTAACTGGACAATAAAATCAATGTGTACTGGACAATCGATCCGTCAACGGTACTTACTGTCCTCCATTTCGAACAACATCTGCAGCGCACGGCGCAAAAACAGTGCTTTCCTTTCAACTGGTTGTGAGCGTTGTACAAGTGTGAACGGGTTCTCATTGAGCGCGGCCAGCATGTGCGCGGCGATCGCATCACGGTGACATTCCGGTAATTCTTCCGGTCTTGGATCAGCCTCGATATCGTACAGGAGAAAAGCCCGGTCATCGCCAATGAACGTGGCCTCGAACCAATCCAGGCCGAGTTCCTTGTACAGCCGTTCGATTTCAGCCACCGGCCACGGACAGGGTGTGTTCGCGAACCGCTCCAGCCGCTCGAGATCCTCGAAACTTGCGGCTTCCTGGGCCAGGCTTGCGACCACCTTGCCGCAGCAGACATAGCTGCGGATCACGCGCTCGCCCGCGCCGCCGGCCAGCAGCACCGGCGGCTTGGCCGGTGCGATCAAGTCCGCACGCTGACGGGCCTCAAAGCGTTGCCACGCGCCGCGCCCGGTGACCGGGTGCCAGCGCACGTGCGGGTGTTGTGCGCAGAACGCCTCGACTTCCGCGACATCGTTGCTGGTCAGCCACGCCGGCATGGCGAAGCCACGCGCGGCCAGCCGCAATAACAGGACCGGTTTGACGAAGTCGCGATGGATGGCGTGTAGCGGATTCATGACCCGTACACCAAGCCGTTCAAGCTCGCGCAAGGCACTTGCGCACGCGCTGTAGCGTTGCTGCTCGGCCAGGTAATCGGTCTGCCACAGGCTGAAATCGAGGTCATCGTCGAGACGCGGCACGACCGGGTACTGGTAACGCAGGCCGCGCATCAGCACCGCATCGACATTCGACAGCATGCTGTCGTGCCAGTGCACGCCATCGGCATCGATGGCGAAGCGCTCGCGGCCGTCGAGGTTTAAATCGAATCGCAGCACCTGTGTCTCGCCGCTTTTAGCAGCGAGTAACTGCACGGCATCGGCAAATGCATCGCGCGGCCGGCTGATGATCGCTAACCGCATCACATCAGCTGCGGTCAGCGATCATCAACCGGCCGGCTTCAGGGCTGGTTCGGAGCGGCGGCGGCCGGCGCGAAGTAACGCAGCGCGTTGCTCGCGCGCAGCGCGTCGAGGCGACGGTTCTCGAGCGGGCCGTTGGCTTCCGTCGAGGTGAATTCGCTGGCGACGGTACCCTGGGCGGCGAGCAACTGGGTCTCGGCAACCTTGTTGTCGATCAAGGCGGCAATGCGGTCGCCCTTGGCGGTAAGCATCGCCTGGATGGCGGTCACGATCTCCAGCGCGGCAACGTCGGCGCCGATTTCGCGCCGGGTCAACAGTCGCTCGTACGCGGCCTCGGCAAGCTTGAGGTTCTGATCGGCAAAGCCGATGCGCATGCGCGCACCGTACAGCCGATCGAGGGCGTCGTTGACCTCGCGCGTCACATCGTATTCGAGGTTGCGCACCGCCAGGCCCTGGTCATCCTGGCCGAGTTCGGCCTGGCGTAGTTGCGCCCTGGCCGGCACATTGCCCCACGGGCGCAGCAGGCTGATGCTGCTCGACATCTGCGAGCTGTCGGGATCGAAGATCCGGCCCAGCGCCTTGGTCGGGTGCTGATAGCCGTAGGGATCGCTTTTCTGCTGGCCAGCCACGCGACCGTCGACCTGAATATCGGGCCGGGTCTGCACCGCGGCAAAGCGCCGCTCCAGATCGCGGGTGCGCAGATCGACCTCGGCCTGGCGCAGTTCCGGTCGATTCTCCAGACCGTGGCGTACCGCGCCGGCGAGGTCGATTTCGGCGCGGGCGTCGAGGCCTTCCAGGTAATCGGCCGGGATATACAGGTTGTCACGTACGTCACCGCCGGACTCCTCAATCAACGGCGCAAGCGCATTGGCTGCCGCGATGACCTCGTTCTTGGCTGCTTCTTCGAGCACCAGCGCGCGCGCGCGTTCGGTTTCGATCACGGCCTTGCCATACTCGGTCATCACGCGCGCATCAAACAGTTTCACCGCGCGCTCAAACTGCTGCTGGATGAGCTTACGGTTCTCGGTCGCGATACGCAGGTTCTCGAGCGCGCCGACCAGTTGCCAGTAGGCCACGTCGGTGCCCGCCATGATGCTGTTCAGGGCGATTCGCACGTCCCACTCGGTGCGCTCGTCGATCAGCGCGGCTTGATCGACGGCGAAATTCGCCGGCGCCAACGGTCCGAAATTGCGCGTGTAAGGCAACGGGATCACCACGTCGAGGGCCAGTTGCGCGGTCCAGTCGGCCTTGAAGGATTCGCCACGCGAATTGCGGTAGACACGTCTATCTACAAGTCCAGTGAATAAACTGACCTGCGGTCCCCACGGCAACTGCTGGGACACCCCGACGCTGTATTCGATCGGTTCATCCGGACCCCCGGGGCGGCTTTTGCTGGCCTCGATCTCGCGCTCTTCGACCACGCCCTGCTGCTGCAGGAAACCGAGCTGGTCGATCTGCGGCAGGGGATTGAACGGACTGACCGGAATATCCAGCGGCGTCTGCGGGGTAAACTGGCGCACCGAAACAAGCCCGACCTCGGTACGCTTGTGGGTGTTGGTACGCCGGTAGCTGAGCGACAGGTCAAAAACCGGGTCGAACACCGCTTCGGCTTCGAGCAGGGCCTGCTCGAAAACCCCGATGTTGGCCTCGGTCGAACGCAGCGCCAGGTTCTTGCGCAGCGCGGCAAGGATAACGTCTTCGCGGCGCACGAACCTGCGCGTGCGCTGGGACAGATCGCGCGAGACACCGGCCTGCACTTCGCTCGCGACCGATTGTTCGAGAAACGCAGCGATGTCGGCCTCGTGGCGCAGCTGCGGCAGATCGAGCAGTTCGCGCAGCGTCACCCCGGGTTCATCGGCCAGCGGATCGGGCGCGACAGCGGCTGCATCGTCGCCATTGGTACCGGCCGCGCCACCGCCGTCCGCGGCGGCGCCGGCAATGGCAGCCGGGTCGATGTCTGCCGCCGCATCAGGCGCCTGCGCCATGGCTGCAAACGCGGTTTGCGCCAGCCACAGCGCGAGCAGACCACGCCCCAGGAGCCGCGTGTAAGCCGACCCGCTCATGGCGCGATCTCCGCAAAGTAGTTCATCTGATGAGCGTCACGCAGCGCCGCAATGCGTTTGAGCTCGAGTTCCGACATCGCGGTACGTTCCGCGTAGCGCTCGGCGAGCATGCCGGCCCCGGCCAGCACCCGTGCTTCGGCCTGCTTGGTGTCGACAACCGCCGCGATCACGCTGCGGTGGGCTTCGAGCACGTTCTGGTTAAGGCGAATGATCTCGTACTCGGTGACGGTACGGATCCGCTGTTGTTCGCTGGCTTTGGTGTAGGACTGCTGGGCAAAGTCGAGGCGCTTTTCGGCCAGCTGCAGGCGCCGCTTGGCGCTGACGTGGTTGACCAGCGCATCGCGGATCTGGCGTCGTGCGGTGTTCCACTGCGATTTGCGCAATAGCTGCTGGGCGTTGAGTGTATTCACGGCCTCGTCGTGCTGCGCGTTGGCGTTGCGGTTGCCCCACGGCCTGACGAAGGTCGCGCCGATATTCTGGTCGACGAAATCGGCGTCGAACATGTGCCCCATCGACTCCGTGTAATCGTCGTAACCAAAGGTATCGTTGAGTTGCCCGAACCGCACTGACATATCGAACGTAATGTCGGGACGGGTCTGTAGTTCGGCCTGGCGGGCGGAGATCTCCGCGGCACGCACGTTTTCGTCTTCGAAACGCACGTTGGGGTTGGTGTCGGCATTGAGGCCGTCGAGATTGTCCACGCTGAAGCTCGACGAACGGGTCATCGTCGCCAGGTAGCCCTGCGGCAGGTACACAACATCGGCATCTTCATTGAGCAGGCGCCGCAGCGCGTTGGACGCCGTCATGTAGTTGGTCAGGGCCAGCTCGACCTCGCTGTCGGCGCGCGCCACGTCGGCTTCGACCCGCGACAGGTGGTAGGCGGTGGTCTGACCGAGTTCGAACAGGGTATTGGACTTGTCCAGCAACGCGCCCGCCTGCGCGCGATTGTGCAACGTCGCTTCGACCGTGATGCCAGCCCGCACCAGTTCGAAGTAGGCGATGTCGATCGCGAGCAGGGTATCGTTGATAACCGCATCGAGGGTTCGTCCCGCAGCGCGTTGCTCGACCCGTGCCAGCTCGATACGCACGTTTTCGTCGGAGGCCGCGCGGCCGGATCGGCGCGTGAACGGAAACGGCAGGGATACTTCGCCGTTCGTAACCACGGTCCACGGCCGTCCGTAATTACCGGTGCGCGCCCGGCCCTGCAGGCGCGAGTCGGCGTTGACGGTAAATTCCGCGGTTTTGTAGGTCATCTCCTGGTTGAGGGTGAACGAACCGCCCCACGGCAGGATCTGCGAAATGCCGATGTCGTAAGACAGTGATTCCTGCGGATCGGTCAGGCCTTTCTGGCTGGCCCGGATCGTGGTCGGTCCCTGGCCGGCCTGGCGCGGCTGGTCGAAACCGAGATAGGTAATGATGCCTTCTTCAAATGTAACCGCGTCGTGCGGATTGCCGTTGTCGTCAATGATGACGGTAGTCGCCTGCTTGTAGCGATTGTCGCGCTCGGTACGATCCTGGGTCGCGCTGCGGTCGTAATTGAACGAAACGCTCAGCGTCGGCCGGAACACCGCTTCGGCCTCGCGCAGGACTTCACTGGCGATATCGCGGCCGATGCTTCCGCGCGCCACGTCGAGGTTCGCCTCGAGGCCACGCAGCGCGGCTTCGCGCACCGACAGCGCGGTCAGCTGATCAACACTGATCGGACGCTGATCACCACGGTCCTGGCGCGCGATCAGCGCCTCGCGCACCGCCGCGCTGGTGTTCTGTTCGCCTTCCAGCAACCGCTCGGTGATGAGCAGGTCTTCGATCACGGCGTCCGGCGTTGTCGCTTCCTGCGCCGTGACGGCACCGCTGTGGGCCGCCATCGCGAGGACCAGCACGCACAGGCCGACGATGCCCGCCGGGCTATATCTGCTGGGCGTTATGTCAAAGGCCATTATATTGCTCCGCCAGCAGGCCCTGCGCGCGTTCGACGCCGGCATAGCTTTGTTGATAATTGGCCAGCGCATCGACGTAGGCGGTGCGGGCGTCGAGCAGTTCCTGGTAGGCGTTCAACAGCTCGAATTCGGATACCACACCCTGCCCGCGCAGGCGCTCGGCACGCTCGAATGCGGTCTGCGCCAGTTCTGCGGTAGCCCGCGTCAGCTTGACCTGCGCCTCGCTGCTGAGCAGCGCTGCAACGGTTGCGTTAACGTCGTCGGCGATGTTGATGCGCTGCTGGTCAAGAGCGAACTGCGCGCGCTGGCGCAAGTAGCCGGCCCGCTCGCGCGCTGCCCGCGGTGCGGCATTGCCGAATGGGCGGCGAAAAAACACGCCGACAAAAAAATCGTCCTGATCGGGATCGACCAGGTTAGCGAACGACCCGCTCCAGTCCGTGTAGCCAACCGCGGTATCGACCTGCGACAACGACCAGGAAACGACCAGGGAAAGATCCGGCCGCGCCTGGTGAGCGGCGTGTTCGCGGGCCACGCGCGCCGACTCCAGCGCCTGCTCTGCGCTGCGCAACTCGGCGCGTTCGTCGAGTGCCGTGGCCAGCGCGGCCGCCGGATCGACCTGGTGTTCGGCGTGCAGTCGCTCTTCGTAACCATGGGGAATGATCAACAGATCGCTTTCAAAATCGAGCAGCTGGACGAGTTCGTTGGATGCCTGCAGGTAATCGGACCACGCCGCTTCTTCCTGTTCGAGCACCCGCTGCAGGCGTTCGCCGGCCTGAATACGGTCGTAATCGGTGGCCAGACGTTCATCGAATCGCTGCTCGACTTTGGCCGCCATCTGTTCGATCAGAGCGCGCTGGGCAACAGTGGTATGCAGCCGCAGCGCCGCGCCGACCAGTCGCCAGTAACTGGCCTGGGTTTCGCCGATGCGGTCGTTGAACGTCGCCGTCTTGTCCCACGCCGTGCGACTGTAGTCGATATCGGCGAGCTTGAGATTGACGTTGGTGCGTGAACCGTATTCGCCGAAATCCTTGCTGAACGGCAGCGGCATGCTGAACGACAGGCCAAGACTCGACGTCCAGGCGCGACGGCTGCCGGAATCCAGCGGGTCGTCCGGATCGAGCGTTTCCAGAAACAGGCCCAGACTGTGGAAGCGTTTGTAGCGGTAGGTCGAGGCGTAATCGACATCGAAAGATCCGCCCCAGCGGAACTGGCGACCAACATTGAGCCCGGCCGAAACGTTCCAGAACGGGCCCGAATCGAAACTCGCGTTTTCCTTGCGCTTGCTGAACTCGGTGTTATCCGCGCAGGCCTGACCATTGATCAGCTCGCCATCAACCACCACGCAGACTTCCTCGCTGTCAAGGCGCGGCTGTCCGGCCGCGATCGCTTCGAACTCCGCTTCGAGGCGTTCGAAATCGACGACCTGTTCGCGCAGGCGGAGGGTCACGGCGTCGCGATCAAACGTGTTGGGGCGAAAATAATTCGTGCTGTAGGTAAATACGGTGTCGAATACCGAGGCGCTCTGGATCACCCGCGCGCTGGCGCTCTCTTTCAATTCCGCGCGGACGCGCACGTCGAGGTTGTTGTCGGCGACCATGGCGGACGCTTCTTCGAACGACAGGATCACCGGCTTGAGCCTGGCCACGAACCCGCGCGCGCCGCGCTCGCTGCCGCTCGCGGGTGGTGAAACCAGGGTCGCGAGGTCGTCGTAGGTTGCCACCACCCGCGCAACCGGTGCGTCCTCGGCACCGGCATGGTTCGCGTACAGCAGCAGCCCGGCGATGAGCACCGCCAGCCGCGGGCCGCACGCTCGCCCGGTCAGGATCCGCGCTGCTATGTTTGCCGGTGTTCTCACGTCAGCTACCGTTCCTGTCTCAAACCACCGCGGTTCATTTCGTCGCCCGCTGCCAGCGGTCGAGCAGGCTCAGATCACTGTCGGTGACCTGCGCGATGCCGCGACCAAAATACGGATACGTCACCGTCACCGCGAGGTTGTGCTGACGCTTCAGGGTAGCGAAACGCTGCCGCGCATCCATCACCTTCTCCAGTCCCTCTGCGCTCGGCTTTTCACCGTCAGAACCTGGCGACGGATACTCGCCGACGAAAGTTTTCAGTTCAAGTGCCGCGCGGGCAAGTTCCATCAGGTCGCGGATCTGGCGATAACGCTGCGCGGTTTCGTCGTTACCATCGGCCGCGCCCGATATGTCGTCGGCGTCGATTTCGGCTTTCAGAACCGCCAGTTCACGGCGCGCGAGCGAAATATTCTGCTCGCGCATGGCGTCGCCGAACTTGCGCGAAAATTCCAGGAAGCCGACGGTAGTCAGCAGCATGCGTGGCGCGACGGCGTCGGGATTAGCGCTCACCACCGGCTCAAGTTCGTCACGCATGGCCTCAAGTTCGGCCATCTGCTGGACCTGGGCGTCGTCCTTGAGGACGCCGCGGCGCTCGTCGCGCGCGATGAATCGCGAGATAGCATGTTCGGTCCGCTCGACTGCTTCCTGCAGTCCGCTATCTTTCAGAAGCAGGAAATAGCCCGCAATCACGAGCACCACCAGCGCTGCGCCGCCGAGTGCAATCTTGACCGTCGGAAGCCCGGAGCGACTCCGCTTGCCGTCGTCGCTGCGACTCTGCTGCTCGCCAGTCGAAGTGGTCGCGGAGCGCTCGGTGCGCGAGGGTTCGGTGCGCGGCTCGGCTTCGGCGGCGGCTTTGGGTCCGGTCGCCGCGGCCGTCGATTTGAGCAGCGCCGAGGCCGCGGACGTATCCTGGCCAACGAACAGCGTACGGTCGGAGACGATGGTTTCGGTAAAACTCGGCTGCTCCGGTTGCGGCGCGCGACTTTCCTGGGTGAACGCGTAACCAACTTTGCCGATGGTCACCGAGTCGCCATTGCGCATCCAGCCCTGGCTTACGGTCTCACCGTTGATCTTGATGCCGTTACTGCTGTTGAGATCCTTGATGCCCCAGAAACCGGCGCCGGGATAGATCCTGGCGTGGACCCGAGAGACGCTGGCTGAGCGGATACGAACGTTGGCCTCGGTGGAGCGCCCGACCGTGACGGCCTCGCCGGTCAGGACGATTTCCGCGCCGACGCGGTCGTCGAGCATGGACGGATTGGAACAGATCAGGCGCCCGATCGGCATCGGCCCCGCGGCAGGGTCCGCGACCCCGTCGGCGCCTACGATCTGCGTTCTGTCATCACTGTCTGTCATTGCGGATACTGGTTCCAGTCCGTGGTGAAACCGCCTTCAGGCGGCCCCGATGTTGCGAATTAGTTTAAATATAACCCGTAACTCCTTAATTTTAATTAATTCATTCGGACAAATCCAGATCTGGCAGATCAAACTGCGTTTTTGCCATCCCGTAATAGGCGCCAGCATAGCCGTTCTTGCGCAAATAGGCCGGATCCGTGAGCTGCTGATGGGTCCCGCGCTCCTGCACATTGCCATCGGCGATATAGCAGATCAGGTCCGATTCGATGATGGTCGTCAAGCGGTGGGCGATGGTTATCGAGGTCCGCCCGGCCAGGATCGAAAGCATGTTTTCCTGGATGCGGGCCTCGGATTCATTGTCCAGGGCGCTGGTCGCCTCGTCGAAAATCATGATCTGGGGCTTGCGGTACAGCGCGCGGGCGATACAGATACGCTGGCGTTGCCCGCCCGACACGGAAATGCCCTTCTCCCCGACCAGGGTGTTGTAGCCGAGCGGATAGTTGATGATGAAGTTGTCGGCGCCGGCCAGCCGCGCGGCTTCTTTGACCGCCTGCATCTCCGGTTCGGGATCGCCGAGCGCGATGTTCTCCGCCACCGTACCGGCGAACAGGAAGCTATCCTGCAGCACCACGCCGATGTTCCGCCGCAGCGACGGCAGGTTGATACTGCGAATATCCTTGCCGTCGATTTTGCATTCACCGCCGTTCGGCAGGTTGAAGCCGAGCACCATCTTGGCGATGGTACTTTTACCGCAACCGCTCGGCCCGACAAACGCCACGCGCATGCCAGGTTCGATGGTGAGATTGAAGTTCCTCATCACGGCGTTCTCTTCGCCGTTCGCCATGTAGCTGAAATTGACGTTAACGAAGTCGATGCGACCCTTGCAGTCGTTGAGCATGATCGGCATGCGATCCGGCGCAAACCGATCCTGCTCCGGTTTCACCACCAATGCGTCGCTGACGCGGTCCATGGCGATGCGGATCTCCTGCAGGTCATTCCATAGATCGAGCATCGCCATGATCGGCCCCATGACCAGCCCGAGCAGCATCTGGAAACCCATCAGCTCACCGACGGTCATGGCCCCGGCCATGACCTGGGTGGCGCCGATCCACAGGATGGTGACCGACGAGCCCAGGTTGACGAGCTGGTACAGGCTGCTCGACACCAGTTCGAGCTTCTGCGAGCGGTACTCCATGTTCACCGCATCGACGAACGAATTCTCCCAGCGCGCCCGGGCCATGTACTCGTTACCGGTCGCCTTCAGGGTTTCGATCCCGTTCAGCGACTCGATCAGGTAGGACTCGGTCTGCGTATCAACCTGGAATACTTCATTGGCCAGCGCTTTGATCCGCGGCGTAAAAAACAACAGGATGAAAAAATAGAACGGTATGAACGCCAGCGCGATCAGGGTGAGCTTGCCGTTGTAGGCGAACATCATCGCCAGGTAGATCACGATCATGAAGGTATTCAGGATCACGGTGACCGTCGATCCCGTAATGATGTCGAGGATCTTCAGGTTCTCACCGAAGCGGGCCATGATTTCGCCCTTGTTTCGTGTGAGAAAGAAGCTCATCGGCAGACTCAGCACATGCCGGTAGAACTCGGACATGATGTTCATGTCGAGTCGCGCGGTTGTATGCGCGAGCAGCAGGCGCTGGGCGCCGGTACACAGAATGGTAAAGAACGTGACCATGATCATGCCGGCCAGCATGACGTTCAGCAGTGCCGAATCCTTGTGCACGATGACGTTATCAATAATGTTTTGCACAAACAGCGGCGTCGCCAGACCCAGCACGTTGATGGTGAACGTGGCGAGCATCGACTCCGCGAAAAACTTCTTGAACGGCAGTACATAGGCAAGAAAGTGGTAGATCGGCCGCGCCGGCGGCTCGGTGCGCCGAAAGTACTCGGTTGGATCGAAAGCGATGAACAAACCCTTGTCGGGCAGTACTTCGGCGCCGGCGATCTGGGCGGCCGTCCAGCTGGTCTCAAACTCTTCGCGGCTCAGTTTGCGAATACCTTGCGCCGGGTCGGCAAGGTGCACTTCCTTAGGCGTGATCTTGTAGAGCACCGCGTAGTGGTAGTTCTCCAGGCCGACGATGCCCGGCAGCTGGACCTTCATCAGCTGCTCGTAGTCGATGCCGTAGGCGCGCGAACGAAAGCCGACGGTTTCCGCACCGGTGATAATCGCCGCCGGGGTGGCATTCTCGACCGACAGGTTGGTCAGCTCACGGATCTGACCGAGCGTGAAATCCTTGCCGTAGTGCTTGACGATCATCGTCATGCAGGCCGCGCTGACATCGTTTTCGTCGAGCTGCTTGACCAGTTGGAAGCTGCGTGCGTCCTTGGTTTCCGCCGATGCCAGGTATTCTTCTTCGGTCACCGCGTCGGCCAGGGTTATGCGCTGGGCGATACCCTCGGCCCGGTTCTGGATGTCGAGTTCGGCCTCTTCTTTCTCGACCAGGGCCCAGTGGCGCTCACGCAACTGCTCCTGCAGGGCCGGGTTGATGGCAAAGATCTTGCGCACCTCGTCCTGGCCGATGACCAGCACGGTGACGTTATTCGCGGCACGCGCGGTGTGACGATGGCGGTGGTTGCTGTCCACATCGTCGAGGGCGGCGCCCTCGCCAAGCACGCGGTTGCGCCCGACGCGCTCGAGCAGGACCTCACCACGATTGAGGGTGTTGATAACGATGTCCAGCGAACCCTGTTCGACGTAGTAGAGGCGCGGGTCTTCCTCGTTCTGGGCGAAAAGCACCTGGTCCTTGTGCAGCCGCTTGATGCCGATGCGACCCAGGATCTCGGAGAACTGCGCCGGGGTGTAGCGCGCGCCGCCAAGCATGCCGCGCAGACGCTGACCGAGTTCGACCAGGCCGACCTGGCGTTTGAGCACGTTGGTGATGTTGGCATTCGAGCGTTGTACCGCCTGGGCCTTGTCGGCGGGCAGAAACAGCGCCACCACCTCACCGACCGCGACAACCTGGTAGGGCCACTTGGCGGCCTGCACCAGCGATAACTCGCCGACGGTTGCGCCGCGCGTCAGTTCGCCCAGCATGACGCGCTTGCCGTCCTGGAGCTGCTTGAGGCGTATGCCGCCCGAATAGAGCACATACATGCCGGTCATGTCGGAATCGGCTTCGGCGATGACCGTACCGTCGGCGAATTTACACACCTCGAAATGGGGACCGAACAGCTGCTTCTCGCTGCTGCTCAGACCACTGAACATGAGGTGCGTATCGAGCGTCTGCTCGATGGCTTGTGCCTTCTGGCTCATCGGCTTGACTCCTGGAACCCGGGTTTCGGCGCGGTGCTGTGGCGGCTGATCACTCGCTGTCCTCCGGTTTGAAGAACTTCGACACCGGTGAGAACAGCAACTCGATCATACGTTTTGAGCCGGTCTTGATCTCAGCCAGGCCTTCCAGACCGATCTCGAGTTCTTTGGATTTTTCGCCGCGCCGCGCGATGGTTTCCTGCTTGAGCGCGACGGTCACGATATACATCGACTCGGCGCCCTCGACCCCGCCGGGTTTGGTCGCGATATCGGAAATCACTCCTTCCTGGATGCCGAATTCCTGATAAGGATAAGCGAAGTATTTGATCTTCACGTCCTGTCCCTTGGCGAGGTTGCCGATGCTTTCGTTGCGTACCAGCACGCGCGCGTAGAGCGGCGCCGTATCACGCACCATCGAAAACAGGGTCTGGCCGACGCCGACCAGATCGCCGACATTGACCGGCACCGCCGTGACCAGGCCGTCGAAGCTTGACGAATAAATGGTCGAATTTTCTTCGAAGGTCACGCCTTCGACGAGCTGCTTGCTGCGTTCGAGTTCGCCGCCGGTCGAAGCGATCTGCTCGTCGATGGTCTTGAGATCGCGCTCTCGGCGCGCCTCGGTCTGCGCGATTTCGGACTCGAGTTTCTCGCGCGCGCGCTCGTCGGTGAGTTTGTTCAGATCGTCGCGCGCGGTGGTCAGTTCGACCTGTACCGAGGCGATGGTTTTGCGGTCGTCGTCGATGGCCTTGGCGCCGTCGTTGACCCGCTCCTGGGCGGCCTCGAAATCGGAAATCGTGATGTCGCGGCTTTCGTAGAGTTTGCGCGTGCGCTCAAACTGTTTTTGCGCGAGTTTCTGTCGCTCGAGGTTGCGGTTCAGACTGCCCCGCGCGAGTGATAGCTGCTGCTCGATTTGCTGGACACGACCTTTAAGCGCCAGCTCGCGTGAACCGCGGTTGGTGGTGAGGTCTTCGAGGTCCAGCCGCAGTTGCGCCAGAGTATGGGCATATTCGTCCTCGGTTTCGCTGCGTTCTTTCTTGAGCTGGAACTGGCGCGCGAGCATCTGGCTTTTATCGGTTTCCGCGCCGACCCGCACCTGCTCCTGGATCACCACCATGCGATCACCGTAACGTGCGACCCGGTTGGCCCTGGCGCCGATCTCGGTCACGATGCCGCTGCCGACCGCGACCACGTTGGTGGATTGGCGCAGCAGGGTCAGTGGCGCCGTGACGATATTGTCGACGGTCGCCCAGCATGAGTAGATCAGCCCCCCGATGGCGATAATAAAAATCATGTGGACCGGGCCGCGCAGGATGTAGCCGGGCGGCGTGTACAACAGGCGGGCCGACTTGATCGGATGTCGGATCGGTGGGACAAAGGCCTGCTCCGCCCGCACGTCGGTGGCATCTCTCGCGCTCATGACTCCCTCACCCCGCTATTTTTATTCGGCCGCAATCGTAATCCGCCCGATGGCCCGCACAATTCTGAACCACAGTACCCGCGGTCGGCTTCACGCCCGCGCCTGATGGGTGCTGTCCGTCAACCAGTTTTCGAACAGGTTCTCGGCGATCTGGCGGCGCAACTCGGGCGATAATTCGCCGTTTTCGGTCTCGATGATTTTGTAAAGATACCATCGTCCACCATCCTGAAAGGGGCCAACGACATCGTTGGTCTGGGCCGAGAAAACCGCGTCGTCAATTTCGCGCGGCAGCATCCCCGGGCGCAGTACACCGACGTAACCACCGACATTCTGGGTCGCCGTTTCGATGGAGTGGGCGCGCGCCAGCGCGGCGAAATCCCCACCGCCGTTCGCCGCGCGGGCCAGCACCGTGTCCATCGCGGCTCGCGTCGGGGTGACGATACGCGCCACCGAGACGTTCTTGAGCTGCATCCCGTGCTCGGCAAAGTGTTGATCCACCATGCCTTCGTCTACCAGCGCGGCGCGTAGTTTGCTCCGCAACAGCTCGCTGCGCACGGTTTCCGTCCAGGTCTGGTAGCTGATCCCCAGCCACGCGCAGTACTCCGCCGCCGCGGCAGCATCGTTCAGTCCCAGTTGCGCACGCTTTTCGTCGAGATAGGCGTTCAGATCACTTTCATCGATGGTGATGCCGCGCTGGTCCGCTTCGAGTCTGATCACCTCAAGTTCAATCAATTCGTAGATCGCGTTACGGAACACCCCGTGCGCCTTGAGGTGTTCGAGCACATGTTCCACCGTCAGCGCCTTGCCGCGGACAGTGGTCAGAATATCCTGCATTTCCATGCTTCAGATCGCTAGCGGCGTCGATAAGTTTTGGGGTTAACGTCGTGTTTCTTGAACAACTGATAGAGGCGCGAACGCGAGATCGAAAGCTCCCGGCACACTGAAGCAACGTCGCCATGCCGGGCCTGCAGCACGCGTAACAGCTTGTCCCGTTCGGCCGAGGCCCGCGCCAGCATCAGCGGCGCCTGCTCGCCAGCCTCGTCGATGTCGGGTGCCGCGGACAGGTGTTCGAGGTAGGTGCCGGGGAGATCCGACAAGGTCAGCGCCGAGGCGCCGCCCACCTGCGCGAGATAGCGACTCAAGTTCTTGAGTTCTCGAATATTTCCCGGGTAGTCGTAGGACGCGTAGAGGAACTCGGCGAGGTCGCTGGTCAGGGGCGGCGTCGGGCGGCCGCTGGTACTGCGGTACTCGTTGAAAAAGTATTCGAACAGGATCGGGATCTCGTCACGCCGCTCGCGCAAGGGCGGAATAAACAACGGGCAGACATTGAGCCGATAATACAGGTCATCGCGAAACCGGTGTTCCTCGATCATCTGGCGCAGATCCTGGTTGGTCGCCGCGATCACCCGCACGTCGGTGGCGGTCAGCTTGTCCGAGCCGACCCGCTGCAGCTCGCCGGATTCGAGCACGCGGGCAACTTGACCTGCGCCGATAGATCGAGTTCACCGATTTCGTCGAGAAATATCGTGCCACCGTCGGCTTCTTCGAATTTGCCTTTGCGATTGCTGGTTGCACCGGTAAACGCCCCCTTCAGGTGCCCGAACAGTTCCGATTCGATGAGTCCGGCGGGGAACGCACCGCAGTTGACGGCGACGAAATTGGCACGCCCACTGTTGGCATGAATGATCCGCGCAAAAAGTTCCTTGCCGACGCCGGTCTCGCCTTCCATCAGCACCGACAGATCGGTGGGTGCGATCTTGGCCAGAATGCGCAGGATTTTCTGGATCTCCGGGCTCTGCCCGATGATGCCTTCGAGACGCATTTCGTCCGGACTCATACGTGTACGGCTGGGCTTGGCAGGCTGGGCGAGCGGCGCCACGGTTTCGCGCACCTGGATGGATTGGATCAGGGTTCCGCGCAGACTGTCCAGGGTGCGAAAAAATTCGGCACGCGCGGCTTCGGTCAACCCGGGCCATTCCAGGACGCGGACCTTGAGTGACTCAACATTGGCGATCGCTTCACTTACACTGGCCGCGTGCTGTCCCGCCCGCCGGAAATCGCGTTGACTGGACCCGACATCGTCAAACTCGTGGGCCGTATGCGGGCCGTATCGTGCCAAATTCGTCTCCGCGCTGTGTTCGGATTGCGTGTCAGGTCGCCGACCGCTCACGCCGGGACGACAGCAGGCTCGAAGCATAGCCGGCCTGTCGAGTCGGATCGAGTGCCTATTACCCATCCGGCACCGACTTGCTGCAACGCGGTGGAGAAATCGCGACATCGCGATTTCTTCACCGCGTTGCATCGGTGCCGGATGGGCGCCAGCGCTCGATCCGACTCGACGGAGCCGATGCTGGCGGCGGTCGGCGGAGCGCGTCGGGCGGAGTGAAATTTGGCGCGATACGGCCTACGGCCCGCAGCGTGTCGGGTCCAGTCAACACGATTTCCGGCGGGCGGGGGCCGCGGCCAGTGTAAGTGAGCGATCGCCAATGCCCGAGTCACTCGGAGTCCGCGTCCTGGGGCCCGGGTTGACCGAAGCCGCGTGCGGTACTTTTCGCACCCTGGTCACACGCGACCCAATCCCGTCGGGTGCGCGAAACCGTGGCGCCTTTCGCCGCAAGCCCAGCCGTACACGTATGAGCCGGACGAAGTGCGTCTCGGGGTCGGGCAGAGCCCGGATCCAGAAAATCCTGCCGGTCTGTCGCACCCACCGATCTGTCGGTGCTGATGGAAGGCGGGACAGGGCGCACTGCGCGGGGTCGTGCCGGCCCGGTGGGCGTGCCAATTTCGTCGCCGTCTTTGCGACCGGACTCATCGAGTCGGAACTGTTCGAGCACGTTGCCGGTGCAACCAGCCGCAAAGGCAAACATTTCTCGACGAATCGACCGACTCGTCTATCGGCGCGGAGTCAAGATTGCTGCGCGTGCCCGGCGAGCAGGTCGACTGTACCGACATGCGAACGGACATCGCGGCGACCAACCAGGATCTGCGCCAGATCGAGGAACGCCGGTGCCTGTATTATCGCTCAATGTCTGCCAGAATTCCCCGGTCTGTTCGATAAACAGTACGGTACCAGCGGTAAGCCGGCAACGACCTCGCCCTACCCGGGGAGCTCGGCTCAGACGCTCCCCGGCACCTTACCTCGAACGCGGCGACATCGACGGGCTGAGCGGCCGAGCGCCGCTGATACGGCGCCGAACTCGGCGAACGGGCCTGACGCAGGCTGACCTTTCGGTGCCGGGGTCGATCTAAGCGCCTCTGTCGGTGTTCAAGAGGCTGACGTTAGCCCAGAACTTATCGACGCCGCTGGCAGATGCGGAATGATGCATCGCTGTCCGCGACGAAAGGCGCTGACGGTGGAGCATACTTCGAACCTCAACGACGCGATCTGTGAACTTTGAGGTGATCGGTAGCGCGACCGCCATCGATGAAGTAGTCACAGACGCCTGCTCCTCGACGAAAAGCGACGCGGGGACTGATGCTGCCGCGGCGACGGAGCGCTGCGCGTGGCTGGGGATCAGCTACCGGACCCTGGACAGAGCGCGCAGCGAGCTGTTGCGGAGCAAACTACGCGCCACGCCTGGCGAGACGAAGCGTTGGATGACACTTTTGCCGAGCTGGGATGCAGCTCTCGGTGGCGCGTAATCGTCACCCCGACGCAGTACGATGGACGCAGCACGGCCCGCGCGGCGGACGCTTGTGGGGATTTCGCCGCGCTGGCGCGCCCTCCGGCGACCCAAGATGTCGGTGGTTACGTCGGTGTACTGCCCGAGAGAGTTCTTGCCGCGAGGTAACGACGCGGCGGCCCAGACCAACGATGTCGTTGGCTAACTTCAGGGTGGTGGACACGATGCTACAAAATCATCGAGACCGAAAACGACGGGTATAAGGTTGCGCCTGTTCGAAAACTTTGGCACCCATCGAGCGCGGTGAGCCGACCGCGGGTTCAGGGTGAGCCATCAGCGTTGCGGCAAAATAGCGGGGTGAGTCATGAGCGCGAGATGCCGCCGACGACATTGTGCTCCACCCGCGTCCGATCCCGCGCACGCCGCCCGGCCCCGGCGTGATCCACATGATTTTATTTATCGCCATCAGGGGGCTGATCTACTCATGCTGGGCGACCGTCGAATATCGTCGCGGCGCCACTGACCCTGCTGCGCCAATCTGGCGTGGTCGCGGTCGGCTATCGTGACGCGCCGGGGCCAACCCATGCCCACGACCATTGATCTGTGGTGGTGGAGAAGTTGCGTCGCGCGGAAACCGATAAAGCAGTGCTCGCGCGCCGGATTCCGAAGAACGCATCATAGCCGCTCCTGTGAAGCGGCTGCGACGGACGTCAACGTTTCACGCGAGCTGGCAAAAGGTCGTGTCCGGCAAAATCGAGCGGCAACTATCACTCGCGCGGGAGCACGACTGCAGGCGACAGAACTCGCGCAAAAGGCGTTTGGTACACGCAAATAGCCGCACGATTTTCCGAGCCGCCAAATTGGGTTAACGACGGCATAAGGCGACGCGACCAAAACCATCGCCTCGATTTTTAGTTGTTGCCGCCGCGCGCGACGATCTGGAGTGGGCTCGCCGACGAGCGCGCGCGCGAGCGGACCGAGGCGCCGGGCCGCGATCTCAAGACCATCGACGAGCGGATCGCTCGTCCGCGGCCGTTCGTCGAAGGCGTGCCGACGACTGTTGCCGGTCCGGACCGACGATCTGTCGGCGACCGGTGTTTTCGATGGTGCGTCGCGGTACGACGAAAGCGTGACTGTTTCCGTGGAAGATCAAATCGATATCGCGATTAGGCGGGGAGCACCGAGTCGATGAATATCGGCGTCGTAAACGGGAACCGTCGCGCCGCGCCAAAATCAAAGAACTCGGATCGATTTCAAGACCGAGCTCAAAACGTGATCGAGTTGCTGTTCTCACCGGTGTCGGCTCCCAACCGGAAACCGGAGGACGGTAACCGCCGCGGCGACCCGGGTTCCGGGAGCAAGCCACGTGCCCGGAGCACAAGCCATCGAGCGGAGCGCTCGATGCGCACCTCATGTCGGCGTCTGGTAACGGCTTGGCGAGCTGCTCCCATTTCGGGTGTCGACGGTACCGTCGCCGAGTACATTCCGACATGACTGCGCGCTGATATTCGGGCGGCTGCACCTCAAGCAGCTCCAGGACGGCAAGCGCGTCATGCTGCAGGCCCGAACGACGACGCAGCCGTCGGCGGAGATAAATTGCGGGGCCGCCAAGTGAGCCCTACCGGGTTGTAGGTCGCGGTGGCGCGCCGGCCCGGGCCTTTCGAATGCCAACATGCCAACGTGGCGCCAGGTCAGCGGTGGGCTCGGTCGGCGCGCGGCGCGCTGGCGGCCTCAGATCACAGATTAAATCATCAAGCGTCTATGGGACCGGGTACTCTGGGGCGGGGAAGACCCATGCCGTCCGGGGTTCGCTGAACATCGATCGTCGTGAGGTCTAGCCGGCGCGTCAGCGAGCGCGAGCGCCGCCCTCGTGGTTCCTGCGCCTCGTCCGCCGCGCGTGCCTTGGCTGTAGTCATCGGCGGACGAGGTGCGCAAGATCTTGCCATCAGCCGGCCCTGCAGAACGTGCGTGGTACTGGAGCCTGGTCGAAAAGCCGAATGCATCAAACCGAAGAGCCGCCCAGCGCGCAGCCCTGGCCGGCGCGGCGGACCGAGAGAATACCGGCGAGAGCCCATTTCAACTGGTCGAACGGCTCGACGAAAACGATGTCAGCGCGATATGATCGATCAAGCACTGCGGCAAGGATTTCACGCTCGGAAGCTACGATCGGTCGGAGAATGCCGCCCCGGCGGCGATTATCACCGGGCGGAAACCGTCGGAAGATTCGCGCCTACGGCTCCGGCGACTACGAGCAGCTGATGAGTCCAGCTGCCGGGCGTCGTCGGCCTGGAGGAACTGCGCACGGTGCTCTACAGGATCGCGCCTGGGGAGTGCGCGCGCCGACCCGGCTGCCCGGAGCTGAGCCGCGAAGAGTTTGAGACCAGCTGGACAGTTGCCAAGTCGCCGATACATACCCGACAAGTCTAAGCCAACCGAGTACTCGGCGCGGCGCGTCTACCGCTGTATATTGCGCGGATTCCAGAAAGTTTTCGCGGAGTCGATGCTCGCCACGTTCACCGTCAACGACCAACGGGTCTGGCGACA
>CALOBG010000103.1:0-110855 GCA_942490995.1 uncultured Gammaproteobacteria bacterium
CGGCCAGCAGCGGGGTCAGCCACTGTTTCTTTTGCGCCTCGCTGCCGTACTTCATGAACACTTCCATGTTGCCGGTGTCCGGAGCGTTGCAGTTGAATACTTCCGGCGACCACAACACGCGGCCCATGATCTCGGCCAGCGGTGCGTAATCGGCATTGCTCAGGCCGCCATGGTCGCGCGGCACAAACAGGTTCCACAGACCTTCCTCGCGCGCTTTCGCCTTCAGGTCTTCCATCAGCGGCACCGTCCCGAAACGGTCCGGCAGCGCGTTGAGTTGTTCGTGGTAAACGTGTTCATTGGGATAGACGTGCTTGTCCATGAAAGCAACAAGCTGCGCTTTCAGCGCGTCGGGCGAGGCGGTGATATTGGCGTACATGGGTGGGTTCCCGGATGAATTGTCGCGGGATTCTATCGCGTCGGAGCGTGACGGTCAGGCCGGGCGAGGTGTACCGCTGATGCCGCGCCATCGCCGCCGGCATGGCCGGCGGCTTCGTAGTGGAGCGCGAGCGTTAACCCGCACGTGACAACGCGCAGGTTGCGCGTTGTCGTCTTGGCGTGCGCTCAGCAGCGGCCTTTCTTAGCCTGCCCGGGCGGGCAGAACGTGCCGGTAGCATAGCCGTGTTTACCGGACCTGTAGTACTGCCTGTGCTGGTCACCGTGACCATGGTCGCCATGGTGATCGTGGTCAGCGTATTCGCGCGTATTGACCGCGGTGCCGGTGGCCGCACCGAGCCCGGCGCCGATGATGGCACCGTCGCGGCCGCCTAATTCGGCGCCGACAGCGCCACCGATAGCGCCACCGATCGCGCCGCCGACGGCGGAGTCTATGGTCAGATCATCCACCGCGCCGAGCGGGCCGCAGAATGACAGTGAGAATCCGAGGGCAATCAGGGTGCGCTTCATGACAAGCAGCTTCCAGTTGAGGTGTAGCGAGTATGACAACAATTCTGTCCGATCGTGCCGCGTCACGAGCCAATTGTGATGCAGTCCGCGACCTGCACGGCGCGATTCTGCCAAACAGTTCACACGTCCCGCCTAGCCCGACAGTTGCGCGCGCTGCTCGGCCAGTTTCTGTTTAGCGTCCTCGCGCAACTCGACTTTACGGATCTTGCCCGAACCGGTCATCGGAAACTCGTCGATGAACAATACGTGGCGCGGGATCTTGAACGTTGCGACTTTGCCGCGGCAGAAATCGATGACCGTTTTTTCGCTCAGTTCGGCGCCGGCGCGAAGCTGGATGTATGCAACCGGAACGTCGGTCAGACGCGGGTCCGGGTAGGCTACGACCGCGACCTGCTGGACCCCTTCGAGCCCCAACAGCAGCGCTTCCACTTCCATTGGGTCGACGTTCTCACCACCGACCTTGAGCATGTCCTTGTAGCGTCCGAAAAAACGGATGTAGCCATCCTCGCGCAGCACGCCGGTATCGCCGGTGTGAAACCAGCCATCGTCATCGTAGGAATCCGCGGTTTCTTTCGGCTTGTTGTAGTACTCCATCATCAGGCCATACCCCTTGACCAGGATCTCACCCGGCTCACCGACCGGTTGTTCGCGGTTGGTGGCCGGATCGATGATGCGGAATTCGTAGCCCGGGGCCGGGTAGCCCGACGATTCCGCACGTTGCTCGACGCTGTCGCCGAGACCGCCGACCGCGGTCCCGGCGCCCATTTCGCTCATGCCGTAGCCGGTGATCGTGACCATCGGGTGGAGCACTTCAGCAGCCTTGCGCGCGATCGGCACGGCGCTCTGCATGCCGGTCGCAAACACCCCGCAGCGCAGGCTTGAAATGTCGACCTTGAGGCGCTGCTGGGCTTCGGTCAGATCTTTCAGGTGGGTTTCGAAGCCGTGCATGATGCTGACGCGCTGGCTTTCGACCAGGCGCATGCATTGCTCGGGATCGAAAGTTTCCATCAGCACCTGGCGCGCGCCGGTCAGCATCGAGGTCAGGGCTGCCTCGGAATACGAAAACAGGTGAAACAGTGGCAGGTAATTCAGGATCGTATCGGCCGGCGTGATTGAAAGCCGGAACGCGCGTTCCTCGATCAGGCGCAACATGATGTGGTTGTGCATGACGCCTTTGGGAAAGCCGGTCGTGCCCGAGGTATACATGATGAACACCGGGTGATCGGGATCGACGCTGTCGATGCGCCCGGCCAGGGTTTCGTTATCGACTTCCGCGGCGCCGTCGAGCATGGCGTCGAAATTGACCACGCCGCTGTGTTCGTCTTCACCGAAAATCACCACCTTGCGCATGCGCGGGTAATCGGCGTCCTTGATGTCGACGCCGCGCTCCGGCAGCTTCACCACTTCGCGCACCATGGCCAGGAAGTCGATCGGCCCGGACACGTCGTGCGTGATCAGGTAGGCGCTGTCGGACTGTTTGAGCAGGTAGGCGAGATCGTGGGTGCGAAAGCGGGTATTGACCGGCACCTGTACCGCGCCGATGCGCGCCAGCGCGAACATCGAAAAGATCCATTCCGGCCGGTTCATCATCCACAGCGCGACGTGTTCACCAGGTTGCACGCCGAGGTTGATCAAGCCCCGCGCAACTTCGTCGATACGGTCACGAACTTCGGCAAAGGTATAACACTCGTCGTTGAACAGCAGCGCCTCGCGGTCGCCGAACCGTTCCGCCATGGTGTCGACCAGCGAACCGAAGGTTTTTTTGGGATACCACTCAGCCATGACCTGCGTCCTCGATATCTCGCCGATAGCAGGAGTATATGGTACCGCGCCGACGATTTGCGCGAAGCGGGAAACTCGCCTTTAATCAGTGGCGTCGGTGAAAGCCGCCAACGATCACCGCAGGGGGGTGGACATGGGTGAAACGAAATCGCGTGCCAAAGGCCGGCGCGCCAGCACGGCACTGCAAAACAATTACGCGCTCGGCGCGGTCGACGATTACAACGTCCGCACTTACCTGCTCGAGCACCTGCGGGACAAGGCCAGGCGCGATGCATTGATCGCTGAACACCGCCGCCATCCGCGCGGCGCCGCGACCCAACCCGGCACGCCACCTCCGCTGCACAGCCGCACGCTCGCCCAGCTCATCGACAAGCTGCGCATGGTGCCGCAGGCCGGCAAACACACCATCGTCGAAACCCGGCCCTGGAAAGAATATGCCATCGGCATTCTGCCAGGCCGGCGCGGCGGTGTGGTGAAAATCACGAGCGAAACCTACGCCAGCCGAGAAGACGCCGAACACGCGATTTTTCTCAAACGTCTGAAGGCGCTGTGCGCCCACTACGAAATCCGTATGTAGGCGGGGGGCGAACATGAAACAGGATTATTTATTGCGCGTGACCGGCTATTCCGACCGCTGCTCGGTGGCGCCCGGCGATGACATCACGTTCTACGTGCACAGCGAGTTCAACGAGTCCTACCGTGCCGACATCGTGCGCCTGATCAATGGCGACACCAATCCGGAAGGTCCGGGCTTCAAGGAAAAGGTTATCCGTACCGCGGTCAACAAGGTTTACCGCGGCAAAAACCAGCCGCTGATGGCCGGCAGCTACATCATGGTGCCGAACGATGAGCGCCTCGACCTCGCCAGCCTCAGCCTGTGCGCCTACATCTACCCGACCACGCCGCTGACCGATACCGAAGGTGTGGCGGTCGGCGAGCAGGCAATCCTCACCAAGTTCGATACCAGCACCGCCACCGGCTACGCGCTGTATATCAATAATGCCGGTGAGCTCGAGTTCCGGCTCGGACGCGGGCGCGGCAAAGTCGAGCGCTTCAGTACCGCGAAACCGCTGATGCGCAAGCTCTGGTACAAGGTCATGGTCAGCTACGATGCCGAGCGGCCGAGGGTTTATCGCCCAGATCCCGTTCCTCACCGCCACCAACGGCGGC
Organism: uncultured Gammaproteobacteria bacterium; assembly: GCA_942490995.1. Taxonomy (GTDB): domain Bacteria; phylum Pseudomonadota; class Gammaproteobacteria; genus UBA981. The sequence continues at coordinate 3,856 of CALOBG010000103.1, forward strand.
CACGGCATGAGCATGCTGCACCCTCGCGAAGACACCGAAGCGCTGGTCAAGTTTCGCGCCGCCGGCGGTGGCGCCAAAAACAATCGCGCACCGCTGCTGATGGCGGCCAGCTCGGCGACGGTCGACAGTGGGCGGGAAGTATACGGCGGACATTACGACCACCTCGCCGAACCGTGGCCGATCCCTGAACATACCCACAAGTTCAACGGCCGCATCGATCGGCCGCGGCTCGCGGCGCGCGCGCTGGATCGCGGCGAAATCGAGTTGCTGCTCGCTGCACCGCGCATGGAAGCGTTACCGACGGAACTGCGCCGGGACCTCGTTGCGGTATGGGATTTCAGCGCCAATATCCACGACAACGCCGCCTCCACCCATATCGTCGACCTGAGTCCGAACAAGCTGCACGGCGTCGGCGTCAACCTGCCGGTACGCGGCATGCCGGGGCACAACTGGTCTTCGCATTACATGAGTTTCGTGCACGGCCCGCAGGAATACGGCGCGATTCATTTCCACGACGAGTCGGTCGATGACGCGCGCTGGGAACCCGCTTTCACCCTGCGTATCCCGGAACGAATGGGCAGCGGTGTATACGCCGCGCGGCTCCGCGTCGACGGCAAGTCGGCGCCGGATCACGAAGACTACATTCCGTTTTTTGTGCGGCCGGTAGCCGGCACCACCACCGCCAGAATCGCCCTGGTCATGTCAACGCACAGTTACATGGCCTACGCCAACGACAACCTCAGCGTGAACTCGGTCATCGCCCAGCTCCTGACCGGCCAGGTGCCTTTGCTGCAGCCCGAAGACCTGCTGCTCAACCAGGAACGTGGCTACGGGCTCGGCACCTATACCAGCTATCGCGACGGCTGGGGCGTGAATATCTCCTCGCGCCTGCGGCCGATCCTGAACATGCGCCCCAAGTATCTGCACGTACTGTCGCCCTCGCTGTGGCAGTTCAATGCCGATCTGCACCTCGTCGACTGGCTGCACGAGATGGACTACGCGGTCGACATTTATACCGACGAAGACGTGCAGCGCGAAGGCAAGCAGTTGCTCAATCGCTACCCGCTGGTGCTGACCGGGCATCACCCCGAATACATGTCCGAACAGCAGATGGACGCCTACCACGATTACCAGCTCGAAGGCGGCCGCTGGATGTACCTGGCGGCCAACGGCTTTTACTGGATCTGCCAGCCGCATCCGGACAATCCGAACATCGTCGAGGTACGCAAAGGCGATAACGGGACCCGCGCCTGGACCATCGCACCGGGCGAATACTGCAACGCCTTCGACGGTAAACACGGCGGCTTGTGGCGGGTGCGCGGGCGTGCAATGAGCAAGCTGCTGGGAGTTACCTTCACCTCGTTCGGGCTGACCTATTCGTCGTATTACCGGCGCGCGCCGGACAGCGAACTGCCGCAGTGCAAGTGGCTGTTCGACGGCGTCGGCCGGGACGAACCGATCGGCAACTTTGGCCTGGTCGGCGGTGGTGCCGCCGGTCTCGAACTCGATCGCTACGACCTCGAATTGGGCACCCCGCACCGTGCCTACCTGCTGGCCCATTCCGAGGGCCACTCGGATATGTTTGTCTCGGTGACCGAGGAATCGACGTTCAATGCGCGTGGCTACATCCCGGGCGGCACCGGCGAAACCAATCCGTGGACACGCGCCGATATCGTTTATTACAAAACCCCGAACGACGGTGCGGTGTTCTCGGTCGGATCGATGTCATGGTGCGGATCACTGCAGCACAACGACTACGACAACAACGTATCGCGGATCATGCGCAACGCCATCGACGGCTTCCTCAAACCGGGCGCATTGCCATGAGCAAAAGCAACCCGGACGAGGTCGAACTCGAACGGGATCACTACTGGTGGCTGCACCCGGGGCTGCGCGGGCGTGAGGCGATGGCCGGCAAGGGCGCCGCGAGCCTGCCGTGGCGCTGGTCGACACACCAGGTCGAACAGGACGCCCCTGCCCCGCGCGCCGTCGAGCCGCACGGCCCGTATGCCGATTTCGCCAAACTGCTGTACAAGATGAACGGCTACCGCCCGGGCCTGGTGACCGGCTGGTACGTGGTGGTCGCGGCGGAAACCGGCGGCTTTGCGGTCGGCCAGCTGTGTGTCGACCCACATATTCCGGTCGTCCTGTTCAGCGACCTGGTGTATGCCGACGAAGATCAGGCGCGCGCGGTCGCCGCCGAACTGCGCGCTGCGAAACCTGGTCTCGTACATCGCCGCTGAGCACGCCGGCGCGGAACCGAGGCCCCGCGCCAAGCCAGGGAACCACCGAACAAGTCATGCCCGAAAGGCCGACGCAGACGCCACGACGCTGGTTCACGCTGGCGTTGCTGATCCTGGCCGGCGAAATGATTTTCTGCCTGCCGTTTCACCTGCCCCGTTATTTTCGCCCCTCGGTGCTGGAGACTTTTGGCTTAAGCAATGCCGAGCTCGGCGACGTGTTCGCGGTCTACGGAGTCACCGCCATGCTGACGTATTTCCCCGGCGGCATCCTCGCCGACCGCATCGCACCGCGGCGTCTGATGGCGGCGTCGCTGGCGGCAACCGCGCTCGGTGGCGTTTATCTGCTGACCATTCCGCAGTCGCTGGGCCTCGCCGTGCTGTATGGCTACTGGGGCGTGACGACAATTTTTCTGTTCTGGGCGGCGATGATCCGCGCCACTCGGCAATGGGGTGGTCGTAGCGCGCAGGGGCGCGCCTTCGGCCTGCTCGAAGGCGGTCGCGGACTCGCCGCGGCCGGCTTCGCGACGCTCGCGGTAATGTGTTTCGCGGCGTTTGTGCCCGATCCTGATGGCGTACCCGACGCCGATCAGCGCCGCGCCGCGATGCAGGCCGTGATCGGGTTTTACACCGCCATTACGGCGCTGGCCGCGGCGCTGGTGTGGGCCTTCCTGCCGAACGACGGCCGCGGCCGCGAACAGCGTGCGCCATTCGCGCTGCAGACCGTCACCCGCGTGCTGCGGCAGCCGCTGGTGTGGATGCAGGCGCTGATCGTGGTGGTCGCCTACTGCGGTTATAAAGGCCTGGATAATTACGCGCTGTACGCCTACGAGGTGCTCGGCATGGGCGAAGTCGCGGCGGCCAGCTTCACCGCCAGCGCCGCCTATATCCGGCCGCTGGCCGCGGTCAGCGCCGGATTGATTGCCGACCGCTGTGGCGCCGGACGCAGCATCGCGGTGCTGTTTGCCGCGCTGGCGGTGGTTTATGCCCTGCTCGGCTCGTTTGCGCCGACGCCGGCGTTGCTGTCGATCATCTACCTCAATATCATCGTAAGCTTCGTGGCCGTGTTTGCCCTGCGTGCGTTGTACTTCGCGCTGCTCGAGGAAACCCGAGTACCGGCACAGCTGACCGGCACCGCGGTTGGCCTGGTGTCGGTGGTGGGCTACACGCCGGACATATTTTTTGCCCCCATCGCCGGGCGCCTGCTCGACGCCACCCCCGGCCTCGGCGGTCACCAGCACTATTTTCTGCTGCTGGCGGGGATCGCCGTGGTCGGCACCCTGACCGCGGCCGCACTGACCCGACGCGTCGCGCGTCAATCACAACAGGAGATCCCGCTATGACCCAGGTATGCGCAATCGTCGGCGCCGGCGACGGACTCGGCCAGGCGCTGGCCGCACGTTTCGCCCGCGCCGGTTACACCCTGGCGCTGCTGTCGCGCAGCGCCAAAGGCAGCGCCGTCGCGCTCGCCGCGGCAAAAAAGGCCGACAATAAACTCCCGCACGCCTATTTCGCCGCCGACGCGACCCAGCCCGAAACCCTGGCCGCCGCGCTCGGCACGGTCAGCGACCAGCTCGGGCCGATCGAGGTTCTGATCTACAACGCGCGCGGCCCTTACGAACTGCGCGCACCGCTCGACATGAGCTACGCCGATCTGGAGGACATATTCCGCCTCGAAGTGGTCGGCGCGTTCGCCGCGGCCAAGGCGGTGATGCCGGCCATGATCGCGCGCGGCCACGGCAGCGTGATGTTTTCCAGCGCAACCGCGGCGCTGCGTGGTTCGGGCACCAACCCGCTGTTTGCGATCGGCAAGTTCGGCCTGCGCGGCCTGTCGCAGTCGCTGGCCAAAGCTCATGCCAAGGACGGTATCCACGTCGTACATGTACGCCTCGACTGCATGCTCGATGTGCCGATGGTGCGCGACATGCTCGGCGCCAGGTTCGACGTCGAGGCGACCTCCAACTGTGACGACGTCGCCGAGAGTTACCTGTGGGCCCATCAACAGCCGAAGTCGGCATGGAGCAACGAAATCGAGTTGCGCCCGTATACCGAAAACTGGTCCTTCTGAGGACGCCGGCACCATGACTGACAACCTGGCCGGAAAAACCGTCATGGTGACCGGTGCCAGCCGCGGCATCGGCGAGTCGATTGCACTCGAGATGGCGAGCGCCGGGGCGCGCGTGGCCTGCGTCGCAACCCGCGCCGAGAACGCCGCCGGCGTGGTGGCCGCGATCGAGCAGCGCGGCGGCCGAGCCCAGGCTTTCGGCTGCCGGGTCGAGGTCGCGGCCCAGGTCGCGCAATTGTTTGAGGAAGTTGCCGACTCGCTCGGGCCGCTCGACGTGCTGGTCAATAACGCCGGCATCTCCCAGCCCATGCCGACCCTGCACATGAGCGAAGAAAACTGGGACCTGCACATGAACATCAACTGCAAGTCGATTTTTTTGTGCTCCCAGGCCGCCGCCCGCCAGATGAAAGACAACGGTGGCGGCGGGATCATCAATATCGGTTCGATCCTCGGCCGCAACGCCTTTCCGGCCACGCTCGGCTACTGCACGTCCAAAGCCGCCGTTGATCAGATGACGCGGGTGATGGCCATAGAATGGGCGCGTTACGATATTCGTGTTAACTGCATCGCGCCCGGCTACATCCGCACGGATTTGATCGACAAGCTCGCCGCCGAAGGCAAGCTGGCGCTCGCTGACCTCGAACGGCGTACGCCGCAGCGCCGGCTCGGCAGCGGCGCCGACGTGGCCAGGGCGGTGCGTTTCGTCGCCAGTGAAGATGCCGGTTTCATGACCGGCGAAACCCTGGTCATCGACGGCGGCTGGAGCGCCTTTGGTTACTACCAGACGCGTTGAACGGCCATCACTGTTCGAGAGATCCGACCATGAACAACACCTGCCTGTCCGCTGCAGCCCTTGCCATTGCTGCAGTCCTTGCCCTGGCGCCCCTCGCCACGTCCGCCGCCGGTAGCTGCAGCAACGAACGGCCGAAAGAGATTTTCGCCGGCCTCGAAGCGATCGACGACGCCGGCGAGGCGGCGCTCAGTGAACGCCTGCGCGCGCTGTCGATCAAGGAACAATGGAGCCACAGCGAATGGGAAGCCTACACCCTTGGCCTCGCCGACAGTCCCGCCGCGAACGCATTATCGGAACGCCGCGACGCGCTGGTCGCAACCCTGTTTGGAGTCCTCGCAAGGCCGCCCTATGACTGCGCGGTGCTCGACGAACTCGAAGCAGAAATTTTTGCGCTCGAACGCGAGCAGTGGTCAAACAGCATCGAACAGGTCGAGCAGCGCCTCGGCAACAGCACCGAAGCGGACTATCTTTGAGTCGGCAGCAACGCCGACCCATGAAAGGGAAACACTGACATGCAATTAGGGATGCTGTTGCGCAACTCGGGCCCGGTCGCAACCACCGACTTCATCGCTGAGTGCGCGCGCGCCGGCGACGACAGCGGCCTCGATCACCTGTGGGTACTGGATCATGTTGCGATCCCGCCGGACGATGCCGAAGGTTCCGGCGGCCGCTATGTCGACGCCCTCGCCACGCTCGCCTTCGTCGCCGGCATCACGCAGCGTATCGGCATTGGCACCTCGGTGCTGGTGGTGCCCTATCGACCGGCCCTGGCAACCGCCAACTGGGTCGCCGCGATCCAGGAACTGAGCAAAGGCCGACTCACGCTGGGGATCGGCGCCGGCTGGATGGAAGCCGAGTTTATCGCCGCCGACGTCAATAAAAGTGAGCGCGGCGCGATCACCGATGCGACGCTGGCTTTCCTGCATGAATGTTTCGCCAACGATGAGGTCACGCGCAACGGCCAGACCTTCATTTTCAGCCCGCGCCCGGCGCGCCCGCCGATCCTGGTCGGCGGTGTCGGCGCCGCTGCGCTGAAGCGTACGGTGGCATACGGCGACGGCTGGATGCCGACCCTTGGCGATGCGGACAAGCTGCGCGAACCGATCGCCGAACTGCGCGAGCGCATGCGCGCGGCCGGTAAACCACCGCCGCAGGTGATACCGCTGACCCGCCTCGACCTCGATGACCCCGGACAAGCGGCCGAGCAACTCAAGCGCCTCGCCGAGGTCGGTTGCAGCGGCGTGGAGCACGCCGAGCGCTACGACAGCGTGGATGCTTTCAAGGCTATCGCCGAGCGCCTGCTCGCCGCGCGCGAACGTGCCGGCCTTGCGTAAGGAAGCGCCGAATACGAGGTAGGTCAATCCTTCCGCGCGGATAGTTGTTAACATTTGCCGATCCCTGTCTCGAGACGTTACGGAGTGCAATCTTGAATACCGCGCAACCAATCGCCGGGCTCGTCCTCGCCGGGCTGCTGGCGCCGTTCTGCGCCGGCGCCATGGACGAAACCATCGTCACCGCGACCCGTGTCGAACGCGATTCGCTGACCCTGCCGATGGCCGTCACCAGTGTCGGCTCCGATGCCATCCGCGCGCGCCAGCAGCTCGGGCTGGACGAATCGCTGGGCCGGGTCCCGGGGCTGTATTTTTCCAACCGCTACAACTATTCGCGCGATCTGCGTATTTCTATTCGTGGCTTCGGCGCGCGTTCGAATTTCGGCGTGCGCGGCCTGAAGGTCTACGTTGACGGCATTCCCTCGACCACCCCCGACGGCCAGACTGCATTGGACGATCTCGACCTCAGCAACGTCGCCCGGGTCGAGGTCATGCGCGGCCCGGCGTCGGCGCTGTATGGCGCCTCGGCCGGCGGCGTGATCAATATTTATACCGAAGAAGGCCCGGAGACGCCTTTCGCGGAAGCCGGACTCAGCTTCGGCGAATTCGACTTCGATCGTTACCTGTTCAAGACCGGCGGCCAGCACGGCCGGCTGAACTATTACCTGAACGGATCTTACCTCGACTACGACGGTTATCGCGACCATTCGCGGGTCAAACACGGCACCATCAACAGCAAACTCAAATACGAATTCGCCGACGGCTCGATCGGCCAGCTCATATTTCGCGCCGCGGAGTCGCCGATCGCCGACGACGCCGGCGGTCAGAACGCCGCCGAGCGCGCAGCCGACCCGCGCGCCGCGCGTGACCGCAACGTCGCGCTGGACGCCGGCGAGGAGGTCAGCGAACAGAAACTGGCGTGGTCGTGGCGGAAAGCGCTGGGCGTCCACGAGTTCACCCTGCGCAACTACTACAACTGGCGCGACTTCGAGGCCAATCTGCCGCTGCCGCCGTTTCTCGGCACCGGCATCGTCGAGTTTCAGCGCTTCTTTTTCGGCGGCGGCGCGCAATATTCCAACAGTACCGCGTGGTTCGGCCACGACAACCGGATCACCTTAGGCGTCGATGTCGATTCGATGACCGACGATCGCCAACGATTCAACAACCTGTCGGGACAGCCCGGGCCGCTGGCCTTTGACCAGGACGAAAATGCCGACACGGTGGGGGTATTCCTGCAGGAAGAATTCGCCCTCCATAAACAGGTCAACCTGCAGGCCGGGCTGCGTTACGACCACGTCAAGTTCGACATCGAGGATCGCTTTACCGCCAACGGCGATCAGTCCGACACCCTCAAGTTCAACGAAATCAATTACATGTTCGGCGCGGTGTACAGCCCGCTGACCGCGCTCAACCTGTATGCAAATTACGCCACCGCGTTCGAAACGCCGACCTTCACCGAATTCGCCAACCCGGCCCAGGACGGCACCCTCGGCGGGTTTGCCAACGTCGCCGCCCAGCGCACGCGCGGTTATGAAATCGGCCTCAAGGGTATCGTCTGGGAACGGCTGCGTTACGACTTCGCGTTCTACGACATGAACGTCGAAGACGAGGTCACCACGGTGACAAACATCGGCGGGCGGGCGTTTTTCAACAATGCAGACACCGATCGCCACGGCGTCGAAACCAGCATCGTCGCCGAACTGCTGCCGGGGCTCGATTTCTCGTTGTCCTATACCTATACCGACCTCGAGTTCGACCGCTTTCCAAGCACCGAACTGGCCGAAGGCAATACCCTGCCCGGCGTGCCACGCCACCACGGCTACCTGGAACTCGATTACACCCACACCTCGGGCGTCTACCTGAAGTGGGACTGGACCTATGTCGGCTCGATTTTTGCCGACAACCTCAATCTGGCCAAGGTCGATAGCTACGATGTTTCGAGCCTGGTGCTCGGTTATGACTTCCGCTACGGCAAACTGACGTTTTCACCAAACTTCGGCATCAACAACCTGTTCGACGAGGATTACAACCAGGAGATCCGCATCGAGGACGCGACCAGTCGCTACTTCGAAGCGGCGCCCGACCGCAACGTTTTCGGCGGCCTGCGCGTACGCTACGATTTCGACGGCTGAACGGCGGCGCCGGCAGCGGATTGCGCGTCCTGACGCCAGGCCATACCCTATAGCCATGCATATCATCGAAAAAATCAGCGCCCGCAACGACGTTCATGCCGGCTGGCGGCAGGACATCCACGCCCATCCCGAACTCGCCTACCAGGAGCACCGCACCGCCGACGTGGTTGCGGCCAAACTCGAATCCTTCGGCATCCCGGTGGTCCGCGGTCTGGGTAAAACCGGCCTGGTCGGTACCATCAAGGCCGGCACCAGCGACCGCTCCATCGGCCTGCGCGCCGACATGGACGCGCTGCCGCTGAAGGAAATGAACAGCTTCGCGCACTGCTCGCAGCACGACGGCGTGATGCATGCATGCGGCCACGACGGCCATACCGCGATGCTGCTCGCGGCGGCCGAATACCTCGCCGAACATCGTGACTTCGACGGCATCGTACATTTCATTTTTCAGCCCGCCGAAGAAGGCGAGGCCGGCGCGAAGGCGATGATGGACGACGGCCTGTTCAACGATTTCCCGATGGAATCGGTCTACGCCCTGCACAACTGGCCGGGCCTGCCGGTCGGGCAGATGGCGATGCGCACCGGGCCGGCGATGGCGGCGATGGATATTTTCGAACTCACCATCACCGGCACCGGCGGCCACGCCGCGTTGCCGCACCTGGTGGTCGATCCGATCCTGATCGGCGCCGAACTCGTGCAGGCCTGGCAGACCATCCTCTCGCGCAACGTCAAGGCGGTCGACGCAGCGGTGGTCTCGGTGACCCAGTTTCACGCCGGCGAAGCCTATAACGTGATCCCCGAACAGGTCGTGCTGCGCGGCACGGTGCGCTGTTTCTCCAACGACATCCGCGCCCTCATCCAGGGCCGTATGCGCACCATCGCCGAGGGTCTGTGCCAGGCCCACGGCGCGCGCTTCGACATGCACTACGAACACCGCTTCCCGCCGACGGTAAACAGCGCCACGGAAACCGAACTCGCCGCCGCCGCCGCGATCGCGGTGTGTGGCGCCGAGCAGGTCAACACCAACGTCGAAATGGTCACCGGCTCCGAGGATTTCGGCTATATGCTCGAAGAAAAACCCGGCTGTTACGCATTCATCGGCAACGGCCCCGGCGACGGCGGCTGCCTGCTGCACAGTCCGCATTTCGATTTCAACGACAAGATCATTCCGATCGGCGCAAGCTACTGGGTGCGACTGGTCGGCGACCTGCTCGCACCGTAAGCCGGCCCATCCGGGCCGGTACACAATCTTTATGACCTGAATCAGTTCGGCGGCTACCTGGCGGCTTAGGCTTAGTTGCACGGTCCGAGCACGGGCACGCCTATGCCATCTCCAACCCGCAACCAACTCAGCTTCGAGCGACCCGGCAGCGGCGATCTGTGGGGTGCCCTGGCGGCCGCCGCCGTACTCCTGCCACAGGCGATGGCGTTCGGCGTCACGCTCTACGCGATCGCCGGGCGCGACGCGTCTTCGGGTGCCTACGCCGGGCTGGTCGGAACCGCCGTGTTATGCGTGCTGAGCGGCTTCGCCGGCGCCACACGCGGCCTCATCAGCGCACCCACCGGACCGGTACTGGTGTTGCTCGGCGGCGCGCTGGGCGGTCTGGTCGCCAGCGATCTCGACACGATCGGCGTTGCACTCGGTCTGAGTGTGACTATCGCCCTGACCGGTGTGCTGCAGTTTTTAATCGGCGCGAGCGGCGGCGGACGGCTGATCAAATACATCCCGTTTCCCGTTGTCAGCGGTTTTATGACCGGCTCGGCAATCCTCATGATCACTTCGCAGATCGAACCCCTGCGTGGCAGCGGCGCGGGGCAGGCGTGGTCGGGCTGGATCTGGCTACCGGGGGCGACCGCGCTGGTGACGATCGCGGCGGCGCGCGTGATCCCGCGCTTCGCGGTGCAGATCCCCGGGCCGATCGCGGGGCTCATCGCCGGCGCCGCGGTGTTTCACCTGCTTGCCCTGATGCACGGCGGGACGCTGCCCGCGGCGTGGATGATCGGTGCGCTGCCAAGCATCGAACTGTCGCTGCCCGACGTCAGTTTCGCCATCCTCGAGGCGCTGCCATGGCGAGTGATCGCACCGGCGGCGGCGGCGCTCGCCATTCTCGCCTCGCTCGACACCCTCCTGACCGCGGTCGTCGCCGACGTGCAGACCGGCACCCGCCACGACTCGCGGCGCGAACTGATGGGCCAGGGTGCCGGACAGATGGTGAGCGGCCTGCTCGGCGGCATGGCCGGCGCCGGTACGACGGCAGCCACGGTGATTGCGATCAAATCCGGCGGCGGACGCTGGGTGACCTTATCGACCGGGGTATTTTTTGCGCTGCTGACAGCCTACGCCGGCGACCTCACCCGCGCACTGCCGATCGGTGCGCTGGCCGGGGTCATCATCGCGGTCGCGTTTGACGTCGCCGACCGCGACATCCTGACCTGGCTGCGCCGCGCGCGCATCCGCCAGGACGCCGCCATCGCCATACTCGTAACCCTGATCACGGTGCTTTACGACCTCATGATCGCGGTTGCGGTCGGCGTGTTGATCGCCATCGTGCTGTTTATTCGCGATCAGATCCGCGCGCCCGTGGTGCACCGTCGCTCGCTGGCGACCGAGATGCGCTCGATCCTGTCGCGACCTGCCGACGAACGTGCCCTGCTCGACGCCCACGGCGAGCGCATCATCGTTTACGAATTGCGCGGTAACCTGTTCTTCGGCACCGCCGACCGCCTGCTCGACGAACTCGGCCAGGACCTCGAACAAGCCAACTGGATCATTGTCGACCTGCGCAAGGTCACGCGCATCGACCTGACGGCGCTGAAGTTTTTTCAGCAGATCGCAAACCGACTGCATGCGCACGGCGGTCAATTGCTGTGTTGCGAACTGCACCACGGTACCGGCATCGACGGCTCGCTGAGCGACGCGTTTCGTATGGCCGGCGGCAAACAGGGCGCGCCGGTACTCACCTTCAATGGCCGCGACGAGGCGCTGGAGTTTGCCGAGAACGCCCTGCTCGAAGCCCTGGCAACGACGCCGACTCAGGTCGATGATGTTGTTGCGCTGGCTGACAACCGGGCCTGCGCATACCTGAACGCGGCGCAGATCGAAGCCCTGCAGGGCCGCCTCGGCAGCCGCGACATCGCCGCCGGCGAACGGTTGTTCGGCAGCGGCGACAGCGGTACCGAGCTGTACCTGGTCGCGCGCGGCAAGGTCGAGATCCGGGTTGCGACCACCAGACATCACTACAAGCGCCTGGCGCTCTACGGCGCCGGCGGATTTTTTGGTGAACTCGCCCTGCTTAAAAGCGGCGCGCGGGCGGCGGACGCCATCGCGATCTCGAACACGCGCTGCTGGATCCTCGAGCGCAGTACCTTCGAGACCGTCAAACGCGACGAACCGGCACTCGCGATCGCCCTGCTGGCTGCGATCTGCGACACCCTGGTCAGCAACCAGCGCTGGTCTACGGCCGAGCTCAGTCGGCTGTCGGAATGGTAAGCGGTTCTGTTTCCGGAATCGGGCTTGGCCTATGCTATGGCCCTGCGAACTCACTTACAGGCACGGAACAAATGACCAGCGAACAGCGCAAACAACGCATCAGCGACGGTTTCAAGGCACTTGGCAAGGGCGACAGCGCACCGCTGATGGGAATATTCGATGACAAGGTGCAATGGACCATCATCGGCAACACGAAATTCTCGGGCACTTACGACGGCATGGCCGACGTTGGTGCGCGCCTGCTCGCGCCGCTCGGCGAACTGCTCGACGGCCATCTGCATATCACGCCCGATAACCTCATCGGCGAAGGCGACTACGTGGTCTGTCAGGGTCGTGGGGAATCGAAAACGCGGGCCGGCGGGACCTATAACAATACCTACTGCTGGGTCTACAAGTGGTCGGGAGACAAGGTCGTGGCGGTTACCGAATACCTCGATACCGAGGTGCTTACCGCCTCATTCGGACGCTGACACACTGCTCTGTCGATAACCGTCGACCGCTTCGCGGTAGGCATGCCAGGTGGCATGGCCGATGAGCGGAATGGTTAATGCCAGCCCGGCAAACCAGGCGAGGAAGCCGGCCGTGGTCAATGCCACGATGATCGCGGCCCACAGCGCCATCGCGCATGGATTCCGGCGAATACACTGAAAGCTGACGATCATGGCGCTGATCGCATCCATACGCTCGCGTTCCAGCAGCATCGGCAGGGCCACCGCCGAAATGGCAAAACTGAACGCTGCCAGCAGCGCACCGATAACCAGGTAGCCGCCGGCCAGCAGCCAGCTCGCCGGCGAGTTGAGCAGCAGCCGCAGCAGCTCGAGCATAGTAGCGTCGCCGGACGGCGCCAGCAGGGCCAGCAACACCACCGAAATGCGTGTCCACACCGCCAGCGACAGCATCAGGATGAGGGCATAAAAACCGATCGCCGGCAGGTTGGCCCGCCACGCCGTCAGCGAACGGCGGAAACTGCTGCCCGAAGCGTGTTCGAGCTGGCGCGAAATGTCATACAGACCGACGGCGAGAAAGGGGCCGAGTAGCAGAAAGCCGGTGGTCAGGGCGAGGCCTACCGCGCCACCGAAATACTGCACCAGCAGATAGCCCATCACGGCCAGCACCACGCCGTAGAACAGGCTTTGCGCCGGCGCGCGCAGCACATCGTCAAAACCACGCGCCAGCCAGCGCAACGGCGCCGACAGCCCGAACTCGCGGACCGCCGGCAGGGCCTCATCAACATCCCCGCGCGCTGTTTCAGCGCGGTACTGGCCGTTATCGCTCACGCCGCCGCTCCCCGTACCCCTGGGCCGACCGAGCGCCGGCCTCACGCGAATAGCTGGTTTACGCCGCAGCGCGGCGTGCTCAATTGACCTGGATCATACGCGCCGTAGATGGGCTTGTGCCGCGCGCTGGGCCGGAATAGAAACGGGGCGCAGTGAGCGCCCCGTGTGCCGCATCGGTAACGACCCAATTCAGGCCGCTTTGCGCGCTCCCAGCCAGGTTTCGAGGTCGTCGGCGCCGCCGATGTGCTCGCCGTTGATGAACACCTGCGGAAAGCTTGTCCGCGCGCTGACCGCGCGCAACGTGCGATCGGTGTAATCGCGGTTCAGCACCAGTTCCTCGAACGCGATGCCGGCCTGTTGCAGCGCGTGTTTGGCCCGCGTGCAGTGCGGGCACCCTTTACGCGAGAAGACCGTTGCGTCGGCGGGTTTGGGCGCGTCGGGTGCGAGATAGGCGAGCATGGTGTCGGCGTCGGAAACCGCATAGGGATCGCCGGGCTGTTCGTTTTCGATGAACATCTTTTCGATGATGCCGTTGCGCACCAACATCGAGTAGCGCCACGAGCGGCGCCCGAAACCGAGGTCGTCCTTGTCGACCAGCATGCCCATCTTCTCGGTGAATTCACCGTTGCCGTCGGGGATGAAACGCAACGCATCGGCGTGCTGATTGTCCTGCCATTCGTTCATCACGAACGCATCGTTGACCGACATGCAGATAATTTCATCGACGCCGTGGCGGGCGAACTCAGCGGCGAGCTGGTTGTAGCGCGGTACGTGCGATGACGAGCAGGTCGGGGTAAACGCACCCGGCAGAGAAAACACCACGACGGTTTTGTTGTCGAACAGCTCGGCGGTGGTGAGGTTTTTCCAGGCGTCATTTTCCAGCGTGCGAAACACCGCGGCCGGTACGGGCTGTCCTTCTTTATTGGCTAACATGGTTACAGTCTCCTTGGTTATGGTTGCAGAAAGTTCAAGTTCAGCTCTGCTCGAGCAGGCTGCGCAGCATCCAGGCGTTTTTTTCGTGGACCTGCATGCGCTGAGTCAGCAAATCGGCGGTTGGTTCGTCGTGGGCCTTGTCGACAGCGGCGAATACCCCGCGCGCGGTACGCACCACCGCTTCCTGGCCGGCCAGCAGGCGTTCGATCATCTGGCGCGCATTCGGCGCCTCGTGGTCTTCTTCGATCGAGCCTAGTTCGGCGAACTCGCGGTAAGACCCGGGCGCCGGGTGACCCAGCGCGCGGATCCGTTCGGCGATCAGATCGACAGCCAGGGCGAGCTCGGTGTAGTGCGTCTCGAACAAGGTGTGCAGCGTCGCGAACTGCGGCCCGGTCACGTTCCAGTGATAATTGTGGGTTTTGAGATACAGCGTGTAGCTGTCGGCCAGCAGGCGTGACAGACCGTCCGCGATGGCGGCGCGATCCGGAGCCGAAATGCCGATGTCGATATTCATGCGATGCCTCCATGGAGTGCGTTGATGGCGCTACTCTAGGGGCATCAAATAAATAAATAAAATTAAATTTATTTAAGTTTTCATTAGTTTTTAACTATATTATCCGGAGCCGGTCGCGACCCGCGCGGTTTCGCCGTGCGCGCGACCGCCGCGCAAACAAAAAATGCTGGTCAGCAGGGCCGGCATGAACGTCACGGTGACCAGGGTCGAAAACAACAGGCCGAACAGCACGATCGCGCCGAGGCCACGGTAGAGCTCGGTACCGGCACCCGGGTTGAGGACCAGTGGCGAGAGGCCGAACACGGTCGTCACCATCGACATCATGATCGGGCGCAGACGCGAGCGCGTCGCCTCGAGCACTGCCGCGTACGCGTCCATGCCGCGATCCTGCAGGTTCCGCAGGGCGCGCTCGACGAGCAGGATCGGGTTGTTGACGACGGTGCCGATGAGGACGAGAAAGCCGAGCATCGTGATGACGTCGAACGGCTGCTGGATCAGCGGTAGCCCGATTTGATCGAGTCGCGCCCCGATGAAATTCATCAGCCATAAACCGACGATCCCGCCGCTGATCCCGATCGGTACGGTCAGCATCACGAACAGGGGATAGCCCCAGTGGGAAAAAATCGCGACCAGCAGGAGGTAGGAAATCACGACCGCTATCAGGAAATTGTCCGCCCAGCGCTTCGCGCGTGGCACGCAGCCGATCGCTGGCGCCGGAAATCGTCATGCTGATGCTGTTCGGCACCACGCCTTCGCTGCGCAGCGCGTCGATCAACTCGACCTCGACACGTTCGACCCCGACTTCGAGCGGGATCTCGCGCGGCGGGATAATCGACAGGGTAATGGTGCGCCGGTCATCGACGCGGCGGATCGTTTCCGTGTTGACGGTTTGCGCTACCTCGGCGATCGCTTCGAGCGGTACCACGCCGCCCTGGCTCGAGTAGAGCAGAAATTTCACCGAGGTCCTGCGGTCCGCTCGATCGCGCCGTGGGTCGAGTACAGGAACATATCGATCTTGTCGTCGTCAAGGAAAAACTCGTCGACGAAGGCGCCGTCGGTGAACGCCCAGATCGCATAACCCAGATCCCGCGGTGTCGAACCCGAGTTCGGTCGCGCGCTCCCAGTCCGGCCGGACTCTCGATCAGCGGCTGGCCCATCGCCAGCGAAGACGGTTGCGGGCGCACCTGCGGATTGACAAAAATTTCCCGCGCGCGGACGAATGCCTGCTGTCCTGCTTCGAACAGCGGAGCCAGCTCAGCGGCGGAAATGTCGAGGTTGATACTGCGCGTGCCGCCGACGTTGCTCGCGAATATGGAACCGCGCGAGGCGAAGGAAATCACCCCCGGTACTTCGCGAATACGCGCTGGTCATCACCGCCTCGAGATCGTCCGCCTGGGCGCGGTCGGTCGCCTCGGGGATCATCATCACCATGCCGGCACGGGCATAGCTGATAATGAAATTAAGCGCCGGTACAGCCGCCTCACCGGCGGCAAAGTCGGCAGGATCGGTACCGATGTAGGGTACGAAGTAATCGTTGAGTTCGCGCAGGATCTCGTCCATCACTTCGATGTTGTAACCAGGCGGCGAGAACATGAAGGAGAATATTTTCTGTTCTTCGCCTTCGGGCAGGTATTCAGCCTTGGGCGTAAGCTGGTCGATGATCGCGAACGATGTGGCGATGACCACCGCGATCAGCAGCGCGCGCCGCCAGCCACTGGCGATCAGCCAGCCCACCAGGGTGAGCGTCATTTCGGTCAGACGCGAACCGCGCTCAGGCGCAGTGCGACTGCCGGGGCGCTGTGCGACAACGGGTAACCAGCGGCTCGCGGCGGCTGGCACCAGGGCGATGGCAACCAGCATCGACATCAGGATCGAAGCCGAAATCGCCACCGCGATATCGGAATAGAGCTGGCCGGCCTCCTCGGTCACAAAAATAACCGGCAGGAACACCAGCACCGTGGTCAGGGTCGAGGCCAGCACCGCCGGCCACACCTCGCGTACCCCGTCGATCGCGGCATCGACACGTGATTTACCTTCGAGCAGGTGGCGATGGATGTTCTCCAGCACCACGATGCTGTTATCCAGGGTCATGCCGATCGCAAACGCGACCCCGGCCAGGGAGATAACGTTGATCGTGCGTCCAGCCAGCATCAGGCCAAGGAATGCCGCGATGGTACAGATGGGAATGCCGAATGCGCCGATCACGGTGGCCGGCGCCGAACGCAGAAACACGAACAGCACCGCGACTGCGAGCGACGCGCCGATGAGCAGGTTGCGCGCAACTACCGCAACCGCGTCTTTTACGTAACGCACGTCTTCGCTGGTCAGGGCGATATGCATACCGCGTGGTTCGAGCACGCTGGCATTGACCTCGGCGGTGCGGGCCATGACGCCGTCCATGACCTCGACGACATTGGCGCCGATCATGCGCCGTACGCCGAGCGTGACGTTCGGCTCGCCATTGGCGTAGGACACGTTGCGCAACTCGAAGCTGCCCATGACCGCGTGCCCGACGTCACGCAGCCGCACCGCGGTCTCGCCGCGCCGCGCGATGACCAGGTCCTCGATCGCCTGCACGCTTTCGAAGCGTCCCACCGTACGCAGGATATAGCGGCGTTTGCCGGCATCGAGATCACCGCCGGAAACATCGCGATTACGGCCGCGGATCGCGGCGCGCAGTTCGCCGACGCTGATGCGGCGTTCGGCCAGCCGAACCGGGTCGACATAGATCTGCACCTGGCGCTCGGTGCCGCCCCAGATCTCGACTTCCGATACCCCGGCGACCCGCTCGATAAGCGGCGCAACGTGGTCTTCGATGTAGTCGCGCATGCGGTGCACATCGACCCCAAGCGGATTTCCGGGCAACGGCGTGATGCGGAAAAACATGAACGGGTTGTTTGAATGAGAACTGGTGATGATGCGCGGCTCGTCGACGTTTTCCGGGTATTCGGGGACCTGCGCGAGGGCGTTGTTGACCCGGATCAGGATGTCGTTGAGGTCGGCGCCATGGGAGAACTCGAGGTCGATCTGCGCGTCGCCGGTGCGGGCCTCGGAGACCATGCGCTCGAGGCCGGAAATATTGCGCAGGTAGTCTTCCTGCTCAACGATGATCTCCTGTTCAACGTCCTGCGGAGTGGCGCCGGGCCAGGTCGTGCGAATGGTGATCGCACGCACATCGAGATCCGGGATCATCTGCTTCGGCACGCGGTCGATGGCGGTCAACCCGAACAGGCTCAGGATCAGGATTGCGACGGTCAGGATGATCGGGCGGCGGACAGCGAAAGCAAACATCAGCGCACCGTAGCAGGCTCGGAATTGTCGGCCACGGCATCGCGCTGTTCGGCGACGCGGACCGCCTGACCAGGGCGCAGGATTTCGTTGCCGCGAACGACGATGCGGTCGCCGGCAGCGATGTCGCCGGTGACGATCTCGATATATTCGCGATAAGCACGACCAGTGCGGACCTCGCGCGGCACCGCGGTGGTAACACCGTCAGCGGTTTCGATCGCCCACACGCTTTGCGAGCCGTCCGGCTTGCGCACCACGGCGTCGCGGGGCAGGACCAGACTCGGGGCCTGGGCCGCGGCGCCGAGGCTGAACACGACCCGCGCGGACATGCCGGGCGCCAGGGCACGCTCCGGGTTCGGCACATCGATGCGTACGCGAAAGGTTCTCGAGGCCGGGTCGCCGATCGGGATCTTGCGCGTGACCCGTGCGCGCAGCGGCTGGTCGGGCAGCGCGTCGAGGTGAATATCGACCTCGGTGCGTTCGTCGACCGCGGCGAAGTAGAACTGCGGTACCGGCACTTCCAGGCGCAGGACACTGATGTCGACCAGTTCGACCAGCGCGGTACTGGTTTCGACCCATTCGCCGCGCTCGACCAGTTTGCGTTGCACGACGGCGTCGAACAGGGCGTGAACGAGGTGCCGGGCGTGCAGTTCACGGCTGCGTTCGAGTTCGGCTTCGGCCTGTTTGACCAGCGCCGCGTCGATATCGATCTGGGCGCGCGCGCTGGCCACGGTGGTCTCGGCGATGTGTTTGCTCTGCTGCAGTTCGGCCAGCTCACGATGGCGGCGCTCGGCTTCCGCGTGGCGCGCGCGGGCCTCGGCGAGGCGCGCGACGGCGGCATCGCGCGCAATCGCCGCGAAGCGCTGATCAAGGCGCACGACCTCGGTACCGGCGGACAGAACGTCGCCGTCGTCGACATGGATCTCGCTGACCAGCCCATCGATCTCACTCGATAGCCGCGACACGCGCCGGGCAACGAACGAGCCGTGCAAGGCAACTTCCTCGTTGATGACGGCCATGCGCGCGGTGGTGACCCCGACCGGCACCGGTGTATCCGCCTGGCTGACGGCCGCCAGCGCGAGCAGCAACACCCCGATGAGGCGGGATCCCGGCAGCTGTTTCAATTTATTTGGTCCCCGCGGTGTCGACCAGGCAGCAGTGCAGCAAAGTTATTATGCGGGCCGCGACGGGCCCGTGCCATACATAGACCATCTCGCAGCGGGTCGCGTTCCCGCCAATTTCGTGGCCAGCGGCACAACCTCGCATCAACCACCTTGGCGTGCGCCGCGCGCCGCGGCGCGGTCGGTAAAAGCCTGGCTGGCGAAATCGATGAAACTGCGCACCTTGCCGGGCACGTAATCGCGGTGCGCGTACAGCGCGTGCACCGGCCGCAGCGGCGGTGCGAAACGCTCGAGCAGGGACTCCAGCCGTCCGCTGTGCAGGTCGTCGGCAACGATGTAATTTGGCAGCCGCGCGATGCCCTGAGCGGCGAGGGCCAGGTTGCGCAGGGCATTGCCGACATTAGCGGCGAAATTGCCGGTCACGCGTACGTCGAAAGGCCGGCCTTTGCGTTGAAACTGCCAATCGGTATGCATGGCGGCGGTGGTGTCGGAGAAAATCAGGGCGTTGTGTTCGACCAGGTCCTCGGGCCGCGAGGGCGGTGGCCGCCGCGCGAGATAGGCGGGCGCGGCGACGACAACCATGCGCACGTCGGCGAGGTGGCGGGCAACATAGTTGGTGTCTTCCAGTTCGCGCACCGTGATGGCGATATCGACCCCCTCTTCGATCAGGTCGACGTAGCGATCCGACAGGTCCAGACGCAGGCTGATATCCGGGTAGACCTGCATGAAATCGGCCACCACCGGGGCCAGGTGAAAAGCGCCGAATGCCGGCGGTGCAGCGATGGTCAGCTGCCCGCGCACCAGTTCGGCTTCGTCGCTGACCCGCGCCTCGGCCTGGTCGAGCGCGGTGAACAGGTCGTGGACGCGTTCGAAATAGCGCTGCCCGGCTTCGCTCAGACGGGTTACCCGCGTGGTGCGGTTGAACAAACGCACGCCGAGGCGGTTTTCCAGGGCCTGGATATGTTTGCTGGCCATGGCGCGCGAAATACCGAGTTCCTCGGCGGCAGCGGAAAACGTGCCGTGGCGCACGAGGGCAAAAAAGACCTGCATGCCTGTGAAGCGGTCGAGCATGCCCGAACCGTATATTGTTTCTCTTCAAGAAACAATGCATTTCTTCCCGTGGCCTAGCTGCGACCCTGCCTGCGACCTAAGCTGGCTGCCAATGCGGTATCACCACCATCGGTTTTGGACTTTAAGGAATCACCATCATGATCATCAAACGACTCACCCCCATCCTGGCCCTCGGCCTGTTGCTGGCTAGCGCCCACGCCACCGCCGAGATCACCACCTGCGCGGCACACAGCGGCAATCGTGCTATCGCCGAAGTCTACGACCAGCGCTGGCGCGCAGCCCTGAACGGCGCCGACGACGGCGCGCTGGAAGCCCTGTACAGCGAGTCGGCCGTGCTGATGCCGCCGAGCGACGAAACCCTGGTCGGACGCGCACCGATCTCGACTTACCTCAACGCTGCGGCGCTGCCGGCGCGGGCCAGTGATTACAGTGTTGAGCTGGTGTCGTGCGAGCTGCACGGCACGGCGCTGCATATCGCCGCGGTGTGGGCTACGCCGGGCGCCCGTGACGCCGGTGCCGGCACCTGGCGCAGCGGTAACCTGCTGCGCGTCCTCGAGCCGGGGCGCGACGGACAGTGGGTTTCAGCCTACGAGATCTGGAACTGATGTGGCGATGGCGGCGCGGCGGCAGGTGCCGGCGCCCGTCACGGCTTCTAGCGGCGGGCGACACACGTTAAACTCCTGCGCCCCCGCCTGGTTGAGCACCGCCCTTGTGAGTACCCCGCTTAAGCGCCTCGTGATCCCGGTCACGCCTTTTCAACAGAATTGCTCGCTGGTGTGGAGCAGCGGCACGCACGCCGGTGTGGTCATCGATCCGGGCGGCGATCTCGATACCATCGTCGCCAACATCGACCGCCACGGCGTGACCATCGAAAAAATCCTGCTCACCCATGCACATCTCGATCACGCCGGCGGCGCGCGGCTGCTGGCCGATCATTACGCGGTCCCGATCGAGGGACCGCAGCGCGAAGACCTGTTCTGGCTCGAAGCGATGCCCGAGCAGAGCGCGCGTTTCGGTTTCCCGAACACCACCGCCTTCGTGCCCGATCGCTGGCTCGAGCACGGCGATACGGTCACCTTTGCCGACCAGCAACTCAGCGTTCTGCACTGCCCCGGCCACACGCCGGGGCACGTCGTGTTCTATCACGCCAGCGGCCTGGCCTTCGTCGGCGACGTGTTGTTCATGGGCTCGGTGGGGCGCAGCGATTTCCCGCGCGGCAATCATGATGAGCTGATCGATTCGATCCGCACGCGGCTGTGGCCGCTCGGCGACGACGTGCGATTTGTGCCTGGCCACGGCCCCGAATCAACCTTCGGCCGCGAGCGCCAGACCAACCCCTTCGTTGCGGATCAATTGTTTAGCGATGGTTAGCCGGCGTGCAGAATTTTCTTAACCAATTGGGACGATTCGAACTGGCATTTCGAGCAATCACTGCTAAGCTTTGATCAGGGTGCCAGCAACGCGAGCCTGACCGACGAGACCGCGTGAAGACACTCTGAGAAATGACGCGTCACACAGCGAAAGCGCACTTCGCAATGCGTAAAAAAGCCCCGCTAAGCGTGGCTAAATCGTCGGCCGAAACCCCGCCTTAGTGCGGGGTTTACCTTTTCCGGGATCTGGATCAGCGGCGCGTTTACTCGGCTTCCAGCACCGCCAGCAGATCCTTGCCGTCGACCTGTTGCCCGGGTTCCACCTTGATCTCCGCGACTCGGCCATCGCGCTCGGCGCGGATACTGGTCTGCATTTTCATCGCTTCGATGATCATCAGCGCATCACCCTTGGTAACGCGGTCGCCGACGTGCACGCTGATCTGCGCGATCAGACCCGGCATCGGCGCGCCGATATGCGCTGCATTGCCGGCTTCGGCCTTGGCCGCGGGGGGACGGATCACCGCCTGGGAATGATCGGCAACCCGGATCTGCCGCGGCTGACCGTTGAGTTCGAAAAATACCGTGCGCTGACCGTCGTCGTGGTGTTCACTGGTGCCGAGGTAGCGCACGATCAGCGTGCGGCCGGGATCGATCTCGATATGACTTTCCTGGCCCGAGTCCATGCCGTAAAAAAACACCGTGGTCGGCAGCAGGGTCAGATCGCCAAACTGCCGACGGGCCTCGGCATAACTGACGAATACATCGGGGTACATGAGATACGAGGCCAGTTCCTGATCAGAAATATGCCGACCGACGCGCTTTTCCGCCGCCTGCCGTTCACGGGCCAGATCGAGCGGTGCAAGGACGGAACCCGGACGTACCGTGAGCGGTTTTTCGCCGTGCAGCACCTTCTTCTGCAATTGCTCGGGGAAGCCGCCATAGGGCTGGCCGAGTTCGCCTTTGAAAAATGACACCACCGAGTCCGGAAACGCCACATCGGTATCCGGAGACTCGACCATTGCGCGGGTGAGACCGCTGGTGACCATGGTCAGGGCCATATCGCCGACAACCTTGGAGCTCGGCGTGACCTTGACGATATCGCCGAACATGTCGTTGACGTCGGCGTAGGCGCGCGCCACTTCCGGCCAGCGATCGGCGAGGCCGAGCGAGCGCGCCTGTTCACGCAGGTTCGTGTATTGCCCACCCGGCATGCCGTGTACATAAACCTCGGAAGCGCCGGACCGTTCTTCGCTTTCGAAAGCGAGGTAATTGTGTCGCACCTGTTCCCAGTAATTCGACAGCTGACGGATCGCGTCGACATCGAGGCCGCTCTCGCGCGGACCATGGCGCAGGGCTTCGACGATCGAGCCGAGGTTGGGTTGCGAGGTCAGGCCGCTCAGCGCGTCCATGGCCGCGTCGACAGCGTCGACACCGGCATCGACCGCGGCCAGCACGCTGGCCGCCGCGATACCGCTGGTGTCGTGGGTATGGAAATGGATAGGAATGCTGACCTCTTGTTTAAGCGCCCGGATCAGGGTGCCGGCGGCCTGCGGCCGGCACAGCCCGGCCATGTCCTTGATGCCGAGCACGTGGGCGCCGGCAGCCTCCAGCTCGCGCGCCATGCGCACGTAGTAATTGAGATCGTACTTGGTGCAGTCCGGATCGCTGAGATTGCCGGTGTAGCAGATCGCCGCCTCGGCGACCTTGCCGCTCGCCACCACCGCGTCGATCGCCGGGCGCATGTTCTCGACCCAGTTGAGCGAATCGAAAATACGAAAAATGTCGATGCCGCTCGAAGCCGCCTGGGCGACAAAAAACTCGACCGCGTTATCCGGGTAGTTGCGGTAGCCTACGCCGTTCGAAGCGCGCAGCAGCATCTGCGTCGCAATGTTCGGCATGCGTTCCCGGATCGCGCTGAGCCGTTGCCACGGGCATTCATTCAGAAACCGCATCGCGACATCGAACGTCGCCCCGCCCCAGCACTCCAGCGAGAACAGCTGTGGCAGCAGGCGCGCGTAGCTCTCGGCGATGCGCACCATGTCGTAGCTGCGCATGCGCGTGGCCAGCAGTGACTGGTGCGCGTCCCGAAACGTGGTGTCGGTGACCAGTACCTGCGGTTGCGCCAGCATCCAGTCGGCCAGGCCTTTGGCGCCCAACTGCTTGAGCAGATCGCGGCTGCCGGGCTGGACCGGGCGCTCGTCGAGCGGCGGCAGTCGTGGCTCGATCAGTCGCGCCGGCCGGGCCCGGTTGGCCACCGCCGGATTACCGTTGACGGTAACATCGGCAATGTAGCGCAACATGCGCGTCGCGCGGTCGCGGCGACGGGGGAAAACCAGCAGCTCGGGCGTTTCGTCGATGAATCGCGTGGTGTAGTCGGCACGGCGAAAACGATTGTTCTGCAGCAGGCCTTCGAGGAAGCGCAGGTTGGTGCTGATCCCGCGGATGCGGAACTCGCGCAGCGCGCGCAGCATGCGCTGGCATACTTCGTCGGGACTGCGACCCCAGGCGGTAACCTTGACCAGCAGCGAATCGTAATAGCGCGTGATCCGCGCGCCGGTGTAGGCGGTGCCGGCATCGAGCCGAATGCCGAACCCGGCCGGGCTGCGATAGGTCGTGATGGCGCCGTAGTCGGGAATAAAATTATTCTCCGGGTCCTCGGTGGTAACCCGGCACTGGATCGCGTGACCGCGCATCTGAATGTCGTCCTGCTGCGGCACGCCCGAGGCTTCGGAGCCAATCGCGTGACCTTCGGCGATGCGGATCTGCGCCTTGACGATATCGATGCCGGTGATCGCTTCGCTGACCGTGTGCTCGACCTGAATGCGCGGATTGACTTCGATGAAATAGAACTCGCCGGTGGTTTCGTCCTGCAGAAACTCGACCGTTCCGGCGTTGCTGTACTCGGCCGCGCGGCACAGCTTGAGAGCCGCCTGGCAAATTTCCTGGCGCTGGTGTGCGTCGAGATAAAGCGCCGGCGCGCGCTCGACGATCTTCTGGTTGCGCCGCTGCACGGTGCAGTCGCGTTCGAACAGGTGCACCGCGTTGCCGTGATCGTCAGCGAGTACCTGCACTTCCACGTGACGCGCCCGCTGCACCAGCTTCTCCAGATAAACTTCGTCGTTACCGAAGGCGGTGGCCGCCTCGCGACGTCCGGTTTCGACCAGTTCCTGCAGTTCTTCCGCGCGCTCGACGACACGCATGCCGCGACCGCCGCCACCCCAGGAAGCCTTGAGCATGACCGGGTAACCGATCGCCGCCGCGAGGCGCGCACATTCGGCAGGGTCGCGCGGCAGGGCGGCGGTCGCCGGCATCACCGGCACTCCGCAGCTTTCAGCCAGCGCACGCGCCGCGACCTTGTTGCCCAGCTTGCGCATCACCTCCGCCGACGGCCCGACGAAGATCAGCCCGGCAGCGCGGCAGGCGTCAGCGAATTCCGGGCTCTCCGACAGGAAACCGTAGCCGGGATGGATGGCATCGGCGCCGGCGTGCACCGCCGCGCGTACGATTTCCTCGGCTTGCAGGTAGGCCTGGACCGGCGTCGCGCCTTCGCCGATCAGGTACGACTCGTCGACCTTGAAGCGATGCAGCGAAAAACGGTCCTCGTGCGAATAGATGGCGACGCTGGTGATGTCGAGTTCGGCGGCGGCGCGCATCACTCGAATTGCGATCTCACCACGGTTGGCGACAAGGATTTTTTTGATCTTTTTCATGCGGGGGTTCAACTGTTGGTGGAGCGCAAGGTTCCGAGTATGGCACCGCGTTGGCGCATGCGGTTGAGAATAATACTGCCGGCTTCAGTCAGTGTGGAGGTTTGCAGCCCAGGCATGTCGCGGGCCAACCCGGCCAGGATCTCGGCGCCGCTCAGGCCGGGCGCCTGCATGATGGTCTCGAGAAGGCGGGCGGCGGCGTCGTTCAAATCGAGAAAACCGTAAAGATTGTCGGGGTCGCGAAAGGCGGCAATGCGGGTTGGCTTAAGCGGCGGCGCGTCGGGCTGGTAGTCGGCGTCGATGGCGTGGACCGGGAAGGCGTAACGCACCAGCGTCATGATCGGATTCGCCACCGGAATACCCGCGAGCAGGTCGCCGTCGCGCTCGATCCGATCGAGTTCCAGGGTGCGCTGATCGGCCCCGATCAGCGTTTCCATCCAGTCGAAATGGGCGAGTTCGCGCAGAAACGGCGGATCGTCATCAACCTCGCGCTCGTGCTCGAGGTAGTCAAGAAACTCACGCGGGACGTCGACGAACGCACTGGCCCTGGACTGGTGGCGGATGATGTAGTCGCGCAGCATCGCCTGCCAGCGCTGATCGTTCATGACTACCCGCACGCGCGGGTAGTTATCGGCCATCAGGCCGGCGACATTGGCGAAAACGGCGTGGCGGTAGATCGCCATGCGCCGCGCTTCGTGGTCGCCGGGCGGCGCAACCCGATCGGGATCGCGCAGGTGGCGGGTAAAGGCGCGTTGCAGACGAACGAATTCCGCTTCCATCGCGCTTGCCCTCAGGCGGCGTCGTCGGCACTGCGCGCGTAGCGCTGCTGCAGGGCGCTGATGCGTCGGATCTCGACGAGCAGTTCAGGCAGCGGCGGGATATTCAGATCGCGTTCCAGCAGGGTCGGAAAAACGCCGAACTGCTGGTAGGCGAATTCCAGCAGTGACCAGACCGGATCGATGACCGGCGCGCCGTGGGTGTCGACCAGCAGGTCGCTGGCTTCGTTGGCATGTCCGGCGATATGCGCATAGGCGATACGTTCAGCGGGTAGTCCGGCCAGGAACGTGCGCGGATCATAACGATGGTTGATGCTGTTGACATAAATATTGTTGACGTCGAGCAGCAGCGCGCAGTCGGCTTCCTCGACGACCGCGCGGATAAAATCGAGTTCATCGATTTCGTCGGACAGGCGCAGATAATAGGACGCGTTTTCGACCGCGATACGTTGCTCGAGTATGTCCTGGACCTCGCGGATGCGCGCCGCGACGTGGTGCACGGCCTCGGCCGTGAACGGCATCGGCAGCAATTCGTAAAGGTGCCCGCGCTCGGCGCAGAACGTCAGATGGTCGCCATAAACGACGGCATCGTGATCGCGCAGAAACGTTTTCAGACGGACGAGAAAATCACGATCGAGCGGATCGGGACCGCCGAGGTTGAGCAGCAGGCCGTGACAGACCAGCGGCCGCTGACGAACAATGCGCGCAAACGCCTCGCCGAGGCGCCCGCCAACGCCGAGCCAGTTCTCCGGCGCCGCTTCAAGGAAATCGATGTCGGTAGGAAAATCGTTCTGCAGCGGACCCATGTGGGTCCGCCGCAGTCCGAGGCCGGTACCCTGGACGGGAAAAGTCACGGTGTACCGGAAGTACGCGGACCTGGATGTCCGCTGACTTACTTCTTCTTGAGGTGCGGCATCGAGCAGGTTTCGCCGGCAAACGTACCGCAGACAGCCGGGTCTTTGACACCGGTCGCGATTTTTCCTTTCGCGTAGGCGGCTTTCTGATCGCCGCCGTAGGTAAAACCGGTAGCGTCGTCGATCATGACTTTGTTCCCCTGCATGTCCATCGCTTCGCCGGCGACGTTGACGCCCTCTCCAAATTCAACCATCTGGAACGGGTTATCGGCAGCATTGGCTGACGCGGCCAGGGCCATAACCATGGTCGAGCCAACGGCCGCTGCGACGGGCTTCAAGTTATTTTTTTTCATGTTTGACCTTCCTCCACAAAGATACTGAAACAGTTGTACAACTCCCCGACGCAGATCCGACCGCCGACCGCGGCTTCCATCCAGGCTGGCGGACCACGCATAATGCGCCGGGCTTAGGCATGTTAGCGGCCGCGTGAATAGAAGTCTAGGTGCGCCGGAGTGACGATAGGTCTATGAATTATTGAAAGATTTCTACGAGATCCGGGTCGCCCGGAGGGAAAAAAACCCCGCGACGACAGACGCCGCGGGGCTACGCGAACATGAAGCGTAACGCTATCGCTACGACCAATATAGTAGCCCGCCCGTTCGAGTCGGCATTGGGAATATTTCCTAAGGCCTTTAAGCCAGAAGCCGAAAATCATGCCCCATAAACGATTGATTCTTTTACTCTGGCTCGCGTTTGTACCGTTCTGCGCGCATGCCGATTCCGGCGCCGAGGCCTACCGACGTGGCGACTATGCCGGCGCCGCACGGCAGTTCGAAACACTCGCTGAGCGCGGCGAGCGCACCGCGCAGAACAACCTCGGTGTGATGTACCTCAAGGGGCGCGGCGTCGAGGTCGATTTTGCCCGGGCCCGCAGCCTGTTTGAAGCGGCTTCGGCCCAGGGTCTCGCCGGCGCGATGTTCAACCTCGGCATCATGCATCTGCGCGGCTACGGACAGGATGTCGATGCACGCGGCGCGGCGCAGTGGTTCGGCCGCAGCGCCGAGCTCGGCGATCGCGAAGCGCAGTTTTTTCTCGGTCTGCTCCACGCAGAAGGTAACGGCGTTGCCGCCGACCAGGCGCTGGCCAGGCGCTGGTTTGAAACCGCCGCCGAGGCCGGACTGGCGGCGGCACAGTTCAACCTGGCCATGCTTTATCTGCGCGAGGCGGAGCCGGAGCGCGACGAGGCCGCGGCCGTGAAATGGCTGCAGCTGGCCGCTGCCGAGAACCATCCCGGCGCGCGCCTGCACCTGGCCAAACTGCATCTCGCCCACAGCGACGATCCCGAGCGCAGCGCGCGTGCGGCCGAGCTGTTGCGCGAACTGGCCGACGCCGGCGATGGTGAGGGGCAGATGGAACTCGGTCTCATGTATACGTTCGGACACGGCCTCGCCGCGGACCCCGAAGAAGGTCGTTTCTGGTTGCGCCAGGCCGCCCTGCAGGGGCTGGTTCCGGCGCAACTCAACCTTGCTGCACTTTATGCCCGTGGCATCGGTACCGACCCCGATCCGGTGCAGGCCTACGCCTGGTTGACGCTCGCCGCCGCGCACAGCGGTGAAGCGCAGGCGGCGCTGGAACAGCTGGACGCCAAAATCGATGCTGCGCAGCGCGCAGCGGCCCTGACGCTGGCCGATGAATTGCGCAACAAAACCGTAACGCCTTGATCGGTACGCTGGCAACGCCGTGTTAATGTGTGGTTCAGGGAAAGCGGCGATAATCGTCACCCTGCAGTATCAGGACACCGCCATGCCAACACAGCGACGCCACCGCGATCACACGCCGATCATGACTGCCGTCCTCGCGCTGCTCATATCGATGCTGATGGCGATGCCGGTCGCGGCTGCCGACAACGATACCGGCAACACAGAGCGCGAACCTGCGTCGACGACCCGCCAGGAGTCCGAGCCGAAGTGCGTGCACGGCTGCCAGCGCTGGGGCAAGGTCTGCAACGTCGACCCGCGCGGCGTATACAAATGCCGACGGACCTGCGAAAAGTTCGGCGAGATCTGCGAATAAGCAGCGCTGGTGTCCTCGCCACGCCGAGCAGCCATTGACTGGCGCGGTATCGATACCTGTGTGCTGGACATGGACGGCACCCTGCTCGATCTGTATTTCGACAACCAGGTATGGAACGAACGGCTACCCCTGCGCGTGGCCGAGCGCGCCGGCATGTCGACCCCGCAGGCGCGCGCACACGTAAATGCGACGCTGGCGAGCGCGCGGGGCACCCTGACCTGGTATTGCATGGAACACTGGAGCCGGGTATTCGAGATCGAAGTCTCGACCATCGAAGACGAACTGCGCGAACTGATCCGGATGCGCCCGGGCTGTGAGGCGTTCCTGGCTTTCGTCCGCGCTCGCGGTATCCGGCTGGTGCTTGCCACCAACGCCCATCCGCAGAGCCTCGAGCGCAAACTCGCGGTAACCGGCATCGGCAGCTATTTCGACGACATCGTCAGTGCCCACGAATTTGGCTACGCCAAGGAACAGGCGGAATTCTGGCACGCGCTCCAAGCCCGCTCCGGCCTGGTTGGCGAGCGCACCCTGTTTATCGATGACAACCTTGCCGTCCTCGCCGCCGCGCGCAGCTACGGCATCCGGTATTTGTTCGGCGTGGCGTGGCCGGATAGTGGCGCCGGCCGCGTCGAGCACGAAGATTTTTATTGCCTCGAACATTTCAGCGACCTCGGCTGTGAACTCGAGGCGAACTGAAGACGCCTGACCTTAGCCGGGGCTCACGCCAGTGCCGCCACGAGGTCGTAAACCGCGCGCCCGGCGTGCATGGCGCGCGCTTCGAAGCGGGTCACGATGCGCGTGTGCGGGCGCGGCGCCCACTGTCGGTGGCCGGCAAGGTTGAACCACTCGGGCCGGTCCTCGAACAATTCCAGTGCGACTTCGGCGTAACCCGGGTCGTCGGTAGCGAAACAAAAACGTCCGCAGGCTTTGAGCCTGGTCGCGATCAGCGTCAGCATTGCCGCGTTCAGCAGACGCCGCTTGTGGTGGCGCTTTTTTGGCCATGGATCGGGAAAAAACATCGCCACGCCATCGAGCGCCGCCGCCGGCAGGGCGCGCAATACGTCGCCGGCATCGGCGTCGAGCAGGCGCAGGTTAGTGAGCCCGGCATCATGCGTACAGTGCAGGGCATGACCAAGACCAGGACGGTGGACTTCGCAGCCGAGATAATTCCGCGACGGACTGGCCGCCGCCAGCGCAACCAGGTTATCGCCGTTACCGATGCCTATTTCCAGGTGCAGCGGCGCGCGATGAGCAAACGCCTGCTCGGGCCGAGCGAGAGCCGCTAGCTGAACGCCATAGCGCGGCAGCAATTCCTCCAGCGCACGGCTCTGGGCGGCGGTCATGCGGCCCTGGCGGATTACGTAGCTGCGGATACTGCGCGCGCGTGTCGCTCCGCCGCCGTCACCGTGAACTGGGCGTTCAGACATACAAAAACGGCGGGGTAAAGTCGGCGCGCGGACCGGTCAGAGTTCGACCTTCATGCCTTCGCGCGCGATATGGCATTCCATGTCGGAATTTCGTTCGCGGATGATTTGCATGCAATCGCGGTGGATGGCTTCGACCTGGGTGTCGTTGTAGTTCGGATCGTGGTGGTAAAGGTACAGGCAACGCACACCGGCCTCGATCGCGAGATTGACGGTATCGACGTAGCAGGAATGGCCCCAGCCGCGTTTCTTGCTGTAGTCATGCGGCGTGTACTGGGCGTCGTGGATCAGAATGTCGACGTTTTCTATCGCCGCGACCTCGGCGGTTCGCTGTTCGCTGACCATGCGCTCGAGCAGCTCATGTTCGTCCTCGTCAAATTCGTGAATGCGCTTGGCGATCGAAGTTTTCAGAAACTGGACTTCGTTGTCTGAAACATAGACCACGCGCTTGCCGGCAACGTCCATGCAGTAGCCATAGGTGACGCCGGGATGATGGACGTTGAAATGGGTGATCCCGATCGGGCCGTGCGCGAGTTTGCCACCGTTGGGTTCGAGGTAATCGATAGCCGCCATCCAGGTCTCGGTCTCGACCGGAAAGTACGGCGCCTTCATTTGATCGGACAAGCGCTGTTCGATGTCAGCAGCGGTATCGCCCGGGCCGAAGAACTTGATTTTCCAGGCCGGAGAGAACGCCGGCTGAAAAAACGGCAGGCCGCAGATGTGATCCCAGTGATAATGCGTGAACACGACCATGAGTTCGGTCAGATCACCGCTGCCCATCAATTCTTCGCCCAGAGAAATGATGCCGGTACCGCCATCGCAGACCAGCAGGTGGTCGCCGCTGCGGATTTCTACGCAGGAGGTGTTGCCGCCGACGCCAAGATGCGTTTCGTGCGGTGCCGCGTAGGAGCCGCGCACACCCCAGAAGCGTAAGTAGCTGTCGCTCATCTAGACGTTGGCGCCTTCACCAAGATATTTACCGACCAGTGAGCGGATGGCCTTCTTGGAAATCGGTTTGGCGACGAATTCGAGGACCCCGAGTTCCCTGGCTGCGACGCGGTCCTGGGCATAATCTTTGGAACTGATCATCAGCGTCGGGGTTTCGCTGTGGAGTTCATGCACGCGCAACTCCTTGAGGAAAGTGTAACCATCCTTGTTGGGCATCATCACGTTCAGAAACAGCAGATCAGGGCGGCGGGTGGCGAGAAAATTCAACGACTCTTCGGCGGAAGCATAGGCGTGAAGTTCGAAATCAGCTTCCTGGGCCACCTGTTCGAAAAAAGTACGCATGGCTTCGCTGTCGTCAACGAGAACGATGGTCCGTTTGGCTGTTTGCATGCCTGTTGCTACCCGAATCCCCGGCGCCTGCTTTCCATCGCTGAATCTCGGCTTTAAGCTTTCGCCCTAACCGCATGAGATCAGGGCTATTATAGACAGGGATTCTGCGATATCCCGCCGTCACGAACAAGTCCGGTGTCTGCAACCATGTACTTTTGGCAATAATAGCGCACCCGGATTGGTAAAAGTATGCTGGGCTGGCGATGCGCCGGGAGTCGAACGCTAACCCGCGCAAACTTAATTTCAACGCGTACGACGAGTCCGTGGCAGGGTGTTAAAAAACGTGACGAGGGGCGCCGATGCAAAGGCGCGTGTGAGTCGAGGCGCCGAGCTAATGCGGATAAATGCGCACCTCGGGCGAGCGCGCAACGCCGTAACCGAGGCGCCGCCGTAGTTTTTCCGCAGCCTGCTAGAATCCAGACTCGCGCGGGTGTAGTTCAATGGTAGAACATCAGCTTCCCAAGCTGAGAATGTGGGTTCGATCCCCATCACCCGCTCCAGTGTGCCTGGCCGAAGGTCGTGATCCTGCCCGCACTGCAGGACGCCCCCGGACCGCCGCTAAAGTGTTGAACTCGTCAGTCTGATCATGAAACAGCCCCTGGACACCATCCGCGACAGCGCACTGGAAGCGCAGGCACGAGCGCTGTACGACCCCGCGCTGCCGTACCACAATTTCGAACATATCGAGGATACGCTCGCGGCCGCTGACCTGATCCTGGCGCGCTGTTATGCCGAGAACATTCGCATCAATGCCGAGGTCGTCTACTACGCCCTGCTGTTTCACGACGCCGGTTATCACGAAGATCACCAGTCGCTGGGCTTTGCCAGCAAGGAAGATTATTCGGCGGCCCTGGCGGAGCGGATCCTCGCCGCCGCGGCGCGGCCGGCCACGGTGATCAAAAAAACCGTCGCCGCGATCAAGGCGACCGAACGCGACGCCAGCTTCGTCACTGCCGAGCAGAAGGCGGTCCGCGCGGCCGATCTTTCGGGGATGGCGGCGCCGTGGCCGGAGTTCCTGCAGAAGTCACTGAAACTGAAAGAGGAGGTCGCGGTGCTGAGCGGCCAGCCGGTGGACTGGCAGACCTGGCAGGCGACCTCGAACGAGGTTCTCGGTTTCTACCTCACCCAGGAGATCCGCCTGACCAGCTACTTCCACAACCAGCGCGGCGAATCGGAATTTCACAGCGCGGTACGCGACAACCTCGCGCGCCTGCTGGCGGAACCTGAGGAACCGCAACCCGCACCACACTGAAATCGCCGGCACGGTCGCCGATGCCGATCCTGGTCGGTTTCAGTTCCCTGCTGCCTGCGCACCGCCGATTTTCAACAGAATAAAGTCCATGTCGTTCTCGATCAGCTTCAGGCGGGTCGCGCGGATCTCATCAACATCGGACAGCGGGCCGACGTGGACCCGGAACCAGACGTCCTGACCATTGATGACGACGCGCTGTATGGACGCGGTGATCCCGCGCAACGCGAGGCTGGCCTTGGCGCGATCGGCATCTTCGAAACGCTTGAAGGAACCGACCTGGAGCAGGTAGGCACCCGGCGCAAGACCGCTTTGCGGCGGTGTTTCGTCGCTCGGCTTTTCGGCCAGTCCCCAATCCGGGATCGGCACTTCCATTTCCGGAAGGATCTTGTAGAAGTCGAATTTCGGCGTCGGCAGGTTCGACGTCGGCGCATCGATCGCGTGCGTTTCGGCGACCGGCTCCGGGCCGCGCATGCGGCTGCCGATGTTTTCGACCAGAGTTGCCGGGCCGGGCAACTGACCCGACCACAGGTACACGCCGAACGCCACCAACAGGCCGACGCCGAGACCGCTGATAAAAGATAACCAGCTACCCTGCGTCGCGGCCGGTTTGGTGGCGCGCGTGGTGCTGTTTTTGTAATCGCGCGGCGGCATGGCGTTCTACATTTCCTCCGGCGCGCTGATGCCGAGCAGACCGAGGCCATTGGCGAGGACCTGGCGCACGGCGCTGATCAGATGCAGCCTGGCGTCGCGCAGGGCGGTATCGTCGAGCAGAAATTTGTGGGCGTTGTAGTAACCATGGAACTCGGTGGCGAGGTCGCGCAGGTACTGAGTTACACCGTGCGGTTCGCGCGCCACTGCGGCGGCCTCGATGACCTCCGGAAAGCGCGACATCATCATCGCCAGTTTGCGTTCCAGCGGCGCCTCCAGGCGCTCCGCCAGGGTTTCATCGATGGCGCCGGGTGCGAGTCCGCGTTCGGTGAGTTGGCGAAACACACTGCAGATGCGTGCATGGGCGTACTGCACGTAGTAGACCGGGTTGTCGTTGCTTTGCGCAGTGGCCAGGTCGAGATCGAATTCGAGATGCTGATCGGCGCGACGCATGACATAAAAAAAACGCGCCGCATCGACCCCGACTTCGTCGACCAGCTCGCGCAGGGTGACGAACTCACCCGAGCGCGTCGACATCGCAACTTTTTCGCCACCGCGCAGCAGGGTCGCGAACTGCACCAGCACCACGTCGAGGCGCTGTGGATCGGCGGCCAGCGCCGTCAGCGCGGCTTTCACGCGCGGCACATAACCATGATGATCCGCGCCCCACACGTCGATTACTTCGACAAAACCACGTCGGAACTTGTCCATGTGGTAAGCGATGTCGGAGGCGAAGTAAGTTTTCAAGCCGTTTTCGCGCACCACCACGCGATCTTTTTCGTCGCCGAGGGCGCTGGAGCGAAACCAGCGCGCGCCACCTTCGCTATATAGATGACCGCCCTGTTCAAGGACCTCGATGGCGTTGTCGATGAGTCCCGCGGTGGTCAGCGAGGCCTCGGAATACCAGACGTCGAAACTGACGCCGAAGGCATCCAGATCGGCGCGGATCCCGTCCAGTATGAGGTCGGTGGCGAAGCGTCTGAGGGTCGCGTAACGCGCTTCGCCCAACGCCTCGCGCAGCGCGGCGATGGCGGCGTCGAGCGCGCGCTCGGGATCCTCGGCATCAGCGGCGACCGAGAGTGCCGCGGGGTCGACCAGCCAGTCGCGGTCGCGGCCGGCGGCGAAAGCGCTGGCGATATCGACGATGTAGTCACCCTGATAGGCCTGCGCCGGAAATTCGACCGCCACACCGGCGGCGGCGAGGAAACGCAGATACACGCTCAGGGCGAGGATATCCATCTGCCGGCCGTCGTCGTTGACATAGTACTCGCGGCAGACCTCGTAGCCACAGGCGCTGAGCAGGCGCGCGAGGCACGAACCGATCGCCGCGCCGCGACCATGGCCGATGTGCAACGGTCCGGTCGGGTTGGCCGAAACGAATTCGACCTGCACCTTGCGTCCGGCGCCAAGTGTACTGCCACCATAGGCCGCGCCGGCGGCAATGATGTCATCGATAATGGTGTACAGGGCGCGATTCGCGACCCGGAAGTTGATGAACCCGGGTCCGGCGATCGCGACGCTTTCAAGCAGCGGGTCGGTGCTCAGCGCCTCGCTGATCGCCGTGGCCACCTCGCGCGGCGCTATGCGGCACGGTTTGGCCAGCAGCATCGCGAGATTGGTGCTGTAGTCGCCATGGGCCTCATGTTTGGGCGTCTCGATCTGATAATCGACCGTCGCCTCAGCGGGCAGAGTCCCGGCGGCACGCAGGCGCGCGAGTCCCTCATCGATCGACTGGCGCAGACGTTGTTTCAATGGCGATCTCGAAATCACAGGAGCGAGTGAGGCGCAGATTCTATCCGCTCTCAACCCATGACGCACTGCACGCGCGGCCGATCGGCGGTTACAACGTATCCTGCGGATCGATATCCAGCGACCAGCGCACGCGCGCACCGCGGGCCAGCGACTCGATGGCGTTCATTTGCGCACGCAGCACCTGGCCGATGGCGGTCCGCCTGCTGCTGGTGAGCACGATCAGCGCACGGTAGCGCCCGCCGCGACGCTCCATCAGGGCCGGAATGGGATAGCTGATCTCAAGCCCGGCCGGGTCGTCAGCAAGCAGCGCCTTGCGTGCCGCGGCGAGAAACTGCATGGGTCGTGCCGGGTCGTGGGACTCGGCACGCACGATCGCCATCGCCGCGAATGGCGGTAAACCGGCGGCGCGGCGTTCGCTGAGCGCGACCCGCGCGTAGGCGACGTAGCCCTGCTCGATGATGCGTCCGAGCACCGGGTGATCGGGGTGGTGGGTCTGAACCAGCACGGTGCCCGGCTTGTGCGCACGACCGGCGCGACCGGCAACCTGGATCAGCAACTGGGCGAGGCGTTCTTCGGCACGAAAATCGACCGAATACAGACGGCTGTCCGCGTCCACGATGCCGACCAGCGTGACATCGGAAAAGTCCAGTCCCTTGGCCACCATCTGCGTGCCGATCAGGATATCCACGCGCCGCGCCGCGACATCGGCGAGCATGGCATCGAACGCGCCCGGACGACGCACCGTGTCGCGATCGATACGGCAGATCCGCTGTTCGGGAAAACTTTCCTGGACAACCTCCTCGAGGCGTTCCGTGCCGTGCCCGATCGGGACTGTTTCTTCGGCGTCGCAACAGCCTGACGGGCGCTTGACCGGCCATTGCCGATCGCAGTGGTGGCAGCGCGCCGCGCGGGCCTGCTTGTGGTAGACGAGATAGGCATCGCAGCGGTCACAACGGCGCAGTTCGCCGCAGGCGCGGCAGATCAGCAACGGCGCGTAGCCACGCCGGTTGAGGAACAGCATGACCTGTTCACCGCGCTCGAGGTGGGCGTGCATAGCCTCGATCAGGACCGGGCTGAGCCCGCCCTCGAGGCGCAGACCACGCACATCGACACAGCGGATGGTGGGCATCGATGCCGAGCGCGCGCGACTTTCCAGACCCACGGTCACGAACTTGCCGCGTTCGATATTGGTCAGCGTCTCGAGCGATGGCGTGGCCGATCCGAGCACCACCGGAACCTTGTCGCGCTGGGCGCGGACGATGGCGACGTCCCGCGCGCTGTAACGAAAGCCGTCCTGCTGCTTATAGGAGCCGTCGTGCTCTTCGTCGACCACGATCAACCCGAGCCGCGGCAGGCCAGCCCATACCGCCGAGCGGGTGCCGATCAGTACTCCGGCCTGGCCGCGCCGGCAGGCGTTCCAGGTCATCACCCGTTCGCGTTCGTTGAGCGCCGAATGCAGCAGCGCGACGCGGCTGCCGAAGCGCTCGCGAAAGCGCGCCACCAACTGCTGGGTAAGTGCGATCTCCGGGACCAGCACCAGCGCCTGGCGTTCGGCGCGCAGGGTCTGTTCAATGGCGTCGAGGTAAACCTCGGTTTTACCGCTGCCGGTCACGCCGTGCAGCACGATGGCCTGAAACCCGCCGCCATGGCCACGGATCAGATCCGCGGCGACGCGCTGTTCGGCATTGAGTTCGAAGGCGCCGGGGTGTAGCGGCTGTTGGTCGGCGTCCACCGCGTCGCTGAGGCTTACGCTTTCGAGCCAACCCCGTTTGATCAGGCGCTTGATGACGGCGCGCCAGCCGAACTCGAAGTCGGCAAAATGCCGCGCACGGGCCGTCTCAGCATCCGCGACATGCTGCATCACCTGCTGCTGGCGGACACCGGGCACTGAACCCTCGGCCAGCGCCGAACCACCCGCGCGGGTGAGCCGCCAGGCGGTAACGGTCGCCAGCGGGATCTCGCGCTTGCGTCGCAGCCAGGTCGGCAGCATGGCCGCCAGGACTTCGCCGATGGGATGGTGGTAGTAGGCCGCCGACCATTGCGCGAGGGCCAGCATTCGCGCGCTCAGCAGGGGTTCGGGATCGAGGACTTCGGCAATCGCTTTCAATCCGGCCTCGCCCTCGGCTTCGGCCGCGCGCGAACCGAGCACGATCGCTACGCGCTGGCCGCGCCCGAACGGCACCCACACGCGATCGCCGGGGAGCGGGCCGCGTACGCCAGGTTCGTCATGCCACAGGTAGTCGTAGCTCTGCCGCAGTGGTGCAAACACCGCTACTGAGACGATGGACGACGCCGCGGGTTCGCGATCAGAGCGAGCGCGAGCGTTCATCGGGAAACAGGATCCCGGCCTCGATAACGCGCTCCAGTTCGGCGCGGCCGACGCGACGCATAGGTTTATCGTCTAGCGCGCTAAGAGGTGCCTGGCGCCGACCGTGGTGCGGGAACACCGCCAATTCGAACATTGCGTCGCCCAGGGCCAGCTCGAAACATGGCGTTTCTCGCGGCGCTTTACCGCGCGCGAAGCGGAAGCCCGCCGCGGTCAGCCGGTAGTCGATTTTGTGTTCGAGCAGAAAGCGCGTGACCGCTTCGGTTTCGTCACTGAACAGGTGCATGCTGATCGGCGTGCCGACGACCGCCGTGCCGTACCACACCGGTCCGCACAGACGCGGCTCGAACGCTTCCAGCAGCGCCATCGCGCGCAGCGCCGCACGCCTCAGCGTGACGATGAGTTCAGTCTGCTCTGAGCGATGGAACAAATCGAGGTAAGCGACGATCTCGCGATGGATGTCCAGGTTATCGGGGACCGCGCCCTGTCCGTCGACGCGCAGATCACGCAAAGCGCGCCGACGCGCTGCGGAAAAATCGCACGCGCTGCCGTCGATCATCGCGCGCGCGGCATGCGCGGCGACTTCGGCGCGCGTGGCGCTGCGATGGTGTTGACGGCGCATGACTGCAGGCGCTGATCAGAACAGTTGGTCGGGGATAAGTTTGTCGCGTTCACGCTCACCGGACACGCCCGTCACCGGCTGGTCACCGCGTGGCGGTACCTGGCCGGGGCGGAACGACTCGAAGATCGCATGCGGGTGATTGGCGCCGACCAGCAGGCCGGTGGCCGGATCGATGCGCACCGTGATCAACGCCGGCGGGCGTTCCAGGACGGCCTCGGGCGTGCCGTCGAGCGCGGTGCGCATGTAATCGATCCACATCGGTAAAGCGGCCTGGGCGCCGGTTTCCCGCCGCCCCAGCGGCTGGACCCGGTCGAAACCGACCCACACCGTGGTCACCACACGATTGTTGAAGCCGGAAAACCAGGCATCCTTCTGATCGTTGGTGGTACCGGTTTTGCCTGACAGATCGGAACGGCCAAGCGATCGCGCGCGGCGCCCGGTGCCGAAATTGATCACATCCTGCATCATGGAAGTCATGATCCAGGCGTTCTCGGCATCGACAACGCGAGGTGCGACAACCTGCGGCGGCATTTCCTGCATTTCAAGCAGGGTCGCCAGATCGGTGGGCTCACCGTCGTCGTCGAGGGTCAGCGTTTCGCATACCGAACAAACCCGCGGCGGTTGCGCCTCGTAAACGGTTTCGCCATGCGCGTCGACCATGCGCTGGACGAAATAAGGTTCAACCTTGTAGCCACCGTTGGCGAGGACCGCGTAGCCGGTCGCGACCTCCATCGGGGTGACCTCACCGGAGCCCAGCGCCAGCGACAGGTTACCGGGCAACTCGTCACGCCGGAATCCGAAACGGCTGGCATAGTCGCGCGCGAACTTGACCCCGATCGCGCGCAGCAGGCGGATAGAGACCAGGTTGCGTGACTGGGTCAGGGCTTCGCGCAGGCGCGTGGGTCCGAAGTATTTGCCGCTGTAATTTTCCGGGCGCCACGCGCTTTCCAGGCCCGGGGCATCGAACACGATCGGCGCGTCGTTGATGAAGCTCGCCGCGGTGAAGCCTTTGTCCAGGGCCGCGGAGTAGATAAACGGTTTGAAGTTGGAGCCGGGCTGCCGTTTGGCCTGTATCACGCGGTTGAACTTGCTCTGCCGAAAGTCGAAACCGCCGACCAGCGCCTGGATCGCACCGTCGGCCGGATCGAGCGAAACCAGCGCACCCTCGACGGCCGGCAGTTGCGCGAGTTCCCACTGCCCGGCGCTCGTGGTCGTGAGCGCGCCCGTGCCGGCGGCGTCGTCGGTCGTGGGCTTGGGCTCGATCGGACGTACACGCACGATGTCGCCGACGCTCACAAGCTCGGCGACCGACTCCGGGCGCGCGCCAACCGCATCGGTGCGCAGGTACTTGCGCGCCCACCTGACGCCTTCAAGGGCGATTGTCAGCGCGCCGCGCTGGCGGTTCCACAGCACGGCCTTGTCGTCATCAAGCGCAATCACCAGCGCCGGCAGCAACCCGCCGTATTCGCTGTAGCCGAGCAGCGCCGCGTTCCACGCATTGTGGTCGGCATCGCTGGCGAGGTCGACATGCGCTTCGACGCCGCGGTAACCGTGGCGCCGGTCGTAGTCGATCAAGGCGCGTTGAACTGCAAGCCGGGCCG
Source organism: uncultured Gammaproteobacteria bacterium (assembly GCA_942490995.1). Classification (GTDB taxonomy): domain Bacteria; phylum Pseudomonadota; class Gammaproteobacteria; genus UBA981. The sequence continues at coordinate 43,854 of CALOBG010000103.1, forward strand.
CGTCCTGCAGCGTGCTGTCGATGGTCGTGAATACTTTGTAACCGGCGGTGTAGACGGTTTCACTTTCGCGCGAAACCACGAAATCACGGACCATTTCGGCGATATACGGCGCATCGGTTTCGACCGCCTGGCCATGCCACTCGGCACTCTCCGGCGCCTCGAGCGCGGTCTTGAACTGTTCCTGATCGATATAGCCAAGCTTGAGCATGCGTCCGAGGACATAACCGCGGCGGTCGCGCGCGGCCGCGGGGTTACTGATCGGATTGGTTCTCGACGGCGCCTTGGGCAGACCGGCGATGGTTGCGATCTGGGCCAGGTCGAGTTGATCGAGAGGCGCGCCGTAATACACCTGCGCGGCGGCACCGACGCCGTAGGCGCGGTGGCCCAGGAAAATCTTGTTGAGATAAAGCTCGAGGATTTCATCCTTGCTCAGCTCGCGCTCGATAATGATTGCGAGCACAACTTCCTTGAGCTTGCGTTCGTAGGTTTTTTCCGGCGACAGAAAAAAATTACGCGCGACCTGCATGGTGATGGTGCTGCCGCCCTGGTTCTTCTCGCGGGTCTGCACGAGCTCGATGACCGCGCGCGTAATCGCCATCCAGTCGACCCCCGGGTGGCGATAGAAACGATCGTCCTCGGCAGCGATGAAGGCCTGCTTCATCAGCACCGGGACATCTTCTATGGCAACCGGCTGGCGACGCTTTTCGCCGAACTCGGCGATCAGTTTGCCGTCCCGCGCATAAACCCGCAGCGGTTCCTGGAGCTGGACTTCGCGCAGGCTCTCGACCGCGGGCAGCTGCGGCACGATGTACCACAGCAAGGCTGCGACACCGATCACAGCGACGACCGCGGCACTGAGCAGAGAATAGAAGACGAAACGCAACATGTTGTGGATCAGGAGGCCGAGGAGAACAACATGTGATGTATTTTTACTTTAAAATGACGCTGTAACATGCGCTTTCTATTGGTTTTTACCGGAAAAAGCGTTTGTGTTTTGAAATTCGATTGTCTATAGTTAGCCATAACTTTTAAGGTTAATGCGCATTTTAATCCTTTAACTAATTGAATTAAAAGGGAAATATGGTGTCTCTCTTCCGACGCGCGAACGCACCAATACTCGGGATCGACATCAGTTCAACGTCGGTCAAACTTCTTGAGCTGTCACGCAGCGGTGGCAAGTATAAGGTCGAAGGCTACGCGGTCGAGCCGTTGCCCCCGAATTCCGTTGTTGAAAAGAATATAACGGATGCCGAGCTTGTCGGCGAGGCGATACGCCGGGTTGCCGCCAAGAGCGGCACGAAGCTGAAAAACGCCGCCTGCGCGGTCGCCGGTTCGGCCGTGATCACCAAGGTGATCACCATGCCCGCCGAGCTTTCCGAAGAAGAGATGGAAGGCCAGATCATGGTCGAGGCCGACCAGTACATCCCTTATCCGCTGGAGGAAATCAACCTGGATTTCCAGGTCCTGCAGCCGTCCGAAAACGAACCCGACAAGGTCGACGTCATGCTCGCCGCCTCGCGCAGCGACAACGTCGATATCCGCGTCGCCGCCTTAGGAGTCGGCGGACTGGTCGCGAAGAAGGTCGACGTCGAGGCCTTCGCCCTGGAAAACGCATTCGCCCTGCTCAGCGAAGGCAACGAGCTGATCGCCGACTCGCACGTCGTCGCGGTGATGGACGTGGGCGCAACGACTTCGACCTTGAGCGTACTCGAAGATTCGAAAATCATATACACCCGTGAACAGTCTTTCGGCGGTCGTCAGTTGACCGATGAAATCCAGCGCCGTTACGGCCTGTCTTACGAGGAAGCCGGTCTGGCCAAGCGTCAGGGCGGTCTGCCGGATAACTACGAACCCGAAGTGCTGCAGCCATTCATGGAATCGATGGCCCAGGAAGTTAACCGCGCCCTGCAGTTCTTCTACTCATCGAGCCAGGTCGGCGCGGTCGACCATGTCGTCATCGCCGGCGGTTGCGCGTCGATCACCGGCATCGACGCGCTGATTCAATCAAAAATCGATACCTCGGTGACGATCGCGAATCCGTTTAAAACGATGACCATCTCATCGCGCGTAAAAGCCGACGCTCTGGCGAACGATGCGCCCGCTTTGATGATTGCGTGCGGACTGGCCTTGAGGAGTTTTGACTGATGCCACGCGTTAATCTACTGCCCTGGCGCGAAGAACTACGCAAGCAGAAGCGCGCCGAATACCTTGGCATTCTCGGCGTCTGCGCGGTGGTCGCGCTGGCCGCCTGGTTCGCTGTGCACCTCTACTTCGGCGAGCTGATCAAACAACAGGAACGCCGCAATAATTTTCTGACCGTGCAGATCAAGAAACTCGACGAGAAGATCGCCGAGATCCAGCAGCTCGAGAAAGAAAAAGAAAGTCTGATCGCACGCATGAAAGCGATCGAGACGCTGCAGACCAGTCGCCCGATTATCGTGCACCTGTTCGATGAGCTGGTAAACACGCTGCCGGAAGGGGTCTATCTCAAGTCGGTCGCACAGAAAGGACGCAACGTCACGATCAAGGGCGTCGCGCAATCGAATGCTCGCGTCTCGAACTACATGCGCAACGTCGAAGCCTCACAGTGGGTGACCAATCCGAAGCTGACGATCATTCAGGCTAAGAACGAAAGGCGGCGCCGCATCGCCGATTTTACCCTCCAGTTGCAGCAAGCGAAGGTCAAAACCACGACTGAAGAGGAAGACTTCTGATGAATCTTTCTGACCTCAATAACCTGACCGCCGACAACATCGGTAGCTGGCCGCTGCCGGTCAAGGTATTCGGCGCCCTACTGGTGTTCGCCCTCATCGGCTTTGCCGGCTGGCACTACGACATCAAGGATCTGCAGGTCAAGCTGGAGAAAGTCCGCAAGCAGGAGATCACGCTGCGCGAGACGTTTGAACGCAAGCAGAAGAAGGCCGCCAACCTACCGGCCCTCAAGCAACAGCTCGAAGACATCAAGGAAACCTTCGGTGACCTGCTCAAGCGACTGCCGAACAAAACCGAGGTCGCCGAGCTGCTCGTCGATATTTCGCAGCAAGGACTCGGCGCGGGGCTGGAATTCGAGTTGTTTAAGCCGGGTAACGAACGGCCGGCGGACTTCTATGTGGAACTACCCATTCAGATCCGCGTGGTGGGTGATTACCACGAGTTCGGAAACTTCATCAGCGGGATCTCCGATCTGCCGCGAATTGTTACCAGTCATGACATCAAGATCTCGGCCGAAAAGGGCTCAAGGCTGACCCTTGAAACGACCGCCAAGACCTACCGCTATGTTGACGACAGCGAAGAAGACGAGGGCTCTTAATCATGATTGCGGCTTATTTGTATAGACCGCTGCTCGCGCTGGGGTTGATCTCAACGGTCGCGATTACCGGCGGTTGTGTATCGAAAGATATGACCGACCTTGAAGACTACGCGGCCGAGGTTCTGACCCGCAAAGGCGGCAATATCGAACCGTTGCCGCCGATAAAACCGTATGAACGCTACCTCTATCAGGCCGAGGAGCAGGGTCTGCGCGATCCGTTCCGCTCGTTTTTTGACGAGGAAGCGGAGATCGAGCAGACCGCGACTATCGGCGGTCCTGAGCAGGAAGCCTACGCAACCGAGATCCAAACGCATAACCGCGAGGAACTGGAAAACTTCGAACTCGACAGTCTGCGCATGGTGGGCGTGTTGGAGAACGCCGAAACCTTGTGGGGCATCGTTCGCGATCAGAGTGGTGTCGTGCACCGGGTCACAACTGGAAACTACCTCGGCCGCAACTTCGGCAAGGTCACCAATATCCAGGAAGACCGCATTGATATACGAGAAATCATCAAAGACTCGCAGGGGCGCTGGGAAGAACGAGCCGCCACCCTTGCGTTGTCCGAGTAGAAACCCAAAAAAGGGGTAGTAAGATGAGCATTTTATCGAGCTTCAACACGCTGAAACTGGCCGCAATTGCGACTCGTGCGGCGCGATCAACCTGGCTTGCCGCCAGCCTCGTGCTGGTCACCACTGGGGTAAGTGCAGGCTCGCTCGACGATATCCAGTTTGCTTCGCTGCCGGGTGACCGGGTGCAGATCAAGATGAAGCTGTCCGAAGCCGTGGCCGGTGAACCGCTCAGTTTTACTATCGACAACCCGGCGCGTATCGCCATCGATCTGCCGGGCACCACGGTCAATCTCGCCCAGGCCACACAAACCATCGGCGTCGGCTCGGCTGAGAGCATTAGCGCCGTTGAGGCCGACGACCGCACCCGCGTGGTCATCAACATGGCCCAGCTCGTGCCCTACGAGATCAATAGTAGTGACGGCGTTATCACCCTGACCCTCGACGCGGCGCCGGCCAGTCTGGCCCGTGATGCGGTTGTCCAGGCCGCAACCATGCCCGGCAGTTCGGGAGCGAGCATTTCCGATATCGATTTCCGTCGCGGCCCGAATGGCGAAGGCCAGATCATTATCGACCTTTCGGCTCCCGATGTCGGCATCAACATCACCGAGCGCGGTGAAAACATCATCATAGATTTTGCCGACACCAAACTGCCGGAGAACCTCGACCGCAAGCTGGACGTCAGCGATTTCGCCACCCCGGCGCGCGAGATCGATACCTTCTCGCAGGGCAACGGCACGCGCATGGTGATCAAACCGACCGGCCTGTACGAGCATCTGGCCTACCAGGCGGACAACATCTTCACCGTCGAGTTGCGCGCGCTGACGCGAAATGAGGAAGAAGCGCTCAAGAAAGCCAAATTCGGTTACACCGGCGAGCGCCTGTCGCTTAATTTTCAGAACATCGAAGTGCGCGCCGTGTTGCAGCTGATCGCCGACTTCACCGAGAAGAACCTCGTCGCCAGCGACACCGTTGGCGGCAACGTCACGCTGCGCCTGAAAAACGTGCCCTGGGACCAGGCCCTGGACATCATTCTCAAGGCCCGCGGACTCGGCAAGCGTGACATCGGTAACGTCATGATGGTTGCGCCGCAGGAAGAAATCGCGGCCCGCGAGAAGCTCGAACTCGAATCGCAGCAACAGATCCAGGAACTCGCGCCGCTGCGCACGGAGTTCATGCAGGTCAACTACGCCAAGGCCAGCGAAATCGCCAAGATGATCAAGGACGATGCCAACAACCTGCTCTCCGATCGCGGCAACGTCTCGGTCGATGAGCGCACCAACACCCTGCTGGTGCAGGATACCGGTGACAAACTCAGCGAAGTGCGCAGCGTCGTCGAAGCACTCGACGTACCGGTCCGCCAGGTGCTGATCGAATCACGCATCGTGGTTGCGAACGAGGATTTCGCCAAGGATATCGGCGTGCGGTTTGGTTACAGCCACCAGGGCAACCGCAAAGCCGATACCCTTGACGGGCTCGGTCGCGGCGGCTTCAAATCGTCGCTCGGCGGCGGCCAACCCGGTGATACTACCTATGCCGGCACGACCAGCTTCAACACCGACGGCAACGAAAACTATATCGTCGATCTCGCCGCCGCCGGTGCTGCCGGCAACCTGAAATACGCGGTCGGCAAAATCGGCAGCTACTTCCTGCAGCTCGAACTGACCGCGCTGCAGGCCGAGGGCCGAGGTGAGGTGATTTCCGCACCACGCGTGATCACCGCCAACCAGCGCGAAGCGATCATCGAGTCGGGTACGGAAATTCCCTACCTCGAAGCATCGTCCAGTGGTGCAACCTCAATCTCGTTCAAGAAGGCCGTGCTCAGCCTCAAAGTTACCCCGCAGATCACGCCTGACGACCGCATCATCATGGACCTGGCAGTGAACCAGGATTCCGTGGGCCAGGTGTTTTCCGGGATCCCGAGTATCGATACCAACGAGCTGACCACCCAGGTGCTGGTCGACAACGGTGAGACCGTGGTCCTCGGCGGGATCTACGAGTCGAGCAATCGTGACGACAAGACCAGCGTGCCGTTCTTTGGCGATATTCCCTACCTCGGGCGTCTGTTCAAACGCAACCAGAGCAACGTCTCGAAGCAGGAACTGCTGGTCTTCGTGACCCCGAAAATCATCAAGGAAACCTTGTCGCTGTCGGCGCGTTAAACCAGCACAAGTCTTGCTATGATTATAAGCGGGAGCCTGGCTCCCGCTTTTTTTTTGGTCTGTGCGGCGTGGTCTATCGCGCCCGCGCAGCGGGTCCTCGGGCAGGTAGTCCATACGCATCGTGTCGGAACTTTCGCGCATATTCCTGATCGGTCCGATGGGGACCGGCAAAACCACCATCGGCACCCAACTGGCACGGGTCCTGAAGTTCCGCTTTATCGATTGTGATCAGGAGCTCGAGTCACGCACCGGCGCGAGCGTCTCGCTGATTTTCGATGTCGAGGGCGAAAACGGATTCCGCGAGCGTGAAAGCAAACTCATTGACGAGCTGACCCTGCTCGACGAGGTCGTAATTGCGACCGGCGGCGGGGCGGTGTTGCGTGACGAGAATCGCTCCCACCTCGCTGAGCGTGGCTACGTGATTTACCTGAAGAGCGCGGTTGAAGCCCTGGTGCAGCGGACCAGGCTCGACCACACCCGCCCGCTGCTGCGCACCGCCGACCCGGCGCAGACGCTGCGCGAAATGATGGTGATCAGGGATCCGCTGTACAGCGAGATCGCGGACTGCGTCATCGATACCGGCGAGCTGACCGTCAAACAGGTGATAAAAAAAATCATGGGCAAACTGCCGTGACCGTAACCATCAACGTCGCGCTGGGCGCGCGCAGCTACCCGATCCATATCGGCCCGACGCTGCTCGACGATGCCGTCCTGCTCGAAACGGCCACCGATTCGCGCCAGATCGTGATTGTCAGCAACGAGGTTGTTGCGCCACTCTACCTGGCGCGGGTGCGGCGGCATTTCGCCCGGCGGCAATGCGTGGAATTCGTGCTCGAGGACGGCGAAGGCGCGAAATCACTGCACAACTTCGAACGCCTCATGGCCTTCCTGCTGGAGCACCATATTGAACGCAGCGCGACGGTGATTGCGCTCGGTGGTGGCGTGGTGGGCGATCTGGCCGGTTTCGTCGCCGCCTGTTACCAGCGCGGGGTCAGGTATGTGCAGATCCCGACCACTCTGCTGGCGCAGGTCGATTCGGCGGTCGGCGGCAAAACCGCGGTCAATCATCCGCTCGGCAAAAACATGATTGGAGCGTTCTACCAGCCGCAGGCGGTGTTCGCCGATACCGGTGTTCTGGACACCCTGCCGGCGCGCGAATTCAGCGCCGGCCTGGCCGAGGTCATCAAGTACGGTTTGATCCGTGACCTCGAGTTTCTCGACTGGCTGGACGACAATCTCGAACTGCTGGTGGCCCGCGAACCGGCGGCGCTGGCACACGCCATTCGACGCTCGTGCGAAAACAAGGCCGAGGTGGTGGCCGCCGACGAGCGTGAAAGCGGTGCGCGCGCAACCCTCAACCTCGGTCATACCTTCGGCCATGCTATCGAGACCGCGCTCGGCTACGGCGAATGGCTGCATGGCGAAGCGGTCGCGGCGGGCACCTGCATGGCGCTGGATATGTCGCGGCGCATGGGCTGGCTCGACGCTCAGGCCGTGCGGCGCGTCACCGCGCTGTTCGAGCGCGCCGCGCTGCCGGTCGCCCCACCCGCGCAGATCAGCCCGGCGAAGTTCGTCGAGTTGATGGCGCGCGACAAAAAGAACAGCGGCGGACGCATCCGCCTGGTGCTGCTGCGCGCGCTCGGTGCGGCGGTAGTCACCGACGACTACTCGGCCGCGGCGTTTGCCGCGACCCTCGCGGGCGAGCCCTGAACCCGGCGCTGGTCATGGCCTTGCCTGAAGCTCCCGACACCTCGCTGGCGCCCTACGCCGTGACCAGCGCACAGAGTCGGGGCCGCCGTCATGCGGAAGCGGCGCCGGCGTGGCGCAGCGAGTTTCAACGCGACCGTGATCGCGTGATCCACTCCTCCGCCTTTCGGCGCCTGGAGTACAAGACCCAGGTTTTCGTCAACCACGAAGGCGACATGTTCCGCACCCGTCTGACCCATTCGCTGGAGGTCGCCCAGATCGCGCGCACCATCGCCCGCGCACTGCGGGTCAACGAAGACCTCACCGAGGCCATTGCCCTTGCCCACGACCTCGGCCACACACCGTTTGGTCACGCCGGGCAGACCGCTCTCAACAACTGTATGGCGTCGTACGGCGGCTTTGAGCACAATCTCCACTCGCTGCGCGTCATCGAGACCCTCGAGCGCCGCTACCCCGACTTCGACGGCCTCAACCTGCTGTTCGAAACCCGCGAAGGCATACTCAAACATTGTTCCCTTGAGCGCGCCGCGACGCTGGGCGCCCTCGGTGAACGTTTCCTGCTCGGCAGGCAGCCCTCGCTGGAGGCACAGATCGCCAACCTGGCCGATGAAATTGCCTATAATCATCACGATATCGATGACGGACTGCGGTCGGGCATTCTGTCGCTGGAAGTGATCGGTGATTTCGAGGTTTTTATGCAGGCCTTGAACGAGAGCCGCGCACACCACCACGGGCTCGACGGCAAGCGCCTCGTTTATACAGCGATCCGATCGATGCTCGGGACTTTCGTCAACGACCTCATCGAGCACAGCCGTGAACGGTTGCACGACAGCGGCTGCCGCAGCGTCGAGGATGTCCGCGACTATCGCTCGGTGATGGTCGAATTCACCGCCGCGGTTCGAACCCAACACCTGCGTCTCAAACGCCTGCTGCATCGCGAGCTGTACAGCGATGAACGGGTGCAGCGTTTGACCGCCGCGGCCGCCGCTACCGTCAACGAACTGTTTCGACACTACATGTCGACCCCGCAGGCACTGCCCGCGGCCGTGCTTGCCGTCGATTGCGCTGACAGGCGCGAATACGCGCGGGCAATCGCCGATTACATCGCGGGCATGACCGATCGTTTCGCGATCAACGAACACCAACGCCTGATCGGCATTGACCACTGGCCGCAACCGCGCGGCGTTTCCTGACCCGCGCCGATCACCCATGGCGACTGACGAATCACCCATCGACCCACCGGAGACGACGCCCTACCTGGTCTCCGCGAGCCTGCGCCAGCGCCTCGATCTGATCCATCATCTGATCGGGTTTGGCCGCCAGATTATCGTTGTGCGCGGCAAGCCGGGCAGCGGTCGTTCACGATTGATCGCGACGGTATGCGACGAGGCCAATGCCGACTGGCTGGTGATCGAGATCGGTGGCCAGGGCGTGGACAGCCCGTCACAACTGCTCGAAGTACTGCTCGACGCGCTCGAACCGGGCGCCGGCGAACGACCTCACAGCGCCGAGGACCAGGAGGCGCGGGTGTGCCGCCAACTGGCCGAGATGCATTCCCAGCATCGCGTCGCGGTGCTGCTGGTCGACGATTGCGACGCTTTCAACGCCGAGGTCAACGCGCTGCTGTTCCGCCTTGCTTATACCGGCAATGGCGTCGGCGAGTTGCGGGTGGTCCTGAGCTGCGGCGCGGACACGGCCTACCTCGAGGAACTGCAGGCCCAGTCGCCACAGGCAACGCTGCTGCACGTGGTCGACGTACCGCCGCTCGGCGAAAGCGAGATTGCGACCCTCGCCCAGCGTTTCGCAACAGAGCCGCAGGCGATCGATGCCTATACCATCGCGGCGTTGACCGAGCGTAGTGGTGGCAATCCCGGCCGCCTGCTGGAGATCCTGGCCAGCACGCCGCCGCCTGCACAACGCCCCGAAAGCCGCCAACCGCCCGCCGCCGGCGCGGCCGGTGGCGCGGCCACTGATACGCCGGCCGCAGCGCCACGCGGGCACCGCATCAAGCAGGTAGCTGGCGTTGGACTGGTCATACTCGCGGCGCTGGGACTCGCGGCGCTGACCCTGGTGAACCGCGAACGCGGCAGCACACCCGAGCCCGGCATTGAATTGCCATTACGCGAGATGCCGGGCTCGAGCGCGCCGGCGCCGGGCAACGCGACTTTGCACAGCAGCGAAGCCTCGCTGGTGGCGGCGACCGACGACGCCGCGGCGACGCCCTCAGTACCGCTTGAGCCACAGCCGGAGCCGGTGCGATCGGCAAGTGATGAACCGACGCCGGACGACGACGCACCGCCGCTTGAATCCGGGCCGCAAACCGAGCCACCGGCTGCCGACACCGCGCGGCCGCAAACCGCAACCGCGTCGCCACTGCCGGCGCCGGCGGAAATGGTCGCCGACCCGCCAGCGGCTGCTGCCGCCGAGGCGCCGGCGCAAGCGCCGACCGCCGGAATCGTGGATGACGAACCCGCGCCACCGACGGCGGTCTCGCCGGTGCCTGCCGCAGCCGCCAGCCCGCGACCTGCCCCGCTGCCGCCGCGCGCGCCGGCGAGTCCGGCATACAGTGCGAAGTGGGTACTCACTCAGCCTGATAAAAGCTTTGTTATTCAGCTATTTGGCGTTCGCGATCGAGCGGCGGCCGAGCGCTTTATCAGGTCCGCCGGTCTGAGCGACAAGGCCGCCGTGTTCGACCTCGAACACGAAGCGGCGCCGTGGTACGTGGTGGCCCTCGGTCACTTTCCCGACCGTGCCGCGGCACGCGCCGCCATCGCCGCCCTGCCGGCCCCGTTGCGGGCTTCGGGACCGTGGGCGCGGTCGGTTGCGTCACTGCGCGAATAGCACGTATTTCAAGTAGTTAAAGCAGTTCCATCGGTACGGCTTCAAGGCCGGCGTGAAAGCCCTTGGGCACGTTGCTGATGATGACACTGCGATTGTGCCCGGCATATAATCGCCGTCCTTTTGCGCGCGGTTCCGCGCGCCAGACTCATGATGGGACCTTGGAGGCAACCCTAGCGATGGACCAGGATCGCACGCAATTCCCGCGTATAGACGGCCCCGCCGGCAGTCTGTACAACGCGGATTATGAACACGATGCCTGCGGCGTCGGGTTCGTGGTTGATATGAAGGGTCGCAAATCTCACGCCATCATTACCCGCGCCCTGACGGTCCTTGAGAACCTGCTCCACCGCGGCGCCTGCGGCGCCGAAGAAAATACCGGCGACGGCGCCGGCATCCTGCTGCAGATGCCCGATCGCTTCCTGCGCGAAACCTGCGCCGAAATCGACATTGAACTGCCGCCGTTCGGCCACTACGGCGCCGGCCTGGTATTTCTGCCGCGCGACGCCGAGCAGCGCGACGCCTGCATGCTGCGCTTTGCGCGGATCGTCGCCGAAGAAGGCCAGGACGTGCTCGGCTGGCGGGTACCGCCGACCGATGATTCGATGATCGGACCCACGGCCCGCTCCGGGGAGCCGACATTTGCCCAGGTTTTTATCCGCCGCGATGCCGCGCTGGCCACCGATGACGCCTTTGAACGCAAGCTCTACGTCATCCGCAAACGCATCGAACACGCAATCTGGAACAGCGATATCGACGAAAAGGCACTGTTCTACGTGCCCAGCCTCTCGTATCGCACGCTGATCTATAAGGGCATGCTGATCGGCAACCAGGTCCAGCCGCTGTTTCCGGATCTCGCCGACGAGCGGGTGGAATCGGCGCTGGCGCTGGTACACCAGCGCTTTTCCACCAACACCTTCCCGTCGTGGCCGCTCGCCCAGCCGTTCCGCTTCATCGCCCACAACGGCGAAATCAATACCTTGCGCGGCAACATCAACTGGATGCGCGCGCGCGAAGCCCTGTGCGAATCGGATCTGTTTGGCCCGGATCTGGAAAAGCTGTTTCCGATCGTGCTGGAAGGCAACTCCGACTCGGCCGGATTCGATCAGGTCCTGGAATTTCTGCACATGGCCGGCCGGCCGCTGCCGCTTGCGGTATTGATGATGATCCCCGAAGCGTGGTCCGGCCACCAGTCGATGGACCCGGCACGGCGCGCGTTCTACGAGTACCACAGCTGCCTGATGGAGCCGTGGGACGGTCCGGCCTCGATCGCGTTCACCGACGGCAAGGTCATCGGCGCGGTCCTCGATCGCAACGGCCTGCGCCCGTCGCGCTACTACGTGACCAAAGACGACATGGTCGTGATGGCCTCCGAGGTCGGCGTGCTCGACATCGCGCCGGAAAACATCAAGATCAAGGAACGCCTGCATCCGGGACGGATTTTTCTCGTCGACACCGAGCAGGGCCGCATCATCGACGACGCCGAACTCAAGCAGCAGTACATCGACCAGTACCCCTACGCCGACTGGCTGGCCAAAAACGCCATCTCGATCGACGAGCTGCCCGAGCCCGAGCATGTCCACCAGCCCGATCACGCGACCGTGCTGCAGCGCCAGCAGGCTTTTGGTTATACCCATGAAGACCTGCGCCTGCTGATGCTGCCGATGGCCGAGCAAGGCGCCGAGGCGATCGGCTCGATGGGTACCGATGCCGCGCTCGCGGTGCTGTCGAACCGGCCGCGCCTGCTTTACGATTATTTCAAGCAGCTTTTCGCCCAGGTCACGAATCCGCCGCTGGACGGTATTCGCGAGGAACTCGTCACCCAGGTGTTGACCCCGATCGGGCCGGAAAGCAACCTGCTCAATCCGAGCGCCGACAGCTGCCGCCAGATCAAGCTCAATTCGGCGGTCCTCGACAACCACGACCTGGAAAAGATCCGCGGCGTCGATGCGTGCGGCTTTACCGCCTGCACCATCAGCACGGTCTATCCAATCGCGAGTGGCGCCGAGGGCCTGGAGCGCCAGATCAAAACCATCTGCGCCGAAGCTGACCGTGCGGTCGATGACGGCAAAACCTTCATCATTCTGTCCGATCGCGCTCACGACAAGGACCATGCGCCGATCCCCGCCGCCTTGATCACGGCCGGCGTCCATCACCACCTCGTCCGCAACGGGCGGCGCACGCGGGTCGGTCTGGTCATTGAATCCGGCGAACCGCGCGAGGTGCACCATTACGCCGTGCTGCTCGGTTATGGCGCCGGCGCGATCAATCCGTACCTAGCTTTCGAAACCCTCGACGACATGCTGCGCCAGAAGATGCTTAACATCGCGGCCGATGACAAACTCGCTGGCGAGACCGATCACGACACCGCTGTGCGGCACTACATCAAGGCCGTCAACAAGGGCCTGGTCAAGGTCATGTCGAAGATGGGCATCTCCTCGGTGCAGTCCTATCGCGGCGCCCAGATCTTCGAAGCTATCGGTCTCGATCAGGAATTCATCGACAAGTACTTCACCTGGACCGCGACCCGCATAGGCGGCGTCGGCATCAAGGTCATCGAGCAGGAAGTGGCCATGCGTCACGAGGACGCCTATCCGCGGCGGGTGGTCAAAAAGCCCGATCTCGACTGGGGCGGCGAATACCAGTGGCGACGCGATGGCGAATACCATCTGTTCAACCCGGAAACCGTGTTCAAACTGCAGCACGCAACCCGCTCCGGGCAGTACAAGGTTTTCAAGGAGTACACCAACCTGGTCAATGACCAGAGCGAACACCGCGCCACGCTGCGCGGCCTTTTCCGTTTCAGGAAGCAGGCCGAGCCGCTAGCGATCGAGGAGGTCGAACCGATCGAATCGATCCTCAAACGGTTCCACACCGGCGCCATGTCGTACGGCTCGATCAGCGCCGAAGCACACGAAACGCTGGCGATTGCACTCAATCGTCTCGGCGGTCGTTCGAATACCGGCGAGGGCGGCGAGGACTCGCGGCGCTATATCCCGGACGCCAACGGCGATCTGCGGCGCAGCGCGATCAAGCAGGTCGCTTCCGGACGCTTTGGCGTGACCAGTGAATACCTCGTCAATGCCGATGACCTGCAGATCAAAATGGCCCAGGGCGCCAAGCCCGGCGAAGGCGGCCAGCTGCCGGGGCACAAGGTGTTTCCGGAAATCGCCAGGGTGCGCCACTCGACCCCCGGGGTCGGCCTGATCTCGCCGCCACCACACCATGACATCTATTCCATCGAGGACCTGGCGCAGCTTATTTACGACCTCAAGAACGCCAACCCGCGTGCCCGCGTGCACGTGAAACTGGTCGCCGAAGTCGGGGTCGGCACGGTCGCCGCGGGGGTCGCCAAAGCGCACTCCGATGTTGTACTGATCTCCGGTTACGACGGCGGCACCGGCGCCTCGCCGGTGACATCGCTCAAGCACGCCGGCGTGCCGTGGGAACTCGGCCTCGCCGAAACCCAGCAGGTGCTGGTGGAAAACAAGCTGCGCGATCGGATCGTGGTACAGGTCGACGGCCAGATAAAGACCGGCCGCGACTGCATCATCGCGGCCATGCTCGGCGCCGAGGAATACGGTTTCTCGACCGCGCCGCTGGTCGTCATGGGCTGCATCATGATGCGCGTGTGCCACCTCAACACCTGCCCGGTCGGGGTCGCTACGCAGAATCCCGAACTGCGCAAGAAGTTCAATGGCAAACCGGAGTTCGTGGAAAACTTCTTCCGCTACATCGCCGAAGAAATGCGCGAATATATGGCCGAACTCGGGGTCCGCAATCTGGACGAGCTGATCGGACGGGTAGACCTGCTCGACGTCGAACCGGCACTCGATCACTGGAAGGCGCGCGGCCTGGACCTGTCGAAAATACTCTATCGTCCCGACACTGATGCGAGTGTCGCGGTGCGCTGCGTACGCGAACAGGACCACGGTCTCGACCGGTCGCTGGACCGCACCACCATCGTACCGCTGTGTGCTGACGCGCTGGAACACGGCAAACCGGTCGATGCAATCCTGCCGATCCGCAATATCAATCGTACCGTCGGCACCATCCTCGGCTTCGAGATCACCAGCCGTTACGGTGCCGCCGGTTTACCGGACGACACCATCAAGCTGCATTTCAACGGTTCGGCCGGCCAGAGCTTCGGCGCGTTCGTACCGCGCGGCGTGAGCATGACACTCGAAGGTGACGCCAACGACTACATCGGCAAAGGATTGTCCGGTGCGCGTATCGTGGTCTACCCGCCGCGCCACGTCAGTTTCGTGCCGGAAGAAAATATCCTGATCGGTAACGTAGCCCTGTATGGCGCGACCAGCGGTGAAGCCTACTTCCGCGGCATCGCCGGCGAACGTTTCTGCGTGCGCAATTCCGGCGCCAACACCGTCGTCGAGGGGGTTGGCGATCATGGTTGCGAGTACATGACCGGCGGGCGGGTGGTTATCATCGGCCGCACCGGACGCAACTTCGCGGCCGGCATGTCCGGCGGCATCGCCTTTGTTTATGACCCCGACGGTACGTTCCCGGCCTTGTGTAACACGGAAATGGTCGATCTCGAACGGATCGCGAGCGACGACGACGAAGAAACCGTGAAAAAGTTGCTGAAAAATCATCTGCGCTACACCCAGAGCACGGTGGCGCAGAAGATCCTCGACCGTTGGAATCTGAACAAAGAGAAATTTGTGCGCGTCATGCCCAAAGACTACAAGCGCGTGCTCGAAGCAAAAGAAAAGGCGCGCCGTACCGGGATCCCCGAAGACCAGGCCGTGATGGAGGCCGCGCATGGGTAAGGTGACCGGCTTTCTCGAAGCCAGACGCGAGAAGCAACCCTACCGCAAGCGTGAGCAGCGCCTGCTCGACTGGAACCAGGTGATGGCGGACTATGCGCCCGATCATCTCAACACCCAGGCTGCGCGTTGCATGGATTGCGGCATTCCGTTCTGTCACCAGGGCTGCCCGCTGGGCAACCTGATCCCGGACTGGAACGATCTCGTCTATCGCGATCGCTGGCGCGATGCCATCGATCGCCTGCACGCGACGAATAACTTTCCCGAGTTCACCGGTACGCTGTGCCCGGCGCCGTGCGAAGGCTCTTGCGTGCTCGGCATCAACGACGATCCGGTCACCATCAAGGCCGTCGAACTGGCCATCATCGACCACGCTTTCGAACAGCGCTGGGTGACCCCGGAACCGCCCGCCATCGAGACCGGCAAACGGGTCGCCGTGGTCGGCTCGGGTCCGGCCGGTCTGGCCTGCGCGCAGCAACTGCGTCGCGCCGGGCACCGGGTCACCGTGTTCGAGCGCGATGATCGCATCGGCGGCCTGCTGCGCTACGGCATTCCGGAATTCAAGATGGAAAAACGCGTACTCGATCGACGCCTCGACCAGATGCGTGAGGAAGGCGTCGAGTTCCGTGTCAATGCGCATGTCGGCGTTGACGTGCGCGGCGAACAGTTGCTCGACGAATTCGATGCCGTGGTGCTCGCCGGCGGCGCGACCGCCTCACGCGACCTGCCGGTGCCGGGACGCGACCTCGACGGTGTGCATTTCGCGATGGAATTCCTGCCGCTGCAGAATCGTCGTTGCGAAGGCGACCAGATCGCCGACACCGATTTCATCAGCGCCAAAGGCAAACACGTGGTCATCCTCGGTGGCGGCGATACCGGCGCGGATTGCCTCGGCACCTCGCATCGCCAGGGCGCGAAATCGGTTACTTCACTGGAGATCATGCCAAAGCCGCCGAACACCCGCGGCGAAGACAATCCGTGGCCGGAATGGCCGCGAATTTTCCGCACCGCATCGGCCCACGAGGAAGGTGGCGAGCGCCTCTACGCCGTCTCGACCAAGCGCTTCATCGGCGACGACAGCGGCAAGCTGCGCGCGCTGGAACTCGTCGAGGTCGAAATGAAGATCGATGACGGGCGCCCGAGCTTCGTCGAAAAACCCGGCTCGAGCCAGGAGATCCCCTGCGACCTGGCGCTGCTGGCACTCGGCTTTACCGGTCCGGAAACGAACGGCGTGATTGCCGAGTTCGGGCTCGAACTGACGCCACGCGGCAATCTCAAGCGCGACGCGGCGTGGATGACGTCACGCGAGGGCGTGTTTACCGCCGGCGATATGCAACATGGCCAATCGCTGATCGTGTGGGCCATCGCTGAAGGTCGCTCGGCGGCGCGTGCAGTCGATCATTACCTGATGGGAACAACGGACCTGCCGGCACCGGTTTAACAGGCTGTTAGGGGCTTTCAGAGCATCCCGATGAACGATCGCTTTCTGCGTGCCCTGGCACGCCAACCCGTCGATCGCACGCCGATCTGGATCATGCGCCAGGCCGGGCGCTACCTGCCGGAGTACCGCGCCACGCGCGAACGCGCGGGCGATTTCCTGACCCTGTGCAAAACCCCGGAACTGGCCTGCGAAGTCACCCTGCAGCCGCTCGCCCGTTTCGAACTCGACGCCGCGATCCTGTTTTCCGACATCCTCACGATCCCGGACGCCATGGGCCTCGGACTCAGCCTCGAAGAAGGTATCGGCCCGCGCTTCGCCCGCCCGCTGCGCAGTCAGCAGGCGATCGCCGCGCTGGGCATACCGGACCCGGAACGCGAACTCGGCTATGTCACCGCCACCGTGCGCCTGGTCAAACAGGCGCTTGCCGGGCGCACCCCGCTGATCGGCTTTGCCGGCAGTCCCTGGACCCTGGCCACCTATATGGTCGAAGGCCAGAGCAGCCGCGATTTCGCTCGGATCAAACAGCTGATTTATACCGCGCCGGCCGACGCGCACCTGCTGCTGGATAAACTCAGCCAGGCCGTGACGCTCTACCTGCAGGCCCAGATCGCAGCCGGGGTCGATGCGGTCATGCTGTTCGACACCTGGGGCGGCGCCCTGGCCGCCGACGCGTTCGGTCAATTCTCGTTACGCTACATGGCAAAGATCGTCACCGCGCTCAAACCCACGGCGGTGCCGGTGATCGTGTTCACCAAGGGCGGCGGGATATGGCTGGAAGCCCTGGCCGGACTCGGCTGCAATGCCCTGGGGGTCGACTGGACTCTCGACCTCGGCGAAGCGCGGCGCAGGGTCGGGCACCAGGTTGCGCTGCAGGGCAATCTCGACCCGGCCGTGATGCTGACCGAGCCGAGCGTAGTTGCCGCTGAAGCGCGGCGCACGCTCGATGCTTACGGCCACGGTCCGGGGCATATCTTTAATCTCGGCCACGGCGTCACCCCGCAGGTGCCGCCCGAGAACGTCGAAACCCTGGTCAACACGGTCCATGAATACAGCGCGCGGTTTCACCAGGCTGTCCCCTAGCGCCACCCTCGGCGTCGTCGCTCGTGGCTTCGCGATGGGCGCGGCCGACGTCGTGCCCGGCGTTTCGGGCGGCACCATGGCCTTCATACTCGGCATCTACACGCGCTTCATCGACGCCATAAAGTCCTTCGACACGACCTGGGCAGCGGGGTGCCTGCGCGGCGACTGGCGGGTCGCCTTCGGTCGTCCGGACCTGCCGTTCCTGCTGCCGCTGGTGACGGGGATCTTCGCCGCGGTGCTGTTCTTTACCCGCGTGGTGTCATTACCGCAGCTCCTGGTGAGTTACCCGGAGCGGGTCTACGGACTGTTTTTCGGTCTGATCCTCGGTTCCATCGTGGTGCTCATGAGTGACTTCGGCAGATTGCGCGCGCGCGATGTGCTGGCGCTGCTGGGCGGGCTCGCGCTTGGGGCGGTGATCGTCACCGCGGTTCCGGCCGAGACGCCCGAGACCTGGTGGTTCGTGATGCTGGCCGGCGCGCTGGCCATCTGCGCGATGGTGGTACCCGGGATCTCCGGCTCGTTCGTACTGCTGTTGCTGGGCAAGTACGCTTATGTCCTCGACGCGCTGGGGCACTTCAAGTTCAGCGTCATCGTGCCGTTCGCCGCCGGCGCGGCGTTCGGCCTGTTCGCCTTCACGCGCGTGCTGTCGTGGATCCTGCATCATTACGAACGCCAGTCGCTGCTCGGTATCAGCGGCATCCTGGTCGCCTCCCTGTGGGTGATCTGGCCGTTCCAGGATCGCGTGTACGTAATTGTGCGCGAAAAGTCGCGGCTGCTCGGGTCGTCGCCGACATGGCCGGCGCTCGATCACGAACTGCTGATCGTCGCCGCCCTGAGCTTGGCCGGTCTGCTGCTGGTCATGGGCCTGCACCGCCTCGCCGGCGTGCGCCAACCAGGCTGAGCGCGATCAACAGCGCCGCGCCGAACACCAGCGGCGCGTCGCCGTAGCGTACATAGGGCGTAGCGCCGCTACGCGCGAGAAAACTTCCGTCGAGGCTGGTCGCCACGAACTGTGGCGCGCGCGCCGTCAGCCGTCCGCGGTGATCGATGATCGCGGTGATGCCGGTGTTCGTTGCGCGCAGCAGGTAGCGACCGGTTTCCAGGGCGCGCATGCGTGCGATTTCGAGATGTTGGTGCGGCGCAATGGTGTCACCGAACCAGGCGTCATTGCTGACGTTGACGAGAAATGCCGCGGCCGGCAGCGCGTCCCGGGTTTCGAGCCCGAAGGCGTCTTCGTAACAGATCGAAACGCCGGCCAGGTGCCCGGCGACTTCCAGCGAAGTCTGATCCCGCGCACCGGCGGAGAAGTCCGACATCGGGATATGCAGCAGCATCGCCAGGCCGCTGACCAGGTCCTTGAACGGAAAAAACTCGCCGAACGGTACCAGGTGTCGCTTGTCATAACGCCCCGGGGTCACCCCGAAATCGATCAGGGAATTGTAATAGCGGCCGGCCCACGGTTCGCCGCTCGGCATGCCGATCAGCAGATCGACGCCGGACTCGCGCGCCCTGCGCGCCAGCGCCGCGGTGAGCGGCTCGACTTCGTGCGGGAACGCGGCGATGGCGGTTTCCGGCCAGATGATGACGTCGGCATTCCAATGGGGTGCGGACAGGCGCTGGTAGAGTTCGAGCGACGCGGCGCGTTGCTCCGTCTGCCACTTGATCGCCTGCGGCACCGCGCCCTGGATCAATGCGGCGGTCAGCGGTCGGCCGCTGACCTGGGTCCACTCGAGCTTGTCCAAACCCCGGCCCAGCACCGCCAGCGCCACGATTGCAAGCAGCATCAACGCGCCCTCGGCCAGGCGTGCCCGCGGCATCGCAGCGAGCAGACTGGCCTGGATCATGACTGCCAGCGAGCAGCCAAACACGCCGAGCAGCGGCGCAAAGCCGGCCAGCGGCGCATCGATCTGGCTGTAACCCAGCGACAGCCACGGGAAGCCGGTGAACAGCCAGCCGCGCAGATATTCGACCAGCACCCACAGCGCGGGCGCGGCCAGCAGCGGCGCGGCGCGATAGCGTTCGGCGTGTTTCAGCAGCCAGGCGAACAGTGCCGGGTATAGCGCCATGCCGAGAATAAAGACCGCCGTAACCGGCACCGAGAACAGGTAGGAGGGCAGGCCGAACTGGTGCACGCTGACCTGTATCCACCACACCCCGTGACCGAACAGACCGAGTCCGAAACACCAGCCCAGTCCCAGCGCCTGGCGTGCGGTGCACGGGCCAAGCAGCAACAGCAGGACCGCCGGAGACACCACCGCCAGCGGCCACCAGCCATACGGCGCAAAAGCCAGGGGCAGGGCCAGGCCGGCGGCCATCGCCGCCAGCGTTCGCCAACGTCTGATCATGGCCGGACGGGAGGCCGGGTGCCGCTATTCGGGTGTGACCGTGGCATCGCCGAGCGGCGCCGGCATGGCGCTGCGGATCACACGCAACAGCCGGATGCGGCGCCGATCCGCACGCAGCACCTTGAAACTGAAGCCCTGGTAGTCGAGTTCTTCGCCGCGTTCGGGCAGATGCCCGAGTTCGCCGATGACCAGCCCGCCGATGGTGTCGAAGTCGGTGGAATTCCACTGCACGCCAAAATACTCGCTGAACTCCTCGATCGTGGTGCGCGCCTTGACGGTATAGCGCTGATCGCGATGGCGGCGGATATTGTCGTCCTCGGCGAGGTCGTGCTCATCATCGATTTCACCGACGATCTGCTCGATGACATCCTCGATAGTCACCAGCCCCGAGATCCCGCCGTACTCGTCGACCACGATGGCGAGATGATTGCGCCGTTCGCGAAATTCACGCAGCAGGATATTCAATCGTTTGCTTTCCGGCACGAACGCCACCGGCCGGATCATGTCCCGCAGATCGAACGTCGCCTCGCCGTTGCCGGCCAGGCTCAGCAGGTCCTTGGCGAGCAGAATGCCGAGGATGTTTTCACGCTTGTCGTCGACCACCGGGAATCGCGAATGACCGGATTCGATGACTTCCGGCAGGATGTCGGCGGGCTTGGCGTCTTCGTCGATGAACACAATCTCCGAACGCGGCACCATGATGTCGCGGACCTTCATCTCCGAAACCAGCAGCGCACCCTCCAGCATCGCGACCGTGTCGGTATCGATGGCGTGGCGTGACTCGGCGTCGTGGAACGAATCGATCAAACGTTGCCGTTCATCGACGTGACGGGACAGGCGGCCGATCAGGCGCTGCGCTTTGGTAACCAGGGTGGCGAGGGCCCGCCGGCGCCGGTCCGCGTTCATTGTCGTTGCGGCCACCGCGGCACGCAGCCGGAGCAGGCCCGGGCCGGGGTGGCGCCAGGATTTTCGGGATCAGGAATAATCGCGCTCACGCTGGTTCTGATTCGTATAGGGATCGGGGAAGCCGAGGCTGGATAGTATCGCGCGTTCCCGTCGTTCCATAGTTTTTGCGTCCGCCGCGCTGATATGGTCGAAACCGAGTAGATGCAGTGCACCATGGGTGACCATGTGGGCGAAATGGGCGCGCGCCGATTTACCCTGCGCGCGCGCTTCGGCAACCACCACCGGCGCGCAGATCACGATGTCGCCGAGGAAGTCCGGCAGGACGCCGGACAGGCCTTCGGCGGCGAAGGCAAGCACATTGGTGGCCCGATCCTGACCGCGAAATCGGCGGTTCAAAGCGCGCGATTCGCGCTTGCCGACCACTCGAACGGTCAGTGCCGCGCGCGCGCGCAGACCGACGAGTGCGGCGGCCAGCACCGCTTCGATGAAGTCCGACGGCGGCACCCCGCGGGATGCAATGGCAAGCTGCAGATCGACGTCGACTGCAGGACCGCTGGCTTCGCTCAAGCAGCCGCCTCGAGCAGCTTATTTGCGCCGCTGGTGTTCGACATCGGCGTCCGCCGCGGCGCCCTCGTGAGCTGCGTAGGCATCGAGTATACGTGCCACCAGGGTGTGACGAACCACGTCCCTGGACTGGAAATAGGTAAAGCTGATGCCGTCGATGCGGTCAAGAATATTCATCACGTGTTTGAGCCCCGAATCGCGACCGCGCGGCAGATCGATCTGGGTGACGTCGCCGGTTACCACTGCGCGCGAGCCGAAACCGATGCGGGTCAGGAACATCTTCATCTGTTCAATCGTCGTATTCTGGGCCTCGTCGAGGATCACGAAAGATTCATTCAGCGTACGGCCACGCATGAACGCCAGCGGCGCGACTTCGATCACGTTGCGTTCGATCAGTTTCGCGACCCGTTCGAAGCCGAGCATTTCATACAGTGCGTCGTATAAAGGACGCAGATAGGGATCGATTTTCTGCGCCATGTCGCCGGGCAGGAACCCCAATCGCTCACCGGCCTCCACGGCCGGGCGCACCAGGCACAGGCGTCGCACGCTGTCACTTTCCAGCGCGGCCACCGCGCTGGCCACCGCGAGATAGGTTTTACCGGTACCGGCGGGGCCGATACCGAAGCTGATGTCGTGACCGCGGATGGCGTCGAGATAACGCTTCTGGTTCGTGCCGCGCGCCCGGATCAGGGTACGCCGGGTGCGGATGCTTTCTTCGGCCGGCAGCGGCGCACCATCAGCGCCGGCGTTGGAATTGCTGAGTTCGAGGTGGACATCGTTGGCCGAAATTGCCTGCGATGCGGTCAGCGTGTAGAGCTCGCGTATGACCTGTTCGGTCACTACCACCGCATCGTCTTCGCCGCTGAGCTGGAACTGGTTGCCGCGGTTGCCGATCTCAACGCCGGTGCGTCGCTCGAGCAGGCGCAGGTTCTCGTCGAACTGTCCGCACAGATTGGCGAGGCGCTCGTTGTCGGCCGGTTCGAGCCGGACCTCGATGTCGACGCTGCTCATGGCGCCACGGCCGACACCGCCTCCAGACATTCGCCGCGCAGCGAATTCGGCAACGCTGCGGTAATCCGCACGTCGGTGAACTCCCCGATCAGCGCGGCCGGGCCGGCGAAATTCACAACCCGGTTGTTTTCCGTACGGCCGGCCAGTTCGTCGCTGTTCTTGCGCGCCCGCTCGCTGACCAGCACGCGTTCGATCCGACCGACCATCGCCGCACTGATCTCAGCGCTGAACTCGGTGATCCGGCGCTGCAGGATCGCAAGACGATGTTTCTTTTCTTCCGCACTCACATCGTCGCTCAGGCCGGCCGCGGGCGTTCCCGGCCGTGCGCTGTAAATGAAACTGTAACTCTGGTCGAAGCGGACGTCCTCGACGAGTTGCATGGTGCGATCGAAATCTTCCTGGGTTTCACCCGGGAAACCGATAATGAAATCCGAGGAAATGCTGATCTCGGGCCGCGCCTGACGCAGCTTGCGGATTATCGACTTGTATTCCGCCGCCATATGTCCCCGCTTCATCAGGGCAAGAATGCGGTCCGAACCGCTCTGTACCGGCAGGTGGACATGATTGACGAGTTCCGGGACGTCCGCATAGGTCGCGATCAAGCGATCGCTGAACTCGAGAGGATGGGAGGTCGTGAAGCGTATGCGGTCGATGCCGTCGATAGCGGCGACGTAGCGGATCAGGGCGGCGAGATCGACGATCTGGCCATCGTGGGTGGGACCGCGGTAAGCATTGACGTTCTGTCCGAGCAGGACGATTTCACGCTTGCCCTGGGCGGCCAGTTCGTAAACCTCGGTGATAACGTCGTCAAAGGGCCGGCTGAACTCTTCACCGCGGGTATACGGGACCACGCAGAAACTGCAGTATTTGCTGCACCCTTCCATGATCGAAACATAGGCGCTGGGGCCACGCGATTGCGCCGCCGGCAGGGCGTCGAATTTTTCGATCTCGGGAAAGCTGATATCGATTACCGGACCACTGCCGCGCCGCACCTCGTCGATCAAGGTCGGTAAGCGATGCAGGGTCTGGGGTCCGAACACGATGTCGACGAACGGCGCGCGCTGCCAGATCTGTTCGCCCTCCTGGCTGGCGACACAGCCGCCAACGCCGATGATGAGGTTCGGATCGGCTTCTTTCAACGGCCGCCAGCGGCCGAGTTCCGAAAACAGCTTTTCCTGGGCTTTCTCGCGGACCGAGCAGGTATTCATGAGCAACACCTGCGCCTGCTCTGGCGTGGCGACGGCCTCGAGGCGGTGGCTCAGTTTCAGCAGGGCGGCCATTTTGCCCGAATCATAATCGTTCATCTGACAGCCGAAGGTCTTGATATACAGGCCGTTATTCATCGCGCGCGCTCTTGCGGGGGGCGCATAAACTACACCGAGCCGCGGCACTTTTGAATCCCGTGGTGCGGGGATCGGCTGGTGGCGCCATCAGCGCGACTCGGGCGGCTCGAGATCGACCTTCAGGTTGTCGATCAGGCGGGCGCTGCCCAGCCAGGCGGCAACGAGGATGATCAGGGCGCGATCGTCGGCCGTCGGCGGCGCCAGGTCAGCCTGCCGGCGGATTGAAAAATATTCCGGCCGCAGGCCGGCGTCGGTGAGCGCGGCAATCGCCTCACGTTCGATCTCCTGGTGCGACCCGGCGCCGGCGCTGAGCCTGGCGCCGGCCTCGCTCAGGGTGCGAAAAATAATCGTCGCGGTCTGTCGCTGGGCGCTGTCGAGGTAGCTGTTGCGCGAACTCATGGCCAGGCCATCGGCCTCGCGGATGATTGGCATGGCGATGATCTGTGCCGGCATGAGTAAATCCGAAACCATACGGCGGATAACCTGCACCTGCTGGTAGTCCTTCTCGCCGAACAGGGCGTAGGTCGGCTGCACGTTGATCAGCAGTTTGATCACGACCGTCGCAACGCCGGCGAAATGCCCGGGCCTGAATTCGCCGCACAGGATGTCAGACAGTGCCGGTACCGTCACGCGAGTGTCCTCGCCGGTACCGCCGGGATAAAGCTCGGCGAGGTTGGGCGCAAAAACCAGGTCCGCACCGGCGCGCTCGAGCTTACTCAGATCGGCTTCGAGCGTGCTCGGATAATTTTCGTAATCTTCGCCGCGACCGAACTGGATGGGGTTGACGAAAATACTTACCACGGAGCGATCGGCCAGTTCTCTGCCGCGCGACAACAGTGAGATATGACCATCGTGCAGGTTGCCCATGGTCGGCACCAGCGCGATGCTGTCGCCGGCGCTGCTCCACTGGCGGATCTTCTCGCGTAACGAGCGCAGATCGAAACTTGTTTCCATCAGTGGAAAGATCGCATGCCGGGAACAGCCGTGATCATGCCACGCCGCGCCCGGCGCGGACATCTCTGGCGGTGGCGGTCGGCGGCTCGGCGAGCGGAACCACCGCGCTGGCGTCGATCGCGCCGAGCAACGCGGCGATCGCACCACGCCCGGGGATATCCAGGTTCGGCGCGATTTCGGCCAGCGGCACCAGCACGAACGCGCGCTCGGCTATCCCGCGATGCGGAACATGGAGTCCGGCCTCGTCGATGATCGCCTCGCCGTAGACGAGCAGGTCGAGATCGATGATGCGCGGACCCCAGCGCTGGCCGTCGCGGCTGCGGCCGAGTTGCGACTCGATCGCCTGCAGCCGCTCGAGCAGGACGCGTGCCGCGAGCGTGGTGGTCATGGCCACCACGGCGTTGACGTACTCGGGTTGATCCTGCGGTCCCATCGGCGGATTACGGTACAGCCGGGAACACGCCGTCACGGCCATATCCTGGTCTCGGCGCAAGGCCTCGACGGCGCTCTGCACCTGCTGCGCGGGGTTGTCGAGATTGCTGCCCAGCCCGACGTAGGCCGCGATTGATCTCAAGCAGGCCCCCGGCGACGGCGGCGGCGCGATTTGCCCTCGCCACCTTTCAAAGCGGCGAGCATGCGCTCGCGCTCGCCCTCGCCAACCTCCTGGTAGCGGGTCCACCACTCGGCCGGTTCCTCGACCGGTTCGCCGGCCTCGGCGCGGATCACCAGGAAATCGTAAGCGGCACGAAAACGCGGGTGCTCGCTGACCTTGTGTACGCGTTTCGGCGTACGCCTGGCGAGGCGGCTCTGCAGCGCCCAGATTTCGCGGGTCATCTGGGTGAAGCGGCGCGGGAAGGCGATGCGCGCAACCTGCCGCGAAATAACCGTATCGGCAGCCATGCCCAGCGCGTCCTGCTCGGACACGCCGTTGGCCTCGAGTTCGAGACGTTGCTCGTCGACCGCGTCCCACAACAGGGCGGCGACCAGGAACGCCGGCGTAACCGACTTGCCGGCATTGATGCGCGCATCGGTGTTGGCCAGGGCGCGGTGGATCAGGGTGGCCGGAAAACCGGCCTGCTCATGCGCGAGGGTCTGCTCGGCGAGCGGGAAAAGATGTTCGAACAGGCGATGGTGACGCAGCGCTTCAAAGGTCTGCAGCGCGCAGCCACCGTGAAAAAGTTTGATCATCTCGTCGAACAGGCGCGCCGAGGATATTTCCTCCAGCGATTGTCCGAGTTCGGCGAACGGCCGCGCGGTGCTGTCGTCGATGGTGAACCCGAGTTTGACCGCGAAGCGCACCGCACGCAGCATGCGTACCGGATCCTCACGGTAACGCAGCAGCGGATCGCCGATCAGGCGCAATGGCGCCGCGCTTGAGGTCTTCGACCCCGCCGACGTAATCGACGACCGAGAAATCTGGATGTCGTAGTACAGCGCGTTGACGGTGAAATCGCGCCGCCAGACGTCGTCATCGATTCGCCGTACACGTTGTCGCGCAGGATGCGCCCGGTCGTCGCTGATCGGCGCGCCTGCGTCCTCGGTCGACATCGTGCGGCGCGCGAAACGTCGCGACCTCGATTATTTCGCGTCCGAAGCGCACGTGCGCGAGGCGGAAGCGGCGTCCGATCAGGCGGCTGTTGCGGAACAGCTCGCGGATCTCTTCGGGATGCGCGTCCGTGGCGATATCGAAATCCTTCGGTTCAATCCCGAGCAGCATATCGCGCACACCCGCCACCGACCAACGGAGTGCAGGCGTCGAGAACCAGCCGGGTCGGAGACCGTCGATGCTCGTCGCGTGTAGATGCGCGGCTCGTTCAGCGCCGCCTGCGAGATGTGGCGACGGGGAGCAGATGTTGTGTTCGTCGCGCGTCGTAGAGGCGAATTCAGCGCTTCGCGGTCAGCGCCGGGAGTATGTGATACTCGTGCGCGGTTTTCATGCAGCAATGCCCGGACGCGCCTTTTGCGCGGCGGCGGGCTGGCGCAGAGGTGGGTGCCGCACGAGACGAGGGTGGCGCAGCATGCTGTTCGTGCAAGGAAGCCGAATAGTGTATAACATTCGCCCCCTGCACCGCCCGGCTCCCTTCGTCTAGTGGCCCAGGACGTCGCCCTCTCACGGCGAAAACAGGGGTTCGAGTCCCCTAGGGAGCGCCACCGGCGCAGGTTTGCCCGGCGTCGGCCAGACACGAGGCGATAAGGCGGACGCGACGCGGCATTCACGGAAACCGCCGTCAGGCGTTGTCGCCGGGTGCGGCGACGGCCATGTCGCGCAACCAGATGCCGGCCTCGAAAGTCGGGATTCGCGAACCCCGAGCACCTGCGTTCGGCGCCCGGATCGCGACCATGGCTCAGCGCGGTGGATATCGGTCGACCAGCATGGCAATCGCGTAGGCCACCAGATCCGGCTGGTCGAGATGGATCTGATGGCCGCTGTTCGTGGCCACGATGTGCGCCGCATAGGGACTTTCCCCGGCGAGTTCCGTTTGCATTTCCATCCACAGGTGTTCGATGGTCACCGCGCGTTTCTCGTCCGGCGCGGCTACGCGCTTGCCGCGCGACAGGACGATTACCGGGATCTGAGCGAGCCGCTGCGCGCCACGCAGTTCCGCCGCGCTGTCGCGGAAACCGAGGAATTCGTGGGCGAGCGTACGTCGGGTGCGCCAGCGGTTCATCTGTTCGCGCACGAGTTTTTTCACCGCGGCGGGCATGCTCGGATGCGGTTGCGGTGCGCGGATCGCGAACTTCACCATGCCCCAGCGCGTGGTCGGCGCCGTATTCAGATTGAACGGCGGCGCCCGGAAGCGCTCGACCTGGGTCGGGTGCGACGAGTCGACGAGCACGAGTCCGGCCACGAGATAAGGATAACGGCGCGCGAACAACTGCATGTTGTAGCCACCGTAGGAATGGCCGGCGAGAATGAATGGTCCGTCGCAATCGAGCGCCGTGAGCAACAAATAGAGCTCATTGGCGATCTGCGAACTCGTGCGCGGCAGCGGACCGTTGTCGCTCCAGCCGTAACCGGCGCGATCGTAGGTGCACACGCGGGTGAATTCGCGCGCCCGTTCCACGACGGCACGCCATTCGAACGCATGGCCACCGAGGCCGGCATCGAACACGACGGTCGGCGTGCCGTACCCTTCGCAGGCAATATGCAGACGATAACCGCCGACATCGATCAGTAATCCCGGTGCCGTCTGCGCCGCCGCGTGCGCCAGCGCGCAGTGGAGCAGAACCAAGGTGGCAAGTAATTTGTGCATCATGTGATTCGCCACCTCGTCGCAATGATTACCGGTCGCGGAGACTACGGTTGCATACGTCGGCGTATTGTCGCAAATTCGCCCGGCCTGCGGGTCGGGCTTTTTGCCCGGATCCGGCGCGCTTTCGCGCCGTCGCGACCCGACCGACGCTAGGCTACCGAATGAATTCGCACGACAATAGCACCGTGACACAGAATCATCCGATACCGCAGGCACCGTGCGCCGTCGCCCCGCTGCGCCTCGTCGCCGCCATGTTCTATGACGGCCTGGCATTGCTCGCGATCTGGTTTTTCGCCACGCTCGTGATCGTCGTCGTACGTCGCGGGACGGCGATCGACGCCGGAAATCCGTTCTTTACGCTGTATCTCGCGCTCACCGCGTATGCCTATTTCGGCTACTGCTGGGGCGCACGGGACAGACGCTGGGCATGAAGTCGTGGCGTTTCCGCCTCGTGCCGACCGCAGCTGGGGGTCCGATCACATGGCGACAGACGGCCTTGCGCTTCGCGGGCGCCATCGTTTCGCTCGCGGCCTGCGGTCTCGGTTACGTGTGGGCCCTGTTTGACCGCAATGGCTATACCTGGCACGACCGCCTCTCCGGGACGTGCCTGCGCAACGCGGGCGGCTGAAGCCGCCGTTCACCTACGTCGTGCGCACGAGCAGCTGACCAGCCGATGATTCCCATCGACGAGGCGCCGGACCGCCGGCGCTGATCGCCGGCGCCACCTCGTAGACGATCCCGAGGTGACCCGCGGCCTGGTTGAGCAGGTGGAAACCGAGACCGATCAAGGCCCCGACGAGCACGCGTTGTCCGACCGTCGTCGAGCGGTTCGCGCCGAGCACCAGCGGAATGGCGAGAAACACCATCACCCCGGTTGCCAACGGGTAGACGAGTTTGACCCACAGGGCATGTTCGTAATGTCGCTGCGGTTCTGGCCGTTGTCGCGCAGAAAGCGGATGTATTTCACGAGCGTCCACAGCGACAGACTGTCCGGCTGGATCGCGATCATCGCAATCAGATCCGGTCGCAGCAGCGAATCCCAGCCGGCCCGCTCGACGACCCGGCGTTCGATCGAGGTCTCGTCGAAATGATCGTCTGCGCGATGTCCTCGAGCACCCAGCTGCCGTCGACATACAGCGCGCGCCGCGCGTGCGTGCTCGTCCGGAGTTCGCTGTTCGCATCGAACTCGTAGATAAAGATGTCCTCGATCCGGTTACCCGGCAGAATTTCGCGAATGTTGATGTAGCTGTGCCGTCGCGGGCCCAAAAGCCGTTGTGCGGTCTCCGCGCGATGCGGTCGTTGATCGCCAGCGAGCGATACTCGTGCGAAGGCCTCGGCGGGGAGCGATCACCTCGCCGACCATCACGGCGGCGCAACACGAACAACAGGCCCGCTTTCATCACCGAGACCACAACCCGAAACTTCGATACCCCGGCGCAGCGGATTACCACGATTTCACCATTGCGCATCATTGTTCCGAGGCCGAGCAGGGAACCAATCAGCGCCGCCATGGGGAACAGTTCGTAGGCCAGGCCGGGCGCGCTCATCGCCACGACAACCAGCGCGTTGACGATGCCGTAAGAGCCGCGACCGACGTCTTCGAGTTCGTCGATGAGCGCGAAAAACGTGAAAATCGCGAGCAAGGTCAACAGCACCGTCAGGGTCGAGGCGATGACGTTGCTGGCGACGTAGCGATCGATCAGGCGCACGGTTCGGACCCCGGGTTTCCGTACGTATCGTTTTTGCGCCGCTTATGGCAAACGAATACACTTTCGGCCTCGACATTCAGGCGCCCGCCCGCGGCTCGGCCGGCATTCGCAGCGGCTGATCCGGTACTCATGGTCACGAGGGATACGATGGATATTTCCATCAAACGCGGCACACCCGGCAAGCAAAAAACGCCGTGCATGATCGTTGCCGTGCACAGCGGGAAAAAACTCGCGCCGAGCGCCGCCGCACTCGACACGCGCAGCCGCGGCGCACTGTCGCGGCTGGTCAAACGCGGCGACATCGCCGGCAAGGTCGGCGATGCGCTGCTGCTGCCCGATGTCACCGGCATCGACGCTGAGCGGGTGCTGCTGGTCGGCGCCGGTAAAGCCAGCGGCATCAGCCAGGCCGACTACCTCAAGCTGGTCGGCGCGGCGGCCGTCGTCGAAGCGGGCCTGCAAGCTGAAAGGGCCGTCAGCGCCCTGCTCGAGATCACCCTCGACGATGACGATGACCTGGCGTGGAAAATCCGCCAGCCATGCGCGCGAGTTTGCCGCGCGCAGCTATAAATTCGACGAACACAAATCGAAACCGGGTCCGGCCACTCTCACTCGCCTGGGCCTGCTGGTCAGCGACGAAGATGCGCTCACCCTGCGTCCCGTCGTCGCCCGCGCGCGGGCGCTGGCCGCCGGACTCAAACTGTGCCGCGATCTGGCCAACCGGCCGGGTAACGTGTGCACCCCGACCCACCTCGCCGAAACCGCGCTGGCGCTCGGCGAGTGCCACGAGCAACTGGCGATCAACGTTCTCGAAGAAGCCGACATGGAAGCGCTCGGCATGGGTTCGCTGCTGTCGGTCTCGCGCGGTTCGCGGCAGCCCGCCAAACTGATCACGCTCGACTACCGCGGCGGCGGCAAGGAAAAGCCGATCGTGCTAGTCGGCAAAGGCGTGACCTTTGATTCCGGCGGCATTTCGATCAAACCCGGCCCGGCCATGGACGAAATGAAATACGACATGTGCGGTGCGGCCAGTGTCCTCGGCACCCTCGCGGCCATCGCTGAAAGCGGCGCGAAGATCAACGTCGTCGGCGTCATACCCGCAACCGAGAACCTGCCGGATGGCAACGCCAGCAAGCCCGGCGATATCGTCACCAGCATGTCCGGACAGACCATCGAGATCCTCAACACCGATGCCGAAGGGCGCCTCATCCTGTGCGACGCACTGACCTATGCCGCACGTTTCAAACCCGATGTCGTGATCGATATCGCGACCCTGACCGGAGCCTGCGTGATCGCGCTCGGCGCGCACGCCAGCGGCCTGATGAGCAACGACGACGAACTCGCCGATGCGCTGCTCGCGGCCGGGACGCGCAGCGGCGATCGCGCCTGGCGGTTGCCCTTGTGGGACGAATACCAGCGCCAGATCGACAGCCCGTTCGCGGATATCGCCAATGTCGGCGGGCGCGAAGCGGGCTCGATCACCGCTGGCTGTTTCCTGGCGCGGTTCACCAAGGACTACCGCTGGGCACACCTCGACATTGCCGGTACCGCGTGGGTGTCCGGCAAAAACAAGGGCGCCAGCGGCCGCCCGGTGGCGCTGCTGACCGAATACATCCTCGCCCGCGCGGCCCCGTGAGGCGATGACCCGGGTCGATTTCTACGTCCTCGACAATGCCGGCGCCGAGTCACATGGCCGCATGATCTGCCGCGTCGTCGAAAAGGCCTGGCAGCGCGGCCACCAGGTCTACGTGCAGTGCGCGGATAGCGATGCGGCCCACGCCTTTGACGACCTGCTGTGGCGATTCCAGGACACCAGTTTCGTGCCGCACGCGATCGAAGGCGAAGCGGCGCCGGTAGTCATCGGGCAGGCGGCGGAAAATGCCACGACCCTTGATGTGCTGGTCAATCTTTCCGCGGCGGTGCCGGCCGCGGCGAGCCGTTTCGAGCGCGTCATCGAATCGGCCGGTTACGACGAGGACA
This sequence comes from uncultured Gammaproteobacteria bacterium, assembly GCA_942490995.1. Classification (GTDB taxonomy): domain Bacteria; phylum Pseudomonadota; class Gammaproteobacteria; genus UBA981. The sequence goes on from CALOBG010000103.1 coordinate 75,808, forward strand.
GCCGCGCCCTGGCCCGCGAACGCTATCGCTACTACCAGGAACGCGGTTTTCCGCTGCATACCCACAAGATCGGATAATGGCGGATTCAGAGCCTCAGCCGCCGACACCGCCGCGTCTCACCGAGACGGTCACGGACAAAACCCCGCCGCGGCTGACCGAGCAGGTCGCCGGTGGTCCCGACAGCGCCGCGGCGAAAGGCGACGGCGCCATGAGCGCGGGCGTCTTCGGCGATGATTTGAAACAATGGGTCACGGCGAGCGTCGCCAGCGCCATGGCCGAAATCAAGTCCGAACTGAAACGCGAGCTGGCCGCATCGATCAGCACCGAGGTGGCTGCGCCTGCGGCCCCTCCCGCCACAACCGCCGTTGAGGAAACCCCACCCCGAGCCATGGCCATGGATAAAACCTACGACCCGCAGACGATCGAACGCGATCGCTATGAGCGCTGGGAGCAAGCCGGCTATTTTCGCGCCGAGGGGGCCGGCGAGCCGTACTGCATCATGCTGCCACCACCCAACGTCACCGGCAGCCTGCACATGGGCCATGCTTTTCAGGACACCCTGATGGACGCGCTGATCCGCTATCAGCGCATGTGCGGCCGGCCGGCGCTGTGGCAGTGCGGCACCGATCACGCCGGCATCGCCACTCAGATCGTCGTCGAGCGCCAGCTGGCCGCGGCCGGCACCTCGCGCCACGAACTCGGCCGCGACGCCTTCGTCGATGCGGTCTGGACCTGGAAAAAGGAATCCGGCGGCACCATCACCCGCCAGTTGCGCCGCATGGGTGCGTCGATGGACTGGAGTCGCGAGCGCTTCACTCTCGATGAGGATCTGTCGCGCGCGGTGCGCGAGGTTTTTGTCAGCCTGTTTGAAAGCAAACTGATTTATCGCGGCAAGCGCCTGGTCAACTGGGACCCGGTCCTGCACACCGCGATTTCCGACCTGGAAGTGATCGCGGAAGAAGAGGACGGCCAGCTTTGGCATCTGCGCTATCCGCTGGCCGATGGCAGCGGGCATGTGACGGTGGCGACGACCCGCCCCGAAACCATGCTTGGCGACACCGCGGTGGCGGTGAATCCCGACGACCCGCGTTATCGCCGCATGATCGGCAAGCGCGTCATCCTGCCGCTGGTGGAACGCTCGATCCCGATCATCGCCGACGATTACGTGGAAGCCGAATTCGGCTCCGGCTGCGTCAAGATCACCCCGGCCCATGATTTCAACGACTATGCAGTCGGCCAGCGCCACAACCTCGAAATCGTCAACGTCTTCACCGACGACGCCGCCATCAACGACAACGCGCCGGCTCGTTTTCGCGGACTCGACCGCTTTGAAGCGCGCCAGCGCGTGGTCGCGGAAATGCAGGAACTCGGGCTGCTCGCGCGTATCGACCAGCACAAGTTGATGGTGCCGCGCGGCGATCGCACCCACGCGGTGATCGAACCCTACCTGACCGACCAATGGTTCGTCCGCGTGCAGCCACTCGCCGATCCCGCCATCGCCGCGGTCGAAGACGGGCGCATCCGCTTCATCCCCGAAAACTGGTCAAAAACCTATTTCGAATGGATGCGTAATATCGAGGACTGGTGCATCTCCCGGCAGCTATGGTGGGGGCATCGCATCCCGGCCTGGTATGACGACGCCGGCAACATTTATGTCGGCCACGACGAAGCCGATGCGCGGCGCCGCGCCGACCTCGCCGATGATCTGCCGCTGCGCCAGGACGAGGACGTGCTCGATACCTGGTTCTCCTCGGCGCTGTGGCCGTTCTCGACCCTCGGCTGGCCGGACCAGACCGCGGAACTGCAGCGCTTTTATCCGACCAGCGTGCTGGTTACCGGTTTCGATATCATTTTTTTCTGGGTCGCGCGCATGATCATGATGGGCATCCATTGCATGGGCGACGTGCCGTTCCGCGAGGTCTACATTCACGGCCTGGTGCGCGATGCCGATGGCAACAAGATGTCGAAGTCCAAGGGCAATATCCTCGATCCGCTCGACCTGATCGATGGCGTCGACCTCGAAACCCTGGTCAGCAAACGCACCGCCAGCCTGATGCGTCCCGAAGATGGGCCGCGCATCGAGGCCGACACCCGCCGCCAGTATCCCGATGGGATCGCCGCGCACGGCACCGACGCGTTGCGGTTTACCTTCGCCGTGATGGCCACCCAGGGCCGCGATATCCGTTTCGACCTGGGGCGCATCGGCGGTTACCGTAATTTCTGCAACAAGATCTGGAATGCCTCGCGTTTCGTGATGATGGTGCTCGAACAGCACCGCGGGACGACGCCGCTCGAGACGCTCGAGTTCGGTATGCCGGAGCGCTGGATACGCGGCCGCTTCAGCGCTACGGTGGCGCGTGTTCGCGAGGGTTTCGAAAACTATCGTTTCGATCTGGCGGCGCAATCGCTGTACGAGTTTGTGTGGGACGAGTATTGCGACTGGTATATCGAAATCGCCAAGGTGCGCGTCTACGACGACAACGCCAGCCAGGCCGACAAAGACGCCGTGTGCCTGGTGCTGGTCGAGGTACTCGACGGTCTGTTGCGCGCACTGCACCCGCTGATGCCGTTCATTACCGAGGAAATCTGGCTCAAGCTCGGTCCGCAACTCGGTAACGAGGCCGACACCATCCTGACCCAGGCCTATCCGACACCCGATCGCTGGACGCTCGGTTCCGCCGACGCGCTGGCATTCGCGTGGCTGAAAGACTGTGTCCTCGGGGTGCGACGGATCCGCGCCGAGTACGACATCGAACCGGCCAAACGACTGCCGTTCGCGACCCGCGAAGGCAGCACCCAGGAGCAGGCCTGGCTCGGCGAACATCGTGCCGTGATCGAACAGCTCGCGCGCGCGCACCTGGTCGATGACGACGGCGGCGACGGCGATGGCGATGGCCACGACTACGCCACCGCGCTCGCCGGCAGCATGACCATCCTCGTGCCGCTGAGTGATTTGATCGACAAGGACGCCGAGCGCCAGCGCCTTGCTCGCGAAATCGAGCGCCTCGAGGGCGAGTGCGCGCGCGCCAGCAACAAGCTCGACAATGCCGCGTTCGTCGAGCGCGCGCCGGAGGCGGTGGTCAACAAGGAGCGCCAGCGCCTGAGCGAAAGCAGCGCGGCGCTGGAAAAACTGCGCGGCCAGCTTGGCCGGCTTTAGGGCAGGGCCACCGCCAGTACCAGTCTGACCAGCAGATACACCCCGGCCACAAAGGCCAGGGTCGCCAGCATGCCGAGCACCACGTACTGAGCGGCACTGCCGCGGCGAAAATCGCGTTCCCGGTTCTTGTCACTCTGAATACCGATGGCGGCAGCGAGAACGCTGGCCAGCGCCTCGCGCAGGGTCAGCGGCGGATCTTCTGCAGCGGGTTCAGTCGGGTTCTTATTGTTGTGCATGGTGGTAATTCTCACACGCCTGCCGATTGTGCGCCGCGCGGCGCTGCGGTAGCGCGGAATTATCGGGTAGGATTGGTAGTCTTCAGGGCTTGCACGGGAGCCAATACGATGTTTGAGCGTCTCAGAGAAGATATCAACAGCGTTTACGATCGCGATCCGGCGGCGCGCCACGCGCTGGAGATCCTGACCTGCTACCCCGGTTTGCACGCGGTCCTGATTTATCGCCTGAGTCATGCCCTGTGGGGTGTCGGGCTGAAGTGGCTGGCGCGGCTGACGTCGCATATCGGAAGATTTCTCACCGGTATCGAGATCCATCCCGGCGCCACCATCGGACGACGGTTTTTTATCGACCACGGCATGGGCGTGGTGATCGGCGAGACCGCCGAAATCGGCGACGACTGCACGCTTTATCACGGGGTTACGCTCGGTGGCACCAGCTGGGACAAGGGCAAGCGCCATCCGACCTTGGGCGATGGCGTCGTCATCGGCGCCGGCGCCAAGGTTCTGGGTCCGCTGCTGGTCGGCGCCAATGCCCGTATCGGTTCCAACGCGGTGGTGGTCAAAGATGTCGCGGCGGGCGCAACCGTGGTCGGCGTGCCCGGTCGCGCGGTGCAGGCCGTGGTCGCGGACAAGTTCCGTCAGCGTGAGGCAACCGCACGCAAAATCGGCTTCGATGCCTATGGTGAGGTCGGGGATATGCCCGATCCGGTTACCCAGGCGCTCGATTCGCTGCTCGATCACACCCACGAGGTCGAAAACGAAATTGCCGATCTCAAGCGCCGGCTCGAAGCGCGCGACCACCAGACCACACCCCAGACCCCCGAAATCGGTTAAATCGGTCGCCGTCGGCGGCCTTTTGGTGCATCGCAATACTTGACCAAAACGGTGGGTTACCGGACAATACCTGAGCGATTTACTCGGAATAGCCGAAACAGCGCTCAGGAGGTGTTCAGCGATGAGACTTACCACTCGCGGCCGTTACGCGGTCACCGCCATGCTCGATCTTGCACTGCATCACGAACGCGGCCCGGTATCCCTCGCGGAAATCGCCGAGCGCCACGGCATTTCGCAGTCCTATCTGGAACAGCTGTTCGCCCGCCTGCGCCGTAACGGCCTGGTTGACGGTCTGCGCGGGCCAGGTGGCGGCTATCGCCTCGGCCGCCCCGGGGCGAATATTTCCGTCGCCGATGTCGTCGACGCGGTCAACGAAAACGTCGATGCCACGCGCTGCGGCGGGCAGCGCAATTGCCACGGCGAACAGCGCTGCCTGACCCACGACCTGTGGGAGGAACTGAGCGGCCAGATCCGTGATTTTCTAAGCAACGTCAGTCTCGAACAACTGGTCAGCCGCAACAACGTGCAGCCCCTGCATCGCCTGCAGGACAACGGCGAGCGGCGTCCGCAAGTCACCGTCTGACGCTCTCAAGGAGGACCTGATGGCTATCACCTTAACCGAACGCGCCGCCAGCCACGTGCGCGATTTCATGGCCCGGGAGAACAACTCCAACGGCCTGCGGGTCGCGGTCAAACCGACCGGCTGCTCCGGGTATATGTATGTGGTCGAACTGGCCGAGCAACGCCACGAGCATGACGCGGTATTCGAATCGCGTGGCGTGCCCCTGGTCGTCGATTCGGAAAGCCTCAAGTATCTCGACGGTACCGAGGTCGACTTCGCCCGCGAAGGCCTCAACGAAGGTTTCCGCTTCGACAATCCGAATGTCAGCGCTACCTGCGGCTGCGGCGAAAGCTTCAGTCTGTAAGAGCGATGGGACAACTCCCACGACAATGCCCTAGCTGCGTTCGAGAAACTTGCCAAATGACACTGGGAGAAATGGCATTGGGAGCGTTTATCTGCCGTCGGCCGCAGGCCTCCTGCGGCGATATCGATGAGGCGAACTCCGATCTCCAGTGAGAATGCAGTACGGTCGCTCTCGATGGGAAGCAAGAAGCTGAAACTGAGAAAACTGCTGCTCCCCATCGGGGTAGCGACCTGCCTGGCACTCTCGCTGGGGACTTCGGCGCAAACCGGCGCCGAGTCCCCGCCGAAGCTCAGGCATTACCAGACCAAGGGCTTCGCCTTACGAGTACTCCTACCTCCCCGACAACAGACCCGGACCAAGACGGGGCGTATCGCTACCTCGCCCCCGAGGCCGATTTCGGGAAATACGACAAACTACTCGTGGACCGGATCAGAATCTGGTTCAAGGAGGACGCCCGCTACAAGGGCATCGACCCGGAGGAGCTCAAGACGCTGACGGATTACTTCTACCAGGCTAACGAGAAGGCGAGTAGGGGACGACTACCCCCTGGTGGCGGAACCGGGTCCCGACGTCTTGCGGCTGCGCATCGCGGTCACCGACCTGGTGCCGAACAAGCCTGAAGCGTCCGTCACCAGCCTGGTCGTGAACCCTTTTTGTGGGTGGGAGAGGTAACGGGCGCGGTCACCCGGGAAGTGGGAACTACGCCGTTCACCGGTGAGGCCACGATGGAGTTGGAAGCGCTGGACAGCGTCAGCTCCCAACAATTGGCGGCCTTTATTGAAACCCGCTTGGGTAAGAAGTTTGCGTGGAACGAGGGCATTGGCGAAGGTGTCACGAGTTATCTGGGCGCCTACTCCAAGTGGGATTACACGAAGAAGGCCATGGATCAGTGCGGGCGCAGCGGCTCAGGGCCCGCTTGGACGAACTCCACCACAAGTCCACAGCCATGAAGTCATCGAAGACACGCTTGTGAGCTTGCTCGAGATCACAGACCGCCATCCGAGCGATCACGGTATCCTGACAGTGTCGCCAGAGTGGCACCTAACGGCAACGTCCCTGTTGCCGCTTCTCTTCAGGCGACAGCTCATGCCAGTGGTCACCCGTCCGTCACGATTCTTCCGTGCATATTCAACACCTGACGTCTCACCGGTCCACCGTCCCGAAAGGGACCCCAGCCCGCTACCCACTACGGCATTAGGCTCATATTCACCAATGACAATTGAATCGACAATCGCTCCTTTGATCGCAGTGCGGATGACGAAGATAGCGTGAGACGGTCTCTAGCGAGATTCCTCAAGGCGTCCGGCTTTCAGTCGGTCATCTATCCGTCGGCGGAGGCCTTCCTCGCCGATAAGCAGTATCCGGGCTTCGATTGTTTGATCGTGGATCTGCAGCTTGGCGGTATATCCGGTACTGAACTACAGGATCGCCTCATATCGGCTGGTGTGAACATCCCGATGATTCTCATGACGGCGCGTGACGAAAAAGAACTCGATAGGCTGGCATTGCAGGCCCAAGGCGTTGCCTTGCTGCGCAAGAGCGATCCTGGCGAGGCGTTGCTCGCAACACTACACCGGGTGGATGCACTTCGATACCGGCACCAGGAAAGGCTCGTCGCAATGGCAGCAACGCCTAATGCGGAAACCTGGGAGCGACTGCGGGTGCGCGCTTTGAAGACTGGACATTCGCACCACCCGATAAACCAATAGACCGGATTCACGGCCAAACTGCGGATCTTCGCAATGACGAAACTTTATATCGATCACATGGTTTCTCCATTACGTGGTAACTTCTCAATAACTCATGGCACGGCGAGCGCCGGCGTCGGTCTTAAATCCAGCCACTTTGACAACACCAGGCGTAGGGTGGACCAGCGCAGCGCAGTCCACCAACCACCAACGGCGGTGTTGTACTCGGTAGACTTTGCTATAACTGACTACCGGCCGGCTTTATGATCAAGGCCCGCGCGCCGCTGCGGCGCGTTCCCGAATGATATCGGGTAGTGGCGGGATCTCCCCGTGCTGTTCGATCCGGTCACCGAGATAGTTCCAGAAGGAGATGCCGAGCTTGCGGCAGGTCTTCTTCAAACTGGCGAAACCATCGCGACAACGTTTGCCCAGGTCGCTTCGGGTACCGCCGCTGATCTTGCGCCACTTCACGTGGCCTCGGATATCGCCTTCGCTGCCGTTGGTATGCAGGACGATGTCTGGGCGCTTGAGTACAAGCAGCAGTTTCTGCTTCTGGGCGTGCAACCGTTTGAGCAACTGGTTGAGGGTGGCGAAGGAGGTGCGTTGGGTGAAGATGGCGTCGAAGCGCGCCTCAAGCGCAGGGGCCAGTGTCGGATCGGGATCGCGCTGATAGGCTTTGAGGTCCGCGTACAGGTCCCAAATTTCGCTGCGTACCCGTTCCTGATCCTGGCGATGGCGTTCATTGAGCGGGATCAACTTGTGGACCAGGCGCTCGGCGTGGACCCAGCACAGGGCATGGAGCAGAATCGCAAACTGCCCGGCTCCGTCGCTGACGATGACCAGGTCGGGCGAGAACCCCTTGTCGATCAATCCGCCGAGCAACGCCCCTTCCGTGGCGATGCGCCGATGGCGTTCGACGTCGATCCCCAAGGCATCGAGGTGCTCCTCCCAGCACGTGACCTCGGCAATCGTCGCATGGGTAGCGGAGGCGGCAGCCTTGGGCGGGCTCCGGGGGGTAGGACGGGGGCGTGTAGGTGATGTGGGGGGGGGGCCCGGCGTGGCAATGGCATTCACTTAAGAAAAGAGCCCATTCACTTAAGGAAATGCCATTTTCTGGCCAAGGAATTCGGGCAGTATTTCTCACGCAGTAATCGGTTGTGTGCTCTTTTTCTCTTTTGAATGAGAGGGCCGCCATTTTTTGATTGGCTTCTTAGACTGCCGTTTATACTTTCTGTTCGGCCTTTCTTTTTGTCGGCAACGCGAAAGGGAATCCACGATTTTGTTAACCGTTTTTTTCACCAAGTCGGCCTGCCGAATAAACAGACCCTCAAGGTTTCTGGCCAGGGTGACCAGCGCATTTTTCATATTGACTTTGTATTTCAGACGGCTATCCTCGGTATCCTTCCGTGACGATAGATCATCGTTTTCGGCAAACCCCTCTTCAACTTTCTCTGCAAAAATGCGATTCAACGTGATCAGAACGAAATGGGCAAACAGTTCCTGCTTGACCCCACGCTCGCTTTGCCCATGAAAATCCTCGACGTCGATTAACACCTTGGAGATTTTATAGAGTTCTTCAACACCCCATCGAGCGTGGTAAAGGTCGGAGAATTCATCCGTGCGATAACCAACATTGTCGATAAGCGTGGTGCCTAGTATATATGTCGTTTGAGCGACGACATATTTTATCAATCGCAAGCGTAACGGGACAAAAACAATATCGGGGTGTTGCAGGCTGATTTCTTTTTGTCGGGTTGGCGATGGTTCGATGTCAACTATCTTATCCGTTTCATCGCCTGCGATGAATTTGTCAATTACTTTATAGGAACTCTTTTTCAGGCGGAATACGGCGTGTATGTCCCGTTTGATATGCGCGTAAAGCATGGCATAGGAAAAATATCCCCGATCATAAACCACGGCGTCGTCCGGCCCGAGTGCTTGCAGATGGGATAAGGCCATTTCCCTTTCGTCGCCATGCGACGCAAGATCGAAGTCATAGGGGATATTTCCTTTCAGCTGATACAAACAGCTGACGAGGCCTTGTGGGTAGTGCGCGTTCTCACAAGGCGTACGATAGCCTTCGGTGCGCAGTTGTCGTGGGAGATTCATTTTTGTTCCGTCAACCGCAAACACACGATGCCGCTTCCATCGGTTTGCCGTCAAAGTCGGCTCGTAAGTCTGGATGATTTTGGTGTTCAAGATCTTGAAAATCGTTTCATCCAATTTTCTTCGGGCATTCGACATCGCCGAAGGCGCAACGGGGCTGGATTGAGGGAGTGGGACACCCATCAGCCGACATTGATCCCATAACTCGATAATCGTCGTCGCGTAGCCTTGCTTGTTTTTCGAGAAAACCAACCGAAAGATGAACAGGATCAGCAGCAGGGTATCGATCGTCCGTCGGCGCTTTCGCCACTCTTGATCGAATTGATGGGCCACACCGATCACCAACGCGATGATTTTTTGCCATAACTGGATGAAAGGATCGTCAGATACGAGCGGCTTGCCGTTCACCGGCGCGGTTTCCGGTGCGCTTTTCTTTGAACACGCGGGTGTTCTTTCGTTTTTCAGAATCGCGCGGAAATGTTTATCCAAGGGATAAACGTAACAGACTTTCGACGATACGCCCGCTTTATTGATACGTGAAGCAGCCGTTTTGCCGATGGATTGCCAATTGGCGGCTTGGTAGCTGGTGCCCTTGAACCGTGCGGGATCGACGAAGGTTTCCAGAAGCACCGGTCGGTAGCCATGGAGCATTTCCCAATCATCGCCGATTCGCCGAGCAACAATGGATAATGCTTTGGAAGCCAAACCGTTGACGTCAACCCAGGGAAAAATCAAAAAGCGATTGTTATTCAATATCAAGTTCAAATGTCGGCGGCGTGCTTGCGCATTCCAACCGATCCATTGGTCACGACAAGCCAGCGAGTTGACCGCAAAGGAAAACGACAAACACCCAAGCCGCCGATGGTCTTTGTCGATAATGAAATAACGCAGATGCGTACCAATCGGACGCTTATAACCCAGGTAGTGATATCGGTCGACGAATTCGTTCCAAAGGGCAATCTCTTCTTTTTCCGTGACGGGTTGCACGCCAATCGGGGCCAGGTGAACCTGAGGGCATGCAATACGAGGTTGCCCCCTGGTTCCGTCTGTCCAAGGTATCGGCTTCTGAGATGCCTTTTCTTGTTTTTTCTTGGCTGGCAGTTTAATGATGCCGATTTCTTCCATTTCGGCTAACGCACCCAGACACGCTTGAATTCGATGAATGCCTTTCGGCGTCGTCCAACGGAGGTTTTCGCAAATCGTGTGGCCAAGCTCCCGACGGCTCAAGGCGGGAAATGTTTCGGCGGTTTCTTGGATCTGTACCAGTTGCTTGCGGGTGAATCGCTTCCCGCCGAACGTCGTCGACTCCAGTGCCTCGATGTCTTGACCCATTGATTCTCTCGTGTGTAGCAGCTCCCTTTTTTATATTGCCCAAAACCAGAGGGAGAGTCAAGACCAAACGCAAAAAAAATCAATCGAAATTATCGTCGTGAAATCAAGTTATTACAGATTTTTGGGATAATTTGTGTATCCAGGCCGGTCACCAGCAGTTGGTCCTTCTCCGCGAGAAACCCGGCGTTGTCGCCGCTGAGCAGCGCGTCGATCTGACCGACCGAGATGTCGATGTCCCACTCGCGCAGTTGCTCATGCAGCAACGGCTGGAGGACATGGCAGTGATGGTGCTGGTAGAGCGCGTAGCGACGAAGCTCCGGGCCGAAGTGCCCGCCGTTGAGACTCGCCGGCAATTCACCGAGCAACAGCGCTCCGTCCGGCGTCTCCCAGACCTCACGGCGATAGCAGGTGTTGTGGGCTTGGATGCGCACGTCTTGCACGATGAAGTCGCGATAGCCCTTGAAGCGTGAGTGCTCCGGTATCGGCACCGTCGGCGCAACCTTGATCGTCTCATGGATCTCCAGCTGCTCCGTCTTGCTGCGCTTGGACGACCCGGGGCGCTTACGCGGCTTGCGATTGGTCCCGTCACCGTCGCCACTGTCGCCGTCTTCGTCTTCGTCATCGCGCCCGTCGGGATCACTGTCGGGCTCGGTCTCGGTTTCCATTCCGCTCGGCTTGAACTTCGGCTTTGCCTTTTGTCCCTTGAGCACGGCAATTTCGTCGCGCATCTGCTGGATGCTCTCTGCCTGCCTGCGGTTTTCCTCAAGCAGATACTCGATCTGGCCGAGCAACTGCTCCACCAACACGCTTCGCTCCGCGTCGGCAATGGTCGGCAGTTGCTTGAAGTCAGACATGGATGAAATTGGTCAACGAGCTACGCAAAAAACTTGCAGCGAATTCTACCTTATTTTCGCAGCCCTTTGATCTCTTTGCCATGACTTATTGAGAAGTTACCTTACGTGGTGCTTGGCGGCTCGCGCATCGGAGTTACTGTGATATTCCAGACACCGTCAATCTATTCGCGCCGCCCCAGCAGAGCTGGGGCTTCTCCGATCTTTGTCTAGAGAGGATCACCAATGAACCAGGTTAATCAACCAACGGCTGGGGGCTCCGCAGACCCGAACGACTTGGAGAAGGCGAGTCTCGACACCGTCTACGAGAAACTCTCGACCTCCCCCGAAGGTCTGACCACGACCGAGGCCAAGGCGCGGATCGAGCAGTACGGCCGCAACGAGCTGGTCGACAAGGAGGCCAGCAATCTGGAGAAATTTCTGCGCTTCTTCTGGGGGCCCATCGCCTGGATGATCGAGGCCGCCGCCATCCTGTCCCTGCTGATGGGGCATTGGGCCGATCTTACCATCATCCTGGTGCTGCTCTTCTACAACGCCATCTCGGGCTTCTGGCAGGAGCGCAAGGCATCCGACGCCCTGGCCGCCCTGAAGGCCGGCATGGCTCCCAAGGCCACGGCCTTGCGCGACGGCGAGTTCGCCGCCATCGACGCCGCCGAGGTCGTCCCCGGCGACGTGATCCGGATCAAGCTAGGTGAGGTCGTGCCCGCCGACGTGCGCTTCATCGAGGGCGAATACATCAGCATCGACCAGGCCTCATTGACCGGTGAGTCCCTGCCGGTGAGCAAGAAGGTCGGCGACGAGGGCTACTCCGGTAGTATCGCCAAGAAGGGCGAGATGAACGCGGTGGTCTTCGGCACGGGCAACAACACCTTCTTCGGGCGCACCGCCAGCCTGGTGGCGGGTGCCGGTGGCGGGGCGTCGCATTCCGCCAAGGCCACGGCCCAGATCGGCGACTTCCTCATCATCATCTCGGTGATCCTGTGCATCTTCTTGGTGGGCTTCGAGCTGTATCGGGACATCGTGGTGCAGAGCGCCTGGGCCTGGTCGGACCTGGCCGACATCGCCCGCATGGTGCTGGTACTGCTGATCGCGTCGATTCCTGTGGCCATGCCGACGGTGATCACCATCACCAATTCCCTCGGCGCCCAGGCCCTGGCCGGAAGAAGGCCATCGTCTCACGGCTCGAGGCGATCGAAGAGCTGGCCGGGGTCGACGTTCTGTGCTCGGACAAGACCGGGACCCTGACCAAGAACATCCTGACCCTCGGTGACCCGATCCTGTTCGAGGCGAAGGACGCCGACCAACTGATCCTGGCCGGCGCCCTAGCCTCCGAGAAGGGCAGCGACGATGCCATCGATAAGGCGGTGAGCGGTGGCCTGAAAGACCCCAAGGCCCTGGACGGATACAAGGTGACCAAGTTCGTGCCCTTCGACCCGGTGGGCAAGCGCACCGAAGGCCAGGTGACTGACGCCCAGGGCAAGGCACTGCGCTACACCAAGGGCGCGCCCCAGGTCATCATCGCCCTGTGCAAGCTCGGCGCGGAAACCGAGGCCAAGGCCAACCAGACGGTGGCCGACCTGGCCGCCACCGGCCTGCGCGCCCTGGGTATTTCCGAATCGAGCGACGAGGGCAAGAGCTGGAGCTTCCTCGGCATCCTCTCGATGCTCGACCCGCCCCGGGACGATTCCAGGCAGACCATCGACAGCGCCAAGGCGCACGGGCTGCGGGTCAAGATGGTCACCGGCGACGACGTGGCCATCGGCAGTCAGATCTCCGGGCAATTGGGCATGGGCACCCATCTAATCGCGGCTGCGGACATGTTCACCAAGGACATGGACATGAGCCACCTGCCGGAGCCGATCACGGAGAACGTGGACCGGGCAGACGGCTTCGGCCGGGTGTTCCCCGAGCACAAGTACGGCATCGTCCACGCCCTGCAGGACCGGGGCCACATCGTCGCCATGACCGGCGACGGGGTCAACGACGCACCGGCGCTCAAGCAGGCCGACTGCGGTGTGGCGGTGTGGCGGTGAGCGGCGCCACGGACGCCGCGCGCGCCGCCGCCGCCCTTATCCTCACCGCCCCGGGGCTTTCGACCATCATCGACGCCATCGAGGGGTCACGCCAGATCTTCCAGCGCATCATCAACTACATCCTGTTCCGGGTGGCGATGACCCTGGACATCATGTTCGTGGTGGTGCTGGCGACCGTGTTCTTCGGCCTCTCGCCGCTGACGCCGGTGATGATCATCCTGATCGCCCTGCTCGACGACATACCGATCATGACCATCGCCTACGACAACGCGTCGCTGCCCAAGGAGCCGGTACGATGGCATATGCGATTGCTGTTGTTCGTGTCGGGCTTCATGGGTGTGATGGCGGTGGCACAGACCTTTGGTCTGCTCCTCATCGGGATGGAATGGTTGAGCAACCCCGAGTGGCAGTCCTGGATCACGCTGACCCAGGAGCAGATCCAGACCGCCGTCTTCCTTCAGATCGTCGCCGGTGGCCATCTGCTGCTGTTCGTGATGCGCTCCCGAACGAGCATGTTCAGCCCCCCCTATCCCGCCGCGCCCCTGTTCTGGGCCATCGTGGGCACCCAGATCGTTGCCGTCCTCATTTGCGGCTTCGGCTGGTTCGTGACCGCGCTGCCCTGGACCGTCATCGGGCTGATCTGGCTCTACATGCTGGCCTGGATGATCGTCCTCGACTGGGTCAAGTTGGCGCTCTACCGCCGCATACTGCGGGGTGCCGAGCACCCGCATTGGTATAAGCGCTTTCTTAAAGGGCGCCATCCCGCCCGGGCCCTTGCCCGGGCCGGCAGCGCCGCCCAATAGCGCCGGTAGGATGCTCCTCGGATAGCCCCCGGCTGTCCGGGGGCAACGAGCGGAGCCTGAGACAATAATCACCGGGATCCAGCGTGCCTGAAATAACCGCTGTCCCCACGAACACCGATCGGAGATGACCACGATGAACTACCTCAAGCAATTCCGTGTCGCGCCGGGCAGCAAGATCGACCTCTCCAAGGTCGATGCCGGCTTCAAGGACAAGCACGAATCCCACGAGCACGCCTTGCCGGAGATCGAGGCCTACACCCAGAAGCTGCACGACCTGCAGTACCTGATGTACGCCGAGGGCAAGCGCTCCCTGCTCATCTGCCTGCAGGGGCGCGACGCCGCGGGCAAGGACGGCACCATCAACCATGTGCTCGGCGCCATGAACCCCCAGGGCTGCAACGTCACCGGCTTCAAGGTCCCCTCCAAGGAAGAGGCGGCCCACGACTTCCTCTGGCGCTATCACCAGGCCACACCCGGCAAGGGGCAGGTGGCCATCTTCAACCGCTCCCATTACGAAGACGTGCTGGTGCAGCGCGTGCACGACATGGTGCCGAAGAAGGTCTGGTCCGGGCGCTATGAGCACATCAACAACTTCGAGAAGCTGCTGTACGACAACGGCACCCACATCCTGAAGTTCTATCTGCACATCGATGCCGAGGAAGAGCTCGAGCGCTTCAAGATCCGCATCGAAGACCCCGCCCGACACTGGAAGATCAGCGACGGGGACTACGCGGAACGCCCGTTCTGGGACGCCTACACCGAGGCCTTCGAAGACGCGCTGAGCAAGTGCAGCACCGAGCATGCCCCCTGGTTCATCATCCCCTCGAACCACAAGTGGTTCCGCAATCTTGCCATCTCCCGGATCGTCGCCGAGACCCTGGAGTCGTTGGATATGAAGTTCCCGGAACCGACGGTCGACATCGACGAGATCAAGAAGAAATACCACGGTATCGTCGAGCAAGAAGGGGACGGGCCGGAGGCCGAACTCGATGCGCAGCCCGAGGACGGAAAGGGTAAGAAGGGCAAGAAAGGTAAGAAGGGCAAGAAACGGAAGTAGTCCGAAACCATGACGCTAAAGCAGGGTGAGAGCATCGGAATCGCGCTGAATGTCACACGCACCCGTGTGACGGTTCTGGTATTCAACCTGACGATCATCTCCGTGATGCTCTCGATGATCGGCGGGCGAGAGTTGGTCGCCAAACAGGCTGTCTCGGCGCACCTGACAAGCTCCGTCGCCTTGTTCACCGGTTTTTGCCTGACGCTCCTGGGGCTCTATTGGCTGCTCTCCTCACAGGACTGGGATGCGCAAGGCCTAAGCCGCCCCCGACCCTTCACTCTGGGGGCGATGACGACTTTTCACGCGCTTTCGCAGACGGTCACCGCGTTCATGCACGAGTATCTGGTTTGGCTCAAGTCGGCGGTCGAAGCGGCAAGGCCAGGCGGTGCAGAGAGTACCCAGGGCCTCGTCCCGCTCGATGTACTCGGCGACACAGGGCTGCCGCTTCTACTTCTCATGGGAAGCGCCGTCTGGGTCTTGACGACCTATATCGCTCCGCTGACAACAGGCATCAAAGGCGCGGTTCATGGTGGCCGAGGATGGGTCTTTGTCGGCTACTATTTCGCCCTTCAGGTACCGGTCTACTGGGTTTATGCCGAGGCATGGCACCTGCAATATGGCGCTGTAGACCAACCGATGAACATGCCGAGCCTGTTTGCGCTCCAGTTCGCTCAACCGTTGTTTTGGTTTCACTGAAGTCCTCTAGGGAGAGGGCGATCAGGAGCGCCTACGGTGCGTACTTGGCCAATGCCCTGTGATGGTGAACGATGCATCGCCGTAACAGATTTTTGATCCGGCTCGGTGCCGGATTACCACGCGAAAAACATGAAAGAGGATGCCTAGAATGAAACATCTCAACCAACTGATCGTCGCCGCGACCTTCGCCTTCATCACGAGCGGTTTCGCCGTGGCTGAAGAAGCCGGCAAGGGCGGGTTTGAGCTTGGCATACTCACCTGCAAATCGGAGCCAGGAACCCGCGAGAACTACATCGTCGCATCCAAGGTTCAGGTGAGTTGCGAATTCAAGTACAACAACGGCAAGGTCGAGCGCTATGTCGGCGAGACAGGTGTCGGCGTTGGACTGGACTTGAACTGGAAGCGCGAGGACACCCTCGCTTACACCGTGATGGCCGCGTCTCAAGACACAACGCCGGGTGCTGGGTCCTTGGCAGGGAAATTCGCTGGTGGAAAAGGCTCCGTAACCCTGGGTTACGGAGCCGGTGCCGGTGTGCTGGTCGGTGGTGGAAAGGAGAACCTGAGCTTGCAACCGCTAGCGTTGGAAGGTAGCAAGGGTCTCGGTATCGCCGCGGGCGTGAGTTATCTCACGCTCGATCCCGAGAAATAATGCAATAGCCACCGCGGGACCGAATAGGATGGGAAATCCAACCGTATTACGGTGGTTTATAAAAAAAGGGGGTGGGCGGTTAGCTCCGCCTGGGACTATATCTTGTAGGAAAGCCAGTCGTAGCCATGGATGAGCTCTGACTCGGAAACTGGGGCTGTGACAACCAGTTGCTCAAGCAACCGACGAAAGACGAGGCCGAGGGAGCGAGAGGTGCGCCGATTAAAACGGAAGGTGAACTCTTCCAGATACGCCTGTAAATGTTCATCGGACACGGAGCCTTGGTGGGTGCCTAGAATCCAACGCTTCAGCAGACTGGCGATGCGGTGCACGCCCGGCATGGCGACATGCGCCGGATCATCTGAGGCGCTCATGATTGTGCGTTGGTGCACGTAGCCACTCTGCGACAAGCGATTGTAACCACTCCAGCCATCCGTATGGACGATTGAACCGGGGGCCACTGTCTCGCAAACGAACGGGCGCAGACTCGCGTCTGATGCATCGGGCACTTGGCGCATCCGGACGCGTCCGAAACTCTTCGGCTGGTGAATTTCTAAGCTAATGGCAACAATGGGTTTTTCTGTTCCACGACCGCGTTTCCCATCATGTTCGACGCCACCAACCAATGCCTCATCCACTTCGACGATACCCGACAGCGGTCGACGCTCAGCACGCACCATCGCCACGCGAAACCGTTGCAACAGCGTCCAGGCCACCCGTAACGAATGCCCAAGGTTCTCTCCAGGCTTTTGGCGGAGAAGCCGTTCTTAGTCGTGGTCACATGCCAGGCCGCTTCGAACCAAATGGTCAATGGGGTACGGGTCTTCTCAAGGATCGTCCCGACCGTCACGGTCGTCTGGTGCCGACACGCACGACAGACGAGTCGCCCTCGGCTTTCGCGCCAGGGCTCTCGAACGATCCCGCATGCCGGACACGTGAAACCGTTCGGCCATCGCAAGGTTTCGAGAAATTCTGCACACGCAGAATCGTCCGGAAACCAGGTAGCAAATTCACGATAGGACCGCGGATAATCGCGACCCGCAAGAAGTGTCATCAGCACAAGAACCGGATCGGCTGGGGTTCGACACAACATCTTGCGTCAGGCGGAGCTAACCGACCACCCCCTTATAAAAAAAACGATCACAAGGATGGATAAGCGCAGCGTATCACCGAATCGACTCCGGGTGGATGAGCTGCGCTTATCCATATAGATAGTTGCCGCTGTCCTCCACCAGAACATGCAGGGCGGAAAGGGTAAGAAAGATAAGTGACAAGCTCCATGGTCTTATTTACCGGCTTTTGCCGAGGCATGGAGTCTGCAATATGGCGCCGCGGACCAAGCGCCCTGGCGCTCACAGAAGTTGACCCACCTTTGCTCACCAAAACGGACCCACCGACCGAGGCTGGAAGCAGCATTCGATTGACGACGGCGTCGTCCTGCTGACGTTCTCGGCGTATCGACTTCCTCGTTCTCACTGAATCAGCGAACATCATTGCCGGCAGACGGCTGAAGAGCGACTCTCGAGTTAAGCGATGCCTGACTCGGGAGGTGTGTCATGGCCAAACGGCGATGTGCGGCCTGCGGTTGCTTGTTCGTGCCGCGAAGAAATGTTCCCCATCAACGTTATTGCTCCAAGCCGGCGTGTCAGTGCACCCGTCGGCGTCGTTGGCAGCGCGACAAGCTCGAGAACGATGCGGACTACCGGGCCAATCAGGCGGCGGCCCAGCGGCGCTGGTGTGAGAGCCACCCCGACTATTGGCGCAGCTACCGACAGGGTCATCCGGACTCCACCGAGCGCAACCGCGAACAGCAACGCGTGCGTAACCGCAGGCGCTCTATCGAGAGTGCCGGGCGATCTCCGCCG
Organism: uncultured Gammaproteobacteria bacterium; assembly: GCA_942490995.1. Taxonomy (GTDB): domain Bacteria; phylum Pseudomonadota; class Gammaproteobacteria; genus UBA981. Next base: position 94,038 of record CALOBG010000103.1, read on the forward strand.
GTGATTGCAAAGATGGACGAGTACTTGCTCGAAAAACCCGTTGTTTCAGGAACCTATCGCATGATTCCGGTCACCGCGCCGGGGATTGCAAAGATGGACGCGTACACGGTCGAAATACAAGTGATTTCCAGTGCTTAGGCGCTAATTGGTGGTGATTGCAAAGAGATGACTTGATGGGCAATGGGCGTGCGGGCGGGTAACGTACGGGCCATGGAGAACATCTTGCCTCTCGACCTGCATGCCCTGGTTCCACGCTTCGCGGCGCTGCGCCTGCACGATGCGGCCAGGTTCGGGCGGTTGGTCACGTCCATCGAGCAACAGGGTCAGCTCACGGCGGTGGTCGTCGTCCCCGATCCGGACAACGCGCAACGCTGGGTGTTGATCGATGGCTACCGGCGCCTGGACGCCTTGCAGCACCTTGGTCGGGACCGGATCCAGGCGCATGTGTGGGAGCGTTCCGTCGATGAGGCGCTGCTCGGATGTCTGGCACGCGGACCGGATCGCGGGTGGGAGGCGATCGAGGAGGCGGCGTTGATCGAGGAACTCGCCGGGCGCCATTCCCAGCAGGCAATCGCCCGGAAGATCGGGCGCGATGTCAGTTGGGTCAGCCGGCGCCTGAGCCTGATCAAGGCCCTGCCGGAGGATCTGCTCGAGCAGGTCCGTCGGGGGCGGGTCTCGGTGTGGGCGGCCACGCGCGTCCTGGCACCATTGGCGCGCGCCAACAGCGACCACGCCCGCACCCTGCTCAAGCACATCGAGCAGCAACCGCTGTCCACCCGCGCGCTCAAGCGGCTGTTCGAACAGTACCGAAAAGCCACCGGGATCCAACGCCAACGCCTGGTGGAGAACCCCGCACTGTTTCTCCAGGCCCTGGACAGTCGCGAACAACAGGTCGCCGACAAGCGCTTGGCCGATGGCCCCGAAGGGGCTTGGCGTCAAGACCTGGCGGTGATCCGCGAGATCGCCACGCGGCTGCTGGCGCAGGTGCCGACGTTGTTTGCCGCACAACAGGATCCGTTGGAATGCAAACGGTTGCGCCAGGCCTTCGCCGCGGCGAAAACACCGTTCCAGCGCCTGGAACAAGCGCTGGTGGAGATCCCCGACCATGATCGCTGAGGAGATCCGCCAGGCGATCCTGGTGCTCGAAGCGCAAGGCCGGGGACTGCGCGACATCAGCCGGGCGCTGAAGGTCTCGCGCAACACGGTGCGCCGGGTCCTGCGCGGGCACCGCAGCCCCGAGGCGGGCGTGGCCGATCCCCGCGTGCAGGCCGTCACGGCGCTGCTGCCGCAACTGTACCGGGACTGCAAGGGCAATGCGGTGCGCATCGGGGAGATCCTCGAGGCGCAACACGGTCTTGCAATCCCCTACAGCACCCTGACCCGCCTGATCCGCGAGCACACGGATCTGCGCGCACCGAAAAAACGCAGCGGCACCTACCTCTTCGGTCCCGGTGAGGAAATGCAACACGACACCTCCCCGCACCGCATCACCCTCGGTCGAAAGACCCTGACCGGGCAGTGTGCCAGTCTGGTGCTCGCCTATAGCCGCATGGTGTTCATCCAGTATTACCCGCGCTTCACCCGTTTCGAGGCCAAGGCCTTTCTCAACGAGGCGCTGCGGTTCTTCGACGGGGCCTGCCCGCGTTGCGTCATCGACAATACCAGTGTCATCCTCGCCGGGGGCTCCGGCGCCAATGCCCTGATCGCCCCGGAGATGGAGGCCTTCGGCGAGTTGTTCGGCTTTGAGTTCATGGCCCATGCCATCGGGCATGCGGATCGCAAAGGGCGCGTCGAGCGCCCGTTTGCCTATGTCGAGGGCAATTTCCTCGCCGGGCGGACCTTTGCCGATTGGGCGGACCTCAACGCCCAAGCACTGACCTGGTGCCGCACGGTGACCAACGCGAAGCCAAAACGCGTGTTGGGCATGAGCCCGCAAGCGGCCTACGCGATGGAAAAGGCGCATCTGCTGGCGTTGCCGGCTTATATCCCCCCGGTGACCGAGATCCACTACCGGGTGGTGGACTGCTACGGCTTCGTGCACCTCGATACCTTATGTGGAGTCCGGGAATATGTTGAGCGTATCGTGGTCGGAGCCGATGCCAACGGCATTTCCGGCTCCGTTTACTCCACATATTCATCCATCGCCAAGCAGGGAGGCGATCAACTTGTCCGGTGCTCGGAACTGTCCGCGTCTGAGCGCCAGCGGCACCGCAGACTCTATGGCATCAAGCTTTTCTGTGGGATCGGCGCGTAGGTAGATCTCGGTGGTGCGGATATTGACATGCCCCAACCAGAGCGAGACCTTACCGATATCGCCGGTCGCTTGAAGCACCAACATGGCGCTGGAATGCCTCAGAACATGGGGCGAAACGTGTTTCTTCTGTAATGACGCACAGCGTTTTTCCGCGGTTTGCACATGTTTGCGCAACACGTACTCAAAGCCGAATCGGCTCATCGCCAGCCCCCGGGCATTGAGAAACAGCTCCGGTACCGGTGCCTCGCCGCGCACTGCCAGCCACGCGCGAAGATCAGCCGCCGTTTCTTTCCATAAGGGTAAGGCGCGCTCGTTACGACCTTTGCCGCGCACCCGCACTTGAGCGACGGGTTGGAGTTCAACGCCAGTCAGGGGCAAACCGACCAACTCCGATACCCGTAAGCCTGCGGCGAAGCACAAATGCAGCATGGCCCGATCGCGGATACCGTCTCGCCGCTGAGGATCTGGGGCATTGAGAATGGCTTGCATCTCCTCCCGGGATAGCCAATGAACCAAGCGCGTTTCGGTACGCTTGGTGGGAATGGCGAGGATCCGCCGGCTTTGTTCCAGCAACGCCGGTGCCCGATACTCGACAAAGTGCATGAAGGACTTGATCGCGACCAACCGGGCATTTTGGGTACGGGGACGGTTGTGCCGCTCGGTCTCCAGATGGCGCAGGAAATCGATGATCAAGGGTGCATCAATCTGCTCCAGCTGCAGTGCGGAGGGTGCAACCTGAAACCGTTGACTGGCAAACTCGAACAGCAGCCGAAACGCGTAGGCGTAGCTCTCGCAGGTATTGGCACTGGCGCCTTTTTGCTGCGGTAAGTGCTCGCGCAGGAAGGCGCTCATGTGAGGGGCGATCGGTGTCATACGTCGGCCCTCCCGAAAAAGGCTTCGCAGCTCTGGGCAATATCACCCATCAGCTGAGGCGTACGCTCCAAATACCAAAATGTGCTCGCGATGCCGGTGTGCCCCAGATAGGTGCTCAGTGCCAGCATATGGCGGCGGATGTGATCGCGGCCATCGGGACAGGCCGCGAGCACCGTAGTGGCAAACGTATGGCGCAGATCCATCAGCCGGGGCTGTGGACAGCCCGGCTCCCGGGGAATGCCGGCAGCGGCTGATACTTGATGAAAAGTTTCCCGCACCGCCTTAGCACAGAGCGGACGCCGCCGCCGCGAGACAAACAGGTGGTCATCATCGAGGGCGAGCCGGCAGCGCTGCTCTACATAGCGCTCCAAGGCGACGGTGGTCGTCGCGTGCAGGGGGAGCAGACGGTTTTTGCGGAATTTTGTCTCTCGAATCACCAGACCGTCCGGGGTGATGTCGTTGAACTGCAGCGCCAGGGCTTCAGAGATCCGCAGCCCCGTGACAGCGAGCAACCCAAACAGCGTACGATAGAGGAGGGGTCGCAGTGAGCCCGGCGGCCCGAGGCGGGCCGCTTGGGCCAACAGTGACTGGATTTCCTGCGCGGTGAAGATGTAAGGAGTCGGACGTTGGTGCCGACCACAAAACAACCGCTCTGGCGGAATCTCGTGCCGGTGATCCTCGGCATGAGAAAAGCGCGCAAACCGGACAACGATTCCGAGTCGCGCGGCACGTTGCGCTTCTGACGGCGATCGCGCCGCCCAGGTCGTCGCGGTCTTCGCCACGACGTGGCTGTCACCGTGGATAGTGGCAAAGCGGGCGAAGTCGCGCAGGTACCGTTCCACGTCTCGGAGCTTATAACCCGCTGCCCGGCGCACGGCCAGATACGTATCAACCGCTTGCATCAACATGGGGCCACCTCCGGCCACGGCAGGGCCACTTCTTGGAGCAAGTCGCGGTCAACCTTGGCGTAAAGGACCGTGGTCTCCACCGAGGCATGGCGCAACACCTCGCCGATGCTCTGCAATGAAGCGCCCTGGCGCAGCAACGCGGTCGCTGCCGAGTGACGAAAGAGGTGGGCGCCGAAGAAGGGCGCATCGATACCGGCACGGCGCAGCGCCCGTGCTGCCGTTTGGGTGATGGTGGGGCGCGAGAGCGGTCGCAGAGGGGCAACGGTGCGGATAAAGACCCTATCGCTGTGAACCAGTGGGCGGGCCTGTTCAAGATAATGCAACAGCGCGTCGCCCACCTCTTGGGGCAGTGGCAAGCGGGCCTTGCGGTGATATTTGCCCTGGACATCCAAGGTGGCGTTGTGCCAGTCGAGATCGTCCAAACGCAGACCGGCGACCTCGCTCGCGCGCAGACCCAGGCGCGCCAACAGTAAGATGACGGCCTGATCGCGCGCGCCCAGAGGGGTGACGGTATCGCAAGCACTGATCACTCGCTCGACATCCTCGGCGGGCAGATAACGCGGTAAGGTCGAGAGCCGCCATGTGGCGATCATGGGAATCGCCTCATCCAGCCCCGGCTCGCAACGACCGGTCGCGATCAGAAAACGCAACCACATACGCACCGCCGAGACCACGTTCTGGGCGCTGCGGGGGTTGCACCGCCGGGTTCGATCCAAGACAAAGTCGCGCAGGCTTTTTGCTGTAAACTGCTCGGCTTGTTCGCCCAGCCGCTCCAGCAGGTCAAGGAGGATGGGGTTATAGCCATTGAGCGTTGGCTCAGTAACCCCTCGCTGCGTAGCCATCCAATCCCGAAATTGGCCGAGCAGCGCCGGTTGGGGGAGCCGAGGCGAAATATCGGCGGAGGTTGGTACAATACCGCGGGCTTGAAGAAAACCGAGAAAGTGCCGAGCGCCTAGAAAACGAACCGTGTAGTCACCATGCGAGTCGCGCAGCTGACCCCGTCGGGCCAGGTGACGGTCAAAAGCGCTCAGGACGGTCGCATCCAACTGCGCGACCGCCCATCCCGAGGCTTCGGCCCAGGTGGCGAACTGAACGGCTCCGCGAACACGACGACGTATCGTGTGTGCTTGGTAGCCGTCTTCCTCGAACCACTGAACAAACGCATCCAGATAAGGACCCGCTGCGCCAGTGTAATACCGGGTGCGCGTACGCTCGCGTTTGAAATAAGTCTTTAACATACTGCCCTCCTTCGAATGATGTTTGGAAAGACGGCAGCAATATGTTGAGCAAATCAGCGCTGTGGTCGCTTCAACCGGTTGCTATCTAAATCATTACTGCCGTCCGCTGGCAGCTTACTCAACATATTCCCGGACTCCACATAAGGTCTCTTATGTAGGGCTCTACATAAGATACCAACCGCTATTCGGTTCCCGAGCGCTGGGTCGGCAAGAAGGTGGCGGTGCACAAGCGCCCCGAGCAGGTCTTGGTCTATGCCGATCGCAAACTCATCGCCGAGCATCCGCGCCTGATCGGCCAGCGCCAGGGCGAGCGGCGCGCCCCCGGCCATCATACCCACCTCGAGCGCCGCCGCGCCGTCGGTCCTTCCCCCCAGGAGCAGGCCCTCACGGGCCGCGATCCGCGCCTCGATGCTTACGTGGTGGCCTTGAAAAAGCGCGCCCCCGGCCGCGGAGTGGGCAAGCTGCGCCGCCTCCTGGAGCTCAAGCGCACCTATCCCGCCGAGCCGTTCCTGGCCGCCATCGAGCAGGCCCTGCACTATGGCCTGTTCGATCTGGCCCGCCTGGAGCATCTCATCCTCGAGCGCGTGGCCGGGGACTTCTTCGACCTCGATGAGGAAATCTGATGCGTGAGGACATCGAGAAGCTGCTCGCACAGCTGCACTTCAAGGGCATGGCCGAGAGCCTCGAGCGGATCCTTGCGGCAGCCGACGCCGAGGCACTGCCCGCCACCGAGGTGATCTACCGTCTGCTGCTCGAGGAGTGGCGCTACCGCCAGGAGCGCAGCCTCGCCTATCGCCTCACCCAGGCCAAGCTACCCTGGGAGTGGTCGCTGGAGACCTTCCCCTTTGCTCGCCAGCCCGGCGTCAATGCCGCCCAGATCAAGGGACTGGCCGGACTGGACTTCATCGCCCGGGCCGAGAACCTGGTGTTCATCGGCGCGCCCGGCACGGGCAAGTCGGGACTGGCCATCGGTCTGTTGCGTCAGGCCCTGATCAATGGCTACCGGGCCCGCTTCTACAAGGCCCAGGACCTCTTCGATGAGCTCTATGCCTCACTGGCCGATCGCTCCACCTCCCGCTTGCTCAACCGTCTCAGCCGCTATGACGTCTTGCAAATCGACTTATGTTGAGTGTTCAGTAATGTGGAGTACCCAGAATAACCTACAGAAATAAATAAATATTTTTCCTTTTCGCTTCACATTAATACACATTGGAACCGTGCCGATTTCGGCAGCTCAAACTGGAGGTTCCGATGCTAAAAGAGCTCTTCCCCAAAGCGCATGGGCGCTTTTCGTCATTACCCCTGCTAGGGTCGATCGCAGATAGCTTCACCGACTGGTTGCAGCAACAAGGCTATCGGCGCCGCTGCACTCGCATTCTCATACGGACGTTCTCTCGTCTTGACGCGATGATCCGGCAGCGTGGTCGATCCGCGTTGTCTGAAGTCACACGAGAGGATTTGCGGGCTTGCCGACCAGCAAACTCACAGGACGATCGCAACCTGGCTGGAACCGTTCACGCCCTGGAGCGGTACTTGGATGCACACTCGTTTCTTGCCCTACCTTGTCTCAATTCGCCGAGTCGAAGCGATGCGCTGCTCACAGACTACAAGCACTTCCTGGAGGACCTTCGAGGACTTTCCCATTCAACCGTTACAGCACATCTGCGCACGGTCTCATGTTTTCTCGAGCAGATGGGGTATGAACTTGCGCCTTCTCAGCTCGTCGAGCTGAAGGCAGAGGATGTCGAGACGTTCATCGCTCGTCTCGGCAAGCTGCATAGCCGGGCGTCACTCCAGCACGAGGCCGCCCATCTGCGGGGGTTTCTCCGGTTTGGTGCCGCCTCCGGTACGCTCCCGCCGAGGCTGGATGCGTACATCGACACCCCCCGCGTGTACCGATTGGAACAGCTTCCCCGCGCCCTGCCGTGGGAGAGCGTTTGCGCTTTGCTCGCTTCCATCGATCGCAGCACCCCGATGGGGATGCGCGACTACGCCATGCTGTTTCTGATCGCCACCTACGGCCTTCGCGCCTGCGATATCCGTACCCTTCGGCTCGAAAACATCCGCTGGCGCCAGGGGGAAATCCACGTATCTCAGCGCAAGACGGGACAGCCTTTGATACTACCCCTCACCGATGCAGCGGGAGATGTCTTGGTTCAATACCTACGCGAAGGGCGCCCTCAGGCCCCTTTTCGTCAGCTGTTCTTGCGGGTGCGGGCACCGATGGGGCCTTTGGGACATACCGGTGTCAACGATGCCTTCGAAGGTTGCGTGAACCGCAGTGGCTTGAAGCTTCCGTTCACGGGGATCCATTGCCTTCGTCATGCCTATGCCGTGCATCTGCTCCGTCAGGGCACATCCCTCAAGACCATCGGCGATCTGCTCGGCCATCGCACGGCGGAGAGTACTTGTGTGTACCTGCGCCTCGCCATCGAGGATCTGCGCGAGGTGGCCCTGGACGTCCCCGGCGACTGCGCTCCACCTCAGGATCCGGAGGTGCGGCCATGAACACCTCCACAGCACCGTCGGTCTTAGGCCCGATCATCTCGCGCTATCTGGAGCTCCAGCGGGCCTTGGGTAAAGGATTTCACAACGAACAGTGGATCCTGGAGTCCCTGGACCGTTGGTTAACCGAGGCCGGATCGGCAGACCTCGATCCGGAGCATTTTACTGCCTGGTGCAACAGCCAACAGCACCTCGCCTCGGGTGTGCGGCGCAACCAGATGCGTGTCGTTCGTAACTTCTGTCTCTATCGGCGCCGCCGCGAGTCGACCTGCTTTGTCCCGGATCTTCAGTCGTTTCCCGCCAATCACCAGCCGTTGCAGCCGTATATCTTCACCGAAGCGCAGATCGCGCGGCTGATTCAAGCCGCCGATCGGCTCGAACCGATCCCGCTGTCACCCCTCCGTCCTCAGCTCTATCGCCTGGCCATTGTGCTGCTCTACACCACTGGTCTGCGTCGCGGTGAGCTGCTACGTCTGAAAATCGGCGACTATGATCCCCGGCAGCAGAGTCTGTTTGTGCGCCCGTCCAAGTTCCACAAGTCACGTCATCTCCCCCTCTCTGCCGATACCGCCCGGGAGATCGCCACCTACCTTGACGTGCGTCGCCATCACCATTTGCCGCTCTCCCCCGAAACACCATTGATCTGGAACCGCGGCGAGAATGGACGGGCCTACTCAGGCGGTGGTCTCGGACAAGGGCTTCGGGCGCTGTTCCGCCAGGCCGAGATCCGCACACCGGAAGGCCGATTGCCGCGTCCACACGACATTCGTCACAGCTTTGCCGTGAACGCCTTGCTGCGATGGTACCGCACAGGCGCCGATATCCGAGCCAAGCTGCCGCTGCTGGCCACCTATATGGGGCATGTCTCCATCGTCTCCACCGAGCGCTATCTGCACTTCGTCGATGAGGTGGCTGCCCACGCCAGTGAGCGCTTCAACGCCCATTATGGTGGCGTTGTCATGCCGCTGCCGAAGGCGCAAGGGGGTGCACGATGACCAGCCAATACCCCAATGCCCTGGCGCGGTCTCTGCAGGGGTTTTTCACCGACTATCTCCCTCGCCTCCGGGGTCTGAGCCCGCACACGCTGCACAGCTATCGCGATACACTGGTGCTGTTGCTGCGTTTCCTGGCCGCGTCAAAAGGGATCGAGCCCGTCCGGCTCGATCTCGGTGATATCCTTCCCGAGGATGTCGTCAGTTTCCTCTGTCACCTGGAGAGCACACGCCACAACAAAACCTCCACCCGCAATGTCCGCCTAGCCGCCATCCACGCCTTCTTCCAGCATGTGGCGGCGCAATGTCCCGACCGGCTCGAACAGGCCCAGCGTATCTTGAGCGTTCCCCTCAAACGCGCTGAGACGCAACCGGTCGATTACCTGGAGTACGAGGAGATCTGCGCCGTGCTCGACAGCGTGGACCGCGCGACTGCCGACGGCCGGCGCGATTACGCGTTATTGGCCACGATGTTCAATACCGGGGCGCGGGTGCAGGAGATCATCGATCTGAGGGTCATTGACTGCCAGCTGATCAAGCCCTTCCAGGTTCGACTGTCGGGCAAAGGTCGAAAGGTGCGCATCTGCCCCCTCTGGCCGCAGACCGCCGAGCTCCTCGGCGACCTGTGCGCCGAAAGGGAGCTTCCGCATCACGCCAGCACCCCGCTGTTTCTCAATCACCGCGGCGAGCCGTTGTCCCGGTTCGGGGTACGCTACATCCTGGCTCGTCAGTGCAAGCGTGCTCAGGCCGTTTGCCCATCGCTGGCCCACAAGCGTCTACATCCCCACAGTATGCGCCACAGCACGGCCATCTATCTCCTCAAGTCAGGCGTTGACCTGGTGACCGTCAGCCAGTGGCTCGGCCATGCCAGCATCAACACCACCAACCGCTATGCCACCATCGACCTGGAGATGAAACGCGAGGCCATCGCCAAAGCCGAGCCCCCTTACGAGCATCCGCAAATGCCCGGTGCCTGGCGGACCGACTCATCCATCCTGGCTTGGCTGGAATCGCTGTAGCTCGGCCGCTTCAGTAATGTGGAGTAAATTTACCCTATGTCCTTATTTTTTCAATACCTTTGTGTCTCAACTCCACATTACTGAACACTCAACATAAGTCCATTAATGTGGAGCTCCACATTAATCGACGAGCTCGGGTATCTGACCCTCAAACCCGAGCAGGTGAACGCCTTCTTCAAGCTCATGGATCTGCGCTACGGCCGACGGCCGTCGATCATTACCACAAATCTCGATTATGCGGACTGGTACGAGCTGTTCCAGCGCAAACCGTTGGTCGACGCACTCCTCGATCGCCTCCAACATCACTGCATCACCATCCGTATCGATGGGCCTTCGCTTCGCGTGCCCGAGAACGATCCCCGGCAATAAGAGAAAGAACCGCCACCACCCCGGAACAAAACGCGCTCGCTCGCGGCAGACCGCCAAGCTGCAGGTGGATGGTTTTCATTACAGGAAGACTCCTCAACCGAGCGGCGAGTGCGGGGGATTCGGTGCTGGCGGACTCCGTGTGGACAAAGCGTGGATGTCGCAAGCGACCGTGTGGGCAAGCCGGGGACAACTCGCGGCAGCCTCGGTGCTCAACCGCGAGTACGGAGAAGTGCGAGTTGCCCCCGGCTTGCCCACACTCATCCACCCTTTGCCCACACTGCGCCGCACTGGCCCCGCTACTGGCTGAGAGTGCCTGCGGCGCAATAACAACAGATTTTTTTATTTTTATTCCGATCCGGTCCGGCGAGGGCTTGACATGCAAGACCTCGGTATCGGCTCGCGTAACACCTCGGCAACAACCTTCAAATTCCCAGTCCCTCCCCAAGCAATCCCGTTTTCCTACTCCAGATTACTTACACCGGCGTGCGCGTATCGAGGGTCCGTTTTTGTGAGCGAGAGTGGGTCCGTTTTCCTGAGCGGCGTGATGCCTATGCACAACCCACCGCACCCCGGCGAATTCATCCGTGAGGTCTACCTGGAACCGAATGCCATCACAGGTAGGCAGCTTGCCGCGAAGTTGGGGGTCTCCCCTCTACGCTCAATCGAGTGCTGCAGGGCACTAGCGGCATTAGCCCGGAAATGGCATTGCGCCTCTCCAAGGCACTGGGGCGCTCACCTGAAAGTTGGCTGGCCATGCAGGATAACCATGATCTCTGGCAGGCGCGTCAGACCGTGAATCTCGATGCGGTGGAGCGCATTGATTTCCGTGCCGCCTAGCCGCGCCTCAGAGGGAAGATCAGCGATTTCCGTACGGACAGACTGGCCCACATGGCCCATCGACAGGGACTAGATGCTTTGACTGGCGTGATGGCCTAGGCTCGTGGTTCGAGCCACACCCCGGGTAGCTCACCCTCTCCTGATTACAGTCCGTTTTCTTCAGCCCACTCCTTGAGCTGTTCCAGTACGGCCAGCGACGAGCGCCCAAACTCGGTGATTTCATAGGCAACCGCAACCGGCCGGGTACTGAGGACCTTTCGCTTGACCAGGCCGATGTCTTCCATCTCCTTGAGCCGCTGAGTGACCATTTTCTTGCTCGCGCCACCAAGTTGACGCGCGAGGTCACCAGTGTTGAAGCGAACAGGGCCCTCCTGCAAATGCCAAAGGATCGAGCCCTTCCATTTTCCACCGATGATGCGCATACCGCGTTCGATCCGGAGCAGGGCTCGGTGCAGGCGTTGATAACGGCCTTTCGGCCTTTCGGTCAGGAGCTCGACACGTGCTTTGACGGCTTCCTTGGTTACTAAAAGTATACTAGTTGACATTGGTGACCAATCCTAACACCATGCCGCAACACTTTCACCAAGCAGGCCCGAACAGATGTCGAACATCTTTATTATCAGCGCCCACGAGTACTACCCCGTTTTCCGAAGGCAGGCTGAACCACACGCTCGTCGAAACAGCGGCGGAGATCCTCTCGGACAAGGGGCACCAGGTAAGAACCACCACTATAGGACGACTACGACGTCGCGGTCGAACTCGAAAAGCATCAATGGACAGATGCCATCATTCTGCAGACGCCGGTCAACTGGATGGGCCTGCCCGTGGTCGCTCAAGAAATACATGGACATGGTCTATTCGGCAGGCATGGACGGTACCTTGTGCGACGGCGACGGCCGCACCCGCGACGACCCAAGCAAGCAGTATGGTTCTGGCGGCACATTGGTAGGCAAACAGTACATGCTCTCGCTGACGTTCAATGCTCCACAAGACGCGTTCAACAACCCAGACCAATACCTGTTCCAGGGCAAGTCTGTCGATGACTTGCTCTTCCCCATGTACATGAACTTCCGGTTCTTCGGCATGGAACCGATGGAGACCTTTGCCTACTATGACGTCATGAAGAATCCCGATATCGCCAACGACCTCGTTCGCTTCGAAGCACACCTGAACAAGCACTTCTGAGGATTCAATCGCCATGAGCAAGAACTACAAGGTCGAAGTGTGACGCTGCGGCGCAATCGGGACACCACCCCCGCGGATGACGGACACACCCCGAGTCCATGCCTTTTGCCACTGCGAGGATTGTCGCGCCCTGCTCGATGTGCCCTATCACTCGGTCGTCGCCTGGGACGCAAACGATGTCAGCATCGTGTCGGGCGAGAATGATGCCGTGGAATACAAGTATCCGACGCTGCAGATGACCCGCGTGTTCTGCAAGCACTGCGGTGAGACAGTGTATAACACCAATGCGATGGGCTGGCGACTGGTCACCCAGTTGCTGATCCGCAAGTGCAACAACGATCAACTGCCGGAGGAATTCCAATCAAACGCACACTTTTACTACGACCGACGCATCGTCGACATCGACGACCAGCTCCCGAAGGGCCTGAGTGACCCATGGAAAACCACCAACGGAGCACCACGGCGCCATTGAAGTTGTATTCCGCCTGGTATTGCCCGTTCGCGCAGCGCGTCTGGATGGCGCTGCTGTATAAGGAGCTCGCTTTCGATTACATCGGGGTCGATCCCTATCGGGAATCGCCAATGGTGGCTATACATCTCGCGCAACCGGGCCAAGGTGCCGGTGGTCGTTACGCCCACCGACAAAGCAACCGGCTCGACCACGGTAATCGACTCCACAAGGATCATCGAGTATCTGGAGGATTTTGTCACCGATACAAACCCCTTGTTTCCCAGCACCCCAAACGACAAGGCCGAACTTCGCTTCTGGGCCGACCAAATCAACGAGCGGGTCGTACCGTACATCTACCGGTATCTGGAAGCGGAGCAACCAGGCGAATACCGGGAAACATCGAGGGCGGCGATGCTCGATGGCCTCCGAGGAGCTGGGCGAAGCGATGTCGCCGCCTGGCCCCTTTTTCAGCGGAACCAACGTAACCGCGATCGACCTTTTGCTGATCCCCTTTGCCTACCGGATCGACGCACTGCTCGGCCATTACCGCGACTTTTCACCGCCCACATGCAGGGTAATCTGGCCACGTTACCAACGCTGGTATGAATCCATGTGCAGCACGGCGGTCTTTCAAGGCACACTGACAGACCCGGACAACTACCGCCAATGCCTGATCGAACACTACCTGCCCTACAGCTTGGGGCAAGGGACAACGGGACGTCACGGAAATCAGGTAGAAGCAGATGTCGGCGGTGACCTTGTGTCGAATCGGAACGAAAATGGAAATGACCTCTGCTGATAACCAACCACCACGCGAGTGAAGCTTCGAAGCCAATGCGTCGGATTCTGGTCCTGCTTGCTCCGCACCCATCAATCGACCGCTCTGAAGTAAATCGCCCAATGTATGAAGGGTTCCATGGCCTCGACGGTGTCACGCTAATCGACCTGTATGCCGAGCTATGCTGATTTTCATGTCGACATGGAGCGCGAGCAGGACCTGCTGGTGCTCGCGCTTTATGTCGTGGTCCTTCAGCATCCGCTGTACTGGTATTCCTCTCCGGTCATTACTGAAGGAATGGCAGGACGCTGGTGCTGGAACACGGTTGGGCCTACGGCTCGGGGGGCACGGCCCTGCAGGGCAAGACCTTGTGCACGCGGTCTCCGCCGGCGGACTGGAGGCCATGCCTATCGCTGCCGATGGCTACAACGGCCACTTCACGATCCCCGAACTCCTGCATCCCATCGAGCAGTCAGCCGTGCTCTGCGGGATGACCTACCTGCCTCCGTTCGCGCTGTTCCGGTTCGCGTGCGCCGTTGAAATAGGCCGCTCGATCGACACGTCGCCACTGGGTACCACTGCTCTAAGCGCTGCGTGCCTATCCGCCTCGATGTCGCGGGCGCGCAACACCTGCCGCTGCATCAACGCCGCGCTAAGCATTCTCTCGGAGGCCGACCTGCACCATGGGTGGACCTGCTGCTTCAGCGGTGATCTATCCTGGCTGCCGCGGTCATCGCGATGCCGATCGCCAAGCGGCTCAGTCTTGGGTCTGTGCTTGGCTACCTCCTCGCCGGCATTGTTATCGGTCCCTGTGATTGGCTTGCTGCCGGATCCGAAGTCAGGCGATTCTGCACTTTTCTGAGTTTGGTGTCGTAATGCTGCTGTTTGTGTTGGCCTTGAATTGCAACCGCGCCTGCTATGGGGGATGCGCTGGCCTAATCTGGCTTGGCGGCGTGCGGGTTGATCGTCACAGGGCCTGATCGCTCGCTGCCGCCAGCATTACTGCTTGGTCTGTCGTGGAGCGTCGCACTAGCGATGGGCCTGATTTTCTCGCTGTCGTCGACGGCGATCCTGCTGCAGCCACTTACCGAGCGGAAGGCCTGACCAACACTCGAGGGTGGCCGCGCGAGCATTTTCGGTTCTGCTGTTTCAGGACATCGCCGTGATCCCGATGCTCGCACTGATCCCCCTGCGCGCTGCCGGAACTGGTCGGCGGCGGCGTAGAAGCAGTGTCCGGCTACGCTGGTGATGGTGCACATCACGAAAACATGAGCCTGGTCGCCGATCTGCCGGGTTGGGCACTTGCGCTGGTCGTCCTCGGCGCCGTTGCGGCGGTGCTGCTCGGTGGTCATTTCCTCTCCCGGCCTCTGTTTCGTTTCATCGCTGCGTCACGCCTGCGGGATATCTTCACCGCGAGTGCCTTGTTGCTGGTTATCGGTATAGCGCTGCTGATGACCCTGGTTGATCTTTCCCCGGCACTCGGCACCTTCCTTGCCGGTGTGGTCCTGGCGAACAGCGAGTTCCGCCACGAGCTCGAGTCCGACATCGAACCCTTCAAGGGCTTGCTGCTTGGCCTTTTCTTCATTACGGTCGGCGCCGGGATCGATTTCCGACGTCCTGTTCGGCGACTTCGGCACGATCATTGACCTCACCCTGGGCGTCATCGTCGTAAAAGGCCTGGTTCTCTACGCCCTCGCCCGCCTGTTCCGTCTGCAGGCCGCGAGACGGATGGTTTTTTACCCTCGGACTCGCCCAGGCCGGTGAGTTCGGCTTCGTGCTGTTGAGTTTCAGTCTACAGAACCTCATGTGCTACCGCAGGAGCTGGCGCAGACCCTGTCGCTGATGGTCGCGCTGTCGATGCTGCTCACGCCCGGCGCTGTTCATCTCTACGACAAGCTCGTACTTTCGCAGCCTCAGCGACACCGCCGATCAAGAGCCGGACGCCATTGACGAAGCAGGGCATGGTCGTGATTGCCGGTAACGGGCGCTTCGGTCAGATCGTCAACCGGCTGCTCGTGGCGAGCGACGTGAAAACCGTCGTCCTCGATCACGAAGCGGCCATGATCGACATGCTGCGCAAATTCGGCATCAAAAGCTTCTACGGCGATGCCTCCCGTCCCGACTGCTGCACGCAGCCGGGATCGAGAACGCCGAGGTCTTCGTTGTCGCCATCGACGATCGCGACCGAGCCGTCGAGATGGTCGAACACGTCCGTCGTCACCATCACCAGGTCAAAACGCTGGCGCGCGCTTTCGACGTTAATCACCTGTACCTGCTGAACAAGGCGGGCGTCGACATTGTCGTGCGCGGATTGTTCGACGCCTCGCTGGAACTCGGCAAAGAGGCCCTCAAGGCTGTTGGGATGCATCCATTCTAGGTCGAGAAGATGTCACAGGCGTTTCGCCAACACGACCAGGCCGGCCTCGACAGTCTCTACGAACTGTGGGACGAGAATACCGCGATGGCGAGCAACAAGGCCTATCTGGTGCGTGCCAGGGAGCATGGCGCCACGCTCAAGGAGTTAATGGAAGCCGATCGCCTGCAACTTCATGACCCGTTCGAGCGGGGCTGGACGCACCGCCCAAACACTATGCTGAAAAGCGCTCGGTGACTGAATATACAAATCCAAACGAGCCACCCATTAATTGAAGAGATCTCAAGCTGGAAAGACAGGATCGGCGATGACTATATGGCTTATCGTGGGCACGTCTATCGGATGTTCAACTTCTGTCTGGTGCTTCACCCGACCTCGGACGAAGTGCAAACGAAGAGTTCGCCATAGCGACATAACTTTCACGACATCCGGACTATGGTCAGACCATACAGTTGACTACCTGCCACCGTCGATCGAACAGGCAAAGCGTTACCTGGCAGAAACAGGACGAGAAGGCTGGTCCGAAGAAATCCGCCCTGATGATCGAATGGCACCACAAGGTTCGCCCATACCGAAACCAGCGGTCCCCTCTGGTCGGGGTGTTTCGCAAGGGCGATCTCGTCGATTTCTCCCTCGGCTTATTCCGGGTCTGATCAGGATACGTGTAAAGTAGTAACCTCAGCAATACCTACGCCGAGGGTCCGATTACTCGTCAACCTCACGTAGGATCTGCCGTACCAACTCTTCGGACACAACCGTCCGGTCTCACGCAGATGCTTGACGACGGGTTCCGCCCGTTCAATGAGTCTGAGGCTTTCGCGCGGCCGACGATACCCAGCGTTCCAATGACCCGAAGACCCATCGCCTTGGCACAGCGCCAGCGCTTCCAGGTCGTCGATGACCACTCGGTCGGCATTGGCATCATCGCATTGGCCGTCTTGGGTCTCCCCAGCACCTAAGTCCCAGCTAAGGATCTCCGGGCTCACCGTTTCGTCATCGGCTCGGGCGAACGTCGGATTTCTAGCAAGAATCTGA
>CALOBG010000104.1:0-5556 GCA_942490995.1 uncultured Gammaproteobacteria bacterium
TCACTCCCCCGCCATCGCCCGCACCAGCGTCCGCGTCAGCGGCGCGTCAGCGCTTGCCGCGTGCAGGTTCTCCGGCAGCGCAAGCCCCATCTGCTCGGCCGCGTCCCCGAGCCGCTGCCAGCGGTAGTTGCCACGGTAGTCGTTCCAGTCGCCGTGCCACTCGGCGTACAGCAGCATGGCGCAGAAGGCGTTCTCGGCCGGCGGGCGCGGGCTGGCGTGGCTGCGCGCGGTCTGCACCAGCATGCGCAGGTCGAAGTTTGCGTTGTAGATGACCAGCGCCCGGCCGTGCAGCGCGGCGCAGACGGCGTGCTGCACGGCGGGCCAGGCCGGCGCGTGCTGCACGTCGAGCGGGCCGATGCCGTGCACACGGGTGGCCTCGGGCGGGATGGGCTTGCGCGGACGCAGGCGGGTGTCGATCAGCGGCGTGCCGTCGTGCTCGAGGATGGCGATCTCGACGATTTCGTCATCGCGCCCGAGGCCGGTGGTCTCGGTGTCGAGATACAGCGGCCGGCGCGCCAGCCAGGCGCGCGCGATGCGCCGCAGGCGCTCGCGCGTATCCGCGGCGCGCCTCGCCGGGCTCAAACCGGCAGCTCGGACTGTGTGCCGGCGATGGAGATGCGCACCTCGCCCTGCTGCACGCGAATCAGGTCGCGGATCTGATTGAGCTCGTCGTCGTCCTGCACCTGCAGCTCGATGGCGAGCGCGACCGCGCCCTCGTCGGTGGTGGTGATCTTCTTTAGCCGGCTAGTCACAGCGTTCGGAAGGCCGGCATCGGCAGCGCGCTCACAGACAGGGTGCATCGACGCCAACATAAGCATCTGGCAGTTGGCCACACGGCGCGCCCGCAAACGACAGCGGGGCGTCGCCTGGCTGCCGCGCGGATAATCCTCAACACCTTGGGGCGTCGGCCCCGGCATCCTGCGCTGAGCGCGCGTTGCCGCAGGTGCTGTGGAATCAGTATGCGACATACCCAGCCAGGGAACCACCGCGGGCACCTGCACCGAGAGCGATCAGCTTCGCTTCGACACCCAATCCCGATGTCTGCGCATCAGCGGCTGCCGCCCGGCGCGGCTGCCGCCCGGCGATACGACACAGCGCCGGGCGTTCGCTGATCGCGGACCGCGGTGCGCCTGTCATGGCTCACCGCTCGGCAACGTTGCTCGGCATCGGTCAGTTCGGTTCCGGGGTGCAACCCAGATGACGGCGAACGCGGCAGCACAGCACGCCGCCAAACGCAAGCCTCCTTGACGCTGCCATGCGGCACCGCAGCGCCGACAACGGGAACATGGCCCGCGCCGCCTCCTGGTCTCGTTGCGCCCGATCGACCGGGCTCAGGCAACCGACTCAGGCGTCCTCGTACACCGACATGGCGGCAAAGCTGATCATCCCGCCGATCAATGACACAAAGCCGATCCACAGCGCGAAGGCGTCGATCTGATCGGGCAGGACATCGACCAGGTACAGCGGAAAGATCCCCATGAAGGTCAGGAAGACACCCAACAGACGCAGGATGTTGCGCCGCCGGCAGTCACGCTGGCGCAGCTCGCGCGGTGGGTCTGCGGTGACCGCTGGCGCATCGCGCGGAGCGCGGTCTCTGTTGTAAGCGCCGATGCTGCGGACATTGATGCCGCCGATGTCGACCGTGACGCCCTGCGGCGTCACCGCAGTTCGGGGTGGTGTCGGGCTGATGTCGCCGGCGACACTCTGCATGGCCGAGAGAATCTCCTCGCGCTTGCTGGTCATTGATGGCGTCTCCCTTGGGAACCTGCGATGGTTGGGCCTGCGATCGAAGGGGTGGCATCCCTTCTACCGCTTCCAGTTCTGGCACATTTGCCACGCGCTCCCCGTGAGCGGCCTCACAAGACGCGCACCGACCGTCGGACCGCTCACGCTGTGATTGATCCAGGGCAAGACATCGAACTACAGCGCCAGTTTCACCAGTTCCAGCACCGGCGCCTTGCGCAGCGATTCGCCGGATTGATAGAGGCCGTAGATCACCGCCACAAGCTGAGCTTTCTTCGCCGGCGTCAGCGCCCCGCCGATCTGCTCCAGCCCTGCCTCAACGGCTTCGAGGACCGTCTCCAGCAACGCCGTATCGGGCGCACAGGGTGTTTCGGTCGCCTGCGCTTCTCCCTGCCCGGTCGCCAGCCAGACCAGCGACACATCGGCCACGCGGGCGATGTCGACCAGCTTGTCGGCCCCCGGCACGCTGGCGCCCGCCAGATACTTGCGAAAGATGCTCTCGGAGATTCCGCACTTTTGTGCGAATGCGTTCGTCGACAACCCAGCCTTCGCGTGGTGCAGGCGGTCCGGAAAGCCTGCGCCATCCCAAACCGATTCTCGGCGTAGGTGGCTGTTCGAAAGTGACTTAATGATCATCATCGCACCCCATCAGGCAGCCAACCGGATCACTCTTGATGGCGATCGCAGCGTACAATTACGCGTTTTTTGGTTGACGTTCTCGCTTCTTAAGACATATCTTAGCACCAAGACACGTTCAATCGGATCATTGGCTGACAATGAAGCGAGCACAACCGCTGAGTCGCAACGACGGCCAGCGACCCGACGACAGCGCCGCGAATGATGGACGCCGGGACATCGAGACGCTGAACCTGACCTGGCTGCTGGCCGCCCGCGCGGCGGCGCAGTCCGACCCGGATACCGCTAGGGTGGTTTTCGGCTTGGACCAGGCACTGTGTGAGCGGCTCTGCGCGGCGTCGGTTGCTGATCTGCAGGCGCTGGCACGCGCGCGACTGGTGCTGTTTCGACCGCGCTTTGCCGCTGCGCTGTTGGCCCCCGGCAGCGCCGATGGCGACCGGTATTCGCTCGGCTTGGCGTTGCAGTCGATCCTGCTCGCAGCCGAGGACGCGAGCGCGCGATGAGACTGCAGCAGAACGCCCGCATGCAGCTGGCGATCGACCTGATTGAACGGGCCATGCGAACCTCGATCGTGGCGCGGGAGACCCAGCTCAGACCGGCGCTGCTGCGCGAGCTGCATCGGGAGGTGCATGGCGACAAACCCGTTGCCGGTCAGCTGCCGAGCACCAGCGGTATTCTGCACTCGCCCCGTCTGCAGGCCAGCGCCTCGGTGTTCGTGGCGCTGTATCAGGCACTCGGTGGCGCGCCGAGCGCGGGAGCCGTCGATGTCCGCGCCCTGATGCACGCGCATCGGCTGTATCTGGAGCAGCTGAGCACACTGCCGGCGGCCGAGAAGACCCTCGGTGAGCCGATCGATATCAATGCGGCCTGGGTGATTGCCCGCGACCTGACCACGGGTCTGGCCGCGCGGCGTTTCTGCCCGCACTGCGCGGTGCATTATCTCGCCGCGGATTTCTCACGCCGTTCGCTGCAGTGCCCGATTTGCGCCCTGAAGCACGGACGCAGCTGGCGCCAAGGCCGCCGCCCGAACGCTTCGCCGAAGCCCGTTGCCGATGCGCCAGCTGCGACCGCCAAAGCACCACCCTGACGGCGTCGGCCGTTCCTGAGGCCCCGCACGACTGACCCGCGGCCAGGCTGACGTGCGGGGTGCGTTGGGCGCCCGCGTGGACGCTGCGCTGTCGTCCTTACTCACTTGCGCCTAACAGCGCCATCGATCCTCTGGAGACTCCTCATGCCGACCCGTGTTCTGCGCCTTCCCCACGTCCTCGAGCGCACTGGTTATAGCCGCTCTTGGCTCTATGCCCGCATCAGCGCCGGCCTGTTCCCGCGCCCGATCGCACTGGGGGCGCGCGCCTCCGCCTGGCCCGAGCATGAGGTCGATGCTGTGCTGGCCGCGCAGATCCGGGCGGTCAGCGAGGAGGAGCTGCGCGCGGTGGTCGCCGATCTGCATGCCGAGCGGGCCACCTACGGGCAGGCCGCTTCGCACGCGTCGACTGCCTAATTCCGGTCAACCGTCCGACTTGCGCGCTGCGACCCGGCACGCCGCACCCGCGTGTCGGCCGAGCAGCGCCGCCGTCCGCCCACCGGAGCCCCTTGCATGCGCGCCGAACGCCTCCTGGGTCGCCTCGACGGTGTCGTTCGCACCGGTGAGCGTCGCTGGTCGGCGCGCTGTCCCGCCCATGACGACCGCAGTCCGTCGCTCAGCGTGCGGGAAGACGGCACGCGGGTGCTATTTCACTGTCATGCCGGCTGCGCGCCGGAGGCGGTGCTGGCCGCGCTCGGGCTCGGCTGGCGCGATCTCTATGACGATCCCTGGATCGCCGCCCGCCAGGCCGCCTTCGCCGAGGCGGGGTGGCAGAGCCAGCGGCAAGCGGCCCGTCGCGCGCTGCAGCACGGGATCGACCTGACGCTCGAGCGCATGATCCTGCGCATCGCCGCCGCGGATCTGCGCCGCGGGCGGACATTGTCGATCGAGGATCGCGGGCGGGTCGCGGTCGCCCGGATGCGCCTGGAGGCGGCCGCTGCCGGGGAGCCCCGATGAGCGGCGGACGCTACGATTGGACCGAGACGCTTGAGCCGACCGTCCTCGAGCGTCTGGCCGGCACCGACCCGGGATTGGAGGAGTGGGCCGCGCCGCAGCTGGTGCCCGAACGGGGCGATCTGCAAGCGGCCAGCCCGTTTCCGCTCCCGCTGCTGCCCGCCACCCTGCAGCTGGCCGCACGCGAGGTGGCACGCTTCAACAAGATCCCCGAGGCGAGCCCGGCACTGGTCGGCATCGGTACCCTGGCCACCGCGATCGGCAAGCGGGCGCTGGTCATCGAGCGCGAGGGCCTGCAACATCACCCGGCGCTGTTTCTGGTCGGCATCGCCGCCAGCGGCGAGCGCAAGAGTCCGGCCTTTCGCGCCATGACCGAGCCGCTGGAGATCTGGGCGATGGAACAGGAGCCGCATTGGGAGCAGGCGATGCGCCAGGCCAAGTCCCGCAACGCGGCGGTCGACAGCGAGATCGCCAAGCTCAAGCGCCAGAAAGACAGCGATCTGCTGGAGACGACGCGGCGCATCGAGGCATTGGAGGCCGAGCGCCTGCCGCTGCCGCCAACGCCGAAGCTGTTCACCACCGACTGCACCGAGGAGCGGGTGTTTCAACTGCTGCACGAGCGCCACGGGGCGTTTGCGGTGATGAGCGGCGAGGGCCGGCCGATCTTCGATGCGATCCTCGGCAAGTATTCCGGCGACAAGCGCACCGGGGATGCGATCTATCTGGCCGGCATCAGCGGCGACACGGTCAGCCGCGACCGCGTCGGCAACGGCGACAATGGCCCGGAGGATCGGGTGATCCGCCGACCCTGTCTGAATGTCTGCGTGATGGTGCAGCCGGACAAGTATCTGGAAGCCGCCGCGCACCCTGGGCTGCGCGCCTCGGGCGCGCTGGCGCGCATCTGGCCGGCCTGGCTGCCGTCGATGGTGGGTCGCCAGCATGAGCAGCTGCACGAGCCCGGCCTCAATGCTGGGCAGCTGGCACCCTATTCGCACCTGGTGCGCGAGATCCTGGCGCACGCGCCGCGCCGGGACAACGTTGGCCGTCCACTGGCGCATCTGGCGCGTCTCGGCGCGGACGCGGCCGAGGCGCGCGTGGACCTGCACAACCTGCTGCAGGACCGCATGGCCGACGGCGGC
>CALOBG010000105.1:0-12017 GCA_942490995.1 uncultured Gammaproteobacteria bacterium
ACGCGCAGCTGTGCGCCCAGAACATCGAATACGCGGCGAAAAGGCGTAGCCGCCGCCTTCGCCGCACTGAATCAAGCCGTCAGCAAAGGTTACGCCGCCTATAAACACGATGCGGTCGCGCGCGGCCAGCGCGAGTCGCAGTTCAAGACCGTGGCCGTAAGTTACGCGAGCACCTTCACGTTCGACCTCGAAAGCTGGGTGCAATCATGAGCTGGGGACACCGCGTACGCATTCAGGCGCGCCCACTTTCGATCCCGTTCGTCACCCGCTTTTCTCACGCCGCGGCGCGACGCGATACGAGCCAGACGCTCTGGGTGGAGATCCACGATGAGCATGGCAATTGCGGTTACGGTGAGGGCTGCCCGCGCGAGTACGTGAGCGGCGAATCCCTGGCCGGCGGCCTGCAGTTCATCGCCGCGTGCACGCCACACTGGCAGACGTCGATTGCCGACATGGCGTCGCTGCGCGCGTGGGTGGCGGAGAACCGCGCGCTCATCGATACCAACCCCGCCGCCTGGTGCGCGGTCGAACTGGCGTTCCTGGACCTGTTCGGCAAGCGGTCCGGCACGACTGTGGAAAGCCTGCTCGACCTGCCGCCGCTGTGCGGCGAGTTTCGCTACACCGCTGTACTTGGCGATGCCGAACCGCAACAGTTTGAGCGCACCCTGGCGCGTTACCAGCAACTTGGTTTCGAGCACTACAAAATTAAACTGAGCGGCGATGCGAGGTCCGATCTGCCCAAGGTCGTCGCCCTGGAGCGCGCCGGTATCGATCCCGCCCGCGCCCGCGCCGATGCCAACAATACCTGGCGACGCCCGGTCGAGGCCGGCATTTTCCTCAAGAGTCTGTGTTATCCCTTTGCCGCGATCGAAGAACCGTTGCGCGCGGGTGACATCGAGGGGCAGCGCCTGATTGCCAACGCGACGGGGGCACGGATCATTCTCGACGAGAGTCTGCTCGGCATCGATCAGCTCGCCGCCTACGCCGATGCCGATTTCCCGTGGCTGGCCAACATCCGCGTCTCGAAACTCGGCGGCCTGCTCCGCAGTCTCGAGGTCGCGCGCCGCGCCGCACCGCTGTGCGCCGGCATCATCGTCGGCGCCCACGTCGGCGAAACCAGCCTCCTGACCCGCGCCGCACTGACCGTCGCGCACGCCTTGCGTGACAAGCTCTACGCCCAGGAAGGCGCATTCGGCGGGCTGCTGCTGACTCATGATGTGGTGGCGGCGCCGATCCAGTTCGGCGCCGGCGGTATCGTCGCCGCGCGCGATCTGCCCACCGACAGCGGATTCGGCCTGGCCGTGTCGGCCACGCGGCAAAACAGCTGAGACCCCACCACCTGGTGGGTAAAAGAAATAGTCGACATTCCTCTATTAAACCGACCGCAAGATGCCTGAATAATCGGACATTCTCGGCGCAAAAGCGACCGAGAGAGGGTTTCCGATGCGCCGCGACCAGCGCGGCCTGCGCCGCTGCCGTGGCGATCATGCCGTTGGCCGAGGACGTCGTTGTGACACCCAGGGGGATACGCTTGATTATCCGTACACTGAGCGGGTGCCGATGCGGCGCCGGATGCGGATATTGGTTATGCGAACGACACTCCGATCCTTTGGGCCGCGCTCGCCGTGGTGTTGTCCTTTTGCGCGAACCCGGCTGCGACGCTGTAATAAGGGGGACATTCCCCATAAAACCGACTGCAAGACGGTTTCCGAATAACGGGGACATTCCTCATGCTTAACGAGAGGGGAGTTCCCTGTGCGTCGCAACCAGCGTGCTGCGCCGCTGCGGTAGTTCCAACGACGACGCCGCGATCGAGGACGCCGTTGTGGATAAATCAGGGGTGGGACATGTCTTTGATTATCCGTACAACGAATGCGTACCGATGCGGCGCCGATGCGGATATTGGGTTACGCGAATGACACCCGATCCCGGCTGCGCCTCGCCGTGGTGTTGTCCTTTGCGCGAACCGGCCGCGACGCTGGCCGAAGGGCGGCGAAACGCCCACGTTAGCGCCGCCACCCGCACCGATCCCGACTACCCGGTCGGCCGCGCGCCGTGACCATGGAAACCCTATCTCGCCGCGATGGACGGGGTGCGCTGGACGATGTTGCGTGTTTATGCCGCTGGAGCGGGCCGTAGAAACGTTTGATCTGTCGGCTGTCAATGCGCTGGTCCGAGCTGAGAAGCGGCGCGGGAAGCCGCCTGGCTGCTGCACGAGGTGATCCAGCGCACGCGGGCCCCGAAAAAACCGGGTTAGGCTTTTCGACGGTGCGCGGCCGCCCGTACGTCTGCTGGAACACCTATGAGCAGGGCCGGCTGGCGATCGAATTCCAGGATCAGGTCGGCTGGCGCTTCAGCGCCGAGACCGTGGCGGCGCTGCCCGGGCAACTCGACGCCTTTGTCGAAAAGCAGGTCGCCGGCGGCGCCGCGGCCGGACTTCGACACGCCGCCGCTCAACCTGCGCCTGCGCGCCTATATCCCACCCGAATTGCGCCGCACGACGATCGCCGAACGCTGGCAATGGCTCGGGATTCTGGTGGGTGGTTCGATCGGCCCCATCGCCGACCGCCTGTATGCATTTCGCCCGGTTTCGCGATTCTGGCGTGACGCGTTTCGCGGACGGGGCATTCCGCAATGACGACCTGATCGCGTCCGCCCACCGATGGCGATGGCGCCGGTCTGGTGGCGGGACCCAACATGAACATGGCCGAGGCACCGGTGGTGCTGTTGGTATCGGCCTGTTCGGCCTGCCTGCTGGCCGTGCGGGGTGGCTACCGGCTGGTCGATTGCTTGCCGCCTTCCTCGAGGACCGGGCCGAGGCGCTACGGAAGGCAACCTCGATGATGCGCTGGTGCCGTTGGTGACGACATCAAGGTGTTCGTGACGGTAATGGGCGGTTTTATTGCCGACAATCTGGATGTCGACGTGGACAGCCTGCTTCGCCGGCTCGGGCTCGGCGGCCTGGCCTTTGCGCTGGCGGCCAAGGATGTCGCCGGCAATCTGTTCGATCCGCGACGGTGCTGCTGGACACCAGACCTTCACGTCGGCGACTGGCTGATCGGTGATGTCGAGGGTACCGTAGAGCGTATCGGTTTCCGCAGTACGCGCATTCGAACGTTCTACAATTCCCTGGTGACGGTGCCCAATCTGACCCTCATCACGGCCAATGTCGATAATATGGGGGCACGTAGCCGCGGCGTCTGGAGCTTGCAAAGCTCGGTATCGCTTTTACACACCCGCCCGACCGCATCGAAGCTTTTTGTGAGGGCGGCGAGCTGGTCCGTCAACATCCCTACATGCGCAAAGACAATTTCCATGTCTACCTCAACGGGCTGGGAAACCTTCTGCCGGAGATCCCGATTCACGCACGGCAGACGCCGGACTGGGGCACGGAACTGCGCGAACGGCACCGTTTTCTGCTCGACTGTCTGCGCTCGGCCCAGCGACTCGGTGTCGAATATGCTCTCGACCCAGACGCTGTACATGCGCGAGGCGGAGGAGACGCCACCGCCGGTCGCCGACGACGAGTTTGTCGCGGCGGTGAGCGCCGCGATGCCCAGGGCACGCGGCCGACCACGAGGCCCAGGCGATCGTCGGCGCGACGCTCGGCATCGGCGTTGTGCCGGCGCCGGTCGGTGCCGCGAACGGCGCCAGCGGACGGCGAATAAATGTGAACGCTATTGCGCCCAGATTGAATATTTCAAACAAGGAACCGATTAATTATGACTACCGAGAACAACAAGCAGCTCGTTCGCGAGACCTGGGGCGCGGTAACCGCCGGCGACATCGAAACGTTTCTGAACAACCTGGCGGACGACGTTACCTGGAAATTTTTCGGGTCGCACCGCTTCGCGGGCACGTATCGTGGCAAAGCGGAGCTGCAGGCCAAGCTGTTCGCGCCGTTAGGCGACGTGCTCGTGGACGGCATCAAGGTGCACATCGATTCATTGACCGCCGAAGGCGATCGCGTCGTTGTCGAAGCCCATGGTGAGGCGAAATCGAAAAGCGGCGCCGACTACAACAATAGCTACTGCATGGTCGTGACCCTCGCCGACGGCAAGGTCAAACAGGTTCACGAGTACCTCGATTCGGAACTCGTCACCAGCGTGTTCGGCAAATAGGCGACACGGCGATGGCCTGAACCGCGAGCGCTATGCTCGGGTCCGGGCGCGTGCCGCGAATGGGCGACGCTATACTGCGCCCCTTGTAGCTGAGAGATGAACCAATGAGTGGAGCGCGGGTATTAATCGCCAATCGCGGCGAGGTGGCACTGCGCATCATGCGCAGCGCACGCGAACTCGGCTATGAGAGTGTCGTTGCCTATGCCGAGGAAGATGCCGACAGCCTGTGCGTGGCCCGCGCCGATGCCGCGGTGCCGCTGGCGGGCCACGGTGTCGCCGCCTACCTGAACGGCGAGGCGATTGTCGCCGCTGCGCTCGAGCATCATTGCACGGTGGTGCATCCGGGCTACGGCTTTCTTGCCGAACAGGCCGATTTTGCCGAACGGGTCGAACAGGCCGGGATCGGCTTCGTCGGTCCGACCCCGGCTCAGCTCAGCCTGTTCGGCGACAAAATCGCGGCGCACGCGCGCGCGCGGGAATGTGACGTGCCGATCCTCGCTGCTTCGACGGCACTCGGTTCGCCGGCGGCGCTGGCCGCCTACCGCGACAGTAGCGCCGCGGATCGGCCGATCATCATCAAGGCCGCCGCAGGTGGCGGCGGGCGCGGCATGCGCGTGGTCGCGGCCGACGACGACGGCGCGGAATTGTGGCGGCAGGCGAGTGCCGAGGCGGCCGCCGCGTTTGGCGACGGGCGGGTTTATGCCGAGCGTTATATCGAACGCGCGCGGCATATCGAAGTGCAGATCCTCGGCGACGCCACCGGCGCGATCGTGCACCTGTGGGAACGCGACTGTACGCTGCAACGCCGCCACCAGAAATTGATCGAGATCGCGCCGGCGCCAGGACTCGACGACGCCGTGCGCGAGCATCTGCTGCAGGCCGCTATGACCCTGGCGCGCGCGGTCGACTACCGCGGGCTCGGCACTTTCGAGTTCCTGCTCGATATCGACAGCGGCGAATATTTTTTTATCGAGGCCAATGCCCGCCTGCAGGTCGAACACACGGTGACCGAAGAGATCCTGGGCCTCGACCTCGTGGCGCTGCAGTTCCGGATCGCCGCCGGCGCGACGCTGGCCGAACTCGGACTCGACAGTCCGCCGTCACCGCGCGGTTACGCCATGCAGTTCCGGGTCAATGCCGAGCGCATGGACGGCGACGGGCATATCCATGCCGGTGGTGGGCGCCTCAGCCATTTCGAACCGGCCGCGGGTCCGGGGATCCGCATCGACAGCGCGGCGCGACCCGGCTATGTCGTGCACCCGGCGTTCGATTCGCTGCTGGCCAAGCTGATCGTGCACGTCCCGGCCGGCGATTTTCCCGATCTCGTGCGCCGCGCGCGGCGCGCGGCAGGTGAGTTTGTGGTTGCCGGCAGCGTCACCAACCTGCCCCTGCTGCGGGCCGTACTTGACCACCCCGCGCTGCTCGGCGGGACCGTCAGTACAACGTTCATCGAGCAACACGCCGCCGAGTTGGTTGCCAGGGCCGGAACCTATACAACGCCCGGCGCGGCCGCGCAGCATGACGACGCGGTACGGACAAAGGCAACTGCGGTGCCGCCCGGCCTGACTGCGGTCCGCGCGCCGATGCGCGGCAGCGTCGTCGAGTTTTCTTTGAGTGCCGGTGCGCATGTCGAGCGTGGACAGCAGGTCGCGCTGCTGGAAGCGATGAAGATGCACCACGAAATCCTCGCCCCGCTGGCCGGCGTCGTGGTCGAAGTGATGACCGCGCTTCGCGCGGTGGTCGACGAAGGCGAAGTCCTGGTGCTGCTGCGCGCCGATCCCGGACAGACCGCGGTCGCCGACACCGCGGTTGAACTCGATCTCAGTGCGAGCCGTGCCGATCTGGACGAAGTCCGCGCCCGTCATGCCCTCGGTCTGGATAACAACCGCCCGGAGGCGGTCGCCAAGCGACGCAGTTACCACGCGCGGACCGCGCGCGAGAACGTGCTGGATCTGTGTGACGCCGACAGCTTCATCGAATATGGCGCGCTGGCCAACGCCGCCCAGCGCCGCCGCCGCTCACTGGAAGATCTGCGCCTGCGTACACCGGCGGACGGCATGATCGCGGGTTTCGGTACGGTTAACGCCGCCGAGTTCGGGCCCGAGGCCGCGCGCTGCGCGGTGCTCGCCTATGACTACACCGTGCTGGCCGGCACCCAGGGCCATCACAATCACAAGAAGAAGGATCGCCTGTTCGAACTCGCCGCGGAGCGCGAAACCCCGGTGGTGTTTTTTACCGAAGGCGGCGGCGGCCGGCCCGGCGATGTCGACACCGAAGACCTGTTCATGAGCTGGCTCGACATCAAAACCTTTGCAACCTGGCCGCAATTGAGCGGGATCGCGCCGCGCATCGCGGTCAACGCGGGCCGTTGTTACGCCGGCAACGCGGTGATCTTCGGCTGTGCCGACATCACCATCGCCACCGCCAATTCGAATATCGGGCTGGCCGGGCCGGCCATGATCGAAGGCGGCGGGCTGGGCAAGTTCAGCCCCGAAGATATCGGCCCGATCGACGTCCAGACCGCCAACGGTGTTGTCGATATCGCGGTCGCCGACGAAGCCGAAGGCACCGCCGTGGCGCGCCGCGTGCTCGGCTGTTTCCAGGGCACAATAAAAACCTGGCGTTGTGATGATCAACGCCGGTTGCGCCACCTGATCCCTGAAGATCGGCTGCGCGTTTACGATATCCGTGCGGTGATCGACGGGCTCGCCGACACCGGCTCGGTGATCGAATTCAGACGCGACTATGGGGTTGGACTGATCACCGCCCTGATCCGGATCGAGGGTCGCGCCTTCGGCCTGATCGCCAACGATCCCCGCCACCTCGGCGGCGCGATCGACGGCGACGGCGGTGAAAAAGGCGGGCGCTTCCTGCAGCTCTGCGACAGCTACGGCGTGCCGGTGGTGTCGTTGTGCGATACGCCCGGATTCATGGTTGGCCCGGACAGCGAAAAAACCGCCGCGGTGCGGCGCGGCTCGCGCCTGATCCTGGCTTCGGCCAATCTCAGTGTGCCGTTGTTTACCATCATCGTGCGCAAAGGTTATGGCCTCGGCGCGCAGGCCATGGCTGGCGGCAGCTTCCATCAGCCGTTTTTCACCATCGCCTGGCCGACCGCGGAAATGGGGCCGATGGGTCTGGAAGGGGCGGTCGAACTCGGTTTTCGCAAGGAACTCGAGGCGACCACCAGCCCCGCCGCTCGCGACGCCCTGTTTCAGGAGCTGGTCGGTGGCATGTACGAGAAAGGCAAAGCGGTATCGGTGGCCTCGGTGTTTGAGATCGACGCGGTGATCGATCCGGCCGAAACGCGCGCCTGGTTGCTGCGCGGCTTGCGCGCGGCGGGTCCGATCAAGCGTCGCACGCGAGGCTGGCTCGACGTCTGGTAACCGCGATTGGTTACAGCGACAGGCGCTTGAAGATCCGCTCCGGAATGTTGCGCACGACGAACATGATCGCGCGCCAGTAAGCGGGCAGGTAGACCACGTCGCGGCGACGTTCGATGGCCGTGACGATGCCGCGCGCAACGGCCTCGGGCGAGGCCCATAGCGGCCCGCGCTCGAGGTGCGCGATCATCGGCGTATCCACGAAGCCCGGCTTGATGGTCAGTACGTGTACGCCGGCGCGCGCCACGCGATTGCGCAGACCAGCCAGGAACGTATCCAGCGCCGCTTTCGAGGCCCCATACAGGGCGTTGCTCTGACGACCACGATCGCCGGCGACTGAGCTGATCGCGGCGAGCGTGCCGTGACCCTGGGCCACCAGTTCGTTGGCGGCCAGCGCCAGCAATGTGATCGCGCTGACGGTGTTGACCGCAAACGTTTCGCGGATCAGTTCCGGTTCAAGGTAGGCGCGTTCGCCGTCCGGCAGCAGCCCGAACGCCAGCAGCACGATGTCGAAACCGCCAAGCTGCTCGTGCGCGTAGCGGATGATCTCGCCGTGGTGGGCGCTATCGTCGAGGTTACTCTTAAGGGTTACCACGCGGGCCGCGCCGCGGGTTGCCAGGTCGTCGCTGAGCAGTGCCAGGCGCTCACCGTTACGCGCCACCAGGCACAGTTCGTGACCGGCGGTCGCGTACAGCCGCGCGGTGGCTTCGGCGATCGCCGAGGTGGCACCCAGAATGACGATGCGCGCCATCAGGCCAGTCCCAGGCGCGCCGATTGCAGCGATGCAAAGCGACCGCCGGCGCCGTAGCGCGCGCGCACCGTTTCGAACTGTTCCCAGGCCGGGTAGGCGCGGCGAAACTGGGCGCCATCGAGGCAGGCGTCCTTGGCCAGATAAACGCGCCCACCGCTTTCCGTCGCGATCGCATTGAGGCGCTGGACCAGGCTCAGTGCCGCCGCGCTGCGCGGCACGTCGAGTGCCAGCGTGTAGCCGGGGCTCGGGAACGACAGGTAGTTGTCGTTGCCGGCGCCGAACGTTTTCAACACCGCCAGCGGCGCAGTAACGCCGCTGGCGGCGAGCGCATCGAACATCGCCGACAGTGCCGCGCTGGCGGCGGCGTGCGGGACCAGGCATTGAAATTGCAGCAGGCCGCGACGGCCGTACAGTCGGTTCCAGTTGTCGAGTTTGTCG
Source organism: uncultured Gammaproteobacteria bacterium (assembly GCA_942490995.1). Taxonomy (GTDB): domain Bacteria; phylum Pseudomonadota; class Gammaproteobacteria; genus UBA981. The sequence continues at coordinate 8,691 of CALOBG010000105.1, forward strand.
AGCGGATAAAAGTAGTCGCGGTAGTGGCTGAGTCGGGTGCGGCCGGCGGCCGGCACTGTGCGAAAATTCAGCGCATTGAACGCGCGCAGACAGGGGCGGTTGAGCAAGGCCTGCGGCGCGTCGATGGCGAGCGAGCGGGTGCGGCGCGCGGATGGTGTGAAGTCACCGTTGTCGGCGTGCTCGGCGAGCATGATCAGACCCCGACCGCGCTGCCTGCCGCCGGCCAGCGCATCGAGCCAGGCGACGGCATACGGGGCGTCGCCGTGCGCTTCGAGCTGCGCCATGGTGTCGCGCAGATCGCCGCTGCGGTGGATTGTTTCGTGCATGAACGCACTCGCGACGGGTATCAGCCGGAGTCGCGCGCTGACGATGATCCCGGTCAGACCCATGCCGCCGGCCGTGGCGCGGAACAGCTCGGGATTGTGTGTAAGCGAGCAGCGTTCGATGCTGCCATCGGCGGTCATGAGCGTGATGTGCTCGAGATGGTCGCAGAACGAACCGACGCGGTGATGGTTTTTGCCGTGGACGTCGGCCGCGATCGCACCGCCAATGGTGACCCTGGCGGTGCCCGGGGTGACGGCCGGAAACCAGCCGTGCGGCACGGTCAAACCGAGCACGGTGTCGAGGCTGACTCCAGCGCCGCATTCGAGGGTTCCGGCCTGGTGGTCAAATTCGGCGAAGCAGTCGAAGCCGGTCAGATCGAACACGTGGCTGGCGAGGCTCGCATCACCGTAGCTACGGGCGAGACCGCGCGCCAGGACCGGGCGCGGCGCCGAGCGCAATGCTTCGCTGAGCGCGGACAAGGTTGCCGGCCGCTGCACGGTTGCGTCGACGCGCGGGTGTCGTCCCCAGCCGCTGATCTGTGTCATGGTTGTCAGCCTTTCGAGCGTATAAGCAATCCGTGGTGCGCACGGGACAGCGCGGCAAATAGGTGCGATTTCCGGCTGACTGGAACCGCCGCCGACTCGAAAACCGTCAACATGTGCGTTCGCTCCGTCATCATCAAGCGCCAGGATCGCGGGCGATGGTCGCTATAATAGCGGCCGCCGCGCACGCCAGGCTGAATGGATCTCAAATTGACCGGCACATCGCATAGTCTGTTTATTTCGCGGCTGATCGCCGCTGTTACCCTGCTGCGCCCGCGTGAGTGGGTCAAAAATACCTTCGTGCTTGCGCCGCTGGTGTTCGCCGGCGCGTTTGCCGAGCGAGCCCTGGTCTACCAGGCGCTGCTCGCTTTCGGCCTGTTCTGTGTTGCGGCCTCGGCGGTTTACATCCTCAACGACCTGCGCGATATCGATGAAGATCGCCAACACCCGGTCAAGTCGCGGACCCGGCCCCTGGCCAGCGCAGCGCTGCCTATCCCGGTCGCCTGGGGACTGCTGGTCGCCCTGTACGCGGTTCTTGTCGCGGCCATGGTGCTGCTGCCGGCCGTCGGACTGGTGCTGTGGGCCTACATCGGCCTCAATATTGCGCATACCCTGTTCCTGCAGCGCCAGCCGGTGATCGACATCTTTTCGATTTCGATTGGATTCGTATTGCGCGTCTACGCCGGTGCTGAGGCCATCGCGGTGCCGGTTTCGGAATGGATGTTTGTCACCACCCTGTGCCTGGCGCTTTACGTGGCGGTGCAGAAGCGCCGCCAGGAAATGAACTGGGAAGCCGGCACCGGCCGCGCGGTGCTGCGCGAATACAGCAAGGAGCTGCTCGACAGCTTCGCCCAGATCGCGGCCACCGCCGCGCTGGTGTTCTACAGCCTGTTCGTGATGTCGACCCGCCCCGAGCTGGTGTTCACCATCCCGGTCGTGCTGTTCGGGATCTTTCGTTACGGATGGCTGGTCAACAGTCGCGCCGCGGGCGAATCACCCGCCGACACCCTGCTGACCGATGTCCAACTGCTGGCGACCGTCGCGGTGTGGCTCGGCCTGTGCGCATGGGCGATCGCGCGTCATTGAGTTGTCGTTGCGCGACAGGACACCAGCCTGCTAAAGGAAATCGAATATGAAATTTTGCCCCTACTGCGGCTCGCCGCTCAGCAAGCTGCCGTTGTCCGGCCGTGACCGCCTGGCTTGTGCCGCGCCCCGCTGCGGCTTCGTGCACTGGAACAACCCGGTGCCGGTGGTCGCGGCGATCGTCGAGCATGCCGACGAGGTTGCCCTGATCCGCAATGTCGGCTGGCCGGAACACTGGTATGGGCTGGTGACCGGCTTTCTGGAAGCGGGAGAAATGCCCGAAGAAGGCATTCTGCGTGAGGTCGAGGAGGAAATCGGCCTTAAAGCGGAAATGCAGTCCTACGTCGGCATGTACGAGTTTTATCGCAGCAACCAGCTCATCATCGCCTATCACGTTACCGTCGACAGTCACGACGTTGAACTGTGCAAACATGAAATCGCGGACCACAAATGGGTACCCATAGAAACCGTACAGCCGTGGTCGGCGGGCACCGGCAAGGCGCTGCGCGACTGGTTACGCAGTCGCGGAATCGAACGTGAGCTGGTTGATTTCGAGCGCGCCAATACCTGAGCCGGCGCGGCTGTCAGCGCGCCGGTGGTACCGGGTCGTGGCCACTCTCGCCCCACGGGTGGCAGCGCAGAATGCGGCGCACGGCGAGCGCCGAACCACGCCACGCACCGTGGCGGTCGAGTGCATCGAGGGCGTACTCGGAACAGGTCGGCAGGTAGCGACAGCGCGGCCCGAGCAGCGGCGAGATCAGCCAGCGGTAAACCTGGATCAGGCCGCGCAACGGCAGGCAGGCGAGCTTGCTGAAGCGGTCGCGCTCAGGCCGCCGGGTGGTGGGCATCGGGTGATTCGTAGCCGGACTTGGCAAAACGCTGGCCGCAGTAGTAGCAGTCGACCCAGTTGCGTTGCTCGAACGGCAGATAAATGCGCGGGTGTCCGAGCGCGCCGCCGCCGCCGTCACAGGCAACTTCACCGGCGGTGTCGGCAACGATCTTTATTTCTCTCGGTTTGGTACTCACGCGGCTCAGACCTGTGTTCGAGTGGACCGCGAATGCGGCCGCTGGACGCCATTCTATAGTATCTTGAGGGCCGGCCTGAAGCTTTCGGCGGGCCGGATTTGATTCAAATTCGCTGCCGGTCGGGTCGCCGGTCACATCGAGGAAACCAGTATGCCTAAAGTCACTCTGAATTCGCCGCTCGGCATGAGCGCAGACGAAGTATGGAAAATGATCGGTCAATTCAACGCCCTGCCCGAATGGCACCCGGCGGTGAGCAGCTCCAAGCTCGAAGACGGCGGACGCATTCGGCGTCTGGAGCCTGCTCGGCGGCGGTGAAGTAGTCGAACGTCTGAAGCAATACGTAATCGAACGC
>CALOBG010000106.1:0-9363 GCA_942490995.1 uncultured Gammaproteobacteria bacterium
GACGTCGGTGCTCATCACGTCACCCACACTGATCTCCTCGGCATCGAGGTTCAGCGCCACCACCGCGACGACGATGTCGCGGTCGGTAAGCAGTCCGATCGGCACGGCGCTGGTGCCATCGCTTTCGACCACCACCACGCAGCCGACATGTTCATCGCGCATCACGCGCGCCGCGGTGAGAATACTGTCGCCGCTGGCTATGGTGACGATGTTGCGGTTGCAGATTTCGTCGATTTGCATGGCGCACCTCACGCTTTCCAGGAGCAGGGCTCAAGCATGGCACGGCGTTCGTCGCGGGCGAGTGACCCGGATCAAAATACGCGGGTCAGCCACTGTCGCGATAATTCGTTAAGCTGTCTTCAACCCCGCGGAGCCGATAAACATGACGCAGAACGATGGCATGCTCACTTCAACGGTGAAAAAGCACGGCGAAAAAATGCGTTTTCCGAAACTGTTCGTTCTGATCCTCGTACTGTTCGTGCTCGATCTGCTGCTGCCCGACATGGTGCCGTTTATTGATGAAATCCTGCTTGGCCTGCTTGCGGTCGTGCTCGGCCTCGTGAAAGAAAAAGTGCGCGGCGCATAGGCCTCCAACTGCTGTCCCCCGGTAAATGCGACAGCGCTCAGGGCGCCGGCGCTGCGGTGTACTTGTACAGATCTTTCCAGTAATGCTCGAGGACCGCGTCGTCGGCGCAGCGGGTGCACTCCAGTTCCGGATCGCTGACTTCGAGCAGGCCGTTCTTGATCAGGGTTTCCGCGTAGGGACCACGATCGATAAGCTTGACCGGGCCACGCCGTTCGGCCAGTTCGCGGCGCAGCCGACCGGTCGCGCCGGTATCGACGGCCAGCGTGTCGGCATCCATGACCACGCCGTAATCGCGTTCCGCGCTGCCATGCGACACCAGGCGCCGCAATACATCGAGGCGCACCGCCTCGATGTCGCGTTCCAGCGGGTCGCCCCAGCCGCCGCCGCCAGGGGTGACGAGGCGGATCAAATCGTCGGCCACCACCGGCACGGCATCGCGGCTGTAGAACACGTGTTCTTCGCTGGTGGTACCCGGGTTCTTCACCGATCCGCCGGGCGCACCCCACCGCCCGCCGTTGATACCGATGCAGGCGAACGCGGTGCGCTCGGTGACGGTGGTGTAATGGGCGTCGACCAGGGTGCGCAGCTCCTTGACGTAGCCCAGACCGCCACGGTATTTACCCGGCCCGCCGGAATCCATTGCCAGGCCGACGCGCTCGACGGTAACCGGGAAACGCTGCTCGATGAACTCGGCCGGCAGGTTCTTGGAGTACGGCACCAGGTCCACCGCGTCGGTACCGTCGGCATAAGGCCGCGCCCCGGAGCCGGCACCAAAAATCTCGCGCATCAGGAACAGCTTGCCGCTCAGATCCTCGCCATACAGGCCGTAGATCTGGATGTTCTGCATGTCGGCAACCACTTCACCGTTAAACGCTTTCGCCAGCGCCACGGTGTAGGCGCTGATCATGCGCAGCATACAGGTCATGCGCGAAACCACCGGCGCCGGAAACTCCGAACTCAAAATGGTGCGTTTGGGAATGCGGCAGCGAAACACCTCGGTCACGCCTTCATTAATGATGATGCCGGGGATCTGGGCCTTGAAAAACGCCCCCAGCCACTTCGAATAATGACGCCCGTCGAGCGGCCAGTTGATCGGGCCGCGCGCCTGCGGCGCGGTACCGTCGAAGTCGAGGATCATTTTTTCGGGATACTTGCGCAGCGTGAGCTTCATCTTGACCGGCTGATCCAGCGTCAGCCCGTCGTTTTCGATGAAGTCTTCACCGACGAACTCGCCCTCGGGGAAAAACGGCAGCCCTTTTTCCCGCACGACTTCCGCGCAGCGCGCGATGATTTCGTAAAACGCCGCCTCGACCTCCGGACGACCGAAACGCTCACACAGTTCCACCACGCGCCGGCGAATGATTTCGTTGGCGCCGACGAAAGCATCGATGTCGCCGCGCAGGTCTTCCGGGAACCGTGAATTGCGCAGGATGATGTCGTAGAGACCTTCGTTCAGTCGTCCCTCGTCGTAGAACTTGACCGGCGGGCACAGGGTGCCTTCTTCGAAAATACTCTGCGAGGTGTTGGGCCAGGAACCGGCCATGCGCCCGCCGACATCGCTGACGTGGCCAAAAATCTGCGCAAACCCGATCAGCTCGGCGTCGAAAAATACCGGCGTGACCACACAGTAGTCGGGCAGGTGACCGATCGTGCCCGCCGATTCGTAAACGTCGTTGTAGATAAACACGTCGCCCGGCCGGATCTGATCGAGCGGGAACTTCATGCGGATCGGATCGGCCGTCGCGGCCCACGACACGCGCGACACGGACAGGCAGTCGAGGGTATTCAGGGAGGCGCGGTAATCGTGCTGCTCACGGATGATGGTTGATCGCGCGGTACGCTCGACCGCGGCCTCGGCCTCCATCACGGCCGCCTCGATACCGCCGTCGACGATGTCGACCAGGATCGGATCGAGATCCTTACGCGCAGCCTCGATGCGTGCCTGGTAGGCCGGGTCGCGCTCGACCCGACCGTAACGGAACGGCGCATAGTCGGCAAAAGCCACATCTTCATCGGCTTTGTCGTGATAGCGCTGCGAAAATTCCTGCCTCACACTCATCGTTTTGTCCTGTTGGCGCGCCAGCGCGTTTCAGTGTTTGTTTAAAACCAGCGAACCCCATTCATCGAGCCGGCCGCGCCAGCCCGGGTTGATCACCGTCGTAGAGTCGTACTGCTCGACGATCGCCGGCCCTTCGATGACATTGCCCGCGGCAAGCCGGTCACGCACGTAGACCGGGCAGTTCACGCGGCCGGCGCCGTGCGGAAAATAGACCTCGGCGTGGGTGCGCCGGGCGCCTTCCGCGCCGGCGTCGCTGGTCGCCGCGGCCGGGATCTGCGGGCGTTTCAGCAGGCCGAGGCCGGTCACGCCGACATTAACGAGTTCAACCGGTTCGCGGCCCTGGTAGGAATAGCCATACAGGTCCTGGTGCGCAACGTGAAATGCGGCGATCGCGTCATCCAGGGCCCGCCCGCGATCGCTATGCTCATCCTGCACCGGCACCCGCACTTCATAGGCCTGCCCGCCGTAGCGGAGATCGAGGAAGTGGCTCAGCTTGATGGTGTCGGCAACGAACCCCTCGACCGTCAGCCGTTCGCGCACGCGCGCTTCGAGTTCATCGAACTGCGCGGTGACGCGGGTGCGATCGAGCTGATCTTCGCGCTGCACGTCGGTATGTACGAGGTCGATACGCACGTCGGTCAGCAGCAGGCCGTAGGCCGAGGTTACGCCCGGGCTGGGTGGGATCAGTACCCGCTTCATGCCCAGCCAGTCAGCCAGGTAGCAGGCGTGCAGCGGCCCGGCACCGCCGAAGGCGACCAGCGCGTAGTCGCGCGGGTCGCGCCCGCGCTTGACCGAGACGGTACGGATCCCGGCGGCCATGTTTTCGATTGCAATGCGCAGGATGCCGTCGGCAGCAGCCACCAGTTCGAGATCAAGTGCGCTGGCGATAGTGCCGACCGCGGTCGCGGCGCGCTCGTAATCGAGTGCCACGCCGCCGCCGGCGAGCGCCGTGGTCAGGCGGCCCAGGACCAGGTTGGCGTCGGTCACCGTCGGCAGTTCGCCGCCGCGGCCGTAGCAGGCCGGTCCGGGCGCGGCGCCGGCGCTGTCCGGACCGACCTTGAGACTGCGGCCACCGGCCAGCCAGGCGATCGAGCCGCCGCCGGCACCCACGGTATGAATATCGATCATCGGTGTTTTGACGTCATAGATATCGACCCGGCCTTCGGTCAGCATGCGCGGTTCGCCATTTTCGACCAGGCAGATGTCGGCCGAGGTGCCACCGACGTCGAAACAGATGATGTTCGGAAACCCGCTCAAGGTCCCGAAATGGCAGGCCGCAATGACCCCCGCCGCGGGGCCGGACAGGGCGGCGGCGATCGGCAGGCGCGAGATCTCTTCGGCCTGGGCGAGTCCACCGCTGCTGCGCATGATGTAGAACGGCGCATTGATGTCCTGACTGACGAGATGACGCTCGAGCTTGTCGTGATAATTCGACAGCAACGGCATCAGCGCGGTGTTGAGGCAGGTGGTGTTGGTGCGTTCGTATTCGCGGTACTCGCGCAGAATGTCCGAGGATATGGAGATAAAACAATCCGCATACACCTCGCGCACGAGTTCGCGCACACGCTGCTCGTGGGCCGGGTTACGGTAAGAGTGCAGGAGTGACACCGCCACCGCCTTGATACCCAGCGCCTTGAACTCGGCGGCGATGGCCCGCACTTCGTCCGCGTCGATATCGCTCAAGGTTTCACCGGCGACGTTCAGCCGGCCACCGACTTCGCGCACCAGTTCGAGCGGCACCACCCGCTCGGGTTTGATCCACCAGGTGATGTCGCCGAATTCCCCCGGCACGGTCTGACGTGCGACTTCCAGTGCCTCACGGTAACCGCGCGTGATGATCAATCCGAGCGGCGAGTACTTGCGTTCCAGGATGGCGTTGGTGGCCACCGTGGTGCCGTGAAACACCGCCGCGACATCGGCCGCGGCGATGCCGCTGACCGCGCGGATGTGTTCGATACCGTCGATGAAGCCGTTAGCGGGGTCGGTGGGCGTGCTCGGGACCTTGGCCAGGTGCAGTTCGCCGGTCGATTCCTCGAGCGCGACGATGTCGGTGAACGTACCGCCGATATCGACGGCCAGGCGCCAGGCCATAGCATTTACCTCATCAATACGGTTGCGACGCAACCGTGGTCCATATTACAGGTCGTCGTGCGCGCGGCAATCAACCCGGCTCGGCCGGGGTCGCGGGATGCAGCAGCAGATTGTCGAAATCGTCGAGCATGGCGCGCCAACCGGGCGGCACGAGGGTCGTCGACTCGTATTGTTCAATAACCGCGGGGCCAGCGATTTCCGTGCCGCGGTCGAGCGCGTCGCGCTGCACGATACGGCTGCCAAGCAGGCCGGGATGGCCGAGGAATCCGACCGCGCGCGTGGTTTGCGCTGGCATTTGTTCGCGCGCGTCGTGCTGCGCGCGGTAGTCAGGTGGCGTCGGCGAGGCGCCGGCAACGCTGAGCGCGAGGCGCAGGTTGACCACCTCGACGTCCTCGTGTTCGCGCCAGGAGCGTCCGCTCAAACGCTCGAAATGCGCGTGAAAGCGCTCCAGCGTGGTGCCAAGCCAGTTTGTCAGCGTCAGGTCCGCGGGCCCTTCGATGGACGTCTCCACGCTCATACCGTGATAACGCAAATCGAGCTGGTAGGCATACCGCGCGGCATCCGCGCTCAGGCCCTCGGCGCCGAGCCAGCGATCGGCCGCGACGACAAGACCCGCGAAGCCGCGCGCGATCGCGTTGTTGTCGAGGCTCGCGGCGGACGCGCCGAGCGGCGCGGTAAAATCGCGCCCGATGTCGGCGACCAGTAATCCCCACGCGGCTGCCAGTCCCGGGGTCGGTGGCACGATAACGGTCGTGATCCCGAGCAACGTTGCGAGTTCGGCGGCGTGCAGTGGTCCGGCGCCGCCCACGGCAAGCAGGGCGTGGGCGGCGGGGTCACGACCGCGCTGGACCGACACGCGGCGCACCGCGCCGCACATGTGATGGGTGGCGATCTCGAGGATCCCGCGTGCGCTGCGTTCGGCATCGAAGCCACGCGCGCGACCGAAACCTTCGACGACATCGAGCGCACGCTCGCGCTCGAGCGCCATGCTGCCGCCGAGCAATGCCTCGGGAAGGCGTCCGAGCACGAGTTGCGCATCGGTCAGGGTCGGTTGTTTGCCGCCGCGGCCGTAACACGCCGGTCCGGGCACCGCGCCGGCACTTTCGGGGCCGACGTGCCAGCGCTTGTCCGCACCGGCGTGCGCAATCGAGCCGCCGCCGGCGCCGATCGACAGGACGTCGATCATCGGCATGCGCAAGGCAAAGCCCGCCACCTCGCCGGCCGTGGTCAGGCTGTAGCGACCATCCGCGATCAGCGCCACATCGGTCGAGGTGCCGCCGATATCAAGCGTGATCACGTCGCGGAAACCACACCGTGCCGCCAGCCAGCGCATGCCGACGACGGCCGCGCCAGGTCCCGACAACGCGCTACCCAGCGGCTGCCGGATGCCGGCGGCGGCGCTCACCAGCCGGCCGTTCGACTGCATCAACCAGACGTTCGGCGAACGCCGGCCACCGGCCGCCTCGATCGCGCGCACCTGTGCGTTCAGTATCGGCATCAACGCCGCGTTCAGCGCGCAGGCCAGGGTGCGCTCATATTCGCGCAGCTCGGGCAACACGTCGCTCGAACACACCACCGTAATGTGCGGCGCGATCTCCGCGAAAATCTGCGCCAGGGCGCGTTCGTGGGCGGGGTTGAGATAGCTGTGGAGGAGCGCGACGGCGACCACGTCGATGCCGGCGGCCCGGTACTCGTCGGCCAGCCGCACAACTTCGGCGCGCTCCAGCGGTGCGCGCTCAACGCCGCTCGCCGTGTGCCGCGCACCGAGCTCGCGCACGAATTCGAGCGCGACCAGGCGCGCAGGTAGCGGCCCCGGCTCGGCATCGGTTGGCGGCAGGCGCGCGGTTTCGAGAATATCGCGGAAGCCGGCCGTGACAATCAGGCCGATCCTGGGAATACGCCCGGCCAGCAGACTGTTGATGGCGACGGTCGTACTGTGCAGCACGGTGTCCTGCCCGGCCACCGCGGCGACAAGTTCAGCCGGCAGACTCCCGCCTGACCCGGCCCCGTCTGACGGCAGCTTGAAAGTACGCACTTTGCCGTCGGGACCGAGCTGCACCACGTCCGTGAACGTCCCGCCGACGTCGACGCTGAGTACCTGCCCGGCGAAACTGTGAGTGCCGGAAACGAGGAATGTCCCCGTTTTCGCTGAGCGCATCATGCCCACCACACCTGTGGATAACCCGAAAAGGGGACATTCTTAATTTCGCGCAGGTTCGAAACGGGCGAAACCGGGACATTCCACGAAATTTGTAAAAAATCCCAGAAAAGCGTGATGCAGTTGACGAGAAAATTCTTGGAAATTTTACAGTTCGTCACAATCGACAGGCCCCTTTGGCGGGTCGCCAATCGCAAGGCTATGAATCGATTTCTAAAAATTATTCTGGCCTCCAATTTGCATTCGTTTACAAATGAGACAGGGCCGTTCGCGCCGACGTGACGACGATCCCGGACCATCTGAAAATCCGGTACCGAACGCTCGCGCGAGGTTCTGTCAGACAGTTAGTGACGCTCATTTGACGTAACGAGGAACACCCTTAATGTTCAATAAAAAAGCTCTGGCCGCCACCCTGACGGCTGCCGCACTCCTGGCTGGCGCAGGCAGCACACAGGCCGGTATGTTCACTATTCACAGCAACTTCACGTCATTCAATAGCGCTGCGAGCGGTCTGGTGCTGCAGGACCTCGAATCGTTCAGCGCCGGCGACAACCTCTCCGGTGTCAATATTTTTGGTGGCGTGTCGGTGACCACCAACATGGATGCACTCCAGGCTTTCAGTTCGGGCGGAGACATCACCATGTTCGGCATCGCTGGCCGCGGCAACGGCGATGCGCGCTACGACATTGCCCTTTCCCTGCCCTATTTCGCGCTCGGCTTCGACATTGAATCCTTTGAAGCCGATCCCAACGAACCATCGAAAGCGGCCGGTCCCGGTGTCATGACCATCAACTTCGCGGACGCGACCAGCACGGCGGTGAATATTTTCGGCAACCTCAATGGCGATCCGATCTTTTTCGGCATCACCTCCGATACGGCAATCACTTCGGTGCGTTGGGCTGAAGCCCTCGAAGGCAACGGCGGTAACGAAGAAACATCACTGGATAACTTCTACATCTCACGCATTCCCGTTGGTGTAATCGAACCCGGCTCGCTGGCGCTCGTCGGTGCCGGCCTGCTTGGCTTCGGTGCTGCGCGCCGACGCCGCGCGGACTGAGCAGAACGCGACATTCCGCTGGCGTCGGCGGTTACTCCGCGCCAGCGGAATCGATCCCGCGCGTTCGGTGGCTGCTAGAGCTCCGGCCAGCGCGCCGCCCACGGCAGCGCTGTTTCGAGCTGGGCGGCGATGCGAAACAGCGTGGCCTCGTCGGCGTAACGCCCGATCAACTGGATCCCGATCGGCAGACCGGCCTCGTTCCAGCACAGCGGCAGGGAAATCGCCGGCTGCCCGGTGACGTTGGCAAACGAGGTAAAGCGCGGGAATTGCTCCATGCGTTCGGTCGCCTGGTGGGGATTCTTTTTGTCGTAATCAAACCAGCCCAGTGGCGGCGGCGGCTGGGACAGGGTCGGCGTCAGCCACACGTCGTAGCGCTCGAAAAACGGCGCGACTTCGCGCGCGAAGCGATGCATATCATGCACCGCGAGGAGAAAATCGGACGGCCGCCGGTCGGCGTCCAGGCTGAACATCTTCCAGGTATGGCGTTCGAACATTTCCGGCTCCGGCTTGCGCCCGGTGCGGCGTTCCCAATCCCGGATCATCCAGCCGACCATGGCCAGCCAGATGGTTGAAAACAACTGATGAGCCGCCCGCGTGCTTTGTTCATGGTTTCCAGCCACTCATCGGAGACTTCTCGGTCCAGAAGCCTCGCGGCGCAGGCGCATTGCCCCCATGAAAATTTTCGGTGCCATTGCTCATTGTGGATGGCCATCTCCTGGGTGATCCAAGAAATGGCTAAAATCGGTATGACCCTCGGGAACCGGATTGTCTTCGCGCCATTTGATATAATCCAGCACTTCATAGCAAAGCTCCATGAATTCAGCCGGTTGGGCAACATTGATGTCCCGGGTTCCTCGAACCGCGATCGCCTTTACCCGTTTGTCTCCCATAACCGCCCCGATGCCGCCCCGGCTGGCACTGGACCGGCCTTGCTCGACGGACGCATAAAAGACCTCATGTTCTCCCCGGCCAGACCAATCGCGGAGACCTGGGCTTTCGGCTGCTTCAACTCTTTTTTAATGAGTTCAGCCGTTTCAATCGCACCTTTGCCCTGCAAATGGGATGCATCTCGAATTTCGACCTTGTCATTGTTGATCCACAAATAAACCAGATCGGGGGATTTGCCGCGCAGGATCACTTTGTCATAGCCGGCATACTTCAATTCCGGTGCCCAATATCCCCCCATCATTGAAAATGCCATTAATTTTGTCTGGAGGCGAAATGGTCGTAATAATCGTTCGGTTACAAACGTAGCCGCTGCGGGCCAGTACAAAGAATGCGGCTGAATATTAAAAGATTTTCCGGAGAAAAGGCGTCAACATCAGGCCCAACCCGGTCCCATAATATTTTGGCGTTCGTACCTAACCCTCAAATAAAGTTCAGTGTCCCTTGGGTCCGTTGCGACCCTCTCA
>CALOBG010000107.1:0-75166 GCA_942490995.1 uncultured Gammaproteobacteria bacterium
CTTGTGCTGGTAACCGGGACTCAGGCGCGGCCACCTGCGGCCGGACCGTTCACGATTCGGCTGTGCCGGGCGGGCGAGCCGGTGCCGGACGATTGCGACGTTGAAGTGCGCTCAATGTCCGACCTCGAGGGCGCTGAAGCGTGTCGAGATTGCCGCTGGAGCCGGGGGGCGAAACCGTTGCCCGCGCCGGTGGCGCTGGCGGGGGCCGTGGGCACGGCTGGTCCCGGTCGCGGTCGCGGCGGACGGGCCCGGCCCGCTGGCGCGCATGCTCGATGTCGTGCGTGAATTCTGTGCGCGACGTGTCGAAACGCCGGCCGCGCGTGGCGCCCTGGCTGCAGCGCTCGACCTTGAGCGCCTGTTTGCCAGCGCCGGACTCGAGAGCGCCGCGGCCGATGTTTATGGCCCCGCCGATCGCGCGCTCGGTCTGGACTTATTGCGCACCGTGGCCCTCGAAGCCGCCGCCTGCCTGGCCGACGGGCTGGTCGCCGGCGCCCAGGATGTGGACGTGCTGGCCGTTGTCGGCTGCGGTTTTCCGGCCTGGACCGGCGGGCCGTTGAGCCTGCTCGATTGCCTTGCGCGCGGCGAAATCGACGGCGCTGGTGCACCGATGAAACCATCGGCAGCGCCGTTCTACGCGCAGGTCTGAGCACGCTTGGCCAGGCGCACCGGGTGCCTTTTCAAAAATATGGTAAGCATGCTTACGATATGCTAAAGTACAAATACGTCAGCAAGGTTTCCGGCCCATGATCGAACGCAGCCTGTTTACTTCCGAGCACGAAATGTTCCGCGACATGGTGCGGAAATTCATCGCCAGGGAAATCACCCCCTATCACGCCGAATGGGAGGAAGCCGGCAGCGTGCCGCGCGAACTGTGGCTCAAGGCCGGCGCCGCCGGTATGTTGTGTTGCGCGGTAGCGGAAGAATACGGTGGGGCCGGCGCCGATTACCTGTACGACGTGGTGGTTTTCGAAGAAATGGCCAGGGCCGGCGCCACCGGTCCCGGCTTCATGATCCACACCGACCTGGTCGCGACCTATATCAGTTCCTTCGGCACCGAAGAGCAGAAGCGCCACTGGCTGCCGAAGATGGTTGCCGGCGAAGCCATCGGTTCGCTCGGCATGACCGAGCCTCACGCCGGCTCGGACCTCAAAAACATCCGCACCCGCGCCGTGCTCGACGGCGACGAATTCGTCATCAACGGTCAGAAAGTTTTTATCTCCAACGGCCAGCTATGCGACCTCATCGTGCTGGCGACAAAAACCGACAGCAGCGCCGGCGCCAGGGGCATTACCCTGTTCCTGGTCGAGGGCGACCGCCCCGGCTTCAAGCGCGGCCGTAATCTGCAAAAGCTCGGTATGAAAGCGCAGGACACCTCGGAACTTTTTTTTGAGGATGTACGTGTGCCGGTCTCGAACATGCTCGGCGCGGAGGGTGAGGGTTTCAAAATCATGATGACCAAGCTCGCCCAGGAGCGCCTCGCCCAGGCTATCCGCAGCGCCGCGGTGGTGGAGACGGTCATCGACTGGACGGTCGAATATACCGCTCAGCGCGAGGCCTTCGGCAAAACCATCGCGGATTTCCAGAATACGCAGTTCAAACTCGCCGAGCTCAAGACCGAAGCGACCGCCGGGCGCGTGTTGACCGATCGCTGTATAGAGCTGTTCATGGCCGGCTCGCTCGATCCCATCGATGCGGCCATGGCGAAGATGTTTCTGAGTAACCTGCACTGCAAAACGGTTGACGAATGTTTGCAGTTGTTCGGCGGCTGGGGCTATATGTGGGAGTACCCCATCTGCCGCGCCTACGCCGATGCGCGGGTGGTGAAGATTGCCGGCGGCTCGATCGAGATCATGAAATACCTGATCGGCCGCGATATGTTCAAGGACTATAATGACAGCAGCAAGCCGCGACTTGCCGCGAACAGTTAGGAGCCAGCCCATGTTCAGTGATTATGCCCGTTATTACCTGCCGTTCGGATTGCAGCTACTGACTGCCACAGGATTGATCCTTGGCGGCCCGTGGGCGTGGCTCGGTCTCTCGACCCTGTTTACGTTCGCTGTGCTCGACGAATTATTGCCGCTCGATTTCGCGACGCGCAAAATCAACAACCGCTCGCTGGCCAGCATCCCGCTGTGGTTGAGCACGGTGAGCGGTCCGCTGCTGGTGCTGCTGCTGGCCTGGACCGCCGCGCAGGGCAACTTTGCCGGTATCCACTGGGCCGGCGCGATCATCAGCACCGCGTGGATGTCGGTCATTGCATTCGTACCGAGTTCGCACGAGCTGTACCACCAGCGCGGCTGGCTGCCACAACTGGTCGGCACCTACTGCCAGATCGTTTATCTCGACTGCACCCGCAACACTGGCCACACGGTCGGCCATCATCTCGATGTCGGCACCCTGGCCGACTCCGATACCGCGGTGCGCGGCCGCGACCTGTATTCGTTTACCCTGCAGGCCGTGGTCGACAGCACGAAGTTGTCGTCACGCATCGAAAGCGATGCGCTGGAGAAGCGCGGCTACGGTCGCTGGTCGCTGCGCCATCGCGTCTGGAAAGCGGTCGCCGCACAGCTGGTGTTTCACACCATCGCGTTTCTGGTTGCCGGCTGGGTCGGCGTTGCCGCCGCGCTTGCCTCGATGCTGGTTGCGCGCCTGTGGGTCGAATCGTTCAACTACTTTCAGCATTACGGCATTGTGCGAAAGGAAGGCAAACCGATTGCACGGCGTCACGTGTGGAACCATCTCGGCTTCTTCACCCGCATCATCGCCATCGAGATCACCAACCACGCCGATCATCATCTCGATTCCTACATTCCGTATTACAAGCTCAAACCGGATACCACCGCGATCCGCATGCCGAACGTGTTCCTGTGTTTTCTGACCGCGCTGATCCCGCCGGTGTGGAACAAGATGATCATCATGCCGAAACTGAAGGAATGGGATCTCAAGCTGGCCAGCGCCGAAGAGCGCGACATCGCGCGCGCGCAGAATCTTGCCGCCGGATGGCCGGACTGGTTCGATGAACGCGAGCGCACCGACAGCTCTGCCCTGGCTGCATAAGCCGGCGGCCCGTACCCTGTGTGCCGGCTCTTCGAGCCGGCCTTTTTTTGTCCGCTGCGTGCTGAGAGAATCGCCGCAAGCGCTTCTACACACTGCAAGGAATCCGTCATGAACCAGGTCGTCATCGTCGACAACATCCGTACCGGTCTCGCCAAAGCGCACCGCGGCACGTTCAACCTGACCCGCGCCGACAGCCTGGTTGCGCACTGCATCGATGCCCTGCTGGAGCGGAACCCCGGCCTGGACGCCGCCGAGGTCGAGGACGTCGTGGTCGGCAGCGCGCGCCAGATCGGCGAACAGTCGGCGAACATGGCCCGTCATGCGGTGATGCTGTCGAAGCTGCCGGTAAGCGCGTCGGCCATGACCTTAAGCCGGGCCTGTTCCTCGGGCCTCAATGCCATCGCGGTGGCGGCTAATGACATCGCCACCGGCTGCGCCGAAGTGGCGATGGCCGGTGGGGTCGAATCCATCACCGGGCTCGAACGCGGCACCCCGGCGGTGTTCGATAATCATCCCTGGCTGGAACAACACAAGCCGGCAATCTACATGGCCATGGGTAATACCGCCGAAGTTGTCGCGCGGCGCTACAAAGTCACCCGCGAGCAGCAGGACGCCTTCGCCCTGCAGAGCCAGCAGCGCTACGCGGCGGCGGTCGAAGCCGGCTACACGGCCGATGAAATCGCGCCCATGACCGTGCAGTGGCTGAAGATGGTGAACAAGGACAGCAAGGAAACCGCGGTCGTCGAAGGCACCGTCGACCGCGACGAATGTAACCGTCCCGAAACCACCCTCGACGGTCTGGCCAGCCTCAAACCGGCTTTTGAAGAAGGCGGCACCGTGACCGCCGGCAATGCCTCTCAGCTTTCCGACGGCGCCTCGATGACCTTATTGATGTCGGAGCGTCGCGCCGAACAGCTCGGCCTCGAACCGCTGGCGTATTTTCGCGGCTGGTCAGTCGCGGGCTGCGAGCCGGACGAAATGGGTATCGGCCCGGTGTTCGCCATCCCGCGTCTGCTGAAACGTAAAAACCTCAGCCTGGCCGACATCGACCTGGTCGAACTCAACGAAGCGTTCGCATCGCAATGCCTGTACTGCCGCGACAAGCTCGGCATCGACAATGATATTTACAACGTCCACGGCGGATCGATTTCGATCGGGCATCCGTTCGGCATGACCGGTTCGCGCATGACCGGCCTGCTGATCCGCGAGTTGCGGCGGCGCGGCAAAAAACTTGGACTGGTGTCGATGTGTATCGGCAAAGGTATGGGCGCGGCTGGGCTGTTCGAAACCTGCTGAGCACCCGCAACGCCGGGCACGGTATCCGCAGTAGTTTTTCACCAGCCGCTTTACAGGGTGTTGAAAAACGTAGCGAGGAAGGTCGGGCGCAAGGCGCGGACGAGACGAGGACCGGAGTTTACTGGTGTAAATGAGGACCGCAGGCGAGCCCGCAACGCCGCGCACGACCTCCGCAGTAGTTTTTGGCCACCCGACAACAGGGTGGTCAAAAACGTAGCGAGGAATACCGTGGGCAAGGCGTGCGCGAGACGAGGACCGGAGTTTACTGGTGTAAATGAGGACCGCAGGCGAGTGCACAACGCCGCGCACGACCTCCGCAGTAGTTTTTCACCACCCGACAACAGGGTGGTCAAAAACGTAGCGAGGAATACCGTGGGCAAGGCGTGCGCGAGACGAGGACCGGAGTTTACTGGTGTAAATGAGGACCGCAGGCGAGTGCACAACGCCGCCCACGGTATCCGCAGTAGTTTTTCACCACCCTGTTAGGAGTACACTGACCCCGACAACGTCCTTCCGCAAAGGAGACCTCGATGTCGACGTTTACCCACCGGCTGACCCCCCTAGAACTGGCCGAAGAAAGCCGGATCCTGCAGCCGCCGCGCGGACCGCTGGAAACGGTGACCGCAGAAAGTCCGGCGTTGTCAGTCATGACCGACCTGTCCATGGTCCGATTGATCACCATCGGCGCCGACGTCGCGGTCGATACCGCGCTGGCCGTCATGATCCACGCCAAGGTCCGACTGCTGCTGGTCATTGATGGTGACGGCGCGATCACCGGCCTGGTGTCGGCGCTCGACCTGATGGGCGAAAAACCGTTGCGCGTTGCGTCAGAAGAACGCACTCGGCGCGACGAGGTGACGGTGGCTCAGGTCATGACCCGCGTCGCGGATATCAAACCGCTCGACTGGCACAACGTTGAACACGCGACCGTGCGCGCCATCGTCAGGCATCTGCTCGACTGCCATACACAGCATGCACTGGTGGTGTCGCTGAACGAGGAAAACGGCAGCTATATTGCACGCGGGATCTTTTCTCTCACCCAGATCGGCCGCCAGCTCGGCGAAACCATCGATCTGGGCGAAGCGCGCGCGGAAAACTTCGCGGAACTCGAACGCCTGATCAGTTGATTTTCGGCCCTCGGACCGGCTCAGCCGAAGCGGAACAGCGACTTCGGGATCACATCGGCGAAGTCGACGAAGTTGACCGCAAAGTGGGCCAGCATGATCGCCGGCAGCGCGCGGGTGGCGAGGTAAATCGCCATGAACACGCCGCCGATAATGCCCGTTACCAGCACCGCGTGCAGTCCCAGGCTCCAGTGAATGAGACCGAAGGACAGCGCCGACAGCGCAACCATAACGGCCCGATTGTCGGTATACAGCTCGATGACCGTGCGCAGGTAGCCGCGAAATACCAGTTCTTCCAACACCCCGACCAGCAACAGTCCTACGGTCAGGTCTACCCACAGCCACAGCGCACTGTCGATCGCGGGCATGGCGCCGAGCGCGGCATAACCCGGCGCCGCGGCGAGCAGGGCATAAGCATTTTGATCGATTAATGTTGCGATAAAGGCAGCGGCGACGAAGGCGCCAAAAAATATCGCCGGGCGCACGCGGGTGAAACCGAACGCGGCCGGCGGCATGTGGCCGTAGTGGATCAGTGCGGCGACCACCGCCAGGGGCAGCAGCTTGACGGCCAGGTAGTCGATGGCAAGCCACGTACGCCAGTCGGTAAGGTAAATGCTGGCCAGGTCGTTCAGATAAAACGGAGCGGCGAGTATCAGCAGCACCAGCAGGTGGCGCTTCGGTGACGGTGCTGGCCGGGACACTGAAGGCATGCGCGCGGGTGCGACGTAGCGCGGTCTCAGGCGGCGGGCTCGTGCCCCCAGTCGCTGAGCCGGGTATAGCTGCGCACGGCCCAGGTTTCGTCGTCGATGATCCGTCCACCGGAGCCGATCTCCAGGCCGAAACCGCCGGGCGTTTCGACGTAGAAGGAAAACATGCCGTCGTTGGGGTGGTGGCCGAGTTCCATCATGAACGGGATCGCGGCCGCCTTGCAGCGCTGCCGCGCGAGACCGACGTCGTTCATGTCGGCGACTTCGAGCATGATGTGATGGATACGCCGAGGGCTCGGCGCGCAGGCAAATGCGGCCGAATGGTGGCGGCCGGTGGCGGCGTGCAGGAAGGTGGCATCGAGTATCGGCCCGCCCGGCGCGATTTCGCCGCGAATGTAGTCGCTCAGGCGCAGACCAAGCACCTTGCGGTAGAAATGATCGGTTGCGTTTTTGTCGGCCGCGATGGCGACGAAGTGACCGGCACCGAGCGCGCCGGCAACAAACTGGCTCAGCAGCAGCGGCGAGCGAAACGGCTGGTCCATCGGCGCCATAGCCGGGCCGTAAAACAGTTCATGGCGCAGACCGTTGGGATCGGTCACGCTCAACAGGCGCTCGACCCGACGCGCAGTGCATAATGCCTGGCTGCCCCACTCGATTGCAAAATTGGCGGCGTCAATCTGCGCCGCGATAGCCTCGAGCTGCGCTTCGTTTTCCATCGCCCAGCCGACCGCGGACAGGTCGTCCTCAAGGCCCGGCTCGATCACGAGACGCTGGGCCTGGTCGTCGAGGCGCAGGGCGAGACTGCCGGGGGTCGGCGCCGCGGCTTCCTGCAGGCCGACGATGTCGACGGCGAAACGGCGCCAGGCATCGATATCCTGCGCGGCAATGATGAAGTAACCGAGGCTGGCAGGGGTCAGAACGTGGGTCGTTTCAGTGTTCATTGCTCGGTTCCTCGCATGCGCACTTAAGGCGTGCCGATCATACCCGCCCGTTGTTCAGAAAACTGCTTACCACGCCGTTGAACTCTTCCGGCGCCTCGTACTGTGGCCAGTGCGCGGATGGTGCTTTCATCACGTACAGCAGTGAGCGCGGTACCTGTGTCTGGCTGCGGCGTGCGGTTTCGACATCATGCACCGGGTTGTCTTCGGTCCAGAGGAACAGGGTGTCGGCTTTGATCCCGTCGAGCGGGATCAGGAATTCGTCGTGGCGGGGGATCATCGCCAGTATGCGTGGTGCGACGTCTTTCATAACCGGTTGCGAGTAAAACCTGAGGCGGGTGTTGACCAGCTCGTCGCTGATCATGGCGTGGTTGTCGGGGTGAAAAAGCCATTTCATGCGGTTCAGTATGCTTTCGAAATTCGGTGACCCGCTGGCCGCCGCCTTTTTGCTCAGCTCGACCAGTTCGTGCAGATCGGCGCGGCCCTTGTCGCTGATGATCGGCAGGCCGGCCGAGGTATTCAGGATCAGTCGCGCGACGCGCTCGGGGTGTTGTCCGGCGAACAGCCCCGCCACCCAGCCACCGAGCGATTCGCCGCACACATGACTGCGCTCGAGGCCGAGACTGTCCATCAACTCGGCGAGGTGTTCGACCAGCAATAGCGGCGTGTACTCGAGCACTGGCTTATTGGACAAACCATGGCCGAGAAAATCGTAAGCGATGGTGTGAAAGCGATCCGACAGGGCGACGACGTTTTTTGCGTAAGCCTCGAGGTGCCCGCCGACGCCGTGCATAAAAATCACCGTTTCGGCGTGCTCCACGCCGGCCTCGGCGATGCGCACGTGGCCATAAGATTTCGTTTCCACGTAGCGCACGGTCGCGCCAAGCATATCCAGCCATAAACTCATGATGTCGGTCTCCGCGCCGGACCCGGGCAGTCGCCCGAGCGGCACTTGAAGGTCAAAAGAAAACGCTCAGGTTATTGGCGCTGAGCAGGGTCTGGTCGAGATAGATCGTGCGTTGGGCAATCTCAAAGCCGAACGCGTTGTCGGCGCGCCGCAGCCGGTCGGTGCGGCGCCCGACGAAGGTATCGACCTGGCGTTCGCCGCGTGAGCGGTACAGCAGGAAACAGCATTGCACCTCGAATCCGCGCTCACCGTCGAGGACGCTCGCGCGTACATTACTGACCATGTGTCGGGTTCGCGAGCGCGGTTCTTCGGCCCATGCGCGGCCGGTGTCGAGACGTTTGATGCGCACCCTGAGCGAAACCTTGTCGTCGTCGAAATGAGCGACTTCGTCGGGGCGGGAAAATTCCTCGGCCTGGGTGCCGCGCAGGGGATTACTGCGCACCGGCATCCAGTAGTGGATGTCATCGGCAAGTACGTTCAGCCACTCGTGGTAACGGTGTTCGTCGAGCAGGTTGGCCTCGTCGTAGAGAAACTGCTCGATTTCGTGCTGCAGCTCCACGGCGATCGTGGTCCGGGCGGTACTCACCGTCCGCGCTCCGGTGATGTTTCGTGTTCGCGGTTGTGCGCACCGGTGAGGCTGGCCCAGTCATCGCCAGCCAGCATGTGCGCCCAGTGGCTGTAAAAGCCGCGCGCCGCTTCCTCGGCGTAAACATAGTTCGTGGTGCCGGGAAAATCTTCATGCCTGGGCTGCGCATAGCCCGCGCCCATGCCGGTGTGGAAACGTCCGCTACGTGCCTGGCGGCCGCGCAGCACGCGCTGGATCTCGGTCCAGTTTTCGCCGTCGTCCTGCTCAAAGATGCCGCCAGCGCTGAACGTACGCAGCACGTTCTTACGATATGCCTCCTTGATCGCATCCGGCATATCGCGGTCTACGACCGTCAGCGCCCACACCTCGATTTCGTCCGGGCCGCGTGGATGCCAGACGCGCATGGTCTGGATCCCGCCGAGGAAAGACAGGGTCGGGAATATGGTGTTGTGTGAGGCAAAGATATTGTCGGCGCGCACCGGGCCGAGCTGGGCACGCGCCGCGTCGCGCGAGGTGTTCAGATACCAGTCCGCGGCCTGCGCACCGACCACCGAGGCGAGAACCCGACCGCCGCCCGCTTCGTCGGTAAAAAAGCCGCTGCCGTGGCCGCCGTGCGTAGCGCGAAACTGCACGCCCTCCATCGGCATGGCGGCCGGCGTGTTCGGCGGCAGTTGCGCCATGACCGGCGAGACGTGCGCAAACGGCACGTGGTACATGTCGCTGCAGAATTGCTCGGCGGCGAATTTCCAGTTGCAGCCGATGACCCATTTATGAATGCCGCCGATGACTTCGGTGCCGGCCGGCGAACGGTCGATGAAGGCGTCCAGGTACCAGGCGGCATCGCCGAGGTAGTCGATCAGCGACGGCGCTGAAGCGTCCCAGGTACCAAAAATCAGGCCCTTGTACGTCGCCACCTGGCTCACTCGGCGCAGACCCCAGGCGGCGCGATCGATGTCGCCGTGATAGGCCTGGGTTTCGAACGGGACCACCGCCAGGTCGCCGCTCAAGCCGTAGGCCCAGCCGTGGTACGGGCAGGTGAAAGCTTTCGCGTTGCCGCTATCGGCGCGGCACACGCGCATGCCGCGGTGGCGGCACTGGTTGAGGTATGCGCGCACCGTGCCATCGTTCTGGCGCGCGACGATGATCGGGTCTTCGCCCATATAAGTGGTGACAAAATCGCCGGGCTGCGGGACCTGCGTTTCGTGGGCAAGAAACAGCCACGCGCGTCCGAAGATCTGCGCCAGTTCCTGCGCGTAGATATCCGCATCGGTGTAGATCGCCGGATCGATACTGCTGCCGTCGGTGTCGACCAGCGCAAGGATCGATTCGCGGGTCCTCGAACCGAACGTGTCTTCGGCCCCGGTCATCGGGCTGTCGCGCTGCCCGGCGCGTCGATATGTTCGGGGCGCTGGATACCGCGCGCGTGGGCGCTGGCAAGTTTGCGCCAGGCAATGATATTGCCGTCGGGGCCGAACAGCTGCTCGTTGAGCCAGCCGCTATCGTCGGCATAGAACGGCTCGGTTGCTTCGCGCGCCCAGACGTCGTCGTCGTTGAACCCGTCGAGCGCTTTCGGTACCCAGCGGGTGCGGAATTCTTCGCCGAAGGCATCCGCTTCGGCGTCGTTCCGGCAGCGCTTGCCGAGGGTCTGCAGGTAGCAATGACGCTTGCCGTCGATGGGTACGAACCATTCGTACTGGGTCAGCTCAGGCACGGGCCACGGCTGTACCCGCAGCGCGCACGGTAGCCACATGGAAATATTGTGTGGCACGCGATTGTTGCCTCGGGTTGCGCCGCGCAGGACTTCTTCGCCGTCGATGGTGGCCGTGAATACCGGGATCACCTGGCCGGGGCCAAAGTTATCGAACACGCCTTTCGGGCCATCCGCGTCGACCACGGTCTCGAACGCGTGGCGGCCGACCGGTTGCAGGCCCAGCGGCAGCGCCAGATCGGCATCTTCGATCAACACCGAATCCTTGTGAATGAAGATGTGGGTGGAGTCGAAACCGTTCTCGGCGCCCAGGCGCCAGTTCGAAGCGACTTCGCGGCGCTTGCCGTGAATGACCATGTCGTCGTCGAGAAACGTCGGCGGCACATCGTTGGCCAGCGGCGGCGTTGCGAAGTCGTCGTCACCGACGAAGACAAACGCCAGCCCTTTGGCTTCGCAGACAGGATAGGTGCGCAGCTTGCGTTTGCCGACGATCGGGCTGTCCTGGGTACCGGCAATCGCACACAGTTCGCCGTCGGCGTAGCGATAGGTAAAGCCGTGGTACCAGCACGTTACGGTGCCGGCCTTGTAGCACTCGAGCTTGCGTGACAGCCGCACTCCGCGGTGCAGGCAGCGGTCACGCAGGGCGAACAGCTTGCCGTCAATGCGGTTGAGCAGAATGTTTTCGCCGAGCAGGGTCACCGGCACCGGCTGGTTCTCTTTGACCTCGTCACCAAACAGGGCCGGGTACCAATGATTGCGGAAGCCGTACTTGGCCGCCACGTAGTTGCGGCCGACGCGAACGCGGGCGAGGAGTTCCGGATCGACAAACTCAGTTGCGGGCATGGCGCACCTCGAGGACGGACCCGCCACCTGCGGCCGGTCCTGCTGGACGGACCTTAATGTCTGACATTATCATCCGAGTGTCAACGCCGTGCCTGAACCATCGGAGCCGCCATGTCCTCTACCGCCAGCCCCGCCCGCGACAGCGCCCGCAAAGCCGCCGGCTTCGCCGCCGACCAGATCCGTCGCCAGATCCTCGACGGCTTCCTGGCGCCCGGCCAGCGTCTGATCGAGAGCGAGTTGATGCAGCACATCCCGGTCGGGCGCAGCACGCTGCGTGAGGCTTTCGTCAAGCTCGAGGGCGAGGGACTGGTCGAACTGCAGCATCAGCGCGGTGCGGTGGTGCGGCGCATGACGCGGACCGCGATGGCCGAGCTGTTCCAGGTCCGGGCAAGTCTCGAAGGCCTGGCCGCCGGACTTGCCGCTGAGCGCGTCGATGTTGGCGCCAATCGAAGCTGGCTGCGGGAAGCGCGGCAGATCTGGACCGACACCGAGGTGTTGACCAACGAACTGACGCACATGGAAAACAACGTCCCCTTACACGACGGCATCATCGCCATGAGCGGCAACGCCCGCCTCGCAAGCGTGCTCAAACCGCTCGACCTGCCTGGCTACCGCCTGCAGTTCCTGCGCCTGCTCGGGACCGCCGAGCGCGACGTGTCCGCACGCCAGCATCTCGACATCATCGACGCAATCCTGGCCGGCAAGGCGACACGCGCGGAAAAGCTGATGCGCGCCCATGTGCGTCGTGCCGGCGAACTGGCGCAGGCGATCCCTGGCCTGGTGTGACCCGAATACGGCGCCAACAGCCGCGTAGTCATCGCACCGCCGCAAGGGGCGCCCGGATTACGGACCGATCGACCGCCAGAAACGGGGACATTCCTGGTTTCCGAAAATCATAAACCAGTAATGTCCCCGTTTCCCGACAGGAAAGTCCCCGGTTCCGCCGGAAATCAGAAAACAGGGATGTCCCCGTTTCCGGGATGACCTTTCAGGCGCGCCGCCGTGCGCCGAGGCCGGCCAGGCCGGCGAGCATCAGGGCGGCGGTGACGGGTTCGGCAACCGTGGTCGCGCCGGGTGGCGGCCGATCAAACGATGTCTCGCCTTCGATGGTGTCGTTGCCGCAACCCATCGCCCAGTGCAGGCCGAAATCCATTGAACCGCGCGGATCCCACAGGCTGGTTCCAACGATGTCGAATGTGTAACTGATGCGCCCGGTACCGAGCGGGCCAGGGGTAACGGACCAACTGCCGGTGGCCACGGCGGTGACGTCGGCAGCTCGGTCAACCGCGACTTCCTGGCCGTTGCGGAAAATCGCACCTGACATGAAGTCATCGGTCAGCAGGGCGTTCGCGTTGTTACTCTGGCCGTTCAGTCGATAGAGGGTGCCGGTGCCGCCGGCGTCGCTCCAGCGGTCGCCATCGATGGAGAAACCGTACTGCCACAAGGTGCCATTGGCATGATTATCGTTCGCGTACGGGCCGGTGCCGAACGGCGACCAGTGATCGGCCAGGAACACGTCGCCATAGCCGATGCCACGACCCTGACCGAACGGGGTGTTGGTATAGGCAGCGAACAGACCTTCGTCCGCGCGACCGGCGAGGTTGGTAAAAATGTCCACCGTCATCACGCTGCCGTTCAGGCTGATTTCGGCGCCGGCGATCTGAAACAGCGCGGTATTCCCGATCACGTCACCGTAGCCGTGGCCGTTGCCACCATGATAGGTGTCGCTGATGAAATTGGCCGCCGCGGTACTTCCATAACTGATTGCCGCTAAAACGCACACTGCGAGTACCGGACTTTTATTCAAGGATGCTCTCCATTTCATAAGGGCTGGACCCGCTGCTTTTACTGGCACGCGGTGTCGGATACGCGGAGGCTAGTGGAACGCCATTGCGGGCGTTAGTTAAGCAGTGTTAAACGGTGTCAAAATCCGTTACAGCAGCGGGCGAATGCGAACTGGTTGGCGAATGCGCGGGGTGAGAAAAGGTTCTACGAGGTCTTTTGGTTGCAAGGCGAAGCGGTTAAAGGTGCCGTTGCGGTCAGGCTTTCGAGTCCTGCTCCGCCGCGATCAGCGCAGCCAGCAGGCGGCGACCGTGCACACAATGTGCGTCGGAGCGCAGCAACAGTTCGCCAGGCATATCATCGAGTTCCTGCAGCATCGACTCGATCGCACGCGTTGCCGTCATGTCTTCTTCCAGCGTCACGCGAATGCCGTCCATCATGGCCGTGCCGAAGGCGCGGTCGGTCTGCGCGAAATCGCGGCCGAAGGCAAAAAAATAATGCGCATCGTGGCGCCGCCCCGGCGTGATCGCGTGGTGCACGCGGATCGAGCCGAGGGTGCCGTCCGGGTCGCCAACTTGAGCGCCGGTCTTGCGGAACTCATCGAAGCCCGAATGCAGTGCAGGCAGGTAGGAGGTCATGCCAAAGGCGCGGTCGACACGGCCGTGATAGCCGAACACGTCGGCGAAGTAGGGCGGGCATTCGACCTCCGGTAACGCACGGCGCGAACTGATCCAGCCGTCGCCTTCATCGCGTTGTTCGACCGCCTGCTCGACGCCGCCGGAGGCAATGGTGGATTGATGCAGAAAACCGAGATGGGTCAGGTCGAGCAGGTTGTCGTGCATCAGCGTGTAGCGTCCCGGCACCGGATAGTAAACGTCACCGAGGGTCTCAAAGTCGCCGCTGGTAATACCCAGCGCGTCGTGATCGGGGATCGCAGCGGGATCGGCAAGGGCCGGGTCACCGGGCCAGATCCACAGCCACTGCCAGCGTTCGACGAGCGGATAAGCCTTGATGTTGTAGGCGGTGGTGGCGCGCGCCTCGGTGGGGATCCGTACGCACTGTCCGTGGCGGTCAAACCTGAGGCCGTGGTAACCGCATTCGATGTCGTCACCGACGACACGACTTTCGTAAAGCGGAAAATGGCGGTGCGGGCAGCGGCCCTGCACCGCGATCGCCTCGCCTGCCGTGCTGCGGTAGAAAGCCACCGGTTCGCCGAGGATCCAGCGCCCCAGCGGCGTGCGACCGACTTCACTCGACCACGCCGCCACGTACCACTGGTTGCGCGGTGCGAACATCCCTTCGGGCAATGGATACATGCAGTGCTCCTGGCGCTCGATGACCTGCCGGGTACAGTCTCGCATATTCACCGCACGCCGCTGAACGCCGGCACATGCTGTCCGCGGGTGCTGTGCTGCGGAGCGCAGATCCCTGGTTACTGTACGTTGCCCCGATTTGCGTCGATTTGTCACCTGATCCTGCGCTGGTCCGAAACGGCCAATTAAATGTTCTACACTGTCGAAGGGCACTCTTGCTCAGCCATGCCATGGTGACTGTCGGTGCCATCGCGTAAAAAACCGGGAGCTGACATGCGCCGCGCGGAGAACAGCAGCGGCGATCAGCCAGACATGCCTGGCCGGCATGCGGAGGGGCTCTCCCGCAGGTTGCGAGCGCTGCTCGGCGGCTGCGCGATCGTCGGGTCGCTGGCCGGCGCGCTGGTGATCGCTGAGCTGTCGGCCAACTCCATGGAGCATGTGCCGGAAGCCAAACCGATCGAGCCACGTGAACTCGGCCTGCCGGCGGAACTGGTCGAAGCGGATGCCGTACTGGGCCGCTCGTTTCGTCCTAACGCGCAAAAGTTTTTTGTTTCGCCTTACGGTGAGTTCGCGGTCAACTACCAGATCAATGAAATCGGCCTGCGCGAGTCGGGCATGATCGCGCTCGGCGAGCCGCCGCAGCATGTGGCGGTGCTGGGCGACGCGTTCGCCGAAGGCTGGGGGGTGATGCCGGAAGCGACCTTTATCCGCGAAATCGAGCGACGCCTGCGCCTGCAATCCGAGCCGAGTTATAACGTCCGCTTCCTGAATGCCGGTATGAGCGGCTACGGCGCGGCGCAGAGTTATCTGCTTGCCCGCCGCCTGATGCAAACGGTCAAGCTCGACGTCGTAGTGCTGGTGTATACCAGCCTGATGCCGGTCGCTGATCATCACTTCCTGGCCCATGCCGACCTCGACGCCGATGGGCTCGCCGTTCGCGCCGGCGCGAAATCGGCGCGTACTACAAGACCCGAAGTGGCGCCCGATTCATGGCTACGGCGCAGCGCGCTGTTTCGACTCGGGCAAGCGGTCCTCGATACCTGGTGGGCGCGTGATCATCTGCTCCCGGGCGAGCCCGCCAGCGACTGGTTCGCCGCCGCGCGCGACGACCAGCCCGCCCTCGCCGAACTGCACCGTCCGTCGCTGGCTCACGTCGCGGCGCTGGCGCGACTGGCCGAGTCCAAGGGTGCGAAATTCATGCTCGTGCATATCCCCCTGCCGCACCAGGTCGCGGCCGACGAATGGCCGGAAGGCCGGCGCGCGTATCAGTTTCCCGCCCGCGACTATGCCGCGCCGGATATCGACCTGGTCGAATCCTTCTGCGCCGAGCAGGCCCTGCATTGCGTGATGACGGCGCCGATGTTGCGCGAGGTTTCCGCGCACACCGCCAGCCGGGTCTATTTTCGCTACGACCATACCCTGACCAATGTCGGGCACCGCGCGCTGGTCAGCCATTTGCTCGGCACCATCGCCGCGGCCCTGCGACCTTCCGACGACGCGTAGCGCGATCAGGTCGCTCGAGATCGCCCAATTTCTAAAATATTGTCGACAATAATGGTTGACTGGACCCAGCCATGCCGCTAGATTGCCGGTTTTTGCAGCATATTGTTGACAATATTGGCCTCCAATCTCCAAATTTCCAGCGACAAAGCCACCCGTACCGCTGCCGACCGGGTTTTTGAGGCCCTGCAGAATGCCATCGTGCGCGGTGAGCTTGCCGCCGGGGCGCGGGTTGGCGAGGCCGATCTGGCGGAACGTTTCGGCACCAGCCGCGGACCGCTGCGCGAGGCCCTGCGCAGGCTGGAATCGCGGCGCCTGGTCGAGCGTACCCCGCACGTCGGGGTGCGCATCGCGTCCCTCGATCAGGCCGCCCTGGTCGAGCTGTATTACCTGCGTGAAGCCCTGGAAGGCATGGCTGCCAGGCTGGCGGCGTTGCATATGACCAGCGAAGAAGTCGCCGGCCTCAAGGCCCTGCTGGCGGATCACGAACAGGACGAGGCGCTCAGGTCGGACACCGCTTATTTCCAACCGGAAGGCGATTTCGATTTTCATTACCGCGTGATCCAGGGCAGCCATAACAGTGCGCTGACGCAACTGCTGATCGGCGAGCTTTACCACCGCATCCGCATGTACCGTTATCAATACAGCGCCTATGCCAACCGGCCACAAAAAGCGTTTGCCGAACACCAGCGCATCGTAGAAGCGATCGAAGCGCGCGACGATGACCTCGCCGAGATGCTCATGCGCCGCCATATCAGCTCGGCGCGGCACAATATCGAGACCCATATGAAGGAGATCCCATGACCGAGAAACTCACCGCCGGCGGGCGCTTCCGCCTCGCCCTCCGCGAGGAAAAGCCGCTGCAGATCATCGGTACCGTCAACGCCTACGCGGCGATGATGGCAACGCGCACCGGCTACCGCGCGGTTTACCTGTCCGGCGCCGGGGTCGCGAATTATTCCTACGGCCTGCCTGACCTCGGGATCACCTCGCTGGAAGACGTCCTCACCGACGTGCGCCGCATCACCAGCCAGGTCGACACGCCGCTGCTGGTCGATATCGATACCGGCTGGGGCGGCGCGTTCAATATCGCGCGCACCGTCAAGCAGATGATCGCAGCCGGCGCCGCCGCGGTGCACCTCGAGGACCAGGTCGCGCAGAAACGCTGCGGCCACCGTCCCGGCAAGGAGATTGTGACGACCGAGGAAATGGTCGACCGCGTCAAAGCCGCCGTCGACGCCAAGACCGATCCCGACTTTGTCCTGATGGCCCGCACCGATGCGCTGCAGGTCGAGGGTCTGCAGGGTGTGATCGACCGCGCCGGCGCCTTTGTCGAGGCCGGCGCCGATGCCATCTTCGCCGAGGCGATGACCGATATCACTATGTATAAACAGGTCTGCGACGCGGTTGGGGTGCCAGTACTGGCCAACCTTACCGAGTTCGGCAGCACGCCTTACTATATGTGCAGGGAACTCGGCGAGCAGGGTATCGCGATGGTGCTTTATCCCCTGTCACCGACCCGCGCCATGCAGAAAGCCGCATTGCGGGTGATGCAGGCAATCCGGGATGACGGTACGCAGAAAAACGTGCTCGACCTCATGCAGACTCGTGCTGAGCTGTATGAGATCCTCGATTACCATGCGTACGAAGACAAGCTCGACCAACTGTTCAAACAGGGCAAGTGACGGCGCTGAGCGGTCGCGAGTGAACCAAAAAGAAGGAGACTGAAGATGTCCGATACCAGCCAAGTCAAGCCGAAACCGAAAAAATCGGTGGCCCTGTCCGGCACCGCCGCCGGCAATACGGCGCTGTGCACCGTCGGCCGCACCGGTAACGATCTCCATTACCGCGGCTATGACATTCTCGATATCGCCAATACCTGTGAGTTCGAGGAAATCGCCTACCTGCTTGTACATGGCAAGCTCCCGACCGTCGCCGAATTGACAGCCTACAAGGCCAAGCTCAAAGCCCTGCGTGGTCTGCCCGCGGCGCTCAAGTCCGCGCTTGAAGAACTGCCACCCTCGGCGCACCCGATGGATGTGATGCGCACCGGAGTTTCCGTGCTCGGTTGCCTGACGCCTGAGAAGGACGATCACAACCACCCGGGTGCGCGCGACATTGCCGATAAACTGATGGCCTCACTGGGCTCGATGCTGCTGTACTGGTATCACTTCAGCCACAACGGCAGAGTTATCGACGTCGAAACCGACGACGATTCCATCGGCGGACATTTCCTGCACCTGCTGCACGACGTCCCGCCGAGCGAGTCCTGGGTGCGCGCCATGCATACCTCGCTGAATCTTTATGCCGAGCACGAGTTCAATGCTTCGACGTTTGCCTCGCGGGTGGTGGCCGGCACCGGTTCGGACATGTATTCGGCGATCTGCGCCGGCATCGGCGCCCTGCGCGGACCCAAGCACGGCGGTGCCAACGAAGTCGCGTTCGAGATCCAGAAGCGCTACGACAGCCCGGACGACGCCGAAGCGGATATCCGTGAGCGGGTCGGACGCAAAGAAGTCGTGATCGGGTTCGGCCACCCGGTGTATACGGTCAGTGATCCGCGCAACAAGATCATCAAGGAAATAGCCCGGCAGCTTTCCGCCGAGCAGGACAGCATGAAGATGTATAACATCGCCGAGCGCCTTGAAACAGTGATGCTGGACGTCAAAAAAATGTTTCCCAACCTCGACTGGTTCAGCGCCGTCAGCTACCACATGATGGCTGTGCCGACCGCGATGTTCACACCGCTGTTTGTCATCGCGCGCACCGCCGGCTGGGCCGCGCACGTCATCGAGCAGCGCATCGATGGCAAAATTATCCGTCCGAGCGCGAACTACAACGGTCCTGAAGACCAGAAGTTTGTGCCCATCAACAAACGCAAATGAGCACGATGAACGCTGACTATCGCAAACCCCTGCCGGGCACCGACCTCGACTATTTCGATGCCGCCGCCGCAGTCAATGACCTCAAGCCCGGCGCCTGGGAACGGCTGCCGTATACCGCGCGCGTGTACGCCGAGAACATCCTGCGGCGTGCCGACCCGGCGATCATCAACGAATGCCTGACCCAGATCATCGAAGTCAGGCGTGAACGTGATTTTCCGTGGTACCCGGCGCGGGTGGTGTGTCACGACATCCTCGGCCAGACCGCGCTGGTCGACCTGGCCGGGCTGCGTGACGCTATCGCCGACCAGGGCGGGGATCCGGCCAAGGTCAATCCGGTTGTGCCGGTGCAGCTCATTGTCGACCATTCGCTGGCGGTGGAGTGTGGCGGTTTCGATCCGCAGGCGTTCGAAAAGAACCGCGCCATCGAAGATCGTCGCAATGAAGATCGCTTCCATTTTATCGACTGGACCAAGCTGGCGTTCGATAATGTCGACGTGATCCCGGCCGGCAACGGCATCATGCACCAGATCAACCTGGAGAAGATGTCGCCGGTGATCAATATCCAGGACGGCGTCGCGTTCCCGGACACCTGCGTCGGCACCGACAGCCATACGCCGCATGTCGACGCCCTCGGCGTGATCGCGGTCGGTGTAGGCGGACTCGAGGCGGAGAACGTGATGCTCGGCCGTGCGTCGTGGATGCGCCTGCCCGAAATCGTCGGGGTCGAACTGACCGGCAAGCGCCAACCCGGCATTACCGCCACCGACATCGTGCTGGCCCTGACCGAGTACCTGCGCCAGTCGAAAGTGGTCGGTTCGTATCTCGAGTTCCACGGCGCCGGGGTTGCTTCGCTGACCCTCGGCGATCGCGCGACGATCTCCAATATGGCGCCCGAATACGGCGCCACGGCCGCGATGTTCTCTATCGACGAACAGACCTTGACCTACCTCCGCCTTACCGGACGGGAAGACGACCAGGTCAAACTCGTCGAAACCTATGCCAAACACGTCGGCCTGTGGTCGGACAGTCTGAAGTCAGCCGTTTACGAGCGTGAGCTGAAATTCGACCTGTCCGCGGTGGTGCGGACCATGGCCGGGCCGAGCAATCCGCATGCGCGCGTATCGACCACCGACCTCGCCGCCAAGGGCATTGCCGGCGCGTGGCAGGACACCCCCGGGCAGATGCCGGACGGTGCGGTGATCATCGCCGCCATCACGAGCTGTACGAACACCTCCAATCCGCGCAATGTGATCGCCGCGGCGCTGATGGCGCGCAACGCCAATCGTGCCGGCCTGACGCGCAAGCCCTGGGTGAAAAGTTCACTGGCGCCGGGCTCGCGCACGGTCGCCTTGTACCTCGAAGAAGCGGGTCTGAAAAGCGAGCTGGAAAAGCTCGGTTTCGGCATCGTCGCGTTTGCGTGCACCACCTGCAATGGCATGTCCGGCGCGCTGGATCCCAAAATCCAGCAGGAGATCATCGAGCGCGATCTGTATACCACCGCGGTGCTGTCCGGCAATCGCAATTTCGACGGCCGCATTCACCCGTATGCCAAGCAGGCGTTTCTGGCCTCACCGCCGCTGGTTGTTGCCTACGCCCTGGCCGGCACCGTGCGCTTCGACATCGAGCGTGATTCGTTCGGCACCGACGCAAACGGCAAGCCGATCCTGCTCGAGGACCTGTGGCCGTCTGACGAGGAAATCGACGCCATTGTCAGTCAGTGCGTCAAGCCCGAGCAGTTTCGCAAAATCTATATCCCGATGTTTGAGCGCAAGGGCGGCGCGGCGGAGAAAGTCAGCCCGCTGTATGACTGGCGCGAACAATCGACCTATATCCGTCGCCCGCCCTACTGGGAAGGCGCTCTGGCCGGGGCGCGCTCACTGAAGGGGATGCGGCCGCTGGCAGTACTCGGCGACAACATCACGACCGATCACCTGTCGCCATCCAACGCCATCCTGGCCAGCTCGGCGGCCGGCGAGTATCTGGCCAAAATGGGTCTGCCGGAAGAGGACTTCAATTCCTACGCCACCCATCGCGGCGATCACCTCACCGCGCAGCGCGCCACCTTCGCCAACCCGCAGCTCGTCAACGAGATGGCGGTAGTCGACGGTGAGGTCAAGCGCGGCTCGCTGACCCGTATCGAACCGCAAGGCGAGGTGGTGCGCATGTGGGAAGCGATCGAAACCTATATGCAGCGCAAGCAGCCGCTGATCATCATCGCCGGCGCCGACTATGGGCAGGGCAGTTCACGCGACTGGGCCGCCAAGGGCGTACGCCTGGCCGGGGTCGAAGCGATCGCGGCCGAGGGTTTCGAACGCATCCACCGCACCAACCTGATCGGCATGGGAGTATTGCCGCTCGAGTTCAAACCGGGTACCAACCGCAAAACCCTTGGCATCGATGGCAGCGAAACGTATGACGTTGTCGGCACACCCGCAGCAGGCGCGGACCTGACCCTGGTCATCCATCGCAGCAACGGTGAGCAAGTCGATGTACCGGTCACCTGTCGCCTCGATACCGGCGACGAAGTGTCGGTTTACGAAGCCGGCGGCGTGTTGCAGCGCTTTGCCCAGGACTTTCTCGCCGCTGCTGACGCGGCCTGAAACGCTTCGAGGAATATCGCCATGGATCACGTGCCCCAGGTCAAGGTTCCCGCCACCTACATGCGCGGCGGTACCAGCAAGGGCGTGTTTTTTTCTCTTCAGGATCTGCCTGAGCGCTGCCGGCAGCCGGGCGCGGCGCGCGATCAGCTGTTGCTGCGCGTAATCGGCAGTCCCGACCCGTATGCAAAACAAATCGACGGCATGGGCGGCGCGACCTCGAGCACCAGCAAAACGGTGATCCTGTCAAAAAGTTCGCGGCCCGATCACGATATCGATTACCTGTTCGGCCAGGTTTCGATCGACAAGGCGTTCGTCGACTGGAGCGGTAACTGCGGCAACCTGTCGTCGGCGGTCGGCCCGTTCGCGATCGCGAACGGACTCGTCGACGCCGACCGGATCCCGCGCGACGGGATCTGCACGGTCCGGGTGTGGCAGGCGAATATCAACAAAACCATCATCGCCCACGTGCCGATCACGAACGGTGCGGTACAGGAAACCGGCGATTTCGAACTCGACGGGGTGACGTTCCCGGCCGCGGAAGTGCGCCTGGAGTTTATCGACCCGGCCGACGACGGCGACGACGGCGGCGCGATGTTCCCGACCGGTGCACTGGTCGACGACCTCGAGGTGCCCGGGGTCGGCACCTTCAAGGCCACCCTGATCAATGCCGGTATTCCGACCGTGTTCGTCGATGCCGAAGCGATCGGCTATACCGGTACCGAGCTGCAGGATGCAATCAATGGCGATGACAAGGCGCTCGCCATGTTCGAGACCATTCGCGCCTATGGCGCCGTGCGCATGGGGCTGATCAAAGACATTGCCGAGGCCGCAACCCGCCAGCACACGCCCAAGGTCGCCTTCGTGGCGAAGCCCAAAGACTACCAGTCATCGAGCGGCAAAGCGGTCGCCTCCGGTGACGTCGATCTGCTTGTGCGGGCGCTGTCGATGGGCAAACTCCATCACGCCATGATGGGCACGGCGGCGGTTGCCATCGGCACCGCGGCCGCCATCCCCGGCACCCTGGTCAACCTAGCCGCCGGCGGTGGCGCGCGTGATCAGGTCTGTTTCGGGCACCCCTCCGGGACCCTGCGGGTCGGCGCGCAGGCGCGCCAGGTCGACGGCCAGTGGCAGGTCACCAAGGCCATCATGAGCCGCAGCGCGCGGGTGTTGATGGAAGGCTGGGTGCGCGTGCCCGGCGACGCTTTCTAGCAGACTGCTGAAAAACTACTGCGGATACCGTTTACGGCGTTGAGCGCCACGTTTTCCTTCACGCCAAATAAATGTGCGGAAGAATGGAACGCGAAGGCGCTGGTGGCGTGCGGGTCGCGCGTCAGGCTGGCGTTCGACCGTGCATCCCTGCACGGTCTCACTGCCCTCGCGCTGCGCTATACCATCCATGGCCCGCTTGCGCTCGAGGCCGCCTGACGCGCGACCCGCACGCCGCGAATTGTGCAGAAGTTTTCGCCCGCTAATTCAGCGATACTTTTTGAGTTCCAGGCGCGCAATCTGCTGGCGATGGACTTCGTCGGGTCCGTCGGCCAGGCGCAGCACCCGCGACATGGCATACGCCGCGGCGAGACCGAAATCGTTGCTGGTGCCCCCGCCGCCGTGGGCCTGGATGGCCCAGTCCAGGACCTGGTTGGTCATGTTCGGCACCGCCACTTTGATCATCGCGATCTCGGTCCTGGCGACCTTGTTGCCGACGGTATCCATGCGATACGCGGCGTTGAGGGTCAGCAGCCGCGCCTGTTCGATCATGATCCGCGATTCGGCGATGCGCTCCATGGTCACGCCGTTTTCCGAGATTGGCTGGCCGAACGCAACCCGGCCCATGGTGCGTTTGCACATCCGTTCGAGGGCCCGTTCGGCGCGGCCGATTTCGCGCATGCAGTGATGGATGCGGCCCGGCCCGAGCCGGCCCTGGGCGATTTCAAAGCCGCGGCCTTCGCCGAGCAGCATGTTCGACACCGGCACCCGTACGTCGCGGAAAATGACTTCCGAAGCGCGGTCGGGCACGCCGTAGAAACCGAACACCGGGATCGCGCGCACGACCTCGACGCCGGGCGTGTCCATCGGCACCAGGATCATCGACTGCTGTTGGTGGCGGTTGGGATTGTCGGGATCGGTTTTGCCCATGAAGATGCAGATTTTGCAGCGCGGATCGGTGGCGTTGGTGGTGTACCACTTGTGGCCGTTGATCACGTACTCGTCACCGTCGCGCACGATCAGCGACTGGATGTTGGTCGCGTCACTGGAGGCGACATCCGGTTCGGTCATGGCGAAGCACGAGCGGATCTCGCCGTCGAGCAGCGGCTTCAGCCAGCGCTCCTGGTGTTCCGGCGCGGCGTAGCGCGCCAGCACCTCCATGTTGCCGGTGTCCGGCGCCGAGCAGTTGAACACTTCCGGCGCGAGCAGCGAGCGGCCCATGATTTCACACAGCGGTGCGTATTCGAGGTTGCTCAGGCCGGCGCCGAACTCGGACTCGGGCAGAAACAGGTTCCACAATCCTTCCGCGCGGGCGAGCGGTTTGAGTTCGTCGATCAGCGGCAGCACCTGCCACGGCCCGTACTCCTCGGCCTCGGCGATGTGGCGGTCCTCGTTGGGATAGATGTGGCGCTCCATGAACGCGTTCAGGCGGTCCTGCAGTTCCTGGACCTTAGGCGACGGATCGAAAGGCATGGCGAATTCCTCGTGGCTCGAGCGTAAAGCGGTTGCCGCTATGCTATCGCGGAACCGCTGAGCCCGGTGGGGATCGCCACGGTCCGGCCGGTCGGGGCGCAACGCCGCCAGCCGGCGGCGCGAGTGCTTGTTCGCAGTCTGCTACGCTGCTTTCTCCATCGTATCCCGCGACATCTTCAGAACCATGCCGCGCGGCAGAAACGGCACTACCCAGTTGAGCATGAAACGCAGCCCGGCTTCGTTGATCGCCACCAGTTCGCCTTTCTGCATCGCCCGGTAGCCGTACTCGGCGACCGACTCGGCCGAGGCGGCCTTGTCCCACAGTCCGATACCCTCGAGGTCGCCGGCGCTCTGGAAGCCGGTCCTGACCGCGCCCGGGCACAACGAGGTCACCGTCACGCCATGCTCCGCGACCTCGTTGGCGAGGGCCTGGGAAAACGAGGTGACGTAGGCCTTGGTGGCGTAATACACGGCCTGCAGCGGACCGGGAAGAAAGGCTGCGCTGGACGACACGTTCATGATGCGGCCGTGTCCACGGGCGACCATG
The DNA here is from genome assembly GCA_942490995.1 of uncultured Gammaproteobacteria bacterium. Classification (GTDB taxonomy): domain Bacteria; phylum Pseudomonadota; class Gammaproteobacteria; genus UBA981. Next base: position 24,473 of record CALOBG010000107.1, read on the forward strand.
CCGCGCACATAGAAATGGGTCAGCTCCGTTAAGGTGACCATGTTCAGCTGCATCATGTGCTGATGTTTGTCGAGGCTGCGGTTATGGAACTGCCCGTGCCCGCCCAGACCGGCGTTGTTGATTAATACGTCGATTTGCACACCCGCGGTTTCGGTCGCGTCGAACACCAGCGCCGCCGAACCTGCCGTGGCGAGGTCGTGCACGATAACGGTCACCCGCACGCCGAAGGCGCGCTCGAGTTCGTTTTTCACACCGTCGAGCTTGTCCGCGGAGCGGGCGACGAGTACCAGGTCGCCACCCTGGGCGGCGTGTACCCGCGCCAGTGCGGCGCCGATACCGCTCGACGCCCCGGTGATAAGTGCTGTGTTTGCCATGACTGCCTCATTTAAATGACTGATCGTCAGTTATGATAGTGACCGACGGTCAGTTGTCAAGGGATTGCAATTGACTACCAGTCACCTAAGGTAGCGGGCAACCATCAAACATAGGTTCAGGGTGTGGCAGAAGTAGCGGGAACGGGCCGGCGGGCCCGCACCGAGGCGCAAAAGCAGGACCGTCGGCGCAGCATCCTCGACGCCGCCGATGCGCATCTGCTCGAGGTCGGCTTCGAGGCGTTTTCGATGGCGCGGGTTGGCGCCCTCGCGGGCGTCGCCAAGGGCACGCTGTACCTGTACTTCAAGACCCGCGAGGAGATCCTGCTGGCGCTTTACTGCCGCAAGTTATCGGCCTGGGAAACATTGCTCGATGCGAGCGTGGAAGCGGGTATCGACGACCAGCAGTTTGCGATCCAGTTCTTCGATGCGGTGTACGCGATCGAAGGCCTGGTGGCCCTGATGCTGCGGCTGGAAATCGTGATCGAACATAACGTTTCTCTGGAGCGGCTGATCGAATCGAAGCGCGACATGGCGGCGCTGCTCGAGCGCCTGGCCGCAGCGCTGGCGCCGCGGCTGCGGCTGTCCACCGCGCAGACTTTTGACGCGCTCGGTTCGCTCGGTTCGCTGCTGCTCGGTGCGGCCCAGCTCGATACCGGACCCGAATTCGATGCTGCCGAGCTGCCGGCCGATGTTCTCGCCTTCATGGATGCGTTCGCGTCACGCGATCTGTTCGTCACCAACGCCGGCCGCATCCTCGCCGGTATTCGCGCCGAAGCTTAGCCGCGTCCAGCAGGCTGCCGAGCGCACAACGCCGCCCACGGTATCCGCAGTAGCTTTTCGCCGGTCTGCTAACGGGATCTGAAGGCTGGCATCACCTGTTCCGCAAACAGCTGGTTCGAACGCGAACTTTTTGCAGCATCGATGCCGGCGAAGTGGGTCGACAGAATAAAATCCGTGCAGGCGAAGTCATTACAGAAGCGGTCGAGTTTTTCCGCCACCTGTTGCGGGGTTCCGATCATGAGGGCGAAATCGGCCAGCGGCGAGGCGCGGATCTCTTCCGGGGTCTTGAACGGCAGCGGCTGATCGTCGCCTTCGACGTCGGCCGCTTCGCCGAGGACGCGTTCGTAGTAGCCGAAGACATGGGCAAGATGTTCCTGGGTCTCGGCCCAGGCCTGGTCTTCGCTTTCGGCGCAGTAAACCATGCGCAGCTGCGCGATCTTGAAAGCCGCCGGATCGCGACCGAATTCGCTGAGCGCCTCGAGGTAGGCGGGCGCCGGGTCGGGGCCCAGGGTAGTCATGAGGTTGGCGCCGAGCTCGGCAGCGCGGCGGATCGCTTTCGGGCCGCGCGCACCGATCCACAACGGCGGATGCGGCTGTTGTACCGGTTTCGGGGTCAGCGTCATGTTGTGGGTCCGGGTAAAGCGACCATCGAAGCTGACGTTATCCTCGCTGAATAATCGACGCATCAACGCCACGCCTTCAGCCAGTCGCGGCGCGCGCTCCTTGCGATCGATGCCAAAGGCGTTGAACTCGTCGTGGGTGTAACCCTGGCCAACGCCGAGGTCGAAGCGTCCGTTGGAAAGAATATCGGCAAGGGTCACGTCTTCGGCGGCGCGCACCGGATGGATGAACGGCAGCAACAGGACGAAGGTGCCGATCCGGATACGTGTGGTTACCGCCGCGATGGCCGCTGCCATCGACAGCGATGCGGGGTTATAGGCGTCGTCGGTGAAGTGATGCTCGGTCAGCCACACATGGTCAAAGCCCAGGGTTTCGGCCGCGATCATCTGGTCGAGCATGGCGCGATAGAACACCGGTGGCGCGACATGCCAGCGCTGCGGATTGCGAAAATCGTACATAAGACCAAAACGCATCGTTTCCCCCCGGCTTGGCCACCGCAGCGGCGCTGCGCGTCAGCGCCTAAGCATAAGCCGGGTACCGCGCCGCGAGCTACCGCTACGCGGTGATGGTATTGATCTGCAGCCCGGCGCTCAGCTCAGGCCGAGGCTCGCGCTCGACTTGCCGGTGGCCGTTCGAAGTCAAAGCCGCGGTAACTGTCGCCGACGACGCCCTGCAGGGCCTTGCGGTATTCGCCGAGCCCGGCCATGTAGAACATGACGGTGTTGGTTTTGCCGGGAATATTGGCGCCGAAGATCCAGCTTTCGCCTTTCGAAAACAGGGTGCCGTCCGCGATCTCCTGGCAGGTTTCGGTCCAGTGCCGCTCCGCGTCGGCGGTCGCCTCGATGACGCTCTGGCCGCGCTGCTCGACCGCATCGATGGTGTTCGCGATCCACTCGACCTGGGTTTCGATGCTGGGCGGCAGGTTCGTGAACGGTCCGTTCGGTCCGAGCACCATGAACATGTTCGGGAAGTTGTTTACCGTCACGCCGAGGTAGCTGGTCGGTCCGCCGGCCCAATGGTCCTTGATCGAGACGCCGCCGCGACCTCGGATGTCGATCTTGGTGTAGCTGCCGTCGACGGCGTCAAAGCCGGTCGCGAAAATCAACATGTCGAGTTCGTGCTCAACGCCGTCTGCGGTGCGTACGCCGCGCGGGGTAATTTCGGCGATCGGGTTGGCCTTGACGTCGACCAGCGCGACATTGTCGCGATTGAACGTCGCGTAGTAGCCACTGTCACACAGCGGGCGCTTGGCATAGTAGTCCTGCGGGGTGAGCTTGCGCGCGGTTTCGGGGTCGGTGACGATTTCGGCAATCTTGTTGCGCACGAACTGGGCTGCTTCGGCATTGGCCTGCTCGTCGGTGACGATATCGCTGAACGTCCCGAACATGTAGCGGAAGCCGCCGCCCTGATCCCAGGCTTTCTGGAATACCGCCTGGCGTTCTTCAGCTGAAACGCTCATTGCCGGCACGGTGCTCTCATGAAAACCAAACGCCGTCATCGAGCTGCGTACGCGCTGCCAGATCTCATCGTAGTTGCGCTTGATTTCCGCGACCTCGTCGGCCTCCACGCGACCGTTGCCGACCGGTACGCTGTACTGAGGCGAACGCTGGAATACGGTCAGGTGTTCGACTTCGGGTGCGATGGCGGTGATGACCTGCAGGCCGGTCGAGCCGGTCCCGATCACACCGACCCGCTTACCGGTGAACTCGACGCCGGCCGGCCATGCGCCGGTGTGGTACTGCTCGCCCTGAAAGCTGTCACGGCCCTTGATGTTCGGCACGTTGGCGGCGGAAAGCAGGCCGAGGGCGGTGACCAGGTAGCGTGCCGTAAAAGTTTCGCCCTGGTCGGTATGTACCGTCCAGCGTTGCCCGACCTCGTCAAAATGGGCGGCGACGATGCCGGTGTTGAACTGGATATCGCGGCGCAGATCGTAGCGGTCGGCGACGTGCTCGAGATACGCGAGGATATTCGGCTGGTTGATGTAACGGGTACTGAAGTCCCATTCCTGCAGCAGTTCCTTGTCAAAGGAGTAGCAGTACAGGTAGGTTTCGGTATCCGACAGTGCGCCGGGGTAGCGGTTCCAGTACCAGGTTCCGCCGACCTCCGCGGCCTTGTCGAATATCCGCACCTTGAGGCCGAGTTCATCGCGCAGTTTGTGCAGCATGTACATGCCGCCAAAGCCGGCGCCAATCACAATGGCGTCGAGTTCTGTGTTTGACGATGCCGCCGCCGTGCCAGCCTGGTGCGTCACTGTACTCATATTCTTCTCCCCTGGCAGGCGCGGTGGGTGGATAGGTATCGGGTCGTCGGCGCGGCTGCTGGTTACTGTTTTTGCACGCTGCGTGCCAGTTAGCCACGAGCCGCACAGGAGATTTTTAAATCTATAATATTCATGTGGTTATAAGTATTCGGCTGAACGATACACGAGGCTCAAGCGCACCCTGGGTGTTTCAAAATGAGACACTGTGTATCATCCGAGTGTCTCGCAGTACAGTGGTGACACATGACCCGACCGGACCCGATTGCCGATCACGACAGCGCGTTCGACCGCTCGGCGGTCGCCGAAGCGTGGCAGGCCTTCGTCGAGCAGCGTCCGCACGCTGCGGCGGAAGTCCGTGAGTTGATTGCCGAATCCTGGCGCCGCAGTGCTGCCGGCGGGGTACCCGCGCGCGGGGCATGGGCACCGCCGGCCGGAGACGAGCAGGCCATCGGCGCCCTGGTCCGCGACCATCGTGAGCTGCTTACCGCCGCCGAACACACCTGGCAGTTGTTGTCGGAAAGTCTCGCCGCCAGCGACAATGTTTTTGTGGTTGCCAGCCCGGACGGCGTGATCCTCGACGTACTCGGCAGCGAGGAATTTGTCGCCGCGGCGGCGCAGCAGCACGTCGGTCCCGGGCGCGACTGGAGCGAGGCGGCCAGCGGTACCAATGCCATCGGTACCGCACTGGTGCTGGATCGCCCGACAATCGTGCGGTCGACCGAGCACTATTGCGAGGCCGCCAAGATCTGGGATTGCGCCGCCTCGCCGATCCGGGACCTCACCGACGGCACGCTGATCGGCGTGCTCGATGTCACCAGCGTCGGTGACCTCAGTGACAGCCATACCCTGGCGCTCGCGGTTACCGCAGCCCATCAGATCGAACACACCCTGCATGCCCAGGAGCTTGCCCGCAGCGTGCAGTTACTCAACTGGTACCGCAGCGAAGCGCCGCGGTGGCACGATCGCCAGGCCCTGCTGCTCGACCGTAAGGGTCGCATCGTACGCAGTAACGAAGCGGCGCAGGATGTGATCGCCGCCAACGCGCTGACCATCACCATGCGCGGTGGCAAACCGGATCTCGACGACGCCCAACCGGCTCGGCTGGTCAAAACCGTGCCTTATCATCCTCCGGCAGAACTTGCTAACGATGGCGACGCCAGCGCCTGGCACGGCGGCGTCGCGATCATCGAGAGCCGAGTACCTGCCGGCGGGCAGGGGCCGGCGGCCGGGCGCGCGGACCGTGCCCGCCTGCACTCAGCATTTGAGCGCATCGCGACCGCCGACCCGGCCATGATTGCGCTGATGCGCCAGGCCGAACGCATGGCGCGGGCCAATTCCCCGATCCTGCTCAACGGTGAAACCGGCAGCGGCAAAGAACTGTTCGCGCGCGCCGTGCATGAATCGTCGGCCGTCGCCGACCACGCCTTCGTCGCGGTCAACTGCGGCACCCTCACGCGCGAACTCGCGGCCAGCGAATTGCTCGGCTACGAGGCCGGGGCGTTTACCGGCGCTTCGGCCAAAGGTCGGCGCGGAAAGTTCGAGGAAGCCGACGGCGGCACGCTGTTCCTCGATGAAATCGGCGAGCTGCCGCCGGACGTGCAGGTCCATCTGTTGCGCGTGCTGCAGGACAACGTCGTGGTCCGGGTCGGCGGCAATCTCGAGCGCCACGTCAACGTGCGTATCATTGCCGCTACTCATCGCGATCTCGAGCGCGACGCTGCCGACGGCCGCTTTCGCAGTGACCTGCTGTTTCGCCTGCGCGTACTCAGCCTGAACCTGCCGCCATTGCGCGAACGTCGCGCCGATCTCGGTCTGCTGATCGCGCGTTATCTGCAGCGCCTGCAGGCGACCTATGGGCTCGGCGCCAAAACTGTGTCGCCCGATCTGCTTGAATTGCTTGGCCGGTATTCCTGGCCGGGCAACGTGCGTGAACTGCACGGACTGCTCGAGAGTATGTATATCCTGAGCGATCGTGCGCTCCTGACGCCGGCTGAATTGCCTGACGGTTTCGTAATCGATGGCGGGCTGGCGGCTCGGTCTGCGTCCCCGGCGCGCCTGAACGACGTCGAGCGCGAGCTCATAGTGCGCGAGATCGCACGGCACCGCCACAATATGAGCGCCGTCGCGCGCCAGCTCGGCATTTCTCGCAGCACCCTGTATCGGAAAATCAAGCAATACGGTATCGACGCGCGCTGAATTCAGGCGCGAGTCATAGTTAGAATAGAGGCGCAGCCGGACCACCTTCCGGCCTCGGCAACATGAGATCCGCGCCATGACCGACCGCCTGCTCGACGAAGCCGATATCCGCGACCTGATGCACCGTTACGGCGCCGGCGTCGACGAACGTGACTGGATCGCCTGGGCGGAGATTTTCGACGACCCCATTGAAACCGATTTCAGCGCTATCAACCCGGCTTTCCATCCGGCGACGCTGACGCGCGCCGAGCATGTTGCCGGCACGCAGGCGGTCCTGAACCAGTTCAGTGCGACCCAGCACATGATTTCCAACATGCTCATCACCCTCGACGGCGACCGCGCGACGCTGCGTGCGCCGATGCGCGCCGAACACTGGCTCGATGGCTTACGTGGCCCGTCGCGCTACACCATGTTCGGGGTTTACGAAAACGGCTTTGTGCGCACGTCAGCCGGCTGGCGCATCAAACGCCTGTCGTTACGCCTTACCCGCGAAGCCGGTAATCTCGACGTCTGGGCCGAAGCCTTGCGCCGCGCGCAGGCCGGGGCCTGAAACGAACCACATCCACGACTCAAATCGGAGGCGCTTATGCCTGTTGTCCTGATCACCGGCTGTACATCGGGATTCGGTGAAATCGCCGCGCTGGCGCTGGCCCGCGCCGGCGCCACGGTTGCGGCCGGCTGTCGCGATCCGGCTAAGGCCGCGACCCTGCTCAAGACCGCCGGCGAAGAAGGCCTGCAGCTCGAGGCCGTGACCATCGATATCCGCGATGAAGCATCGGTCAAGTCTGCAGTCGCGGAAGTGATCAAGCGCTTCGGCACCATCGACGTGGTGGTCAACAATGCCGGCCTGCACCTGATTGCGCCGGCCGAGATGGCCAGCATCGAACAGTCCGGCGCGATCCTCGATACCAACGTACTCGGTGCGCTGCGCGTGATGCAGGCGGTGTTGCCGCACATGCGGGCGCGCGGCGCCGGCCGGGTCGTGAACGTCACTTCCGGCGCTGCGTTCGTCGCGGTACCGCACATGGCGATGTACGCCGCCAGCAAGCACGCGCTCGACGCGCTGTCGGCGGCGATGGCCAACGAACTCAAACCGTTCGGGGTAACCATCTGCAGCGTCGCGCCGGGCTGCTTCAATACCGCCATCATGGACAAGGGGATCCTGGCGCGCGACACCTTTGCCTACAGCGACTACGCCGCCCGCCAGTGCCAGCAGCATATCGACGATGTGGCTGCGGCGCCCGATCCGGCGCCGGTCGCGGCGGCCATCGTGGCAGCCGCGCTGGGAGATGAGCCGGCGCTACGGCACCTGGTTGGCGAGGATGTTCAGATCCTGAAAGCCGAAGCCGAACTCAAGGACAGCTACCAGGCCTGGTTCGCGCCGGCGTAAGCCGGTTTTGGGGTCAAGTCCCAGCTTCGCACAAGCCCGGCAGCTACGATTCCGAACGAACGGCCAACCTGTAGGAAGCTGGGACCTGACCCCTCTTGATGCAGGTTCCTCATCAGCCTGTCAACCGAGCGTATTGACCGCCGACGGGTAGTTGTTGATGCCGAGCTGGGCGCGGAAATCCGCGCTCGGTTCCAGGATCATGGCATCTACGCTGATGCCGATCGCGTTGGCGGCGCGATCGAGCATGCTGAAGTTTGCCGCGATGAGCGCGGCGGTGGTTACCGCTGCCGGGCCGAGGCGCTCGGCGACCGTGTCGCGCGCCGCGGCGAGCAGGTCGTTGTCGGCATGCATCAGCGCGGTGGCGAAGGCTACCAGTTCACGACCGTGCTCGACGCCGCTGTCAATCGTGGCATCCAGCGCGCCGGCCAGGTCGTATGTTGTTTGGTGGGCTTTGCCGCTCTCACGGAGCAGGTGGGTGTGCCAGGTGGTTCAGTAGAAACATCGATTATGTTCGGACACCTTGGTCGCCACCAGTTCGATCTGCGCGCGGTTCAGGGCGTGTTTGGCGTTGTGTCCGAAGTCGAGGAATTCGTCCATGCCGTAATACTGGCCGCCGACCAGGGCGATCAGCCGGCGCGCCTCATCCGGCACCAGGCTCAGGGTGCGTAGAATATTGCCGGCCGGCGCCTTGCCGTACAGCGATTCCGCCAATGCGCCGCCGGCCGGCGCGCTCGGCACCGTGGCGGTAAAAAAACCTTCGTTGACAGCTTCCGGTGGTCGCTTAAAGGTCGGCGCGCGATCGTCTTTAGGCTTGCTGAGCTTGCGCGGAGCGACGCCCAATCCGCGCGCGAATACATCGAGATTAACCAGGCGCGACACCAGCCCGACGATTTCGACATAGGCGCCTTCGGTGATGCCCTCGCTCTGTACTCGTGCGCAGAAGTCGCGATCGATATCGACGGCGCCTTCGGCGACCGCGCGGGCCAGGCGTTGGGCCGGCTCCGGCAGGTCGACCAGTCCTGTCAATGCCTCGTCGCCGGCCGATGCCTGCGCGCTGCTTGCGACCCGTGCCTGGCGCGCGGTTGCAGCGATCGCGGTCCGCTGCGCGGCGCTGCCCCAGGTACCCGCGTGGGCGTAGGAGTCGAGTTCATCGCGGTGTAGTGCCTCGATCGCGGGTGCGACGGGGTAATTGGCGTCTGCGTACAGTGCCATGCGCTGAATATCCTTACATGAGCGAATGCCGAGCAGTGGTGACTCAGCCGTTGAAGTAGGGGATGCCGATCGTGCCGCTGCCAACGATTTCGGTGCCCTTGGCGAGCGAGGTTTTACGCGTCATCGGGATCAACTCCCCGCGCTGGCGGATCTGGCCGACTTCCTTGATGGTGGTGCTGACCGTCTGCGCATGCGGACGCGCGGTCAGGGTATCGAACCAGCGCTTGACGCTGGGAAACTCGGCCCATTGTGCGGCCGGGATCACGCCGCCGGCGTGGTGCGAGACAAATTCATGCACGCCCTGCAGGTCAGCGAAGCTGATCTCGTCGCCACACACAAACTCGGTTTTCGATAGCCAGCCCTCGAGGATCCCCATCGATTCACGCAGCACGAAGCGGCCTTTCTCGATCTCCCTGGAATAATCGCGTTTGCCCCAGATACATTCGGCAAAGTTCGAATAGAAAAACGCGCCTGCACCGCGGCGCAGGGTCGTGGAGTGCCAGTGCAGGTATTGCTGAATACGCGCGCGCTGCTGTGCGCTGTCACCGAACCAGTTGCCGGGCGCGCTGAATTTTTCGTTCAGGTAAAACGCGATCGCAGCGCTTTCCCAGACAATGAAATCGCCGTCGACCAGGATCGGTACCTGCCCGGTGGGGTTGTACTGATCCTTGAACGCCTGGTGTTCGTTGATACCGGACATGATGTCGATGATCTCTTCCTGGAACGGAATGTCGACTTCGAGCAGGAACTGGTGAACCGCGCGGCAGGGTTGGGATGCAGGGTGATGCAGGTATCTCAGAGTCGGGCTCATCGTGGCTTCTCCTTGCGCGTAGCTGGCGCCGCGGGCGATTGGTGGGCAAAGCCTAGCAGCCCGCAAAACCGCGCGTCCAGTTATGCGCCGCCGACCCGGTGGGCTTGATTGCGCTGCCCGGGGCTACAATGCTGTATCCAAACGCGGCGCGCCCTCGACCTGGCCACGCAGCGGGACCATGACCCGGAACCGAGACCATGAGCAAACCATACGATCCCGGCGAAGCCCCCGCGCTGCACGCGCGGATCCACGCCCACGTACCGTCCGAGCCGGCGCTGCGGGTTAAAGCTCTGGAAACCCTGCTGGTCGCCACGGGGCTGCTGGACAGCGCCGCGGTCGACGCGTGGGTGGAGGTTTATCAGAACGAAATCGGTCCGATGATCGGTGCCCGCATCGTGGCGCGAGCCTGGTGCGATGCCGCGTTCCGGGCCCGTCTGCTTGCCGATGGCACGGCTGCGATTGGGGAACTCGGGGTCGGCGGACGCGCGGTCAATCATCTCAAGGTGGTCGAGAACACCGACCAGGTCCACAACCTCGTGGTGTGTACCCTGTGTTCCTGTTATCCGTTCGGGATCCTGGGGGTGCAGCCGACGTGGTACAAACTCGCCGCGTATCGCTCGCGTGCGGTGCGCGAACCGCGCGCCGTGATCGCCGAGTTCGGCGAATTGATCCCGCCGCAGGTCCGTGTCGACGTCTGGGACAGCACCGCGGAGTTGCGTTACCTGGTTCTGCCACAGCGCCCGCGCGGTAGCGAAGCGCTCGACGAAACCGCCCTCGCGGCGCTGGTCACGCGTAACGCCATGATCGGCACTCAACGCGAACTGCGCGTCTGATCAATGGACGGCATCCACGACCTTGGTGGCAAACTCGGTTACGGCGCGGTCGAGACCAGCGGCGACGAGGAAGCGCCGTTTCACGCGCCGTGGGAAGCGCGCATGTGGGGGATCGCGTTTGCCTACACCAGGCCGTCCGATTTCAATGCGCCGAAGTTCCGCTACACGCGCGAACTCGAAACGCCGCTGCGTTATCTGTCGCGACCCTACCTCGACCAGTGGTACAAGGCGCACGCCTGCATGCTGCTGGGCGCGGAACTCGTAACGCTGGCGGAACTTGCCAGTGGTGAGAGCGACGCTCACGTGCCGGATCCATCCACCGCGCCGCAGTCAGCGGCCGACGTTCATCGCGTCAAGCATCGTACGCCGCCGTCGCTGCGCAGCGATACGGTGAGCGCGCGCTACCGGTCCGGCGACAAGGTTCGTACGCGTCTCGCGGGCAGCACCGGTCATACTCGACTGCCGGCCTATGCGCGCGGACACCGCGGCGTTGTCGCCGCCTGTCATGGCGGGCATCCGCTGGACGACGCCGCGGCAGCAGGAGAAATCCGCATCGAACCGCTCTACACGATTGCTTTTGCCGCCGCGGATTTGTTTCCGGAGTGCGCCGGCTCGGCCGATCGCGTCCATCTCGAGGCCTGGGAAAGCTACCTGCACGATGCCGATTGAGCCGTCATTCACCCATCGACCCGACCCGCCGCATGATTTCGATGAACCGTGGCAGGCGCAGGCGCACGCGATGTCGCAGGTGTTACAGGCAGGCGGGCTGATTGACGCCGGCGCATGGTCGGAAGCCCTGGCCGCCGCGATCAGGTCGCGTTTCGCCTGCGGAGCTGCCGATACCAGCGAAACCTATTACGCCGCCATGACCGACGCCCTGGAAACCCTGCTCGCCATCGACAGCAAGGAGTTGGACGCGATGATGGAAGCATGGCGGCAGGCTTATATGTCGACGCCGCATGGCCAGCCGGTATCCCTGGCGGCCCGATATGACAATGACGATACAGCGTAGATGACGAGCAGCGACCCCTCGGCCACGCTCGGCGCAGCTTTGACCATCGAGTGCATGCGACTCGGCGCGCAGCAAAACAACTATCTGCCCACCCTGCATACAAGCGCGATGTCACCAACCGGTTAGACTACCTCCTCCATACCATTCGTCAGGCCGAGGGAAACGTGGCTGGATTTATTGAACGCGTGTTGAACGATGCGGTGCTGGGTTTCCTTGCCCTGGCGTCCTTATTCCTGATGTTCGCGCCGTCCGTATTCGCCATGTCGGTGGACGGACAGGCCGTGGTGCTCACGGTGGAGTACGTGATCATCGTGTTGTTTGCATTGGAATACCTGGCCGCGCTGGCGCTTGCGCCGGACAAACGTCGCTTCACGTTGAATCGTTGGCGGATCATCGATTTACTGATCATCGTCGCGGCACTGATCGCGCTGTTTCCCGTTGGTCCTGACGTTCTGCGTAATTCTCCCGCGCTCAGGCTGTTGCGCCTCGGGCGCCTGGCCCTGCTCGGTACGCGCTCCGGCATGGCCCTGCAGTCGAGTGCGGAATTGTCGGGCGCGGGCGCCGCCGGCGGACCGACCGAGGTCGCGGTGCACGCGCTCGGCCCCGACGGCAAAACTTTCGAGGCTATTGCCTGGGACGCGGCCCTGGACCGGATCGGTACTGCGGATCCGGACTGGCTGTTTATCAGCGGCGTCGACGAGCAGCGTCTTGCACCGATCGCGGCGGCACTCGGGGTGCCGCAGAAAGCGGTCAGCGGATTGTTCCAATCGAGCATTCCGCGCAGCGATCGCCTGGAACGCTACTCGACCCTGTTCGTGCGCTACCCGCTGGCGATGCAGAGCGACGGTCGTTTGCGACGCACGCCGGTGCTGCTGGTCGGCACCGCCGAAAATGTTGTCGTGTTCAGCCGCGAACACACCGACCTCGAGCAGCGCGTCGAACAGCGCCTCGCGAGCCTGGATGTGAGCACGCCGCGCATGGTACGGGCGATGATTGCGCTGGTCGGTGAAATCGTACGCGCCTATACCGAGGTCATCGAACATCTGGAACTGACCCTGCTGCAGCTCGAGACCGCGCAGGTGAATCTGAAGGACGAGGTGTTCCTGGCCCGCACCTTCGATTTGCGCGCCGATATTCTGGGTGTACGCAGCAGCCTCAAGCACTTCAGGAGCGTGGTGCGCGAGGCTTCGAATGGTCAGGTCGCGATCGCCGGCCCGGCAGGTGCGGGGCATGAGACCTTCCGCTTCCTAGCCGACGACGCCGGCGATCTGTATGACAGTATCGAAGATCTGCGCGAGTCGCTGCAGGCGCTCGTCGATCTGCGCCTGAACGTGTCCTCGTTTCAGATGAACCGCGTCATGCGGCTGCTCGCATTGCTGACCGCGCTGGCCCTGATCCCGGCTACCGCCGGCGGTCTGCTCGGCATGAACCTTCAGGATACGCCGTGGCCGGGCACGCTCGCGCAGGTGTCGTTCGGCGTTGCCGCCGGGATGGCGCTCAGCCTGTATATCTTTGCGATCAAAGGCTGGTTGCGCTGAAGAGGAACCGGACGCGCGTGCCGTCAGCCGGCCGAAGCGTCGGCGGTAATATTCGCCGGTGAGCGTTCTGCTTCGATCAACTTGTCCAGCACCCACAACATCTTGCGTGGGCCGGCATCGTTGGCGATGTCGAGCATTTTGAGATCCGGCCGTTCCTTGCGGCGCACGTGCTGGGCTTCAAGCACGGCACGGTCCTCGTCGAAAGCTTTGTCCAGCGTGGCGCCGAGCAGATCGCTCAAGCCGGGGAACTCGGTGTCGTTGCTGGCGCCCCAGGAGAAGTAATAATCCACCGAATCGTCGTCACAGGGCGTGACTGCCTGGCAGGTCCAGGTGTCGACCAGCAGTTTGCCATCGGAGGGTCCTTCGCTGACGGTGCCGGCTGAGAATACGCGGAAACGCATGATCCAGTTGCACGGCACGGTATGCTGAATGTCGAAACACATATCCAGTTTCGTGCCGGCCGGAAACAGGTGCGCGACAGCGCCGTTGGGCGCCACGTTGTGCATCCAGGTCAGGGTGTTCACCCCGCGCTCGGTCAGTTCAAAGCGCGATTTCATTTCGCTGAACTTGCGATCACCCCCGACGGTTGTTTCGTGCACCCAGGCCAGATGGCTCAGATCAGCGAGGTTCTCGATTTCGCGTCGGTAATTGGTTTTGATGTGCATCTGCGAGGTGCGCAGATTCCAGTCCGGGTCGCTCGGGCCCACGGCGAAACAGATCAGGGCTGGATCGGCAAGTGCCTGATCGCCCATCCATACCCAGATCCAGTTGTCTTTCTCGACCACCGGAAAGCGGCGCACGCAGGTACCGGCCGGGATATTCGACTGTCCCGGGATCTCCTCGCAGATGCCGTCGCTATTGAATTTCAGACCGTGATACATGCAGCGCAGGGAACTGCCTTCCTTCTGGCCGAGCGACAGCGCCGCCTGGCGGTGCGGACAACGGTCTTCGAGGGCAATCACCTCGCCGGCCGGGGTGCGGTACAGCACCACACGTTCGCCGGCAATTTTGCGCGCCACGATGGCCTCGCGGCCCTGGTGAACTTCGTAGTCCCAGCCGGCGCAGTACCAGGCATTGCGGAGGAAAGTTTCGCTCATCGAGGGGGTCTCCGAGGAGGTGTCTCACAATTCCGAGTATCGATGTGATTCGAGAGTATTATCGCGGTCCGGTAATGTCCACTCTCGCGCCGCCTGTCAAACCGGCGCGCCGCCGGGCTTCGATGTCTGTTCAGCCGCCTGTACATCGGCGCGCGGGTCGATGACCAGGGCCTCGGGTACCGAACGCGGCACCAGTTCAAATGCATTGGTGTGGGCCTCGCCCACTATCGGTTGGCGGCGCAACGGCAGGGTCGAAAAGCCGAGTGCCACGAAAGCTGCAATCCAGAACCACAACAGCGGCGCTATCGAGCTGCCGACCAGTACCAGGCCACCGGCGATCGGCCCCAGCACCATGCCGGCGGCATTGGCCATGATGACGACGCTGCCGGTTTCGACAAAATTCGCACCGTCGGCGTAATCATTGGCCAGCGCCAGCGACAATGCGTAAAGCGGCATCACGATCGCGCCGAACGCGGCCCCGTAGACCATCACCGCGCCTTCGCTGCGATCAAGAAACAGCAGGAAAGCCAGCGTTACGGCAACCCCGCCGACCCCTAGTCCGCCAATCACGGCAACGCGGCCGAGGCGGTCGCTCAGCCAGCCCAGCGGATACACCGCCAGCATGCCCGCGCCGACCGTTATGGCCATGAATCTGGCGACCCCGTCAGCGGCAAATCCGAGGCGCGCGATCATCAGCGGGGCGAGCGCCCAGAACGTTCCGGTCAACACCCCGTTGACCAGCGCCGGCAGGTTGCTCGCGCGCGACAACAGATCCACGTTCAGGCGTGGGCTGGCCGGGGTCGGCGGCGCTGCCCGTCGCGTCAGGCCAATAGGCAGGGCGGCGGTGGCGAGAAAAATCGCAGCGATCGCAACCAGGCGCAGGTGATCGATAAGCAAGGCCTGCAGGACCAGTTGCGCGCCGAATATCGCGATCAGGGTGACGAAGGAATAGACCGCCAGCACCGTACCTCGGTACTCGGTTGTGGTTTCCGCGTTGAGCCAGCTTTCGACGGTCAGGTAGATCCCGGAAATCGCGATGCCGTAGACCAGGCGCAGGATCAGCCAGGCCGGCGCATAGGGCAGCAGCGGCAACGCCAGCAGGGATGCGGTCGTGGTGGCAACGAGCACGCCAAAAACGCGAATGTGGCCGATCCGCGCGAGCAGGTTCGGGATCACCACGCAGCCGGCGCCGAACCCCAGGAAGTAGGCCGAGGTGGTCAGCGCATTGAGGCTGGTCGACCAGCCCTGCTGCTCCGCCATCAGCGGCATCAGGGTCAGATGCATGCCGTGACCGAACAGCAATATACCGACCGAAAGTAACAGGCTGCCTACGGCCCATACGGTGCGAACCAAGATACGCTCCTAAGCCTGTTGCGAGAGGTGGGTATGTCGTTCGATACGCTGCTGTACTGCGACAGGATCGGTGATCCAGTTCATCAGGCCGCGCGGGCGAAAGTAATCGCCAAAAATGGTATCGGCAAAATCCGCATGCTGTGCGGCGTATTGCAGGGCCATCGCCGTCGCCGGTGGCAGACCCTTCAGCATCAGGTTATTCCAGGCGCAGGCCCAGCGTCCGTGGTCTTCCCAGAAATCATCGAACACGCGCTGCGCCCAGCCGCCGTCGAAATGCCCCGCGCCGCGCGCGATGATCGCGTCCGCGACCCACCGGGCATGGCGCGCGGCGGAGTTGTAGCCCTGCCCGCCGATGGGATCGTAGGTGATGGCGGTATCACCGAGTGGCACCAGCAGGCCGCCGCCGGGGAGTGCGGTGTGCGATCGTCGCACCAGCGGGGTGATCCCCTGTGCGAATGGCAGGTAGTTATAGCGGTCGTCGACCGGCCGCAGCGAGTCGAGTGCGGCAGCGTCTTCGGGCGCCAGCGCGGCAATGATTTCGCGCGCGATGGCGACAAACTCCGCGCAGGTTTGCGCCGGCTCGAACCGATCGAGGTAGCTGTCCGGCCGCACCATGAAATTCAGCGCATACGCCGGGCCCTGGGTTTGGTGCGTAAACGGCACAAAAAACCATTCACCCGCATCGGCGAAGAACGAGAACTTGACCGGCCGGGTCAGGTGGCCGTTGCGTAACCCCCAGCCGCTGACCCCACACACCAGCGAAGCGATCAGACGCCGCTGCGGGCGATCGAATTCGCTGCGCTCAGCGTCGCGCGGGATCAGCGAGCCGAGTTCGCCTTTGCCGGTCGCGAGCAGCGTCAGGTCGGCGTCGCGCGCGATCGCCGCCGCGCGCTCGGCCTCAACGCGCTCGATGACGAGGCTGCCCCCGCGCGCTTCGAAATCGTCCATCCAGCGCGGCACCCGAGTGCGCAGGTCAACCGCCGCACCGAGCTTGCCGAAGCGCCCGCGAACGGTAAGCGGGTCCGTGCCGCGGGTGGGGCGAAAATCAAGCATCACGCCGTCACCGAAAAACATCGTATCTTCCCAGTGCTCGAGGCCGAGTTCACGCTCGATGTCAATGTTCTCGCCGGCCACGAACGGCGTACCGGTGGGTGGGCCTGCGGCCCATTCGCGCGCGGTTTTCTCCGAGAACACACTGACCTGGTAGCCGCCCTGGTTGAGCAGCGCGTGGGCTAGGATCATCGCGGAACTGCCGCAGCCGATAATCGCGATCGTTTTCATGTCTGCCTGCTCATGCTCGTGAAGCGGACCCGTAGTCGACGCGGCGACCTCAAACAGTCAGCACGGTCGAGCCGGTCGTCTGGCGCGCTTCGAGCGCGCGATGCGCAGCGGCGGCGTCGGCCAGGGCGAAGGTCTGGTTGACCGCGATATTCACCGCACCGCTGCCGACGACATCAAACAGCTCATTGGCCGTAGCGACCAGGTCAGCGCGGCTGGCGGTATAGGTGAACAGCGTTGGTCGAGTGATGAACAGCGAACCTTTGGCCGCGAGCTGGCCGAGTTCGAACGGCGGCACCGGACCCGAGGCCTGGCCGTAGAGCACCATTTTGCCCAGCGGCGCCAGGCAGTCCAGTGAACGCTCGAAGGTGTCGCGGCCGACCGAGTCGTAAACTACCGGGACCTTGCGATTGTCGGTCAATTCCAGCACTCGAGCGTGAAAATCTTCGCGGGTGTAGATGATCGGGTGGGTGCAGCCGTTAGCCTGCGCGAGCGCTGCTTTCTCTTCGGTGCTGACCGTGCCGATGACGGTCGCGCCGAGATGTTTGGCCCACTGGCACAGGATCAAACCAACCCCGCCGGCGGCGGCGTGGACCAGGATCGTGTCGCCCGCCTGCACCGGGTAAGTGCGCCGCAACAGGTATTGCGCGGTCATGCCCTGCAGCATCATCGCGGCGGCCTGCTGATCCGAGATTGAAGCTGGCAGTTTGACCGCGCGCTCGGCCGGCATGAGTCGCAGTTCGGCATAGGCCCCGAGCGGTCCGGTCGCATAGGCGAGGCGGTCACCGACAACAAATTCCGTTACCCCGTCGCCGACGGCATCGACCACGCCCGCGGCTTCGAAACCGGGTACAAACGGCGCCGGTGAGGGATACAGTCCGGTGCGAAAATAGACGTCGATATAGTTGAGGCCGACGGCGGTATGCCGCACCCGGATCTCACCGGCGCCCGGCGCCCCGACCTCGATTTCTTCCCAGCGCAGGACCTCGGGGCCGCCGGTTTCGTGAATGCGGATCGCTTTCGACATGGCACACCTCGTAATGATTCGAGGGCGCAATTATACGGTGTGTCGCGATCACGTCCCGCGCGGCGCGCGGAGCAGGTGTCAGCGTGCCGCGAGCCCGATCTCAGTCCGCCGCGGGGGCCGGCTTCTCAAGCGGCGCGACCGCACTGTGCAGGTTTTCGTCCGGGCCGACGCCGATCAGGCGTGAGATCCCGATCGGTACATCACTACGCTGCAGGGCCCTGACTTTGACCTGCAGTTTGCGCTCCGACACGGTCATGCGACCCCGCAGCCGGGTGTATTCCGCCCACGAGGTGACCACAAATCGCTCGATAAAGCGCCCTTCGTTTTCGAGGTCGCGGTACAGGCGCCAGTAACTGGCCCCATTGCGGCGGCGTGTCGGTTCGATGGCGTAAACGGCGCGCAGAAACTCCTCGCGATTTTCGGCATCGATGAGGTAATCGACCTGGATCAGCACCGGGCCGTCGTCGGGCAGCGGCTCGACCGCGATGGTGTATTCGGGTAGCTGCACGCCGGTGGTGACGTCCGCTTCCTCGCCGAGGCCGATAGGTACGCGCCGGGTCAGGGCCAGCAAAACCAGCATCACTGCAGCGGAAACCGCCAGTGCGGCACGCGTCCCGGAAGCCGAGGCCAGCGCGCCCCACACGATGCTGCCGAGCGCAATGCTGGCCTGGATCGCGACCAGGTTGGTCGACACCGCACGCGCCCGTACCCAGCCCGGCGCTGAACTCTGGGTACCGGCGGCCAGGCTGGCGAGGACCGTGACCCAGGCCGCGCCGGCCAGCGCAGTGCCGGCCATGGCGACCACAAAAATCGGGAAGGCAGCGATGATCAGGGTCGCCCCGACCCACAGCAGGTGCCCGCTGGTAACCACCGCGCCGAGCGACATGAGGCGCAGATGGCGCGGGATCCACAGCGCCCCGACCACCGCACCGGCGCCAAAAAATCCGAGCAGCATGCCGTAGCCGCTGGCATCGAGATGGAGCTGATCGCGGGCCACAACCGGCAGCAAGGCCCACAGTGCGCTGGCGCACACACAAAAGCTGAGGTTGCGGATGATGAGGCCGAGCAGCGGCGGTGAATGACGCACGTAACGCAGCCCGCTGCGAATGCCCGACATCAAGGTTTCGGGCACGCCGGGGATCGCCGCGGTGGTGATCGACACCCCGCGCAGGGCCACGATCATGAGCAGAAAAAACAGCGCGCTGGCCAGAAACGCGCTGCCCGACCCCAGCCACGCCGCCGCCGCGCCCGCAAACGCCGGGCCGACCGCGCGCGCGACGTTGAACGCAACCGCCGACAGTGCGATGGCGGGCGACAGTTCTTCGCGCGGCACGAGATCGTTGACCAGCGCCTGGTGGGCAGGCATGTAGAACGTGAATCCGGCGCCGACCACGAACGTCAGCAACAGCAGCGACAGCGGGCCGATCAGGCCGCCGAGTGTGGCGCCGCCCAGCGCCAGCGTGCCTCCGAGCAGGATGAGCTGCGTGATCAACACGACCTGGCGGCGGTCGACGATGTCGGCGAGGGTGCCGGCGATGAGCCCGAACAGCAGGCCGGGCGCCATGCTTGCGGTCTGTACCAGCGCCACCATCAGCGCTGACGGCGTCAGCGTGGCCATCAGCCAGGCGGCGATGGTCGTCTGCATGGTGTAGCCGAAAGCGGTGCCGATCGAGCCGATGTAGAACAACCGATAGCGCGGATGGCGCAGTGGCGACGAAGCCAGCCAACGGGAAAACAATGAGGTATCAGTAGTGTGCATGCGTCGACCGGTTCATTTCACAACGCCCGGCTGAGCACGTCCGCTGGATCGCGGTCAGGCAGCGGACCCCTCACACATCCTAGCGCGGAACACCGCCCGTGTGTCGTTGCGGTTCAGTCGTCACACCGTTGATAGTTTCTCGATCCGGATTGGCGTGCCATTCAGACGCGGTACCGATGACAGGGGGTCGAGGTCGTCGTTGGCGACCAGCAGGTTGCGATTGACCCCGAGCACGCTGGATGCGTCGTTCGACGGATCAAACACGCGCGAACCCCAGCCCTGCTCCATGACCGCTGCGCCGGGTTTAACATCAGTGGAATACAGGGTCACTGCCGGCACGCTCGCGGTCCGCGAGCTGACGCGTACCGGCTCGCCGTCGGCGATGCCGAGTTCAGCACCGACGCTGGGATGGATTTCGACGCGATCGCCGGTCGCACCCGGTACGCGTGCGGCAGTGATTTCGCCCAGCCACGAATTCATGGTGTGGCGGCGGCGGCGCGACAGCAGGCGCAGCGGAAATTCGCTGGTATCCGGTGTGTCGGCCGTAGCGAGGCGCCGCGCCAACTGTTTCACAAGGTCGTCCGGCGCGACGTCGATAGGGCGTTGCATCGCGGCCAGACGCTCGCGCAGCATACCAACGCGATGGGATCCGTAGCGCAGGCCGTGCGGCGCGTTTTTGATATCCCGCCAGCGTACTCCGCGGCTGCGCAGCAATAGTAGCCGGGCCAGCCAGGCCGGGCCGAAGGCGTGGTAGGGGTTACCGCTCAGGCCGGCGACCGTGCGGCTGAGTCTCGCCAGCAGGTTGACGCCGCGTTTGCCGAGCAATGGCGCGCGCATTTCGATCGCCACATCGCGAAGGAATTCCCATTCGTGTTTGACCGACGTCGGCTTTTTGACCGCTTCGCGACCGAATTGTGCAAACGCGCCTTCACCGAGCCCCGACAGCAGAGGATGGAACTCTTCGCGCTCGAGCCAGTGCGCGGCCGGGATCAGCCAGTCGGCGTGGCGATGGCTCTCGCGCTGCACGAGGTCGACGGCGATCAGCAGGTCGAGCTTCGACAGCGCCTGGTCCAGCTCGCCGCCATCGGGTCCGCTGACGACGGGATTCCCGCCCGAGATGATCAGCGCGCGCACCTGGCCGGCGCCCGGGGTGGTGATCTCGCCGGCAAGTTCCGCGGTGGCGTGGAAACCCGCCACCGTCGCCAGTCCGCGCACACGGCTGGGGGTGTTATTGGGCGGAAAAATTTCGTCGCCGGCAACCAGCGGATCGACCAGCCCGGCGTTGTAGAAGCGGCCGCCGGCGCGATCGGTATTGCCGGTGATCAGATTGAGCGCGTGGGTGAGCCACTCGGTGAGGCTACCGTTGATACCGATGGCGCTGCCGGTGCGGGCCAGGGCCGCGGCACCGCGGGCATGGGCAAACTGCTCCGCGACCGCGACTATGTCGTCAACAGGAATATCACAACACGCCGACAACGCCTCGAGCGAGGCCGCCGCGGCGATTTCGCGCAGGGTATCAATACCGCGCGCCGCCGCACAGTCGTCACGGTGTTCCCAGCCGCGCGCGAAAATCACTTTAATCAACGCCAGGCACAGCGCCCAGTCCGAGTCCGGATGGGTCTGCAGATGGTGGTCCGCTTTGCGTGCCGATTCGGTGCGGCGCGGATCGGCAATAAACAGACGGGTTTTGCCCGCGGCCTGGCGCGCGAGCAGGCGCTTCCAGCCATCGGCGTTGTAACCGATCCAGCACATCCCGCTGATGGCCGGATTGGCGCCGATCATGAGCACACACGCGCAGCGGTCGAGATCGAGCTGCAGGGTCACGAACGGATGGCCGTACATCTTGTCGGCGACGTAATGCAGCGCATTCTGATCCAGCGACCCCACCCAGTAGCGGTTGTGCGATCCGATCGCGTCCATGAACAACGACAGGAACAGCGAGCCGCCGAAGTTCATGCCATTGGGATTGCCGGCATAACTGGCCACCGCTGCCGGCCCGTGCGCCGCGACGATGTCGCGTAATTGCGTGCCGATTGCCGCGATTGCCTCGGCGTAGGAGCGCTCGACGTAGCGGCCGTTGATGCGCTGCATGGGTGTCAGTATGCGTTGCGGATGTTCCACCACCGCGCCCGCGGTGGCGCCTTTGACGCAGAAGTCACGCCAGGAATTGAGATTGTCGCGATCCGGTACGATCTCGACGATGCGATTGTGTTCGCTGGTGACTTTCAGGCCGCAGGCCTGTTCGCAGATCTGGCAGTAGGTATAAACGGTTTTCTGCATGTCACGCACAAGCTTATCGGTGGATCCGCGGCACATGGCCGACGTGCCGGGCACGATCATAGAAAGTTTATTGCAAAAACAGTTTCATGTGTGATGTTTATTTTTGGGTCGTCGCCGCCGGCGCGAAATAACCCGATCCGATCGCGTAGCCATCCCGTGGCTGTGATTCCAGGGGTCGACCGCACGCAGGGCCCGCGGCCTGCTTTCTAAGTAATTCCCGCAAATGGCTGGCAGGCGACACGAAAACTGCGGTTTAATTCCGACCGACAAGCGACCCGCATGTCGCGCAGAGAACACGACGGTACCCCGGCCGGTTGCGGGGTCAGCATAGGAGCATCGAGACGATGAGCAAGCCCAACTCCAGCGCTAACGACGTTCGAGTCATTATTATCGGCGCCGGTATGGCCGGAATTCTCAGCGCGATCAGATTGCGCGAGTACGGCTACGACAATTTCGTCATCTACGAAAAATCCGACCGTGTCGGCGGTACCTGGCGCGAGAACACTTATCCCGGACTGGCCTGCGACGTGCCCGCCCACCTCTACACCTATTCTTTCGAGCCTAATCCGAACTGGAGCCGCACGTTCGCGACGGGTCCGGAAATATTCGACTACTTCGCGCATGTCGCGAAGAAATATAACGTTATCGAAAAAATCCGCTTCAACGAAGGCATACCGCACTGTGAATTCGTTAACGGCAAGTGGAAAATCCGCACCACCAGCGGCCGCGAAGACGAAGCGGACGTGGTCATCGCCGCGACCGGTGTCCTGCATCATCCACGTATGGTCGATATCCCTGGCCTCGACACGTTCGCCGGCGCCTGTTTTCACAGCGCGCGCTGGGATCACGACGTTGAGCTTGCCGGCAAACGGGTCGGCGTGGTGGGGACGGGCTCCACGGCCATACAGATCACCACCGCACTGGTCGACAAGGTTGCCCACTACGACCTTTTTCAGCGTACGCCGCAGTGGGTTATGCCCATCGATGATCGCGAGTACAGCGAGGAAGAACGCAGCCGTTTCCTGAATGACCGCGGGGCGGTGGAAGCGCTGCGCACGCAGATCGATAAAGATTTTCAGCACTTCGCCAACGCCGTTATCGATGCAGACTCGAAAGAGATGCAGGAGATCGAAGCGGCCTGCCTGGCCAATCTCGAAGACAACGTGAAGGATCCTGAATTGCGCGATAAATTGCGTCCGGACTATCGCGCCGGGTGCAAACGTCTGATCTTTTCCGCGAATTTCTATGAAGCGATCCAGCACCCCAACGCGGAACTCGTGACGTCCGGGATCAAGGGCGTTGAGCCCGGCGGTATCCGCACGCAAGACGGTCAACTGCATGAACTCGACGTGCTGGTCATGGCCACCGGCTTCCATGCCGACAGTTTCATTCGGCCGACTACGGTACTCGGTCGCGGCGGCGTCAATCTCGACGACGTGTGGTCCGATCATCCGGTCGCCTATCTGTCGATTTCGATTCCCGAGTTCCCGAACTTTTTTATGCTCAATGGACCGAACGGCCCGGTTGGCAATTTCTCGCTTATTCAGATTGCCGAGTCGCAGGTTTCTTACGTGCTGCAGCTCATCGGCCAGCTGCGCGCCGGCGAGTGCCGCGAAATCAGCGCCAGCGCCGAGGCCACCGCCGACTTCGAATCCGCGCGCAGCGCCGCGGCCAAAAAATCGATCTGGGCGACCGGCTGCGACAGCTGGTACCTCGACAAGCATGGCGTTCCGGCGAGCTGGCCGTGGACACCGTCGCACTTCTTCGAGGAGATGGCGTCGCCGAAACTCGACGCCTTCGACCAGGTCGGTTAACGCGGGCGCGTAGCGCATTCCGCGCTACGCTCAGCGGTGCATGGGTGTCACCAGGCGCATGAATATGAGCGCGTGGGTGACCAGCAGCGGCGGTACGATCAGTATCGGGATCCAGATCGCGGCGCCCATGGCGCCGGCGGCTCCAGTTGCAACCCCGAGGCCGACGGCGACCAGCAGATCGGCAGTGCCGACGATATTGAATGTCCATAGCCATGCGCCCGCGTGGATCTGACCGCGCCGCAGGGCCGCCAGTGCAACCAGGGCCAGCAGCGCGCTGAGTACGTCGCCCCAGGCGGCGGTGTTTGCAAAAACCTGCGGCAGCGCCTGCTGTACGGCGCCTGGCGCCAGGAACAATAGTCCGACAAATCGGTAACTGTGCGCGAGCAGCAGCGGTGTATAGGCATCGCCCTCGCTTGCGTTGCGCAGCCACGGCCACAGGTACCAGCGTGCAACCAGCGCGGCACTGATCAGGCCGCCGCTGAAGCAAGTCATTACGATGAGATCACTATTCACGGTAAGTCTCCCGAGGTTGGCGCGACCACGCCGTCACCGACGCGGTCGCGCGTGGTGTCACGATCCCGTGTCGGTGCCGGTGGCGAGGTCCGCCAGTGCTCGCTCGTCCTCGCGGAAACCGGCGAGTTCGGCATCGGTGTCGTTGGCATAGCCGCGGATCAATGCAAAGTAATAAGCCGATGGATAGGGCGATAGCTGGCGCTTTTCGCTTGCAGCCAGTCGCGCCCTGGCTTCGCCCACCGCGCCGAAGTACCACGCAGGCGGGGTTGGTGTTGCGACCGATTCGCCGCGGGCGAAGCTGGCCCGCTGGTCGAGGTGGGGCGGAGGAAACTGCGGGCCGGCGCCGGCTGCTGCCGAGGCAGTAGCGAGCACGATGGCGGCTGCGGAAGTACGGATGAGGTTGCGATGTTTCATGCTTGTTGCTCCTTGGTGGTGGCATTGACGACGTGTTGTCGTTGGTCGGTATCAAGCATATACAACCTACCGGTCGGTAGTATTTTTGAAATGGATTAAGTGTGATATTTAGCACTTTCAGCATGATTTAATCCCCGAAAATTACGTACAATTGGTAGGAATGAAAACCAGGGACAAAATCATCACCACCGCTGCCGAGCTGCTGCAGACGCGTTCGGCGGCCGGCTTCAGCTTCCAGGACGTCGCCGACATCGTCGGCATCCGCAAGGCCAGTATCTACAGCCACTTCAAATCCAAGGATGCGGTTATTGAGGCCGTCCTCGACGCAGCGCGAGCCGACCTTGCCGCCGCCATGCAGGCCTGTGCCGAACGCCCGCCGGCAGATCAGCTACGCTGGTATGTCCAGTATTTTCGCGGCCTCCATCACGGCGCTGAACGCATGTGCCCGGGTGGTTCGTTCGGCTCGATCTGGAGTGTGGCGCCGCCACGCTTGCAGCTCGCGGTCGAAGCGCTGGGCAACCTGCAGTTCACCTGGCTGACCGCATTATTCGAGGCCGGTCGGACGAGTGGCGATATCGTCGACTCGGGACGCAGTGCGCGGGCCGACGCCGAATATGCTTTTGCCGCGATGCAGGGCGCACTGCTGAGCGCACGCCTGCTCGGCTCGGCGCGCGTTTTCGACAACGTCGCCGAGCGACTACTGGAGCAGTTTATCGTCAGCTAGTATCGCGGCGCGGCAGGCCTAACAGGGTGGTGAAAAACTACTGCGCAGATCGTGCGCGGTGTTGCGGGTTCGGCAGCCAGCCTCATTTATCGGCATAAACTCCGGTCCTCGTCTCGCCCGCGCCTTGCGCACGACCTTCCTCGCGACGTTTTTCACCACCCTGCTAATCGTCGATGGCCTGGTACACCGTCGCCCGGAAATCGTTTTCAGGCAGGTCGAAACCAATCATGAACTGGGTCATCAGGACGCCGACCAGTTCCTCGACCGGGTCGACCCAGTAATAGGTTTTAGCCGCGCCGGCCCAGCCAAATTCACCGGCTGTTCCGGAAACCCCCATCTGCCCGACATCCATCGCAACGCGCGAACCAAGACCGAAACCCCAGCCGGGTACCGGCACGCCGCCGAGACAGAACGGTAGCTGCGCCGTGCCGAGATGGTTGGCGTGCATCAGTTCGAGGGTTTTGCGGCCGAGGATCCGGCGTCCGTCCGGCGCCCGGCCATTGAGCAGCATGGCGGCAAACGCGAGGTAATCGGCGGCGGTCGAAAACAGACCGATGCCGCCACGCTGAAACACCTCCGGCTGGTCGAACGGATAGGTATCGGCAACCTCGCGGCGCGCTGAGTTGCCGGCCTTGAAATGGCCGAACAGCATCGGGAAGGTCATGCCCTCGGCAAACAGGTCGGGGTGTCCGTACATGGCCGCGAGCCGGCTGCGTTTGGCCTTCGGCACGCCGAAACCGGTATCGTCCATGCCGAGCGGCGTGAACAGGCGTTCGCGCAGGAAGTCACCGCATGGCTGGCCGGACAGGACTTCGATCAGATGCGCGGCCACGTCGGTGCCGAGGCCATAGTGCCAGGTCGTGCCCGGATGGAATGCCAGCGGGATCCGCGCCAGCTCGGCGATGACCTGTTCGAGAGTGCGCGTCGGGTCGTTCATCAACCGCGCCTTGCGATACGCTTCCCCGCTCGAGTATTCATCAAAAAAGTCGTAGGTAAGTCCACAGGTGTGGCTGAGCAGATCACGGATCTGCATCGGTCGCTGCAGGTTCTGATCGGCCAGACTGCCGTTCGGTTCCATCACCTGGGTTGCGCCGAATGCAGGAATAAATTTCGCGACCGGGTCAACGAGCTGGAAGCGTCCTTCCTCGTACAAAGTCATCAATGCCGTGCATACGATCGGCTTGGTCATCGAATAGATGCGAAACAGCGTCTCGGCGTTCATCGGCGTCTCGGCCTCGCGGTCCTGCCAGCCGAATTGCGCGGCGTGTACCAGGCGGCCACGACGCTGTACCAGGGTGCTGAAACCGCCGTAGCCGCCGCTGTCGACGTAACGCTGCAAGGTCGGTTGAATTCGTTCGAGCCGCGCACTGCTCATGCCGACGTCTTCTGCGGTTTCTACGGTTTGATTCATGGCGTTGTTCCTGCGGCTCGATGATAGGTGGAAACTCAAGAATGCCACGGCCTTCGGAGCGGCGCGAGCGGGTCAGCGCAGGCTGATGCCGCACGGCCCCGGGGTTGACCTGGATCAGTCGCGATTCCCGCTGCCCGGCTAGCGTGGCGGCAAAAAGCACGGCCAGGTAGACGTTTATTCGGGAGCAACCATGATCAAACGGCTCAGTCATATTGGCGTGTTGGTCAATAATCTCGAACTCGCGACGGCGTTCTGGTACGACACCTACGGTTTGCAGAAATACGCAGAATACGAAACCGAGGTTGAGGGCATCAAAGCCTACCTGCTATCGGTCAGTGGCCGCCGTGATGACATGTCGATTGAACTGATCGAACCACTCGACAAGTCCGACATGTCGAATCCGATCGCCAGGCGGCTCGCCGAAAACGGCGAGGGTTTCTATCATCTTGCCGTGATCGTCGACGACGTCCTCGCCAGTGGCGAAGACCTCGCCGCACGCGGACTGACGCCGATCCCGCAGCCGCCGGTTGTCGGCGTAACCGGCGAGCGCTGGTTGATCCACCCGCGCGCATCAGACGGGATCATGGTCGAGGAGTTGACCACGGGGGCCCGTGACGGACGCGACGTATTGCTGACAGCGACCAGGGGTGGCGTTCTCGACGCCGATACCTTGTAGCGCTACTCGCCGGTCAGACGCGGTGGGCGTTTTTCGCGAAATGCCTGCACCGCCTCGGCGCGATCGCTAAGTAGTTGGAAACGCTTTCCCAGCCGATCGCGGCGTCCATCAGCTCGGCTGCGAGCGAGCGCAGCGGGATGTTGGCTACGGTCTTGGTCCAGCGCACCGCCCATTTCGGATTACTTTCAAGCTTCACAATAATTTCGTTCAGCCGGGTGTCCAGTTGCGCGGCCGGCACGGCGTAGTTGATCAGGCCGAGTTCAGCGGCTTTACTCGCCATGATCATGTCACTGGTCATGAAGCATTTCCTTGGCTCGCGCAAAGCCGATCAGCTGCGGCCAGATCAACGCGCCGCCGTCGCCGGCGACCAGGCCTACCTTGACATGCGGATCACCGATCAGCGCCGTTTCGTCGGCAACGATGATGTCGCACAGCAGCGCGATGGTTGCGCCCAGTCCGGCGGCTGCGCCGTTGAGACGGCACAGGATCGGTTTTTCCATTTCCAGCAGCGAGCCAACGATGCGTTTCGCGTCCCAGGCGATAGCGCGAAAATTAGCCGGATCGTCGATCTGGGCCTGGAACCAGTCGAAATCGCCGCCGGCGCAGAAGGCGCGGCCTTTGGCGCTGAGTACGATAATGTCGCTTTCGCTGTCGCGCTGCAGATCGGTGAATACTCGCGCCAGTTCGTCGTGCATCGGTTCATCGACGCCGTTCATGCGATGTTCCGAGGTGATGTAGGCGGTCAATACCCGACCCTCGCGCGCAAACGTGAAGCGCTGCCAGGGCTGGGCGGTGCTGTCATGTCCTGCTCATGAGCCTCCAGGTCTCGAAACCTCGTCAGTCGTCGAGCCGGGCGCGATAGGGGGCCAGCAGGGCGCGACTGATCACGACGTTCTGAATGTCGGTAGTGCCGTCGAGGGTGTGCGCGATCTTGGCCTGCTCGAACAGCCGCGGCAGCGGCGTATCGCGCTTCAGGCCGTTCGATCCCATTTGTCCCATGCACGTGCCGATGCCATTGAGTGCCGCACGCGTAGCGAACTTCTTGGCATGCGCGGCGGGAATGCTGGCGCGCCCGTCGGCATCGAGGGCTGCCGCGGCGGCATAGGTCATGGTGCGCGCGGCATACGGATCGTGGCCACCTCGGCCAGTTGCCACTGCAGACCCTGAAAGTTTGCCAGCGGCTGCCCGAAGGCATGGCGGGTGGTGGTGTAATCGAGCGCCGTGTCGAGGGCCGTGGCCAGCGCCCCGCAACACATCGCCGCGACGTTGATCCGCGCCAGGTCGATCGCCGACAGCGCCGCGCGCAGGCCTTGTCCGGGCGGGACCACCAGTCGTTCACTGGCGAGATCGACGCTATCGAAATGCAGATCGCAGATGGTGCCGATATGGCCGCCGAGGAGATCGTAGGGTGCACTGAAAGTGACGCCGCTCGCCGTGCGCGGGACCAGAAAGCCGGCAATTCCCGCCGCACCACTGCCCGCCGCGGTTTGCACGAACACGAAGTATTCGTCGATATAGGGTGCATTGGTGACCCAGGCCTTGGCGCCGTTGAGACGCCAGCCGTCGCCGCTGCGGCTGGCGAGCGTGCTGATGGCGCTGGCGTCGGACCCCGTATCGGGCTCGGTCAGCACGAAGCCGGTCATAAGCTCGCCGGCCAGCAGAGTCTGACGGATCGCCTCGTGCCAGGGGTGATGCCCGTAGCGCGCGATCGCGGCGATGCAATATTCCTGCGGAAGAAAGGTAATGGTGCCGATCGGATCGACCGCGCCGAGGGACTCGGACATGCGCGCCATGAGTGCGGCGCGGACGCCGTGGCCACCCTGTTCGGGCGGCGTCAGCAGACCCTTGAGTCCGGCGGTCTGGTAGGCGGCCCATGCGGCGCGTGGTGGCAGGCGCTTGCTGTCGCACTCTGCTGCGACCTCGGCCAGCGCCGCGACGACGCTGTCATTGGCCGCCAGCAGTTGCTGTTCCTGCTCCGAGAACTTAACTTCCATGCTGAATATTCCCCGTTGTGACCCGCGTGGTTGACTATAGCCCGTCGGCGGCCGCGGCCGGCACATTATCTGCTGCGCCGGGATCGTCGCCAATCAGCGCAGCGGGGGCGCGACGTGCTGCAGTCGCACCAGCGTACCGGTCGGACGGCCGGTGTGCTTGTTCGGGTAATTGGACAGCGCGGTCCAGACATCGCCGTTGGAATAGTCAATCGCAATCATGCGCCCGAAAGCCTGTGCAGCCGGCAAGCGGTATACGCTGAAGGTGTCGGTCTGTGGGTCGAAACGATACAGCGAGTTGGCGCCGTTGCCGACCACCCATACGGTTGCGGTGGCGCCGTCGTAGCGCGCGGCATAAGGAAACGTATCCGCATCCGGGAGCGCGATCTCGCGCAGTTTGTCGGCCTCGATATCGTACATCGCCAGGGTGCCGTAGCCCGAGTTCGGGATCCACAGGCGGTCCTGGGTATCGATATCCATCCGGTGCGGCGCGCTGTGCGGCCGCGGCATCTGTTTTTCGACCACAGCGCCGCTGCGCGGATCGAGGTAGCCAAAGGTGTTCTCGTTGTACTTTGTAAACCAGACGCGCTCCCTGCTGTCGAGAGCGACGCCATAGGTGGTGTCCGCTGTCACCGAGCAGAGCATATTCAACGATCTCACCGGTGTCGGGGTCGAGGCTCGCGATCGCATTGCTGCCGAATTCCGACAGCCACATGCGGCCGCTGGAATCGAACTTGACGAGGCCATGTTCGTCATAGGCCAAACGAGTGGATCAGCGAGCCACGCTGAAATCCGGCGTAGATGCGAAACGCTTCTTCACGGGGGTCGAAACGCGCCACCATGTCGGTCAACTGCAGCGATGATCCAGAGACTAACCGGCTGCGTCGAGGTGCAGGGTATGCATGCCCGCCACCGGCACCGGCGGCGGTGGTGCTTCTGCGCGCCGGTGCGCAGGTCGACCCGGATCAGGCGGTCGTGAGGATAATCGCCCGCCCAGGCGGCACCGGTCGCCGGCTCGATGATCATGTCGTGGACCCAACTGTCGCTGGCGCCCAGGTGGTACATGGTTGTGACCACCCCGGCGCTGGCAGCGGTGCCGGGTTCGGACACCGTGTTGGCTGCGGGTTGTTGTCCGAATCCATGTGCCAGCAGCCAGTCGGCGAGCTCGGCGTTGTCGATATCAGGGATCACGCTGTAGACATCAGCCCGCCGCGCATCAGTGCGATGGCGGCGATCCATTCGTCACGGCTGCGTTTGCGGCGCACGGCTTCGGCGCCGATGTCATGACAGATCGTGCAACCGGTGATGAAGCGCGCTTTTTCGGCGCTGTCCGGCAGCGCCGCAGTACAGGCATTGCCCGGAAGTTGCGCTTGTGTGTCAGTGCTCATCCGCAGGCAGAAGTCATGCTGCCCCGCCGTTCGCGGTGAGCCGAAAACCGTCGGCGCGCGACGCTTCGTAGCCGAACTTTTCTGAACTCAGCGAGTAGTCGCCGGGGAACAGTTCGTCAATGCGATAAGCGCCCTGGCGGCCGCTGACGACGGTTACCGCCATGCCGCGGTTCCCGGCGTCGGCGCTGACGAAAGCACCGGCAACCGGTTCGCCGTCCGCGTCGAGCACGATTCCGGAAAGGCTCGCGGCCTCAGCCGCACCCCAGCCGAGGATCAAGGTCGCCGTAATTGCGTAGAAGCGTTTCATGGCGGTGAGCGCCCGCGTTCACAACATCTGCAGGTTCCGATTTGGAACCCTCAGTCGGCTGTTTACATTGATCCCGGTCAATTGCGGCCGCACGCGGCGCCCGCGTAGGCGCGTTACCTAGCGTTCAGATCATTTCGACGGCGCGTTCGCACCGCGAGCAGGTAGCGGGTCCGACGCGTACAGAACGGAAGCGGATTTATCGACTCGCGAAGCCCGCTATGAGCCGTTTAAGTCGGTGAAGCGCCGTCGATGCGGCCCTTGAGGACGCTCTGGTGCCAGCACAGGATCGTCCAGCGACCGTCGAGCAGCGCCCAGGTCAGGGTAAAACCCATGAAACGCTGACGAAAACCGCAATCGCGCGGCTTGCCGCGAAAGGTCGAGAAGCCGGCGACGTGGCCGGTCTGGCCAGCCACGACAAAGTGCAGTTCACGCGGCAGCCACTGGAAAAACTCCCACACGCCCTTACCGCCGTTACTGGTCGCATGAAAGGCGATGTGATCGATGAACTCCGCCTTGCTCATGCGCCACGGAAAATCTTCGTCGAGGATATCCGCGTCCTCGTGGAACCAGGCGTAGAAGTCGTCGAGCCGGCCTTCGTTAAGTGCCGAACACCAGTCGTTGAACGCTTGCTCGAGGGATGCCGTGGTGGCTTCAGTGGTCATAGTCAGACTCCCTATCAATGTGGGAAATGCGGTAACACCTCTTTGGCGAACAACTGCCAGGATTCGTCGTTCGCTGCGGCCATCATGTAGTAGGTGACCCCGGTATCGGCGATCCGCTCGGCGAGTGTATCGCGAACTTGCGCCGGGGTGCCGAGCAGGGCGATGGGTGAGCGTTGCGCCGAGGCGTAGTCCGCGAAGCCGAGGTTGCTGGCCATGTCGCGCAGGCCGCTGTCGTTCTCATCCCGCGACATGCCGAGCAGAAGCAGGCCGCCGAGTTCCATCTCGGCGGCGGATCGCGCCCCTTGGCGCGCATCAGCTCGTGCAGCATCGCGATCTTCTTTTTCATCACGTCCATGGTGAACCTGACGGTAGCGACCGGATCGTTGGGGAAGTCCTTGCCGTTCGACGTCGGCGGGATAATGTTCAGGATCGTCGCTTCCGCGGCCGCCAGCTTCAGCAACGACGGCGCCGAGCCGCCAAGCATGATCGGCGGATACGGTCGCTGTGCAGGCCGCGGCAGATTGCCGGCGTCCTCAATCGAAAAGTAGTGGCCCTTGAACGCGGGCGCGTCCTGCGTCCACATCGCTTTCAGCACCTGCACACATTCGGCAAGTTCCTCGACCCGCTGCGCGGTGAAGGAAACGGGTAACCATGGGCAGCGTACTCGGTGCCCTGCCAGCCGGCGCCGAGCCCCAGGATCAGGCGCCCTTCACTGGCCAGATCGAGCGTCGTCGCGACTTTTGCCAGCAGCGGCGGGGTGCGAAACGAGGCTGCGGCGACCGCGGAGGCGAGCTTGATCCGTTTCGTGACCATCGCCATCGCGGTCAGCACGGTGAAACATTCGAGCTGCGGCGTGCGCGCATTGCCGAACGGCGAGTAGAAGTGATCGTTGACGGAGACCGAATAAAAACCCCTCGCCTTCAGCGCGGCGGGCCGCTGCAAGCGCTTCCTGACATCATTGGGCAGCAGAAACAAACCGAATCGTGGTGGATACATTGTCAGACTCCCGGCTGGCGCGTCGACACGACGACGTCGCCGTAGATGTTAACCCCGATAGGAGGCCTGGTCAGAGGGGGCCTGCCTGGTTCCCGCTCAGGTGCGACGCCCCAGAAACGTCGTGATGTGTGCGGCGATTTCGTAGAGATGGGTTTCGATCGCGAAATGGCCGGCGTCGTAATAGTGGATTTCAAGGTCGCGGACATCGGCCCTGAATGCCTCGGCGCCCGCGGCCGGGTAGTACGGATCGTTGGCGCCCCAGATCGCGAGGAGCGGCGGCTGGTGTTCACGCAGATAGGCCTGGGCTTCCGGCAAGCGGTTGAGGATGTAGTCGCAGTAGGAAATCAGGAAGTCGACCTGGATATCGAACTGGCCGGGACGTTGGAACAGCGCGTAATCGAGGTTGTAGGTATCGGGCGAGACGAGACTGGGATCACAGGCGCCGGCCACATAGGGGTATTTGGTGTATTCAAAGGACAGCGCGCCGACCATGCGCTGGCGACGCTCGACGGTCGGGTCCTGGTAGAGTTCGACCAGGGCCTGCCACTCCGCGTCGTCAGCATTGACCACCCCGACATTGTAGGCGGCCCCGTTCTGCGAGATGACCGCGGTGATGCGCTCGGGCCGCGACCCGGCCATGATCCAGCCGATCAGCGCACCGAAATCAGTGAGGTATACGGCGTAGCTGTCCAGGCCGATCGCTTCGGTCAGGCCCGTCATCGTGCGCGCGATGTTATCGAAGGTATACGCGTAGTCTGCGGTTGATGGTGTGGCGGAGTGGCCGAGTCCGGGGAAGTCCGGTGCAACCACGCGGAAATTCTCCGCCAGCAGCGGCATCAGTTCGCGAAATTCGAACGACGAGGACGGCCATCCATGCAGCAGCGGGATCGCCGGTGCGTCTATCGATCCCGCCTCGCGATAAAAAACACTGACACCATCAATATCGACGGTTCGGTAATGGACGCGGGTTTTGTGCGCGGCGGGGCGGATCGCGTTGATGGACATGGTTCAGCCCGCGCTCGCGGCGATATGCGGCTCGCGGTAGCGGGCGGCTTTCGGGTAGCCGGTCAGGTCGTCATAAGCGCGCCCATAGATATACGGCAGATAACGGTCACCGTCGTCCAGTTCGACTGAGGCACTGACGTGGTAGATGCTTTCCCCGAAGTAGTGCCGCGCCGCGCCCAGCCCAAGGATAGGGATCTCACCGAGGGGATCGTAGGGCCCACTGTTGAGTGCCAGTGTCGCACTGGCTTCGCGTACCCAGTCGAGGCGGGACGTGACGTGGTGAACGAACGCGCGGGGCGGCGCCTGCAGCCCGCCGGTCGGCGACAGCCAGGCTTTCAGCTCGAGCGCATTTGACTGCACCGTCATCGGGCCGAGGTCACTACCGACCGTTGCGTCGATTTCGGCCAGGCGGTGACCGTCGCGAGAACCGTAGGCATACAGGCGCGAGCCGTCGATGTGCAGGGCGCTGGACGCGGTCTTCTTGACCTCGCCCCAGGTCACGCCCGAGGGTGAGCGGCATGCTCGCCGCTGATCAGCATCGACAGTGCGTACTGCCCTTCGTACTCGCGAAAGCGTGCGTTCAGCACGGTTGTGCAGACATTGAAATCCCCGCACATCTCGCTCTGCATGTGGCCGATCCGGACCAGCCCGGTCGGTTCCGCGATCGGTTCGAAGCCGGGCGGCAGGACGCTGCGGACAAATTCCGGGGTGGTTCGAAACTCTGTCGAAACGCCGACCACCGTGAACCGTGCCGGCTCGAACAGGGCACGGATTTCGTAGACGCGCTAGTCCGTCGTGACAAAGCCCATGAGTTCCTCCTTGCGTGTTATTCGCTGAGACTGGAGTCGATATCTAGACATGTGATCATAGATGACAATGCAACAGGAGGTCATCCCGTGGCTGAGCACGCACTCGACATCGGGTCCATCGAACGCCGGACCCTCAACGAACTCGCCTATGACCGCCTGAAACGCCCTGCTGTCAGGACGTCTGCAGCCTGGCCCGCTGGACACCCTGCGCCAGCTCGCGCAGGAACTCGGCACCAGCATCATGCCGGTGCGCGAAGCCGTGGCGCGACTGGCGGCGGAGCAAGCGGTGGAGTCCCGCGCAATCCCGGCATTCGTATCCCGCTGCTCGAGGCTCACGACTGGGCCGAGATCCAGGAACTGCGCATCGAACTCGAAGGTGAAACCGTTGCGCGCCGCGCTCGAGCCGGACCGAGATATCGCCGTCATGCGCGCGGGCTGCGAACGCGCTCGGCAAGCGGCACTGGCCGGCGAATTTACAGGAGACCCTGGAAGCCAGCAGCGATTTCCAGTCTCAATTTTCAGACCGCGCGCACTCAGGTCACAATCCGATTTGTCAAACACTGCGCATGCGAACCATTCCCGCGCACTGCACGCAGGCGTTGCAACATCCGCCACCGAACGCCCGCCTTTTCTTGAGCGTACGCTCAGTAACGACGCCGCCGTTATCGCCGCCATTGAGCAGGGCGACGCCGGGCTCGCTCGACGGACAGCGCAGTGACATCGAGGCGCTGCGTGCATTCGTCGAGGAAGTGACGCCACGGTGAGCGATCGCATGCCAGCTAACGCAGACGTTTGTCTGCGCGCCCAGACAGCCGAGGAGACACGCCAGTGCGATTGATTTTCTGCCTGATGGCCGCGCTCGTGATCGCCGCACCGGCGAACGGCGATCCGGACGCGGACGGCAAACGCCTGTTCGAGGGCAACTGCGCCTATTGCCATGTTCGAAACCTGCCGCGCATGCCTACCTGGCAGAGCTCAAGGACAAGGATCCGCGCACCGTTTATGCAGCAGTCAGCGCCGGACTGATGGCACCTTATGCGCGCCAGCTTTTCGCATGACGAACGGCGCGCGGTCGCCGGAAATGCGCGACCGGCAAACCGCTCGAATTTGCCTCCGGCGCCGCGGCGATCCCGCGCGAGGCGTATTGCAAAGCTAAACCGGAACACGGCATCAGCAACGTCGATTCCGGCTGGAACGGCTGGGGCAACGACCTCGCCAATGCCCGTTTTCAGTCCGCTGCGCGCTGGTCATCGGCGGCAAACGTGCCGGGCTGACGCTCAAATGGGTTTTCGGCGTGCCGGCAATGGAGACGATGTCAGGACAACCGGTAGTTGCTGACGGGCGCTGTTTTTTGGCACCATCTCAGGCCTCGTGGTCGCCCTCGAGCGCGGTATCCGGTTGTGCGCTGTGGGCGTTTGAAGCCGGCGCAGGCGTGCGCACCGCGCTGGTGCTCGGCAAGCTCGGCAACGGCAGCGTAAGCCTCTTTTTTGGCGACCTCGGCGGTACCGTGTACGCGATCGATCCCGACACCGGCGTCGAACGTTGGCGCCTGCTGGCCGACGGGCACCCCCGCACGCGCATCACCGGCGCCCACCTATCGCAACGATCGGCCGCCGTACGCTGTCTTCGCTCGAAGAGGTTGCCGGCGGCATGCCGGATTACGAATGCTGTACGTTTCGTGGCGGTACTGGGCGTTGATGCCGTCACCGGTGGTGGTATGGAGGCGGTACACCATCGCTGAAGCGCCCTCGAAGCGCGGCAAAAACAAGGTCGGCGCGCAGCGCTGGGCGCCATCGGGGGCCGCGGTATGGACCGCGCCGACGCTCGAACCCGCCACCAATACGCTACCTGGTCACCGGCGACGGCTATTCCGTCCCGCGGCGCCGGAGTCCGATGCCGTCATGGCGCTCGCCATGGATACCGGCACGGTCAAGTGGATCACCCAGACTACCGCCGGCGACGCTTACACGGTGGCATGCATGGACCACACGCCGGAAGCGATGGTCGCCTGTCCGGATTCGAACGGGCCGGATCTCGATTTCGGCGCATCGCCGATCCTGATCCGTAAACCGGACGGTTCGCGGCTGCTCGCCGGTCAGAAATCAGGCTGGATGTATGCCCTCGATCCGGACACCGGCGCAATCACGTGGAAAACCGAGGTCAGTCAGGGCGGCATCGTCAGCGGCATCAGATGGGGTTTGCTGCTGATGCCGAGAAGGTTTACGTCGCCATCTCCCTCGCCTACGAAAAAGGCGCCGGCGAAGCTGGCGGCATCGCTGCCCTCGATCTCCGCGACGGCAAGCTGTAGGAGTACCGCCGCACCAGGGCTCGTGCACCGGTAAGACGCTGTGTAATACCGGCCAGCTCGCCGCCGTCGGTGTTATCGGCGGCGCGGTTTTTCCCGGCGATCTCGACAGCTTTCTGCGTGCCTGGCGCGAACACGGGCGCGGTCACGCTGAGCGACACCGCCCGCGAGTTCGACACCGTCAACGGGGTCAAAGCACGCGGCGGCGCCCTGAACGGTCCCGGGCCGGCGATTGCCGCCGGCCACGTCTATGTCAATTCGGGCTACGGTATGTGGAATGTCTGGATGCCCGGCAATGCACTCATTGCGCAAGCATTGAGCAAGTAGGGGCGGCTATCGCTCAAGTTTCTGCCATCTCATCCGCTTCCGCGCGCGCGATAAAGAAACTGGCCGGTCAGCCCGAGGCCTTCATCGTTACTCTGCGCGAGGCGTTCGCCGAGCTCACGCAATGTGCTGGCGGCGCGGGTCGAGTGCATGTACCATTCGGGCAACTGGCTCGCGGAGGCATCACCGGGTTGTGCGCTGGCGGCCTCGAAGTGGAGCGCCTTCGGATCTTCGGCGGCGAGGCGCACGA
Organism: uncultured Gammaproteobacteria bacterium; assembly: GCA_942490995.1. Lineage (GTDB taxonomy): Bacteria > Pseudomonadota > Gammaproteobacteria > UBA981. The sequence continues at coordinate 61,883 of CALOBG010000107.1, forward strand.
TCTCCGCCAGCGCCAAGGTCGTCCGCGGACTGGCCGGCGGCGGATCGTCGAACAACGCGCCGAACAACGTTGCGATCGCCTCCGGCTGCAGGCCACTGACCCCGACACTGGTGCGGCCTCGCGCGGCAAGCGCGCGGTCGTGCCAGGGCTGCATCTGTGCGATTTCATCGCCGAGTGCGTTGCCGATGGCAGCGCCGCCGCTGAGTTCTGTGGCCGGCGGACTGAAACTGATCGGGCAGGCCCAGCCGCTCTGTTCGCCGGCGCTGGGCGGCGCATCGAGGGGATAGTCCTCGATCAGCGGACCTTGTTTCGCCTCCAGCAGTCGCAGTGCGGCGAGTACAACCTCGCGCTGAAACTGGGGGTTGTCGGGTGGTCCGAACGGGCGCCCGAGTTCAAACGATACCCACAGCGCGCGCGGCGGTCGCGTTTTTTCGGTGTGTAGACGGATCAGCGAGATCTGCGTCGTCGCGATCCCGGCTCCTTCCAGAAATGTGCCATCCCGCCCACGGCGCGCGTGCAGAACGGTCAGACCGAGGCCAGCAGGACCGCGTCGACGGCGTCGTTTGTCGAACAGCGGTACGAGATGTTCAATCGCCGGCGCCATCTGTTCCGGCGCCGATGCACCCATGAACGAATAATGGTAGTCCGCAACCGATCCGACCACGCCATCGGTCGCCATTCGGCCAGTCGATCGATGGGAAGCAACGTTGATATCCTGCTGAAAACCACTGCGATCGTAGTTGGTCGAGACATGGCTCATCACAATATCGGCCGCCGGCGTCGCACCGGGGATGATGCGGTAGTCACCGGCGCGCCGAAAGTCGGTGGCCGGTCGCCCAGGGTGAACGGTCGGTCGCCGCGAACCTGCAAGCCCGCGGTGGAGATGATGGCCACGCGGCGCTCGGCTAGCGGCGGACCGGTCACCAACGGCGCGCTGTCACAACTCGCATTCGAGCGCTTCGAGATGAGGGCGCAGCCCATCGGGAGTATCGGCGAGACGAACCATGTTGTACTCCTGTACGTCGAGGATGCTTGCCAACGGCCGCAGGGCCGCACGACAAGCACACAGTATATGCATTTTGAGTTCCAGTCAGGTTCCGACAGTAGCCCTTCCCCTCGAGTCATACGTCGTCATAATCACCGGATATGCTCAAAAATTTCCGCATCTTCATTCTCCTGTTCATCCTGGTCAACGTCGCCCTGACCAGCTGGCTGACGACGACACGCACAACGAGTTAGGACCAGCCGTTGGAAGTTGTTGACTACGCTATTGATGGCGACGGCAGCGACGCCAGCCGCGCCTACATAGCCGCGTTGAACGCCAGGGATTTCGAAGTTCGGTCGAGACGTTTTTCGCCGACATCGAGGTACATTTTTTTGTGCGTGAAGCCCGTCGCTACGGCCTTGCCCTGGAGCTGCCGGTAAACATCGAATACGCCGGCGAGCGGACAGCGCAGCCGCCGCGGCCGCCGACTCAGGGCTCGACGCTGGCGGTCATGTTAGGGAGTTTGAAGCTGCGCTTCTGGGCGTTATGGCAGGACGATTACCCTTACCCGCAGGATGTCGAAGTCTTCGTGCGTTATTTCGATCCCGAACTAACGACTACGGTGGCGCATTCGATGGGACTGCAGAAAGGCCACATCGGCGTGGTCAACGCGTTCGCTTCAAAGCGCATGAAAAAGGAAAACCATGTCGTCATCGCCCACGAATTGCTGCACACCCTGGGGGCCAGCGACAAGTACGATCCGGCGACCAATCAGCCGTTGTTCCCCGATGGCTACGGCGACCCGCAACAACAACCCTTGTACCCGCAGTCGAAAGCCGAACTGATGGCCGGTCGACGGGCCGTCACCGACCGTCCGGCCGAGCCGCCACGGCAACTCAGGGGAAGTGGTGATCGGGCCGGCGACCGCGCAGGAAATCAACTGGCTGCGCAGCGAATGATCGAAGACCGGGGACAGTAACTGTATTGCCGCGACCGACATGGGGCGATCGCGCTCCGATGACGTACGGTTACCTTTCCCGAAGTCAGATATACGGAACCTGGCGGCCGGGTGGTTGTCCGGCAGGCGCGCGCCGTGGCCGAAAATCTTCCCGCGCATGGTGCCGTGTTCGTAACCGGTTTTGTAGATACCGCGTCGCTGCATTTCCGGGACCACTTTATCGACGAAATCGGTCATACATTCCGGCATCACGGTGTAGGCGAGATTGAAACCGTCGACGCCGGTGACGTCCATCCAGCGCTGGAGTTCATCGACCACATGCGACGCGGAACCGACGATGACCGGCGCGGCACCGCCCACGACCAGGAATTCCGCCCATTCGCGTACCGATTTTGTACCCAGCGCGCGGAGTGTGGTCTGGATGGCGTCGGTCGATTGGGCGTCGGCACGCGCATCGATGTCGAACTCGGCCAGGTCGACATTGGACCAGCCCGACATCAGCGCCAGCGCGCCTTCGTGAATGCCGTAGCTTTGATAGTCGTCAAACTTCGCCCGCGCCAGTTCGTCGCTGTCGTCGACCACAACCGCTACGAGGGCGAAAATCTTGACGTCCTCGACCGCGCGGCCCGCGGCGACAATCTGTTCGCGCAGGGTACGCACCGAGTTGGCGACGACCTGCATGCTGGCATCGCCGACAAATACGCACTCGGCGTGGGCCGCGGCAAACGCCTGGCCTTTGGTTGATGTGCCGGCCTGGTAAATGACCGGACTGCGCTGCGGCGATGGCTCGCACAAATGGATGGCGTCCAGTGAAAAATATTCGCCGTCGTGCCTCACACGATGGACTTTGCCGGGGTCGGTATACACGCCGCGTGCCGCGTCGCGGACCACTGCACCATCTTCCCAGCTCCCCTCCCACAGCTTGTAGACCACCTGCATGAACTCATCGGCAATGTCATAGCGCGTGTCGTGCGCGGTCTGCCGGGTTCGTCCGGCGCCCCTTGGCCGCACTGTGAGGTAGCCGGTCACCACGTTCCAGCCGATGCGTCCCGCGGTGAGATGGTCGAGCGCATGGAAACCGGCCGGCAAACCAGTCGGCGCAGGTGGAGCGGGGATGGAACCGGTCACACTGAAGCCCAGATGTTCGGTGACCGCCGCCATCACCGGTACCAGCGTGAAGGGATCGTTGGTCGGTACCTGCACCGCGCCGCGCAACGCCGCGTCCGGCTTGCCGGCGTAGACGTCGTAGAGTCCGGTAACGTCAGCGAGAAAAATGCCGTCGAACAGACCGCGCTCGAGGGTCCGCGCCAGGTCCCAGCCAGTAGCGCATGGTCAGATATTCATGGGCGCGGTCACGCGGGTATCGCCACAGGCCGTTCGACTGGTACCCGGGCGTGTTCATATCAAACGCATTGAGCAGGATCTGTTTGTCCATCGTGCCGGGGAGGGTCGCCATGATTAAGGAACACGCATGGTAGCGAGGCGAAGGATTGCCCTCAATTATTCCCGCTGCCGCATCGACCGACGGGCGCGGGCGTCCCGGTTCAGGCTGTTGCGCCCGTAGCGCTTGCCGCGGGGGCGCGGTCGATACCGTGGTGCGGTAACGTGGTTCAGCATCAGCCAGCACACCGGAAATTTCGCGAGGACCTACTATCGTGACTGAAGCTTCAACAGTGTCGAATCAGGATCTACCCGTCGCCCTCATCGTGGGTGGTCGGTCCGGGTACCAGCGCGAGCTGCGCGGCGGTTTTCCGCCGAGGGGATGCGCGTGGCCGTCGCCGCCCGCGATCCGGACAAGCCGGTGATGCACGCGCTGGAACTCGAGGTCGGGGTGCGCCCGCTTCGCCTGCGATGCCTCGACGATCCGGCCTCGGTGGCGACCCTATTCGAGACGGTGTAAGCGGCGAACTCGGTGTGCCGCGACTGGTCGTCCACAACATCGATGGGCGCTCCATGGACATATTCCGTAAACCGATCGCACGAGGCCGACCCCGTACTGGTGCGGCGGCGTACTCATCAATTCCGCTTACAGCGCGTTTCTCGTTGGTCAGCAGGCCGCGCGGCGCATGCTGCAGCAGGCGCCGGATCCGGCGGGCCGGCGCGGCACGATCATTTTTACGAACGCGAGCGCCGCGCTGAAAGGCTTTCCGCGCAGCGCCGCATTTGCCATGGCGTGCCATGCGAAGGCCGGCCTGACGGAAAGCATGGCGCGCGAACTCATGCCCCGAGGGCATTCATGTGGCGCATGTGCCGATCGACGGCGCCATCGGCTGGGTGCAGGACGATGGCAGCCGCCAGCATCGGCTCGCCGGCACCGATGAGAACGACAATTTGCTGCATCCCGATCACATTGCCGCAACGTACTGGACGCTGCACCAGCAGCATCGCTCGACCTGGTCGGGCGAGGTCGTCCTGCGCCCGTGGGTGGAGAACTGGTAACGGCGTGGTGCGCATCAGTAAATGCGAATCATTTGTGAGCGGTTTCTTTTGCCTGCGCATCGGTTTCTCGGAGCGCTGAATTTCGCGATTATCGGCGCGCTGGCCAGCCGGGTATAACCGGCCCGGAGTCGGCATACCGACCGGGGAAGATCGCGGCAAAACTTTCGACAAGCCTGGCCGAGCTGATCATTCGGTCAGTGGTTCAGCAGGGGAGTATCGACATGAAAGAGAACCTGACCCGCTCCGGCATTAAACTATCGCCGGTCTACGGACCCTCCGATGCGAACGGCGATTACACCCAGCGCTTCGGCAACCCGGGCGAATACCCGTTCACCCGTGGCACCCGTGCCTACTCAGGGCAGTGGCTGGATCCAGCGCGAGTTCTCCGGCGAAGGCGACGCACGACGTTCTGAACGAGCAGTTCAAGTACCTGATGGTCTCGGTCAGACCGGTCTCGACGTGATCGGCGACAGCCTGACCAGCTGTCGTTGATGGATCCGGACCACCCGCTCGCGCGCTACACGGTTTCAGCACCCAGGGCGTGTCGCTATGCCGCCACGAGGACTACCGTGAACTGCTCGACGATATTCCCCTCGACCAGATGTCGATCTCGAGTTCCAGCCCGTCGATGTTCACGGTTGCGAGCCTCTACCTGCTCGCGCAGGGAACGCGGGTTTCACCGACGGAGTTGAGCGGTTCGGTGATCGAGTGGCCTTTCTACGCGGAACACTGTTCCTACGCCTACAAGATGCCTTTTGATCTGCATTTGCGCATGTCGTGCGACGTCATCGAGTTCTGCAGCAAAGACATGCCGCGGTTTCACGGTTACCTCGAGGACACGTACTTCTTCAGCGAAGCGGGGCTGAACGCAGTCGAAGAGGCGGCCCTCGGGTTCACCGAAATCCGTCATATCGTGCGCACCTGCTCGCGCGCGGCCTCGACATCGACAGCTTTCGCGCCACGCATCGCAATCCTGACCAACTGCTCGATGGACTTCTACGAAGAGATCGCGAAGATCCGCGCCATGCGCCGCATCTTCGCGCGCATGATGAAAGAAGAGTTCGGGGCGAAAGATCCGCGTTCGCAGTCGGTCAACATCGCCGTGCACACGTCCGGGCTCTCGCTCACCACCGAGCAGCCGGCGAACAACATCGTTCGCGGCGCCGTGCAGACCGTCGCGCTGGGTCTCGCCGGGGTCAGCGCGCTCGAGATTTCGACGTTCGACGAAGGCTATCGCACACCCGAGCAAGGAAGCGCACCTGGTTGGACTGCGCACCCAGCAGGTGATCGATCTCGAGACCAACATCAACAGCGTGCAGGATCCTTTTGGCGGTTCCTGGTTCATGGAGTCCCTCACCGACGAGGTACCGAGGACCAGATCCTCGATATGGTGCGCGACATCGAGGCGAAAGGTGACCCGGCGGAACTCGTCAACAGCGGTTATTTCAAGCAGTTTTTCCACGGCACGATGGGCCGCTACCACCACCAGGTTCAGGATGGCGACGTGGTGAAAGTGGGTATGAACGTCCATCAGATGCCGCCGGAGCAGAACACCGTCTGCTCCGCGATATCAGCGAAGAGAAAATCGAACCGTTGTTTGATCGCATCACCGACATCAAGACGTATCGCGAGGAGCGCGAGCAGGCGAACTGCTGCTGGCGACGTTCGCAGAGCTGTATGACGTGGTGCTGAGCGACGAGAACATGCTGGAAGCAGTGATCGACTGTACTGAAGCCGGGGCCACGATGGGTGAGATCGCCGGTATCCTGCGCCAGGCCTGGGGCACGCCCTACGATCCTTACGGATACCTGGACGTCGCCGCTGGGAGGACACGCGATGAGTTCGATTCGGAGTGTCGTCGGCGTGCTGGGCATGGACCAGCATGAACTCGGCGCCGTCGGTATCGCGAAGATGCTTCGCGATAACGGCATGGAGGTCATCTACACCGGTTGTTTCAATACGCCGGAGACGATCGTAGCGACGGCTATCGAAGAGGATGCCGATGTGATCGGCATCAGCAGTCACTCGTGGGAATATCTTTACTACATGCCGGAACTGCTCGCGCTGCTGAAGCAGCACGACCTCGACATCCCGGTGGTCCTCGGCGGTACTCGGTGATCACCGAACGAGGACGCGCGCGTGATGCGTGAAAAAGGCGTCGCGGCGGTATTCGGCTCCGGCAGCGTGGTCGCCGAGATGGTCGCGACGGTAAGGCAACTGTGCCCAGTGACACGACGCCGTGAGCCCTTCGTCGACGCCCTCGTCAGCGGTACGATCAACGGCGACACTGCGCGCGGCGTCGCGACTGATCCGCTGCATCGATGATAACAATCCACTGGCCTGGCAGGCACTGAAGCAACTTTTCCCGCACACCGGACACGCGCTGGTGGTCGGGATCACCGGTCCGCCGGGCGCTGGCAAAAGCACGCTCACCGATTGCCTGATCAAACTCGCACGCCGCACCGGTAAAACCGTAGGGGTCCTCGCCGTTGATCCGAGCAGTCCGATCTCGGCGGCGCGATCCTCGGCGATCGGATCCGTATGAACCGCTTTGCCCTCGACGACGATGTCTTTATCCGCTCGCTGGCGAGCGGGCGGCATTTCGGCGGTATCACCCCCGCAACCCGCGGCGCGATTCGCGTGATGGACGCGTCGGCTAAGAACCTCATACTGGTGGAAACGGTCGGAGTCGGTCAGGACGAAGTCGATATCGCGCGCCTCGCGCATACCACCCTGGTGGTTGCCGTGCCGGGCCTCGGCGACGACGTGCAGGCCATGAAAGCGGGGATCCTCGAAGTCGGTGACATTTTTGTTGTCAACAAGGCCGACCATCCAGACGCCGACAAAACCGTCGGCTACCTGCAGAATATTTTTCGGCGTGCGCCTGCGGGCGACTGGCAGCGACCGGTCATCAAGGCGCAGGCCCTGCACAACAAGGGCATCGAGGACATCTGGCAGGCTGTCCTTCAGCATCAGGACTACCGTCGGCAAGCCGGCGCGGCGCTGCTGGCTCGACAACACGCCGATTGCGAAATCGAGCTGAAGGCGTTTTTGCTGCAGGGCCTCCAGCAGGAACTGACACGCCGGCTCGACGCCGAACCCGAGATCCTGGCAGCGGTGCAGGGCATCGTTGCCGGCGAGACTGATATCTACGCGGCGACCGACCACATCCTGGGCAAACTGCGGCTCCTTCATGGGCAGCGCCGACAAGGCGAGCAGCGCGGGGATAGCTGAACGGGCGTTGCCCTGAAGCTTGTCCGCGCTCACCCCGCGATCCGGGAAAAGGCCCGGATGTGACGCCGCCGCGACCGCTACACTGGCGGTCCACGTAGAGGAGACGGATCACGAAAATCACACCTCCAACACTCAAGATTCACTGCATCCAGGCAGCCCTGTTCGCCGCGATGCTTGCCATCGCCCCGATCAGCAGCGCCGACATGGTCAACTGGGGCGACGCGTTCGCGCTGCAGGGCAGTGGCGTGAACCTCAATCCCGGCGTGCTGGTTGGGTTCAACCCGCAGCCGGAACCGCCCGGCGCTTTGAGTTTTCTCAACCTGCCCGACCCGACGACCGCCGTCATTACCATCAACGCCGATCCCGGCGCGCAGTTCACGCTGTACTTTGGCGCCTATTCGGGTGTCGATCCGTCGCCGTTTCAGTTCGATGCGGGCGGCGATCCGGACGCGCTCGGCGATTTCTCGTTTATGGCCTTGAGCAACGCGGGCGATCTGAACTTCGAGATTACTCTCCTTAGCAGTTCCGGCGGCGTACCGACTCCCGGCACCTGGCAGGGTTTCAACCCGCAGCCTGAGCCGCCGGTCGCAGCCCTCTTCGGCGGCGCCGGCCAGGGCCAGGGCTTCATGTTCGAGATGACCAGCCTCTCGGAAGTAACCCTGACGCTGCGGGTGTACGAGTTCGACTCCGGCGAGTACCTGAGCTTCGAACAGGTTGCGAATCCGGTGCCGGTGCCGGGTGCGCTGCTGCTGCTGCCGGGCGCACTCGGGGTCCCGGGGCCCGCTGCGCCGGCGCAAACGCTGAGCGTCGATCAGCCCTGAGCGCGGAGGTCTACGGCGCCTGGCGCGGTCGTAGATCCCCAATACGCGCAGCGGGTGCCGACCGCGCCCGGCGCTCAACGTCGTCGCGCGCTTGCCCCAGCCGGCTTTGAAGCGTGCTCAGTGCCAGGCGTGCGCTATGCTCGGCACTGCCGTGCCGCTCCAGACCAGCTATGCCGCGGACCGAGCGGGCGAGTAACTGCCAGTCTCCAGGAGTATTCACATGCGTTTTCATCACATGGCTATTTTTGTTTCCGATCTGCAGGAAGCCATCCACCTGTGGCGCGACGTCATGGGCTTCGAACTTGCCGTCGAGACCACGATTCCGGATGGTCCGGAACCCGGACCCAGCACCTACATGTATCCGAAACTGCTCGACGACATTTTCAAAGTCAAAGGCGCGCGCTCAAAGATGGCGCTGCTGAGCTCAAAGGAAGGCGCGCTGATCGAGCTGCAGGAATGCGAAGTGCCGGCGATCGAAAAGACCCCGCCGGAGAATCTGCGCTACGGCCACACCGGCTTCCACGAGCTCGGGCTGATGGTCGACGACATCGACGCCTTTTTCGAGAAAGTCCGTGCCGCCGGGTACGAAACCCAGACCGAATACGTGTGGCAGTGCGCCAACATCGGACGCTCGTTTCTGTTCTACGACAAGGACGGCAACATGATCCAGATCTGGGAACACATCGGCGAGGCGAAGTGGAAATGAGGTGGCCCTGTCTACCATCACCCGCAATGCGCACACGCCGGTATCGTCGGCATCTACCGCGAAGCGGGGACAGTAACTGTATTTCCGTTGAGCAGAACCCCTTCGACACCGAGCTCGTTTTATACGACCGCGTCTGCCGGTGCCCGGCGTCGGTGCATGAACCCAGCGCTCAGGACTGCAGTGCCGAGCAACCATATCGCGGCCGGGACGGGCACAGCGGAATAGGCCTGGGCATAGTTGAAGCCTGATGCGGAGACGGTGGTCAGGTTGGATATCGGCGCACCGTTAGCATCCACAATGTCGCCGAAACCGAGCCACCTGGCGGTGATGTCGGTGTTCGAATTCGCTGCACTACCGCCAAATCCGGACACCGCACTCGCACTGCCGTTGAGAGTGAATGTCAAACTGAACGGCGTACCAAACCGGATCGGACTTTGCTGTGATTCCTTGACGCCGAAGGTACTGGGGACAATCTGTTGCGATAAGTAGCCCTCCCGGTGCTCACCGGTGCCGCTAATCAGAGGGAGGTTCCCCCAGGCGAGCCCGGCACTCCACCTGGCGATGTCTGAGGCGCCTCCCGGGGGTTGGATAACGGACGCGAAGAGCGACCCACTGAACTCCATCAGGAAAGATACATTGAAGAATTGACCGGTCAGGCCCGGCGCATCGATCGTGATCTCGTCGACCCACCGGCCCTGAGCACTGCCGTTGGCAATACGCGTAAAATTAGGTGTTCCAATTGCGCTGACATCGGCCGAACCGGTGACATTGACGTAACCGTAATCGACGAAAACTGAGGACGTACCCGTAGCGTCGCCCACTGTTGTCGACATGCTGTCGCTCAATGGGCCGGTCAAGGCTTCCCCGATACGTTCTACTCGGGTCGGCGACGGACCACCGAGGTCGTTGACGTCGTTGACCACGCTGGTGCGCAACATATCGGCAGCCGCGGGGTGGACGATTATCGCGGCCACGACCAAGGCCAGTACTACGCCCTTCACGAGCGGCACACGATTACTCATTACTCTGCGACTCACTATGTCAATCTTCTGCAGCCTACAGGCGGGCGTGGCTTAGCGGTACCCTCTGTGCAGTGGGTATGTGATGACGTTGTGATGGGGTATTCGAAACTCCCCTGGTACGCACCAAGATGCCGACCAGACGTGCCCCCTTGAATTCGAAGCTTAGCCAGCCCCTGTCGCCAGCGCCTGCCGAATGCGGTACTTCAGGATCTTGCCGCCGACCGTGGTCGGAAATTCATCCATGAGCACAACGCGTTTCGGCGTCTCAAAGCCGGCCAGCCGCTCGCGCGCAAACGCGATCAGCGCCTGTTCGTCAATCTGAGCACCGCTTTTGGCGATAATGCAGGCGGTGACCATCTCGCCCCAGTGCGCGTCCGGCATGCCGACCACGGCCGCGCGTTCGACGGCGGGGTGTTGTTGCAACACGGCTTCGACGCGGATGGTGGAGACGTTTTCGCCGCCGGTTTTGACGATGTCCTTGTAGCGGTCGACCATCAAGCGCACTTCGTCGTCGTGATAAGCGAAACTGTCGCCGGAATGAAACCAGCCCCCGGCCAGCGCCTCTTCGGTGGCTTTGTGATCGCGGTAGTAACCGGAAAACATCGCCGGCGAACGGTACACGGCCTCACCCGCGACGCCCTGCTGACCGCGCAGATCGTTGCCGTGTTCGTCGACCACGGTTGCGGCCATGATCGGACTCGGTTTGCCGACGTGATTATTGGCCGGCGCTTCGCGCAGGTACATATCGAGATGATTGTCGATATGAAAACGGTGGCAGGCGACCGCTTCGGTCTGGCCGCAGATTTCATAGACCCGCACGTTACCGCCGCAAATTCGCCGGAACGCGGCCAGCGATCCGGGCGACAGCGGCGCCCAGCCGAAGTACATCGCCGTGATCGCACTGAGGTCAAAGGCGAACGGGCGTTCATCGACGGCGCGGATCAGGCTTTCAACAAACTGCGGCGCACCGCCGAACAGGCAGGTAATCCGCTCACGGGTACAGGTTTCGGCCATGATCTGGCCGTCGGGCTTGCGGCCCATCATCGCGGTACCACCGGCCATCAGTGGCGCAAAGATACAGGCGTGGTCGCCGATGTGGAAAACCATCGGGGTGAAGACCGCGTGGCGAATATCCGCTTCGTGGTCGAGTCCGCGCGTCTGCGTCAGGACGTGACTGTAGGCGGTCATGTAGGTGTAAGTGTGCGAAATCATCACCGCCTTGGGTCGCGCGGTAGTGCCCGAAGTGAACAGAACCTGCCACACATCATCGCCGTGGACGGTGACGTCCGGTTCGTCGCTGCTGTGGCTGGCGATGAACGCGTCGAAACCCGGCGCGATGCCCTCATCGCCACCGCCGAGCGATAGGATCGGCTCGATCCCGGCCGGCGCCAGCCGGTCGCCCAGCTTGTCCCACTGCCCTTGATCGACGATGGCGAGACTGGCATCGACGTGTTCGAGCGTTTCGAGCATGACGTCGGGCGCCATCATCACGTTGACCGGTGCCGCAACCATGCCGGCCTTGGCAATGCCGATCTTGGTCAGCCACGCCTCGTTGGAGTTGTCACAGAACATCGCGATGCGGGACGCGGGCGCGAGGTCGCGGGCGAGCACCGCATTCGCAACCCGGTTGATGAGATCGTTGGCCTGTCGATAGGTAACCCGCTGGTAGGCGGGATCGACCGTTGCGTCCGGCGTGCAGATAAGCGCCGTTTTGTCCGGTTCGATCCAGGTCATGCGCTCGATGACATCGCCGACCGAAACCCGGTTCCAGCGATCGTCGTTACGGCGGTTACGAAAATTTTCGACGTCGATGGTCATGATGGTGTGCTCCCCTGATCCTCGCCTGTCCGTGCAAATACTCTCGCCCCGTGGCGCAGCGAGGCTTGATTCTATCGCGCAAGGCGGCCGAAATTTCGACGTTATTGTGGACAAGTAGTCGCGTATTCCTAAAATACCCCCTCGATCTGGTCGCATTCGCTTTTACCCACCAGCCAGGCAACGGAGCATCCCGCATGACAACGACTCACCCGGCCATCGACCAGGAAACGCTACAGGCCGCGGTCAAGGTCGCGAACGTGCCGACCCTGCTGATGGTGCTCTACCAGATGAGTGGTGAACATCGCTGGCTGGAAGCGCCTTATCGTCCGTCACGGGCAACCGGACTCGGCGATAACGACAGCGGTGGTTTGCCGGACGACGTGCAGGACGAAATCCGCGCGGCTGCGTTCGAAGCGATGCTGGCCTGGAGCGAAGGCCGCCCACTGGCGATCGAAACGCCAACCCACACCCAACTCGTCGACATGCTGAGCGTGGCCATGGGCGAACCTGTGCCATCCGAGTACGGCGAGTTCACCGAGGCCCTGTTCGGCGAGCGCGCGGTGCCGACCGAGCCGATTAACCTGCCCGCCGACTTTCGTGTCCTGATCGTTGGCGCGGGCATGTCCGGGATCTGCGCGGGCGTGAATCTCAAGGCGGCCGGTGTGCCGTTTACGATCCTGGAAAAGAACGACGACGTGGGCGGGGTGTGGCTCGAGAACCATTACCCCGGCGCCGGGGTCGATACGCCGAATCACCTCTATGCCTATTCGTTCGCCGTCAACGACTGGCCGGTCTATTTCGCCCTGCGCGGCGACATCCACGCCTACCTGGCCGCGGTTGCCGATCGTTACGCCCTGCGTCCTCACACCCGATTCAGCACCCGGGTGCAGAAGGCCGCCTATGACGAGGCGCGGCAACTATGGCGGGTTGAAACGGTCGACGCGAACGGCCAGTGTGAAACGTTCGAGGGCAATGTGCTGATCAGCGCCAGCGGGATTTTCAATCCGCCGGTGCGGCCCGACATTCCGGGCCTGGAGGATTTCGCGGGTCCGGTGTTCCACACTGCCGAGTGGCGCGATGACGTCGCCATCGACGGCCGCCGCGTGGCGGTGATCGGAAACGGCGCAAGTTGCATGCAGACCGGACCGGAGATCCAGGACCGTGTCGAAGCGCTGACCATATTTCAGCGCTCCCCGCACTGGGCCGCTCCCTTTGAACAGTTTCGCAAACCGGTACCGGACCCATTACGCCAGTTGTTCAAAGCCGTACCGCTTTATCACGCCTGGTATCGGGTGCGCCTG
>CALOBG010000108.1:0-21828 GCA_942490995.1 uncultured Gammaproteobacteria bacterium
CGATGACAATGCCACCATCCGCAAAGCAATTTTCCATGCGCCTCGGGGCCAAGGGCTTCCGGGTCAGCACCGTGGGCAGCGGCCGCGCAGCGCTGGCGGCTGTGTACAAGAACACTTTCGATCTGGTCCTGCTCGATCTCCAGATGCCTGGCATCCGTGGTGACGAAGTGTTGCGTCGCGTGCGACAGCCGTTACTCGGCCATTACGCTGCCGATGATCATGCTCGCCGCGAGTAACGGACAAGGCCGATAAACCGCACCCTCGAACTCGGCGCCAACGATTACATCATCAAGCCCGGCGATCTGCCGATCCTGATCGCGCGCATTCGCACCCAGCTGGCCCTGAAAAACACCGTTGCGCGCCTGCGCTCACACAGTGCCCTGCTGCGCGACACCTACTCGCTCGAATCCCAGCGTGCGCCCGAGGGCACACCGGACATCGTCGCCGAAACCGACGCCATGCTCGAACATATCGACAGCACCCATCGGGTGCCGTTTGACGTACTCCACGACAATACCCCGGTCACCTGCTTTACCCTCACCGCCGACAGCAGTATCTGTTATACCAACAACTTCGGCGCGCGTTATCTCGGTTTTCGACCCGACAGCCTGCTCGAGCGATCGATGCTCGACCTCTACGTCGCCGACGACCGTGAAATGGCCGCCCAGAATCTCGCCGACGCGGTCGAGCGTCCGGGCCGTGTGTTGCGCTGGGACATCCGCCACATCAAGAACGACGGTGAGGTGATCTGGATGCGCAACACCGCGCGCGCGGTGCGCCACGGCGCCGAGATCCTGATCCTGGTGACCTGCGAGGATATCAACGACACCTACAAGTTGAGCGAGATGCTCGCTTTCCAGGCCCAGCACGACGACCTCACCGGTCTCGCCAATCGCAAGGCGCTCGAGCAGCGCCTCGCCCAGGTCATCGACAGCGCCCACACGGAAAGTACCGAACACGCGCTCGCGGTGATCGATCTCGATCAGTTCAAGCTTATCAACGACGCCTGCGGTTACGACGCCGGCGACGAACTCCTGCGCCAGATCACCGAACGCCTGCGCGCGCCGCTGCGCAAGCGCGATACCCTCGCCCGCATCGGCGGCGACGAATTCGCGGTGCTGCTCGAAGACTGCCCGGTGGCGAACGCGTACGCCGCCAGCGAGTCGCTGCGGCGCGCGGTCGAATCCTGCGATTTCAAGTGGGAAGGTCGCGGCTACGGCCTCACGGCCAGCGTCGGTATCGTCGCGATCAACCGCGACTGCGAATCGTCCGGCTCCGCGCTCAGTATGGCCGACACGGCCTGCTACGCGGCCAAGGATTCCGGCGGCAACTGCGTGCACACCTACGAATCCGACAACGCGCCGGTCATCCTCCGGCGCGGCGAGATGCGCTGGGCCAATCGCATCAACGAGGCGCTCGACGAAAACCGTTTCGCGCTGTCCTACCAGACCATCGCGCCGCTGTCCGACAGCGGCGAGCACGGCGCCCACTACGAGATCCTGGTGAGCATGCTCGATGCCAACGGCGCGGTGGTGATGCCGGGCGAATTTCTGCCCGCCGCGGAACGCTACAAGCTCACCGACAAGCTCGACCGCTGGATCATCGGCCACGTGTTTGACTGGCTCGCCGCACGGCCGCAGCAAGTCGACGCCATCGGTCTGTGTTCGATCAACCTTTCGGGGCAGTCGATCGGCAACGAACAGGCGCTCAACTTCCTGTTCGAGCAGCTCGAACGCGGCGTCATCGCGCCGCATAAAATCTGTTTCGAGATCACCGAAACCGCCGCCATCGCCGACCTCGTGCAGGCCACGCGCTTCATCGAGCAGTTGAAGGAACACGGTTGCCAGTTCGCGCTCGACGATTTCGGCAGCGGTTTTTCCTCGCTCGCCTATCTCAAGCAGCTGCCGGTCGATTATCTGAAAATCGACGGCGCCTTCGTACGCGACATGGTCAGCGATTCGATCGATTGCGCGATGGTCCGCTCGATCAACGAAATCGGGCATGTGATGGGCAAAAAAACCATCGCCGAGTTTGTCGAAAACGCCGCCATCCTGGCCCTGTTGCGCACTGTCGGCGTCGATTTTGCGCAGGGTTTCGAAATCGGCCGCCCGGCCCCGCTCGACGACATTATTCTGGCCGGCTGATTCACGCCCCGCCGAGGTCGTCCGGCGTATCGACATCGCGCAGCACGCCGCCATCGTCGCTATCCAGGCAGGTGACCGCGTCCGCAAAACGCTCGAGCAGCTCGCGCGCGCCGCGATCCCCCTTCAGTGCCACCAGCTCGGCGTAGTAACGCGCCGCGAAGCCGACCGGGTGGCCGTACCGGCCGTCGTGACGCGGCACCACGATGGTGGCCCCGGTGCGCAGCGCGGCGGCCACCGCGGTCAAGGTCGCCGGAGCGATGAAAGGCATGTCGGCGAGCGCGACCAGCCAGCCGCCGCTGTCGGCGCTGGCCCGCACCCCGTGCGCGAGGCTGTGCGCCATGCCCTGATCGGACTCCGTGGCGCAGGTGGTGGTGAACCCGGCAGCACGGAACAGCTTGTCGCTGGCGCCATCGGCTCCGCCGACCACCACCAGTAAGCGGTCAACTACCGCCGCCAGCCGTGTCGCCGAGACGATACCGACCGCCTGGCCGGCGTCGGCGCCGGCGCTGAGTTGTGCGATGAGCTTGTTGGCGCCGAAACGGCGGCCACGGCCTGCCGCCAGCAGTACGCCCGTCAGGCTGCCATGCATAACCACGGTTTACCCGCCGCGACGGACGGTCGTGATCTCGACACCGTTACGCGCGGCGGTGATATCGGTCATCACGGCCAGGGCGATCTCCTGCGGGCGGCGCGAATTGAGATCGATCCCGACCGGTCCATGGATCCGCGCGAGCGCGGCATCGTCGATGGCAAAATGTTCACGCAACCGCGCCGCCCGCGCGGCGGTCGTGCGCCGCGAGCCGAGCGCGCCGATATAAAATGCCGGCGTATTCAGGGCCTCCATGATGGCCATGTCGTCGACCTTGGGATCGTGGGTCAGGGCCACGATCGCAGTGCGTTCGTCGCAGCCCGCGGCGGTGATGTAATCATCCGGGTAGTCCGCCGCCAGCGCCGGTTCGGCAAGGCCCCAGGCCGACTGGTAATCCGGGCGCGGATCGCAGGCCGCGACGGCATAATCGAGCAATGCGGCGAACCGGCATACCCACTGCGCGAGTTCGCCCGCGCCGATCACATACAGCCGCCACGCCGGTTCGTAAACGATATCCAGCGCGTCGCCTTCGAGCCGGGTGCGGGCGCCACCTTCGGCCAGCGCCCAGGACGCCGATTCGGCCGCAAGATCGAGACGTCGCACGATGCTTTTCCCCGCCCGCAGCGCGTCCAGCATGCCGGCGAGCTGCGCGATCCCGGCCAGCGGTTCGAGGGTGAGCAACAAACGGCCGCCGCACGGTAGCGAGCGCGTCGTATCCGAGGAATATTCGATGGTCGAGAAACGGCTGGGAAAACCCTCGCGCACGCGCTCGATCAGCTCCTCCTCGATACAGCCCCCGGACACCGAGCCGTGAAAACGCCCGCTTTCGCCGAGCACCATCACCGCCCCGGCCGGTCGCGGTGACGAGCCCCAGGTATGCGCGACGGTGGCGAGCACGACCCGCTCGCCGGCTTCGTGCCAGGCATGGCCCTGCTCAATGGTGGCGACTTCACTGCGCTGTATGGATACCGGCTGCATAATCGTTCCGCATCGTGCGCGACGTTGCGCGCAGGCACTATAGCTGACCGGACCGGCGCTCGAAATGTACAGGCCTTTTACCGCTCGGCCTAAGCACCGATACTAGGCGCGGTTATCTTATTTCAGCCACCGCGAGCCCTGCCCATGTCGACCAGCGCTGCCCTTGCCGCCGCCGCTCCCGCGCTCGCCGTGCGTGGTCTGTATTCCAGCCTCGGCGGTCGCCAGGTGCTGGCCGATGTCGAGTTCAGCGTCGCCGAAGGCGAAATTTTTGTCATCATGGGTTCGAGCGGGGCCGGCAAAACCACCCTGATGCGCCACCTGCTCGGCCTGAGTCCGCCGCAGCAGGGCGAAATCGATTTGTTCGGCAAGGCCCTGCATCCCAGCAGCCGGGACGAGTTGTACCGCATGCGCCTGCAGATCGGCGTCGCTTTCCAGCACGGCGCGCTGATTAACTCGATGAGCGTGGTCGACAATATCGAGCTGCCGTTGCGCCAGCACACTCGCCTCGACCCGTCGACCATGCGCATCATGAGCCGCATGAAACTGGAGATGATGAACCTGGCCGGCTTTGAGGACTATATGCCGGCCGAACTGTCCGGCGGCATGCTCAAGCGTGCCGGCCTCGCCCGCGCGGTGATCATGGACCCGCGCATCCTGTTTTTTGACGAACCTTCGGCCGGCCTCGACCCGGCCACCGCCGCCGAGCTCGACACCCTCATCCTGCAGCTCCGCGATGCGCACCAGATGACCATCGTGGTCGTGACCCACGCCCTGGAAAGCGCGTTCAAGATTGCCGATCGGATCATGGTCATCGGCGGCGGCGGCATCCGTGCCATCGGTACCCTGGCCGAGATACAGGCCAGTGACGACGAGCACGTGCAGTCGCTGCTGCAGCGCCGCACCCTGATCCGGGAAGTCGACGGCGAGGCCTATCTCGAGCGACTCACGGCCGATATCGAGGATATCGATGACTGACGGGGTGGTCTCACTGGCGCGGCACTGGGTGCTGGAACCGCTCGGCAACCTCGGCCGCCTGGGGCTGTTCCTGGTCCTGGTCGGCGCCCATGCCGTGCGTCCCTGGCGGCAGTTCCGCACCACTCTGCGGCAACTGCATTTCATCGGCACCCGCTCGCTGACCGTGATCGCCGTGGCCGGCGGCTTCGTCGGCATGGTTGTCGCGCTGCAGTTTTACGACACCCTGGTCCGTTTTGGTGCGGTCGGCCTGCTCGGTGCGGCGGTCGGCCTGAGCCTGATCCGCGAACTCGCGCCGGTGCTGACGGCATTGATCGTGATCGGGCGGGTCGGTTCATCGATGTGCGCGGAAATCGGCATCATGCGCAACGACAATCAGATCGACGCGCTCGAATGTATGGCCATCGATCCCTACGGTTACCTGATCGCGCCGCGCTTTCTTGCCATGCTGGTAGCGGTGCCGCTGTTGACCGCGATTTTCAACATCGTCGGCATCGCCGGCGGCTGGTTCGTGGGCGTGGTGCTGTTCGACATCGGCGAAGGCGGTTATTTTGTCAGCATGTCCGACGCCGTGCTGTGGCGTGACGTGGTGATGGATGTGGTCAAGTCGGTCAGTTTCGCGCTCATCATCGTGTGGATCTGCACCGCCAAGGGCTATCTGCTGCACCTCGCCAGGCGGCGGACGTTTGGCGCCGAGGGCGTCAGCCGTACGACCACCGACGCGGTCGTGGCATCATCGATATCGATCTTATTCGCCGACTACATCATCAGCGCCCTGATGCTGTAGCGACACCGAGGAGTTCCGTCGTGGGTAACCTGAAAATCGAGATCAGCGTCGGTCTGTTCATGGTCCTGGGCCTGGCCGCGCTGAGCTATCTGGCCGTTCGCCTGGGTGATTTCGAGATCATCGGCAACGACCGCTACGAACTCGACGCCCGCTTCGTGTCCTCCTCCGGCCTCAAGCCCGGCGCTTTCGTCGAAGTCGGCGGGGTGCGGGTCGGCAAGGTCCGCGGTATCGACCTCGATCACGAAACCTATGAATCGGTGGTGCGTATCGAACTCGACCCGCAGGTCAAACTGCAGGACGATTCGATCGCCTCGATCCGCACCGAAGGGATCATCGGCGACAAGTTCGTCAAAATCACCCCCGGGGGCTCCGAGGAGATCCTGCCCGCCGGCGGCGAAATCGTGGAAACCGAATCGTCAATCAGTCTCGAAGAACTGATCAGCAAATACATATTCGAAAGCAAAGACTAGGAGACCACCATGGCCAATTCGCTCAAAACCGCGCCGCCACTCATTCTCGCCGCCCTGCTGACGGCGTTCATGCCGGCGGCCATGGCCCAGCAGAGCGCCGTGGTCGAGCCGTCGAGTCCGATGGCGGTGGTGACCGAAACCGTGGAAGGCGTGCTGGCCATCCTCAGGGTCGCGGACAGCAACGAGGAATCGCGCAAGCGCCAGGTGCGCGCGGTGATCGGTAAACATTTCGATTTCTCCGCGATGTCCAACCGCGTCCTGGCGACCAACTGGCGCAAGGCCAGCAAATCCCAGCGCGCGCGCTTCACCGGCCTGTTCCGCGAACTGCTGACCAATACCTACTGGCGGAAAATCTCCGGCTACACGAACGAAAAGGTCGAATACGTGAACGAGCGGATGCGCTCCGACACCCTGGCGACGGTCAAGACCACGATCGTCACCGACAGCGTCAACATCCCGGTCGACTACAAGCTGTACTACAAAAACGGCCGCTGGATGGCGTACGACGTGGTCATCGAGCAGGTTTCGCTGGTGCGCAACTACCGCAGCAGCTTTCAGGACATCGTCCACGATCGCGGCATCGAAGGTCTGATCAAGGACCTCGAACTGAAAGTCGCGGAAACCTCGAGCGCCGCCGAGTAGAGCCGAGGCCGGCAGCGCCGGCTCGGCTGGACCGCTGCTACTGCGGCGGCTCGGGCGTTGCTGGCGGCGGCGGACCGCCGTGCTTGGCCTTGTAGGATGCGATCCGGCCTTCCAGATCGACCAGCAGGCCGTCCATGCCTTCGGCCTTGATGATGGCATTGAAGGTATTGCGGTAATTGTTGACCAGGCTCACGCCTTCGATGATGACGTCGTAGGCGAACCATGCGCCGTCGTTGTTTTTGAGGCGGTAGGTCACCGGAATGCGGGTCGAGTCGGTGATGATCTCGGTGTCGACGATGGCGCGATCCTTGCGCACCTGCTCGCTGACATATTCCACCGACTGGTTGGTATAGGCCTCGATTTTGTTGCGATAGGTGTCTTCGAGGTATTGCGAAAAGAATTCCACGAACTGGCGTTTTTCGTCCGCCGTGGCGGTACGCCAGTTGGTCGCCAGCACGCTCTGCGACATGGAGCGGAAATCGAAGCGCGCATCGATGACGTGGCCGATTTCGGTCCAGCGCTGCGAGCGCGAATAGGACTTGTTTTTCAGGATCCTTAACACCTCGTCGATCGCTTCCTTGACCGTCTCGGTCGGCGACAGGGCGGCGTCGACCGGTAACGCCACCGGCAGCAGAGCAAATAACAACAGCCAGCGGCCGGCAATCCGTCGCAGTGTATCTCCAGGCATAAAGGTTCTCCGCTTAGTGTGCCTGTCCGGAACCGTCGACGACGATCCCTACGGCCAGCCGTTGTTCACCGATATCGAACGCTTCGATTAACTGCCCACCCGGCGGATCCACCGCTTCGATACTGTTGGCCAGTGTTTCATTGCGAATGAACTCCACATTAGCAAATATTGACGCCGCCAGCGCGTCTTCGGCCTGGAATTGGACCACGATACGGTCGGTCAGTTCGAGATCGGCCGCTTTGCGCATGGAATTGATCGAGCGCACCACATCGCGCGCGTATCCCAGCGAGCGCAGTTCATCGTCGATGCGCACATCGAGCGCAACCGTCACCGCGCCTTCCTGCGCAACGCTCCATTCGCCGATTTCCTCGCTCACGATCTCGACCTCGTCGGCATTGACCACGATTTCGGTGGCATCGACAGTGATGGTCGTGGCGCCGTGTTCGAGTAGTTCCTTGATCACCGCGTCGTCGAATGACGCGATCGCCCCGGCGACCGCTTTCATGCGTTTGCCGAGGCGCGGACCGAGTTTCTTGAAATCGGCCTTTGCCGAGCGTTTGACCACCCCGCTGGAATCGTCGACATACTCGATGGCCTGGACGTTAACCTCGTCGAGGATGATGTGTTCGACGAGCCTGACGCTGGCACGGTCGACCGCCCCGCTGGTCACCAGCAGCATCCGCGCCAGCGGCTGGCGTACGTTGATCTGGGCGCGGTTGCGCAGGGCCAGAACCAGCTGCACGATATCGCGCGCCAGCGCCATGCGGTGTTCGAGGTCGGCGCGCACCACGGCGGTGTCACAGACCGGGTATTCGCCGTGATGGACCGAGGCGTGATGAGCGTGGACGCTGCCTTCGTGCAGCCGGCGGTACAGCCAGTCCGAGAAGAACGGCGCGATCGGGCTCATCATCACGACCAGCCCGGCGAGGCACTCAAAGGTCGTCTGGTAGGCGCTGAGCTTGTCGGTGGCCGACACCGGGTTCGCCGCGCTGGCTTTTTTCGCCGCCCAGAAGCGCGGCCGCGAACGACGAATGTACCAGTTCGACAGTTCGTCGACGAACTGCTCGATGGCGCGCGCCGCGCGCGTGCAGTCGTAACCCGCGTAGGCGGCATCGGTCACCCGCGCGGTTGAATTCAGCCGGCTCAGGATCCACTGGTCGAGCTCGCTGCGCTCGGCCACCGC
Source organism: uncultured Gammaproteobacteria bacterium (assembly GCA_942490995.1). Classification (GTDB taxonomy): domain Bacteria; phylum Pseudomonadota; class Gammaproteobacteria; genus UBA981. Next base: position 8,454 of record CALOBG010000108.1, read on the forward strand.
GATGGCCGCCTCGCTGCGATCGAAACCATCGATATTGGCGTAGCTGGCCATGAAACGGTAAACGTTTTCGATGGTGCCGAAAAACCGCCCGCGCGTTTCGCTCAAGCCCCGCTCGGAGAACTTCATGCTGTCCCAGGGCGGCGAATTGCTCATCATGTACCAGCGCACGACGTCGGCGCCGAAACGCTTGACGATGGCAAACGGGTCGACCGTATTGCCTTTCGACTTGGACATCTTCTCGCCTTTTTCGTCGAGAATGAGCCCGTTGACGACGACATTCCTGAATGCCACCGAGTCTTTCACCAGGGTCGAGATGGCGTGCAGGGTGTAGAACCAGCCGCGCGTCTGGTCGACGCCCTCGCAGATGAAGTCGGCCGGGTAGTTACGCTCGAAGGCGTCGGTGTTTTCGAACGGGTAATGCCATTGCGCAAACGGCATCGAGCCGGAATCGAACCACACGTCGAGCACATCCGGGACCCGGCGCATGACGCCGCCGTCAGGCGCCGGCCAGGTAAAGGCATCGACGAACGGCCGGTGTAAGTCGATTTCATCGTCGGGTGCGACGGCGTCGCCGCATTTTTCGCGCAGTTCCGCGATCGATCCGATGACCTCGAAGTAGCTCGAGCCGGGCTTGTCGGAGGCCCAGATCGGCAGCGGCGTGCCCCAGTAGCGTTTGCGGCTGAGGGCCCAATCGACATTGTTTTCGAGCCAGTTGCCGAAGCGCCCGTCGCGGATCGCCGGCGGGTGCCAGGCGATGGTCTGGTTGAGGCCGACGAGGTCGTCTTTGCGCGCGGTGGTGCGGATGAACCAGCTGTCGACCGGGTAGCTCATCAGCGGCGTACCCTTGCGCCAGTCGTGCGGGTAGTTGTGCAGGTAGTCGCGGCGCTTGTACAGCAGATCGCGCTGTTTCAGATCGCGGATGATGGTTTTGTCGGCGTCCTTGAACCACGCCCCGGCCACCAGCGGTGCACTGGCATCGAAATGACCGTCGGCGGCGACCGGATTAACCAGCGGCAGCTTTTCGCGCTGGCCGACCTCGTAGATCCTCGGCGCCGAATGCCGGCGCGATGTGGACCAGGCCGGTGCCGTCTTCGACCGTGACGTAGTCGGCGTCGCGGATCCGCCAGCTGGCGTCGAGTAATCAGGCGCCGGCGACAACGGAACAGCGGTTCGTAACGCCGCCCGAGCAGATCGCGACCGCGATGGCGCTCGATCACGGTGTATTCGCCGTCGAGGATATCGAGCCGCGCGGCGGCCAGCAGCAACCGTTCGTCGCCGGTGTCGACGGTGACGTACTCGATGTCCTCGCCGACCACCAGGGCAACGTTCGAGATCAGGGTCCACGGGGTCGTCGTCCAGGCCAGAAAACTCAGACCCGGATCGTCTGACGCGCGGAAACGCACGTAGACACTCGGATCGCTCACTTCACGGTAGCCGAGCGATACTTCGTGTGACGACAGCACGGTACCCGTGCCGGGGCTGTACCACTGGATCTTGTGGCCTTTGTAGAGCAGGCCGCGTTCATAGATCTGTTTGATCAGCCACCAGACCGATTCGATGTACGGCGTTTCGTAAGTAACGTAGGGCTGGTCCAGATCGGTCCAGTAACCGATCAACCGGGTCAATTCGTCCCAGTCCTTTTTGTAGCGCAGCACGCTCGCCTTGCAGGCCGCGTTGAAGGCTTCGATGCCGTACGCTTCGACCTGTTCGCGACCTTCGAGGCCGAGTTCTTTTTCGACCTCGATTTCCACCGGCAGGCCGTGGGTGTCCCAGCCCGCCTTGCGCTCGACCTGAAAGCCCTTGAGGGTCTTGTAGCGGCAGAACACATCCTTGATGGTGCGCCCGAGGACATGATGAATGCCGGGTCGTCCGTTCGCTGTCGGGGGTCCTTCGTAGAACGTGAACGACGGCGCGCCGGCGCGTAAAACCACACTTTCTGTGAAGGTATTTTCGCGCGTCCAGGTGGCCAGGATCTCCGCCTCTAGGGCGGGCAGATCCAAGGATTTGATTTCTTTAAAAGCTTTGCTCATCGGCGCACCGCGGAACTGCACCCGTTCCTTAACTGATTTGGGTCATGCACAAGCGCCGAATTATAACTGAACGGGCATCGGAAAGCGGTTGCCGAATGTGTCGCGATTGTGATTACCCTTGACATAATCGAACGCGCTTTGTGTGCTATCGTTTTCTTACCCAGCCGCTGCTTGAGCGGCATCGCGCATTCGCCTGAGGGATCGTTCGTGAGTTCAGACCAGGTTCTCGAATTTCTGCAGTTTGTCGAAGGGCAGAAAAATCAGACTGTCGCCCAGCTGCTGGACAAGGTTCTGCGCAAGAGTCGCCTCATGACCGGCGCCGAGGCGGGCACCATATTCATCACCCGCGGCCGCGGTCAGAAACGCTGGCTCGAACCGGCCAGCATCCAGAACGACGCGGTCAAGGTCAAACGCGCTGATTTCATCGTACCCATCGGGCCCGGCACGATCGCCGGCTACGTCGCGCATCGTGGGCGTACGGTTTTGATCGAGGATGTCTACGCGATCCCCAAGCGCAGCCCGTATTCGTTCGACGCCAAATTCGAACGCAGTAACTATAAAACCCACTCGATGTTCTGCTTCCCGCTGAAAAATCTCCAGGGCGAGGTGATCGGCGTGGTCCAACTGATCAATTGCCGCAAACCGCGCCGCGCCAAACCGGTGCCGTTTTCGGCGGACGTAGAGACCCTGGTCGCACCGATTGCGCGTGTGGTCGGGCACTCGATCGAGCGCGCCGAAATGCTCGACCAGATCAAACTGAAGAACAAGACCCTGAGCAGCCGCAACCGCCAGCTTGCCAAACAGCGCGAGCAGATCGAGGCCCTGCAGGAGGAAACCGAAGCCGCGTTCCAGGTCTCCGTAACCCTGCTCGCGCGCGCCGCCGAGATCCACGACGAAGAAACCGGCAACCACATCATTCGGGTTAACGAATACAGTTACGCGATCGCCAAGATCCTCGGCATCGACGACGCCTGGTGCGACGAACTGCGCTACAGCGCACAACTGCACGACGTCGGCAAAATGAGCGTTGATGCCGCGGTGTTAAAGAAAAAGGGGCCGCTGGACGACGCTGAACGCGAGGAAATGAACCGCCACACGGAATACGGCTACCAGATCCTCACCGCTTCGCCGCGCCTCAGCCTGGGTGCCGAAATCGCCCTTTATCATCACGAGAAATGGGATGGCACGGGTTACCCCAACCGGGTCAAGGGTGAAGACATTCCGCTTTCCGCGCGCATCGTCCAGCTTGCCGACATCTACGACGCGCTGCGCTCGGAGCGGCCGTATAAACCTTCATTCAGCCACGCCAAGACCGTCGACATCCTGACCAAGGGCGACGACCGCATCGATCCACACGGCCATTTCGATCCCAAAATCGTAGAGCTGTTCTCGACCCACCACAAAGCCTTCGATCGGATCTGGAACGAACTCAAGGACTGATCGCGCGCCGAGCCGCGCGCGATCAGGTGTTCGTCTCGCCCTGCTCGACCATGGCTTCGACGGCAAACTGGCGAATGCGCTGGACCATGGCGTGCAGGCCGTTGCTGCGGGTCGGCGAGAGGTGCTCGGCGAGCTGCAGTTCGGCCAGAAAATCCGGCGGCGTGGCGAGGATATCGGCGGGCCGGCGATCGGAATAGACGCTCAACAGGACGGCGATCAGACCGGCCACGATAGTGGAGTCGCTGGTCGCCGCGTAGTGCAGCCGATCGCCGCGCTGTTCGGTCACGATCCAGACCTGCGACTGGCAGCCGTGCAGGCGGTTTTCCTCGGTTTTGAGCGCCTCGGGAAACGGTTCCGCCTGGCGCCCGAGATCGATGATGTACTGGTAGCGATCGGTCCAGTCATCGAATATCTGGAAGGTTTCGATCATCTCGCGCTGGGCGTCGAGGATCTCCGGCGACGGCTGCAGGGTTTTGCTGTCCGGGTCGGCGCTCATTCAACCCGCCACTGCGTGCCTTCGGCACCGTCCTGGATCTGCACTCCCATCGCCGCCAGTTGATCGCGGATTCGGTCCGCCGCGGCCCAATCGCGCTCGGCGCGCGCCTGTTCACGCTGCCGCACCAGGCTTTCCACCGCCGCGCTGTCAACCGTGCCGGTGGCGCCGCTGCGGAACCACTCGGCGGGCGCGTGCTGCGCGATACCGAGTTCGTGCCCGGCGGCGAGCAGACCGCGCTTGAGTGTCGCGGCTTCGCCCGCCGCAACGCCGCGGTTGATGCGGCCGACCATCTCCATCATCACGGTGATCGCCTGCGGCGTATTCAGATCGTCGTCCATCGCCGCGCAGAATGCCGCGGGTGGTGCGCCGGCGTCGCCTGTCGTGTCGACATCGGCAACGCGTTCAAGGGCGCCGTAAATACGATCGAGCTGATTCCTGGCCTCGTCGATCAGGGCTTCGTTCCAGTTCAGCGGTTCACGGTACTTGGTTCGGATCAGGGCCATGCGGATCGCCTCACCGGGGTAACGTTCGAGCAGTTCGCGCACCAGCAGGACATTGCCGATCGATTTTGACATTTTTTCGCTGTCGATTTCGACAAACCCGTTGTGCACCCAGTAGCGCGCCAGCGGCTGATCGGCGTGGGCGCAGCGCGACTGCGCGATCTCGTTTTCGTGGTGGGGAAACTTGAGGTCGTTGCCACCGCCATGGATGTCGATACTGGTGCCGAGGTGGCGCTCGATCATGGCCGAGCATTCGAGATGCCAGCCCGGCCGGCCGCGGCCCCAGGGGCTGTCCCACCCCGGCAGCTCGGACGACGAGGGTTTCCACAATACGAAGTCGGCCGGGTCGCGTTTATAAGGCGCGACTTCGACCCGCGCGCCGGCAATTATTTCCTCGCGCGCGCGCCCGGACAGCTCCCCATAAGCGGCAAAGGCCGGTACGTGAAACAGCACATGGCCTTCGGCGGCGTAGGCGTACCCCCCCGCGATCAGGCGCTCGATCATCGCGATCATCGGCTCGATGTGGTCGGTCGCACGAGGCTCGATGCTCGGCGGCAGGACCCCGAGCGCGCTGACGTCGTCGTGATAAACCGCGGTATAACGTGCCGTGATCTCGGTGATCGGCACACCCGCGGCGAGGGCGGCGGCGTTGATTTTGTCGTCGACGTCGGTGATGTTACGGGCGTACACCACGTTCGAGTAATGGCGCCGCAACACGCGGAACAGCAGATCGTAGACCACCGCCGCGCGCGCGTTGCCGATATGCGGCGGGTTGTACACCGTCGGTCCGCAGGCATACATGGTGACCCGCGCCGGATCGGCCGGCACGAAGGTTTCCTTGCTGCGGGACAACGAGTTGTAGAGCTGGAGCGACACGGTGCTGGATCACGGAATGCACAAATGGGCTCGCAGTATACAAAAGGCGGCGCTGCGGGTCGCCTCGCCGTCGCGCCAGGCTGGGCGGGTCGGCATGGCCGCGTGACTGCGTTGCGATGGCCGCACTCGTCCAGCTGTCGACGACTTCGACCAGGCCGCTTTCAGGCGCTGGACAAAACCGCCGTGACGGGATCGCGCGGCCGCTCGTCGGCCACCAGCGGCGTACGAAAGCCGACTGGTTTCAGTGCCAGCACCGGCACCCCGATCCCGGCAAGGATGGTTTCAGCGGTATTGCCGATAAGCATGCCCGGTAAGGCGCTCGAACCAAGCGTTCCAAGCACCAGCAGATCGATGCGTTCGGAAACGAGCCAGGCGGGTATGACCTCGGCGGGGTTACCGCGCAACAGATGCCGTTCGATGCTGAGCGCACCGGAGCGGGCAACAGCGGCGCGCTGCTCCAATTCGTGATGCAAGCGCTCCAACCACAAGGTGTGTGCATAACGTTGCGAATCCACGTAGCTTTCGACTTCGGTCGCACTCAGCTCACGCGTCGCCTCGTCCAACCATTGCGCACCGTACACTTCCCAGGCATGCACGATATGCAGGCGCCCGGCGCTCGCGCCAGCTAGCGCGGAACCCGCATTCAACAACTGCTCTGCCATATGCTGGGGCGTATCCGAGGCCGAAAAAATGTCACGGTCAACCGCGACCGCGATATTTGCATCACGGCGCGGCGGCGCCGCACCCATTACCCAAACCGGTGCCGGACACTTGCGCAGCAGATGCATCGAAGTGCTGTCGATGCCGGTCGCGGATGGCTCCGCCGCCAGGCACACCACCAGGTCATGCTTGTTGCTGATCACAAGCTGGGTGATCCCGATGAGGGGTTTGCCACTCAGGACCTTGCACACGACCGGCACGTCCGCGGGTAATCCGGCACTGACCGATTCGAGGACATGCTCGGCGTAGCGGCGCCGCAATTCGACCAGTCGGGCCTCGACGTCGCTACCCGCGACGCGGTCGCGGGGCTGCTCCAGCACATCACACAGGGTGATCCGCGCGCCCCCGGCAGCGGCAAACGCCGCAATGTAAGCCAGGCACTCGGACACACGCCGCAGCGGGCGTGCTGAAGAGGTATCGACGAAAACCAGGATGTTTTTCGGCTGCATGAGCTACGGCACTCCGAGGGACAGGATGAGGACATGCAGTATTTCGAGCGCAGGGGCGGCACTCCATCAGTTTTTGACGCACTAAATCATCGTGATTACCGAGCTATCGATAATTTATACATCGTTATTTTCGAGCATTAAGGCAGAAATAATCAGCCGCAAAAAAGTCGCCGCCCTGCTACATTTCGCAGCGAAACAAAAGTAAAGAAACGTAAGCGAAAGAAGGAAAATACGATGTTTGAAGCATTGCTCGCGATGACCATGATGTATACCAATGTTGCGGAAATCCCCGCGCCGAAAGCCGCCCCGGTGGTGTTCGAAGCGAGCGCCGAAAGGGATCCGGATACGGCGCGACCCGCGGCACTCGACGTCACGCAGCCGGCCGGCTTCGGCCCCGTACAGCTCGCGCATATCGCCGCGGCAATCGATGCGGCCAGCGGGCGGCGCGAAAACGCGGCGTTCGATTGGAGTGCACACGACGCACCGGCTGACCGGCAATATGCCGCGAACAGCAGCCGCCACGACCTCGGTCTATCCTGGGACGCCGACCTGGTCCGGCACTGGCAATGGTTTCATGATCACGAGGCCACCCGGCTTGGCTCGGCGGTTCCCCCGTCGCTGAATCCGCGGCTGGCCAACTTCTGAAACCAATCAATCAGCGGCGCAACCGCCTGTGCCGAATTGCACACGGTTGCGCCGCCCCGCAGTAGTCCCGAATCTGTGCCTGCGCCCGACTAACCCGAATAACCGGACATGCCGGCGGCGCCGGCAACACTGGCCCCCTGGCAGGCCGGCACCTCAGACCTGCAGCAATTGCGTTCGCGCTACCTGGGTAATTGCGAGGACCGCGGGATGCTTGATTTTCCGTTCGGGGGAGATTGCGTAGTAGGTTTCAACCACGCCGTCTACGGCCCCAATCAGGCGCGCGCCATAGGTCTGCTTCAGATTGCTTTCGATGGCGAGGGGCGCCGGGAACATCGTATCGGGGGCGGCCGCAAAGGCTTTCATCAGTGCGCTGTCGTCGAACTCGGCAATGACTCGCGGGCGGATCGCGATTTGTTCGAACCAGTCGTCGAGTCTTTGACGCAATGGGTTGCTGCGGACCGGCAGCAACAGTCCGGTATCGGCGATCGACTGCGGGAACTTACGCCTGAGCGACGCCGCGCCCCTGGCGCAGCTAAAAAAGCCAACCCCGCTTTCGCCCAGAACATGGTTGTAGGCTTTGACGCTGAGCCCGGGCGGTAACGGGCGGTCCGACACCAGCAGGTCCAGCTTGTGCACGGCAAGATCAGCCAGCAGTTTGTTCACGTCACCCTCGAGGCAGACAACTCTGAGCTCATCTTCGAGTTCAAGGGCAGGTCGAATGATTCGATAGGTAATCAGCTTGGCAATCGAGTTGACGATCCCGATATTGAGTACCGATGGCGCACCGGGTTCCGGATTTTTCATGCGCTGGGTCAGTTCGGCGCCCAGCGAAAAAATCTCATCCGCATACTGCTTGACGATATGTCCGGTCTCCGACAGCGCCAGGCGCCGGCCAACGCGATGAAACAGCGGATTACCGAGCACGTCCTCGAGTACCTTGAGCTGTCCGCTGATGGTCTGCGGCGCCAGGCACAGAACATCGGCAGCCTTCGCGATACTGCCTTCGCGTGCGACCGTCCAGAAGTACAGCAGGTGATTGTAGTTCAGGTGGCGCATGGCACCTCGCTTGCCGGGGCCGCGTAGCCGATCGCACCGGCAACGGCGGACCCATTATCGGGAAATAATCGAATCTGTCTCGTCAACTATACGTACATGCCTGCCAATTCGATCAACGGCGGTCACGGCGACGGCCAAACGAGGCCGGCCAGGCTTGTACGGTGCGCGCTGCTCAGCGCCAGATCATACGCGCCAGCGTACCGTCGCGGTCGAGCAGCTGATGCTTGAGCGCGGCGGCGGCGTGTATCAGCACCAGCACGGCCGTGGCATAAGCGAGATAAAAGTGGACCTCGATGGCAATGTCGCGCAGGCGGCTGTCGACCGCTATCACGGCGGGAATTTCGAACCAGCCGAAAAAGTCGATCGACTTACCCGCCGAAGTCGAGATCAGGTAGCCGCTGAGCGGGATCAGCAGCACCAGCACCAGCAGGGTGTGGTGCATGGCGTGGCCGGCAATGCGTTCCCAGGGTTTCAGGCTCGCCACCGAGGGTGGCGAAGGCGACACGGTTTTCCAGACCAGGGTCAGGACCCCGAGCGCCAGGACGACCATACCCCAACTCTTGTGGATCGACAGGGATTCGTTGTACCAGCGATCGAAGTAGGTCAAATCGACCATGTACCAACCGAGTCCGATCAGCGCGATGATGGATAGCGCCGTCACCCAGTGCAGGCACTTGGTGACGACGCCGTAACCGTTGGCATCGTTAGCTATACGCATGGTGCGAACTCCCGGACCCGGTCCTCACGCTGGTCAATCGCACGCGATGGATCGGCTTAGTAGCGGTAATGCTCGGGCTTGAACGGGCCGCTCGCCGGCACCCCCAGGTACTTGGCCTGTTTGGATGACAGGGTGTCGAGTTCGACGCCGAGTTTGCCGAGATGCAAACGCGCGACTTTTTCGTCGAGCAGCTTGGGCAGCACGTACACTCCGACCGGGTACTCATCGGGATGATTGAACATCTCGATCTGGGCGATGGTCTGGTTGGTAAAGCTGTTCGACATGACGAAACTCGGGTGCCCGGTCGCGCAGCCCAGATTGACCAGCCGTCCTTCCGCCAGCAGGATAATGCTGCGGCCGTTCTTCATGGTGATCTTGTGCACCTGTGGCTTGATTTCGGTCCACTTGTACTTGCGCATACGGTCGATCTGGATCTCCGAATCGAAGTGACCGATGTTGCACACGATGGCGAGGTCTTTCATGCGCTTCATATGCGCCTCGGTGATGACGTCGCAGCAGCCGGTGGTGGTGACAAAAATGTCGCCCTCGAGGCAGGCCTGGTCCATGGTCTTGACTTCGTAGCCTTCCATCGCCGCCTGCAGCGCGCAGATCGGATCGATTTCGGTGACGATCACGCGCGCACCGGCACCGCGCATGGACTGCGCCGAACCTTTGCCGACATCGCCATAGCCGGCCACAACCGCAATCTTGCCGGAAAGCATGACATCGGTCGCACGCATAATGGCGTCGACCAGCGAGTGGCGGCAGCCGTAGAGGTTGTCGAATTTCGACTTGGTTACCGAATCGTTGACGTTCATGGCCGGGAACAGCAGCTCGCCCGCTCCATCATCTGGTACAGGCGATGGACGCCGGTGGTGGTTTCCTCGGTGACCCCCAGGATCTTCGGTGCAATGCGGTGGAAACGCTGCGGGTCGCGCTTCAGCGAGCGCTTGAGCTGCGCATACAGCGCCACTTCTTCTTCATTGCCCGGTTTGACGTTGAGCAGCTTGGGGGTTTTCTTCGGCGCGATAGCCAAGCAGGACGAACAGGGTTGCGTCACCGCCGTCGTCGAGGATCATGTTCGGCCCCTTGCCGTTGCCCCAGTCGAGGATGCGATCGGTGTAGTCCCAGTACTCGGTGATCGACTCGCCCTTGACCGCGAACACCGGCGTGCCGGTTTTGGCGATGGCCGCCGCAGCGTGATCCTGGGTCGAGAAAATATTGCAGCTCGCCCAGCGCACCTTCGCGCCGAGCTGCTGCAGGGTTTCGATCAGCACCGCGGTCTGAATCGTCATGTGCAGCGAGCCGGTGATGCGCGCGCCCTTGAGCGGCTTGGATTTTCCGAACTCTTCGCGCATAGCCATCAGGCCCGGCATTTCCTGTTCGGCGAGTTCGATTTCCCTGCGACCGAACGCCGCCAGCGAGATATCCTTGACGACAAAATCGGGCGCGCGTTTCGCTTTCGTGGTGCGCTTCGCTTTCACACTGCTCAGTATCGGTGTCCTCTTGATGATGCAACTGGCGATTTCAGGCTTGTTCATGACGATCCGGAAACGGCGTGTTGCCTGCGGATCTTGTAGGTGTTCCGCTTCACGGCCGCTTTCAGCGCGTCGACGAGATCGGTCTTTTCCCACGAAAAACCGCCATCGGACTCCGGCGTCCGACCAAAGTGTCCGTAAGCCGCGGTGCGTTCGTAGATCGGTCGGTTCAGCTGCAGGTGCTCACGAATACCGCGCGGGGTGAGGTTCATGACCTCCGGCAGCGCCTGCTCGAGTTTCGCCTCGTCCACGCTGCCGGTGCCATGCAGGTCGACATACAACGACAGCGGTTTGGCCACGCCGATGGCGTAAGACAACTGGATCGTGCAACGTTCGCCGAGTCCCGCGGCAACGATATTTTTCGCCAGGTAGCGCGCCGCGTAGGCCGCCGAGCGATCGACCTTCGACGGATCCTTGCCGGAAAAAGCACCGCCGCCATGCGGTGCTGCACCGCCGTAGGTATCGACAATGATCTTGCGCCCGGTCAGGCCGGCATCGCCGTCGGGACCACCGATCACGAAACGCCCGGTTGGATTGACGTAGAACTCGCCTCGTCCGGGCACATCCAGCCCTCCGGCAGCGCGGCCTCGACGTAGGGCCGCACGATCTCGCGTACATCGTCCTGTTCGAGATCCTTCGGCATGCTGGGTGGACACGACGACCGATGTCGCACCGACCGGTTTGCCGTTCTCGTAGCGCAGTGTGACCTGGCTCTTGGCGTCCGGTCCGAGCCCCGGTTCCTTGCCGCTGTGACGCACGGTCGCGAGGTCCTGCAGGATGCGGTGCGAGTAATAAATCGGCGCCGGCATCAGCACGTCGGTTTCGCGACAGGCATAGCCGAACATGATGCCCTGGTCGCCGGCGCCCTCGTCCTTGTCGGTGGCGCTGTCGACGCCCTGGGCGATGTCGACCGACTGCTTGTGCAGGTGGCACTCGACATCGGCATTCGCCCAGTGGAAGCCTTCCTGTTCGTAGCCGATCGTCTTGACCGCGTCGCGCGCGAGCGATTCGATCTTCTCGGGCGTGATCGAACCGGCCCGCGCACTTCGCCGGCGATGACGATGCGGTTGGTCGTGGTGAGGGTTTCGACGGCTACCCGCGAGCCCGGATCACCGGCAAGGTAGGCGTCGACGACGGCGTCGGAAATTCGGTCGCAGACCTTGTCGGGGTGCCCTTCTGACACCGACTCACTGGTAAACAGATAGCTTGAACGCACGCAGTATCTCCTCGCGATGGTGGGCTCGCCGCATGCTCGATAAGCGCGCAGAACCAATGAGCCGGCGTTGAAAGCGCGGCATTATGCCGCAATCCGCGCGGCGTTTCCTTAGATCTGGCGCAATTTAACCTCGATCAGGATGCTTCAGGCCGGCCCCGCCACGGTCAGGATCAGTTTTCCCATATGCGCGCTCGATTCCATCACGCGGTGCGCCTCGGCGGCCTGTTCCAGGGGATAGGTCGCGTGGACATGGGAGCGCACCTGTCCGCCAATGACGAGCGGCCAGATATCGTCCGCCACCGCCTGCGCAATCGCGCTTTTACGCGCCACCGGTTGCGGCCGCAGGGTTGAACCGGTCAGGGTCAGTCGCTTGGGCAGGACGTGGGCGAAATTGACCTCCGCCGTCGGCCCCTTGAGAAACGCGATCATGACGTAGCGGCCGTCGTTGCCGAGCAGGCGAATGTTTTTCATGACATACGGCCCGGCGACCATGTCGAGCACCACGTCGACGCCTTCAGGGCCGTCGATGTCACGCACGCCTTGCTCCAAATCGCCGTCCCGGTAGTTGATCGCGTGGCTGGCGCCGAGTTCGAGACAGTAGGCGCATTTTTCCGCGCTGCCGGCGGTCGTGATCACGCGCGCGCCGATGGCGCTGGCGATCTGGACCGCGGTACTGCCGATGCCGCTGCTGCCGCCGTGAATGAGGATCGTCTCGCCGCGCCGCAGGCGGCCGCGATCGAGCATGTTGTGGTGTACGGTAAAACAGGTTTCCGGCAGGCCCGCGGCCTCCGCCGCCGACAGCCCCTGCGGCCACACCAGGCAATGTTCGGCGTGGGTCACGCAGTACTCGGCGTAACCGCCGCCATGGGTCAGCGCCACCACGCGCTCGCCCGGCCGCCAACGAGTCACGTTGGCTCCGCACGCCACCACTTCACCGGCGATCTCGAGGCCCGGCAGCGGGCTGGCGTCGGGCGGCAGCGGATAAAGGCCGGCGCGCTGCAGGCAATCCGGGCGGTTGACCCCCGCCGCGTGGACCTTGACCAGGACTTCATCGGGGTCTGGCTGCGGCACCGGACAACGCGTCGGCTTGAGGACATCGGGGCCGCCGGGCTCGGTGATTTCGACGGCGCGCATCTGTTCCGGGAGTGCATTCATGGCTGGACCTGGGAAAATGATTGATCGATGTTTGCGGGCCGCGATTATACGGTGCCCGGCGCCGCAGCCGGGAATCACTCTGGCGCGTTCACCTCCCACGCCCTAGAATTCGCGCCATGAAGACATCGCACCACACGTTACTGATCGTCGGCTCCGGACCCTCCGGCTATACCGCGGCGGTGTACGCCGCCCGCGCCGCGCTGTCGCCGGCCCTGATCACGGGCATCGAAGTCGGCGGCCAGATGACCACCACCACCGATGTGGACAACTGGCCGGGCGACGACGCCGGCGTGCAGGGCCCCGAATTGATGGAGCGCATGAAGCGCCATGCCGAACGCTTCGGCACCGCGTTGATCCACGACCACGTCAACAGCGTCGATCTGAGCAAGCGACCGTTCACCCTGAGTGGCGACGCCGGTACCTACACCTGTGACGCGCTGATCATCGCCACCGGTGCGTCAGCCAAGTACCTCGGACTGGCGTCGGAAGAGGCTTATAAAGGCAAGGGCGTGTCGGCCCAGGCGACCAGTGGAGGC
>CALOBG010000109.1:0-26735 GCA_942490995.1 uncultured Gammaproteobacteria bacterium
CGATCGGAGGAATAGACCGCATCCTTGCTGCCGCCGCGATCGATGCCTTCGTAAGAACTCAGCTTCAGCTGGCAAGCGGCGTTATAGCAGGAATGGCACACCACGCAGCGCGAATCGAGCAGCGGTTTGACATCGTCCAGGAAACTGACCGGCTCAGCGGGAATTTGCACGAGCGGGGTCGGGGGGAGCGCGCGCGAGCAGCCGGCCAGCAGCAAGAGCGTCGTCGCAATGGTGATGAACTGGCGTGTCATGAAAATACCTCTGGCCGGATTTGCAGGTGCGCCGGTTCCGGCCGGTTGGACGGTGTGGCGGCCGTGATTCGCGAAACCGCGACGCGAGAATCACGCAGCCTAGGGGAAACAGCAGGCTCGACTCAAGTTTTGCCGCCGGGTGTTTTTTCCTGGTTCACTCAACCAGATCCCAATAGGGCCGGTCGCCAAAGCGTTTGTGCAACAATTCCACGAACAATTGCACCTTGGCGGACAGGTGCCGGTGCCGCGGGTACAGCGCGCAAAGAGTGATCGCGGGTGGCGCGTATTCATGTAAGACCGTGCGCAGCAGGCCCTGCTGCAGAGCGGCTCCCACGATAAAGGTCGGCAGCAGCGCGATGCCCTGGTGACTGGCCGCGGCATCTTTGAGCACTTCCCCGTTGTTGGACCACATCACGCAGTGAATCGCATAGGACCGGTCGCTGTCCGGGCCGATCAGCCGCCACTGACTTCCCGAACTGAGATATCCATAGTGGAGGCAGCGATGGTGCTTCAGGTCGGTCGGGTGCGAGGGTTCGCCTGCCTCATTCAGATAGTCCGGCGAGGCGCACAGGACCCGTTTTGCCGACACGATTTCGCGCGCTATCAGGCTGGTCGAGGGGGTCGCTTCGGCCACCCGCAGGGTGACGTCGAAGCCCTCCTCGATAGGGTCGATGCGGCGGTCGTTCAGCATCAGCTCGACATGGACGTCCGGATGCCGCGCCATGAATTCGGCCACTACCGGTGAGAGGTGCAGCGTCCCGAACGACATTGGTGCATTGACCCGCAGGTTGCCGATTGGGCGGTCCTGCAGCTCGGTGATGGACGCAATAGCCTCATCGAGCCCGCCGAGAATCTCGACGGCGCGATCATAGAATGCGAGCCCGGTTTCGGTCGGTGTCACCTTGCGAGTGCTGCGGTTCAGCAGGCGCGTGCCGAGTTCGTTCTCGAGATTGATGACCGACTTGTTTACGACCGAGCGCGACAGCCCCATCAGGCGCGCCGCCGCGGCGAAGCCATTGGCCTCAACGACCTTGGTGAATGCCCGCATGCTGTCGAATTTGTCCATCTGGCTGTACTCCGATTGTCGCTATAGTGGCGACACAATATTTTCAATTTAACTGATTGTCTTTATGTTGGAACGATAGCAGAATCTGCTCCACTGCCATATCGCCTCACTGGAGGAGGCCGACATGCTTGCAATTCGCCACGCGGAGGAACGGGGCCTCGCCAACTTCGGCTGGCTGGAGAGCCGCCACACCTTTTCGTTCGGGCATTACTACGACCCCCGGTTCATGGGCTTCGGCCCGCTACGGGTCATCAACGAGGACCGCGTCCAGCCGGGTCGGGGGTTCGATACCCATGGTCATAGCGATATGGAGATCATCTCCTACGTGCTTGATGGCGCGCTCGAGCACAAGGACAGCATGGGTACCGGTTCGGTGATACGGCCGGGCGATGTGCAGCGGATGTCCGCCGGTACCGGCGTGCGCCACAGCGAGTTCAACGCGTCAGACTCCGACCCGGTGCATTTCCTGCAGATCTGGGTATTGCCGGAGGAAAAGGGCCTGACACCCGGCTATGAGCAAAAAACGTTCGCGCCGGATCAGAAGCGCGGCAGGCTCCGCCTGGTCGGTTCGCGCGACGGCCGTGAGGGCTCGGTGACGATTCACCAGGATGTCGATCTGTACGCGGCGCTGCTCGAAGATGGCGAGACGCTCGGCCATGAGTTTGCAGACGGCCGCAAGGGCTGGGTCCAGGTAGCCCGTGGCAGTGTCTTGCTAAACGGCAATCAGCTTTATCCGGGTGATGGTGTTGCCATGGACGGCCGATCAGCCATTACCCTGGCCGGCTCGTCCGGGGCGGAAGTGTTGCTGTTCGACATGGGTTAACCGGCGGCAGCGCTGCAGGCGGATCCGTGATTTGGGTTTTGCGCCGGCCGCGGCGATCGAGGTTGACAATCGAATTCGATGTATTACATTGTCACACATTGAAGGATAGCTTGAGGCCTGACCGTGCCCGCCCGCAAAGCCCGTCCAAAAAGTAAGCGCCGCAAAATCAAAGACCGCGTTGTCCAGGCGCGAATACCCGAGGATCTGGACGCAGAGTTGCGTGACAGGGCCGGCCGGCTGGGAATCTCCGTGTCTACGATCGTGCGTAATGTATTGATGAACACCTTCGACCTGGTTGAAGGCGTGGTCCACGACAGCGCGGAGATCGCCCGTGCAATCCAGGGCAGGCGTCCCGCTGTCGACGAATCGCCGCAGGCGCCAGCCAGCTCCGCGGCATTACCTGGCGCGGATGCGCCGATCGGCTGGCAGGAACTCGTCCTCAACCTCAACGGCGTGTGCGAGCACTGCAACGCGATCCTGTCCAAGGGTAAGCGCGCAGCGGTCGGTATTCCGGTCGGGGATCGACCGAGACTATCGTGTCTTGAGTGTCTCGCATCGCTCGGCGCGGCAGACGACGCCACCGACGACGGCTGACCGCGTCCCCGCCAACTGGTGGCAGCTCGACCGAACCCCCTCATCGACCGGAGCTCAGTATGGCGATATCAAGCAAGACCCTCCGCGGCCTAACAGGACTAGCCTTCGATTCGGTGTCGGGAGTCATGACAACGGTGGAACGGATGCACGAGGTCATCGCACGCCGTCCGCTGCCATGGTCACCGCCACCTGACAGGGCGACGCGAGCCCACGGTATCATTGCAAGTTCGGTTTACTCGGTGATGCGCGGTGTGACCGGCGTCGTGCAACACGGCGTCGATCTCTCGCTCGGTCTGTTGCCGGACAGCGCCACCGAGACTCCGCTCTCGCGCGGTGAGGCAAGGTGGCTGGCGGCACTGAACGGCGTTTGCGGTGATCATCTCGAAGCGACTTCGAATCCGCTGGCGATTCCCATGGTCTTTACCGATTCAGTTAGACCGGCCGGGACGGGGCGCGAGATTCTCGGTGCCGCATTCCCGGGCGCCTCGCCGCATCTCGTTGTATTTGTTCACGGGCTGTGCCTGTCCGATTTCAGCTGGCGCCGCGACGGTTCTGCGGCGCTGGGTGACCGTCTCGCTGAGGAATTGGAGGCAGCACCGGTTTATCTCCGCTACAACACCGGTCGTCATATTTCGGTCAACGGCCGGGAACTGGCGGCGCGCCTGGACGATCTGGTCAACGCGTGGCCGGTTGCCGTGGAATCGCTGGCACTGATCGGTCACAGCATGGGCGGGCTGGTGATTCGCAGCGCGTGTCATTACGCGGTCGAAGCCGGGCGGCCGTGGCTCGACAAGCTGACCCGAATAGCCTGTCTCGGAACGCCGCATCATGGCTCAGCGCTGGAAAAGGCCGGAGGTTTGATCGACCGGAGCATGCGCGCAATCCAGTACGTGGAACCACTGACGATCGCTCGCAGGCGTAGCGCCGGGATCAGGGATCTTCGCCACGGCAACCTGCTGGACGAGGACTGGGCACACCCTGACGAGATGATCAGCGACGACAGGCGTACCGCGGTGCCGCTGCTGGAAGACGTTGAATACTATTTTGTTGCGGCATCAGTCGGGCGCGACCACCTTGACCCCAAGGGTCACATGCTCGGCGATTTCCTGGTCAGAACGGTAAGCGCCACCGGTGCTCACCGCGACGGGTTGCGCCAGTTGCCGGTTCCTCCGGAGAACTACCGGGTGTTCCACGAGATGAATCATTTCGACCTGCTCAGCGATGCAAGAGTGCATTCACAGGTCATCGACTGGTTTGCGCCGTAGCGCGGGGACGGGTCGGGCCGTTCTGGTCAACTCGCGCTTGCTGATCCCTGCCGGATCCAATCTGGGCACGGTATTTGCGTTGCGCTCGTGCCTGCCGGCAGGTGCTCGCGATCTTCGTCTGGCTCAGCGCGGATTCCAAGCCGGTGCGCGTTTGTGGGGTCAGTCGGATCGACGTCGGCGTCGTCCCTGCAGGCCGGTGTTTGCGCAATACTCTCCGGGCGTCGAACCGGTCCAGTGCTTGAAAGCGCGGTTGAAGGCACTTTGTTCCGAGAAGCCCAACAACATCGAGATCTCGGTCAGCGACAGCGATGTCCGCTGCAAATACTTCAGCGCTAGCTGTTCTCTGACGCCGTCGAGCAAGTGCTGGTATGACAAGTGGTAGTGTCCGAGTTTGCGCTGTAGCGTGCGTTCGCTGCAGTCGAGCTCGCTGGCTACAGCCGCGAGCGAAATCCTGCCCTCCGGTAGCAACTTGAGAGTGATCTGTTGCAAGCGTCGCAGGAACGGGTCGGACGACTTGATTACGTTGTCGAACGCTTGAATCTGTTGTTGCCGCAGCCGCCGGAACTCGCCGGGAATGACATCGGAGACGGGGGTGTCCGGGCTCCGGCGGTCGAAGCTGACGCTCAGCGCCTGAGTGCCAAAGCTGACGGGGCAGCCAAAGAAATTTTTAAAGGCGGCTCCGTTGGCCGGAGCCGGGCCCGTCAATTCCACCCCTTTGAGAACGCAGTTGTCTGGAAATCGTTGCCGCATGAACGTGACAAGCGCGGACAGCGCAACCTGCGCTGGCAGCACAGTCTCCTGGCCGTGGATCTGCGGCCAGGCAATTTGCCAACGGGTATCGGTGACAGCTAACCGCGCAAGGTTGTCGCGATAGAAATGTTTCTCGCAGAGCAGGTAGGTTTCGAGTGCCTCGCCGAGCGATTCGCTATTGAGAACGAGGTATCCCAGTACTCCGGTATGGCGGATCTTGACCTGGGCGCCTATCTGCAAGCCGACCGGATGCGCGGGGCGCAGCGCCTGCGCTCGTTGCAGCAGCTCCGACCAGACTCCGATGTCGACACGGTCACGAGTCGCCAGCGCGCCCAGTCGGGCGTTCAGGTCGACATCTTCGATTCGTTGCGCAGTCATCCAGTCGCGCAGAATCTGGGCAAAAGAGCTGGAGATCGAGATCATTGGATGACGGCGCGCAGGTTTTCCTGAATCCGGTGTCGTGATTCGTCAATTATTGCACGCGATACTCGGTTAAGTTTGTCCATCGACTTTCTGCCGAGGGGTTAGCCCGTGTCCATTTCCAGCGAAGCAGCACAGTTCTTTGCAAACATCGACGCCAAACAGTGGCTGTTGTTCGGGCTGTTCCCGGTATTCCTGTTCGTGGCAGGCGTCGAATTCTGGCACTTCCGCGGCAGTACCGTGTACAAATTGCAAGACAGCGTGGCCAGCATTGTGTTGGGAGCGAGTTATCTCGTCTTCGAAGTCCTGCTCTATGCTTTGTTCGTTTGGTCAATCTACGACTGGGTGTATCAGTTTCGTATCGCAACGATAGAAATGGATCTGCTGTCGTTTGCAGTGCTGTACGTGCTTGTCGATTTCCTGTTCTATGTTTATCACGTCGTTGCCCACCATGTCCGTTTCTTCTGGGCAACGCACTGTGTGCATCATGCGTCGGAATACATGAATTTCACGACTGCGATGCGGCAGAGTACGCTCTATCCGCTGGCTGCGATCTGGGCTTTCTTTCTGCCGGCCGCGCTTCTCGGGTTTGAGCGCGAGTGGATTTTCTTCGTGTTGGCGTTGAATCTCGCATACCAGTTTTTCCTCCACACCCAATGGGTCGGCAAGCTGCCGCGGCCGGTGGAATGGCTGTTCAATACGCCGTCCCATCACCGCGTTCACCACGGCCGCAATCCACGCTACATTGATCGGAACTTTGGTGGCACGCTGATCGTTTTCGATCGTTTGTTCGGGACGTTTGCCGCTGAGGATCCGGATGAGAAACCGGAATATGGGATCACTCGTCAGGTCTATAGTTTCAATCCTGTTGAGCTGACCATTCACGAGTGGCGGGATCTGTGGCGCGACATTTCGCAGTCGGGCAGCCTCGCTGTCCGCCTGAAACATCTGTGGGCGGGTCCGGAGTGGCAGCGTGATTCGGCGCAAGGATAATCCTGCGGGAAGCGGGGGATCGGTATGGGTGATCGGGAGAGTCTTTCAAAACGCGTTCCGCTTAGATTCTGGGGTTGGGGCTACGAGTCGGAAGAGCTGAGCCCGGACGAGGACCGAATCATCGAATCGGCGGTGCGCCAATTCGTGCCCGAGGGTGCGGTCGAAGTCGCGCCCCCCTGCATATCCGATTTCCAGCTGCCGCCATCTCGCCTGACCCGGCCCGCTTCACTCGAAGGGATTATTTCGTCCACGCCTTACGACCGTCTCGTGCATTGCTACGGCAAGTCTTATGCCGACCTTGTCCGGATGTATCTGCGGCAAGCCGATGCTGCGCCCGACGGCGTCGCGTTTCCCCGCACCGAGGCAGACATCGAGGGTATCTTCGACTATGCCCAGCAGCAGCGGTTGGCGGTGATCCCGTTCGGCGGTGGCACCAGCGTATGCGGCGGAGTCGAACCTGATGTCGGCGAGTCCTACCAGGGCACGCTCAGTCTCGACATGCAGTATTTCGATAAGTCGTAGAGATCGATACCACCCCGGCAGCCATGGCCAGGCCGGCATCCTGGGGCCGGATGTCAAAGCCGACTAAGCCGCATGGCCTGAGCCTGCGGCACTACCCCCAGAGCTTTCGTTTTTCGACGCTGGGCGGATGGGTCGCGACGCGGGCCGGCGGGCATTTCGCCACGCTGTATACGCATATTGACGACCTGGTCGAAGCCATTCGCCTGATCACTCCAAACGGGCTGATTGAAACCCGGGAACTGCCGGGATCTGGCGCGGGCCCGTCGGCCGATCGGCTGATCATCGGCTCCGATGGTGTGCTTGGAGTCATCACCGAAGCCACGCTGCGGTTGCAGCGGAGGCCCAAATTTCGTGCCACCGCATCGGTCAAGTTTGCCAATATGCTGGGGGGGGGGAGGCCGTAGATTAGCAGCCAGGGCTTTTACAAGTAATGCCGTTTTGATGAGGCGGAAGGGTGCTGACCAGGATTGCAGGGCGTTCTGCTGGTGCTGGGATTCGAGTCGGCCGATCATCAGGTAGACGCATGGATGCAGCGCGCGCTTGAAATCGTCCGCGAGCACGGAGGCCAGGTCGCGGACGATGCAGTGATCTGCAATCCGGCAGACCAACCAGTGCGCAGCGGCGAGGCGGAGTCCTGGCGTAACGCGTTTATCCGTATGCCTTATTATCGCAACCGGCTTACCGGTCTCGGTATCATTGCCGACACTTTCGAGACGGCGATCACGTGGGATCGGTTCCCCGATTTCTATCGCGCCATCCGCCAGGGAATGGCGAAGGCCATCGAGGAAATCACGGGCATAGCGGCACGGCTTACTCACGTGTCCGCGGATGGTCCCGCGCCTTACTTCACCTTTTACGCGGTCGGCGATACGACGGGAAATTTGTGCAATGCGCTTGAACGATGGCGCGATATCAAGGTCACGGCCAATCGCCTGGTGGTCGAGCTTGGTGGCACGATCACCCATCATCATGCGGTGGGGCGCGATCATCGGGCCGGGTATGAACTGCAGACTTCGCCGCTGTTCAGGCGAACGCTGGCTGCGGCCAAGGAGGCAGTGGACCCCTGCGGCATACTAAATCCGGGCGTGCTGGTGGATCCGATCAATCAGCGGATGGGGATAACCGGCGCACTGAAGGAAAAATACCGCCACCCGAAATAAAGGGATCCGGAGGAGGTGTGGTGCCCGTCAGGAACTGCTTTGACCCTCTGATCTGAGCTTGCAATCGGGGACTTTGGCCAGCCATAACGTGGCCGGGCAGCCAGCTTTGCGGAGTCAGCATGCCCCGGCCCCGGGTTGCAGTACGCCAGGCGCCGGTGGTGCTTGTGGCTTAATCGGAAGATGAGAATAATCGAGGAAGAGCTACTCGCGGGCCTCATTGCCACCGGCGTTCCGCCTGGTTGGATCAGGATAGTCAGTCAGGCTTGAAAATCTGCCGCCAACTCTCGTCGTGCGCAGGCGTCGGATTCGACCGGTTTTCAGGCGTGCGCATGCCTGACCGTAGAAGCCGCCAAAGAGAAGGGTTTTATTAGTGCTGACCAGGTTGCAGAAGTCCTGCAGGGCGCGGGTCAGCAGATCGCGAGTATCAGGGTAGATGTCAACTCCGACACCTCTCCGATGGGCGATGCCGCGTGCCAGGCGGTTGTAGCAAAGCTGAAGGGGCAACCAGCATTTGACCACGGGGATAAGGTCAAACACACGGAGGGGGGAAGGGTGGGCGGGGGGGAAGTGTACTAAGGGGTTTTGCCGGGGGCGTCAGGTAGCAGCAGGGGAAAAGGGTCGGGGGACCGGGGGGGGGGGGGGGGCGCGAGGGGGAACCGGAGCGTGTCAGCCGAATAAAACAGATATGCGCAGCCCATCGATGGTCGGTCCGTTTGTGAAAAGTCCGGCAATTACGGCGTAAAGAGTCCGTTTTGGGCAACCAGCCGCAACCCGCAACGCGGCGGAAATCCATAGAGCAATGCATCGGGTCGTGCAGTGGCCGATGGATTTTTGCAGAACGCATAATTGCGTGGGTTGCAGGTCGTTGCTGCAAAGCCAGACGTTTTGAGCTATACCAACTACGCGGAGACCAAATGGAGAACAATCATGGCAACCGGCAAAAAGGCGACACGGAAAAAAGCTGCGGCGCAGAAGTCGACTCTGCGGCAGAAGCTTGCAGCGATGGAGAAGGCGTTGGAGAAGGGAGTCTCGGATCTTGGCCGCCGGGTTAAGGGCGAAATACCTACGGTCAAGGAAAAAGTCGCCAAGGCGGGCAAGGCGGTTGCGAACAAGGCTGCCGAGCTGGAACACGATATTGCAGATGACGTGGCGGGCATAAAGCGCAAGCTGGCGGCGAGGAAAAAGGCGGCGGCGAAGAAGAAAGCAGGCGCAAAGAAAAAACCGGCTGCGAAGAAGAAAGCCGTAGCGAAGAAAAAGGCCGCGACGAAAAAGAAATCCGCGTCCAGAAAGAAAACCGCGGCGCGCAAGAAAACCGCTGCGAAGAAAAAGACAGCGGCCAGGAAAAAGCCGGCTGCGAAGAAGAAAGCCGTAGCCAAGAAAAAGGCCGCGACGAAAAAGAAAGCCGCGTCCAGAAAGAAAACCGCGGCGCGCAAGAAAACCGCTGCGAAGAAAAAGACAGCGGCGAAGAAAAAAGCCTCAGCGCGGAAAAAGGTCGCAGCGAAAAAGAAAATAGCGGCGAAAAAGAAAGCGTCGGCCAAGAGAAGGTAACGGGCGGAAACCGAGTTTTGGCTGCGGCGGGGTGCGCCGTTTGATGCGCCCCCGCTCTAGCCCGCTGCCGTGCGCGGTACAGGATCGTGGCAGCGCAAACGTGCTTCGCGTGGCAGCTGCCGGGGGGTCTCGGCTTTGGCTGTGGCTTACTTGACGTTGACGGTTTGCCGCGCCAAACTTTCCGTCGTCTTTGCGGGTCGGCTGTCGCGGCGGTCCGCCTCGAAACAACAGAAACTACATTCGAAATTCCCAGGGAGAGGGCCAGTCCATGGCAAAGAAACCCAGCCGAATGCGGCGAGCAGTCGTATCTCCAACTCTCACGTTGATGCTGCTGCCGTATTTCATGGCGTCACCGGCCAGCGCGCAGCTCATCACGATGTCCAAGGAATGCCGGGCGCAGGTCGCGCAGGGCAATGAAATGAATACCGCGCGCGACTACCGCCGTGCACTCGATTTGTTTACCGGTATCGCCGCGGACTGCGACACCAAGGATGGCAAGGAAGCGGTGCAGGTCGGGATAGCCAGTGCGCAGAACGGCTTGTACAACTACCCGGAAGCCATCGCCGCGGCGAATCTCGCCCTGGAAGTCAGCAAGGGTACGAGCCTGAACGCGCTTTTCGAGAGAGCCATCGCGCAGGAGAAATCGGGAAACATGGCCGCGGCGACCGCCGACTACGACCGTATCATCGAGCTCACCGAGAAGAACCAGAACGTAACCGAGCGGGCGACGATCTACGCCAAGGTGGCCGATCTGAATTATCGTGCCGGCAAGCTCGATGACGCCAATGCCCATCTTGCGAAAGCGATGGAACTCGACCCGGCGAATTCCGATTTCTATATCCAGCGCGGGGACTGGGCGGCCGATTCCGGCGACTATGACCGTGCGTTCGTCGATTACGACAAGGCCGTTTCGATGGGGCGCACCGATCCCGATATGTACGCGATCCGGGGTCAGGCGCGGATCAAGATGATGCAGAAGAAATACGGCACCGAAAATGTCCAGGAGTTGCGCGCGAAAATGACGCCGGCCGAGACAGAGATGGTGTGCGGCGATACGCGCAAAGCGGTCGATATGGGTCTGCAGGATATGAAGATGGACATGTTCGTGGCGCTGGTCTGCCGCTAAAGCGCGAAACCGGTAGAAACTCAGAATACAGGACGGTATTGGCTGATGAAAAAAGCAATCCTTTTGGTGGTATCCCTTTCGATCATTGCGGCAGGTTGCGCAAACATGAACCGGCAGCAGAAAGGCGCGATCGGCGGAGCCGGTGCGGGCGCGGTTGCGGGTGCGCTGGTCTCGAACAGCATTTGGGGCGTTCTGATTGGCGCGGCAATAGGCGGTACGGCCGGTAGCCTGATCGGCAAGCATATGGACGAGCAGGCCAGGGAACTCGAGCAGGCCGTGCCGACCGCGGAGGTCCAGCGGGTAGGCGAGGGCATCAACATGACTTTCGCGTCGGGGTTGATGTTCCCGATAAACTCGGCGACGTTGTCCGATGGCTACAAGGACGATCTTTCGGCGGCCGCAGCGGTGTTCGCGAAGTACCAGGACACGAATATTCTGGTCGAAGGTCACACCGACGATACCGGCACCGAGCAGATCAACATGGATCTGTCGCAGCGCCGGGCGAAGACGGTGTCAGACTTTCTGGTCGCCAATGGCGTCTCACGCAGCCGCCTGCAGACCAAGGCATATGGTCAGGCCATGCCCAAGTATCCGAACGACTCCGAAGCGAACCGGGCGAAAAACCGGCGCGTTGAGCTGGCCGTTTACGCCAACGACGAGATGAAGGCCGACGCACAGTCCGGCAACCTGTAGTCCATCGGGATTGTCCTGCGCTGGTGCGGGCGGCAGGGGCAAAAACGCAGTATTATCAGCTGTCGTCGCCCGGACATGGATACACGGAAGCCGCGACGGGCTCCTCTCCAGGGGAGCCCTTTTTGGTTTGCGGTTTCGCGGCGAGACCTGCAGGCCTTTTTTGCCCGCAGGCGCGGCACGAGAACATACCGGGATCCGGCAACGGCGGCGCGAGACCCCATTGTTATTCCGATAGTGCCTCGCCCGTTCGTCCGCACGCTGTGCCAGCCATCGACTATTCTGTCTGTTGACGGTGGCGCTAGTGGTTTGCCCCAATATCCCGCAGGCTGCGGCGTTGACGCAAAATTGGTGCTGCAGAAGTTTGCCCATCCAATCAACACGGACGCCTGATCCATGACCAGACAACTCGTATTCTCATTCGCCGACGGCGACGGCCATGACAAAAAGCTGCTCGGTGGCAAGGGCGCCAATCTGTGCGAGATGACCCAGATCGGCATCAATGTGCCGCCCGGATTCGTGATTACCACCGAAGCCTGTCTCGAGTATCTCGAGGCCGATGCGCTGCCGGAGGCGCTGATGAGCCAGGTCAGCAATGAAATCCTGCGTCTTCAGCAAGCCACCGGACGGACGTTCGGCGCGGGCGAAAACCCGCTGCTGGTGTCGGTACGCTCGGGCTCGGCGCTGTCAATGCCGGGCATGATGGACACGATCCTGAATCTCGGCCTGAACGACGAAACACTGGCGGGTCTGATTGCGCAGACCGGGGATGAGCGTTTTGCCTACGACGCTTATCGCCGCTTCATCCAGCTTTTTGGCAAGGTCGCGCTGGGCATCGATGACGAGAGGTTCGACGAGCATTTCAACGAGGTCAAACTACGCGCCGGAGTCAAAGCCGATGTGTCACTGGACGCCACTCATCTGAAGGAGATCAGCGAGAAATTCCTCGCAGTTGTTCGCGCCGAGACCGGCAGAGAATTTCCGCGACGTGATGGTGCAATTGCGGCTCGCGGTCGAGGCGGTATTCCGCTCCTGGATGGGCAAGCGGGCGGTGGACTACCGCCGCGAGTTCCACATCACGCCGGATATGGCGAACGGCACGGCGGTCAATATCTGCACGATGGTGTTTGGCAATATGGGCGACGACTGCGCCACCGGTGTCGGCTTTACCCGCAACCCCGGCACCGGCGACAACGAGATGTTCGGGGAGTACCTGACCAATGCCCAGGGCGAGGATGTCGTTGCCGGCATACGCACGCCAAAGCCGTTGCAGCAGATGGCCGAGGAAATGCCCGCGCAGTACGCGCAACTGGTCGAGCTACGCAACAAGCTCGAGTCGCACTACCAGGAAGTGCAGGACTACGAGTTCACGATCGAGAAAGGCACGCTCTACTGCCTGCAAACGCGCAACGGCAAGATGAATGCCGCCGCCATGGTGAAGACGTCCGTGGACATGTCGCATGAGGGTCTGATCAGCCGCGATCGGGCGTTGCTGCGAATAGACCCGGAGATGCTCGAGCAAATGCTGCATCCGCGGCTCGACCCGGATAGCACGACCGCACCGGTCGCGCTCGGCTTGCCGGCATCGCCCGGCGCCGCATCGGGCAAATGCGTGTTCGACGCCGATCTCGCGGAGAAGCTCGGTAATACCGGTGAGCAGGTCATACTCGTGCGCGAGGAGACCCGCCCGGAGGATATCCACGGCTTCTTCGCCGCCGCCGGCATTCTCACCAGTCGTGGCGGCAAGACCTCGCATGCGGCGGTCGTCGCGCGCGGGATGGGTAAACCCTGTGTCGCCGGTGCCGAGGGAATCGCAGTGGATGTTGCGCTGCGCCTCGCGCATGTCGGCGAACACATTCTGCACGAAGGCGACGTGATCACGCTCGATGGCGCCACGGGCAATGTGTACCTGGGCGCCATTCCCACGCTGCCGCCGCAATTTTCGGACGATCTGAGGACGCTGCTGGACTGGGCCGACGAGGTCGCGGACCTCAAGGTCATGGCCAATGCCGATACCCCGGACGCAGCGAGAAAAGCGCGCGAGTATGGGGCGATGGGTATCGGTCTTTGCCGCACGGAGAGGATGTTCAATGCCAGTGACCGCCTGCCGGTCGTGATCGACATGATCCTCGCCGGCGACGAGATGGAGCGTAAAGCCGCGCTCGACCGGCTGTTGCCGATCCAGCGCGCGGATTTTGTCGAGCTGTTTTCGGTGATGGCGCCGAATCCGGTCACGGTGCGTCTGCTCGATCCGCCGATGCATGAATTCCTGCCGACCGAGCAGCAACTGCTCGAACAAATCGAAACGCTGCGTATCTATCGCGACGTCGTGCGGGGTAGAGAAACCGCGCTCGCAACGATCGGCGGGCACTCGCCATTGCCGAAACCGTTTCAGCGAATTGAGCGAGGAACTGGTGATCGATGCGCTGTCGCGCAAGGAACGCATGCTGAAGAAGGTGCGCGAGCTGCAGGAGACCAACCCGATGCTGGGTCATCGCGGGGTGCGCCTGGGGATCACCTATCCCTGAGATTTACGCGATGCAAATCGAGGCGATTCTCGAAGCCGCGGCCGAGTGCACGCGAAATGGCATCGCTGTACGTCCGGAAATCATGGTGCCGCAGGTCATCACTGCGCAGGAACTCGAGCATGTCAGGCGCACGGTCGCCGCAATGACTGCGCGGCTCGAGAAAGAATACGGCGCGTCGGTGCAGTTCGAGTTCGGCACGATGATAGAAACGGTGCGTGCCTGTACCCGGGCCCGCCAGCTGGCGGCGAGCGCGGAGTTTTTCTCATTTGGCACCAACGACCTGACTCAGGCGACGTTCTCGTTTTCGCGCGAGGACGCCGAGAACAAATTTCTGCCGATGTACAACGAGTCCGGCATCCTGCAGGACAACCCGTTCGAGGTGCTCGATACCCAGGGCGTGGGCCAGCTGATACTGATGGCCGTCCGCGGCGGGCGCGAGGTGCGCCCGGACTTGCGCATTGGCATCTGCGGCGAGCAGGGCGGTCACCCGGAGTCGATCCGGTTCTGCCACTTTGTCGGTCTGAATTACGTTTCATGCTCGGGGCCGCGGGTCCCGGTGGCGAGACTGGCCGCTGCAAATGCCAAACTGCGCGAGGACGGGTTCGCCGGTCCGGGGGTCCAGGCTTAGGCCCGGCGCGCTGCGGCGCGGACGCGGGCCACGCCGTTATTGACTACCCTAAGTGGGGAGTCTTCCCATCAATCATATTGCAAGGCGCTGTCGCGGACAGCGCCGCAGGAGTGCTTGACGTATGAAGAAACTTGCCATCAAGGCGCTGCATGACCTCGAGGATCGCATCCCTGCGCATGCGCTGGTAGCCGGTATCGACCTGGTGGTGACCCGGTACGACGACAACATAAGTGTGCTGTATGGCCGCTGCGCCCATCGCGGTGCGCTGATGTCCGACGGTTATATCGACGGCGAGAACATCATTTGCGGCGTCCACGGCTGGGATTACCGCCTGGATACCGGGGTCAGCGAATACAACAACAGCGAGACGTTGCCGGGATTTCAGTCGTGGGTCGAGGACGGCCAGGTCTTTGTCGACGAAGACGAGATCGCGGCCTGGTCGCGCGCCCATCCCCAGCCCTACGATCGCGATGCCTACCAGGGTGCTTACCAGGACCCGACCGGCACCGCGGACGAGCCGTATGTGAAATATATCCGCAAGCTCGCCACGGACGGCCTGTCCAAGGTCGGGCATCACGGCCCGGCGGCCGCGATGGGCGTGCCGCGCGGCAAGTTGCCAACGTGGGACGATCTGCAGTTCGTCGTCGGCCAGTTGCACAAGTTGCCGTTGCTCGACGACGAGCCGGTCGGCACCGGCCTCGTGATCGGCCCCAATGCGAAAAAGCCCCTTGAGCTGGCAATACCGTTGTTCGTCTCCGACATGAGTTTCGGGGCGTTGTCGGAGGAAGCCAAGGTCGCTCTCGCCAGGGGTGCCGAGCTTGCCGGCACCGGCATATGCTCGGGCGAGGGCGGCATGCTCGCGGACGAGCAGCGCGCCAATACGCGGTACTTCTACGAGCTCGCCTCGGCGCGGTTCGGTTTCGCGTGGGACAAGGTCCAACAGACCCAGGCATTTCACTTCAAGGGCGGCCAGGGCGCGAAAACCGGTACCGGCGGTCACCTTCCGGGTGAGAAGGTGAAGGGAAAAATTGCCGAGGTGCGAGGACTTGCCGAGGGTGAGCCGGCGATCTCACCGGCACGGTTCCCGGAGTGGACGAGCCTCGAACAGTTCCGCGATTTCGCCGCCGAGGTGCGCGAGCAAACCGGCGGGATACCGGTGGGTTTCAAATTGTCGGCACAACACATCGAGAAGGATATCGATGCGGCGCTCGCGGTCGGCGTCGACTACATCATTCTCGATGGCCGCGGTGGCGGCACCGGTGCGGCGCCGCTGATCTTTCGCGATCACATCTCGGTACCGACGATACCGGCGCTCGCGCGCGCCCGGCGCCATCTCGATGCTTTGGATGCAGACGGCGTAACGCTGATCATTACCGGCGGACTGCGTCATCCGGCCGATTTTGCCAAGGCGATGGCGCTTGGCGCCGACGGCGTGGCGGTATCCAACGCGGCAATCCAGGCCATCGGTTGTCTCGGCATGCGCGCCTGTCAGACCAACAACTGCCCGGTCGGCATTGCCACGCAGAAGCCGCATCTTCGGGCGCGCCTGCCTGTGGATATCGCGGCCGAGCGGCTGGCGAGATTTTTCTCGGCGGCGGTCGAGCTGATGACGGTGGTGGCGCGCGCAGCCGGTCACCGTCACCTGAGTGAGTTTTCCGTAGATGATTTGACCACCTTCAAATCGGATATGGCGCAACTGACCGGCGTTGCATATGGCGGCGTTGGGATCGGCTGAACCGGGTACTGACGATGACGACAGTGCAGTTTCCACAGCTCGATGCGAATGCAATCGTTGCAACGCGCGATACGCTGCATGGCTACTCGCGGATCCTCGGTGACTGGCTCAAGGCCTGCCGCCCGCGGCGCAAGCACTGGTGGCATGCGAGCCTGCGCCCGTCTCTAGCCGGGCTCACCACCGGTGTCGTAAATGCCGATGTTCGATTCGAGCTGGAACTGGATCTGCGAGACGGCTTACTGGCAGGGCGGATCGCCGGTGGTGACGAGTTGCGTGAGCCGTTGGTTGGACAGTCGTCGGCGGCGCTCGCGGCGGCGGTGGCGGATTTCCTGGTCGCGGCCGGCATGTCCGGCGATCTGGCGGCGACGGTAGCGGATAGC
Source organism: uncultured Gammaproteobacteria bacterium (assembly GCA_942490995.1). Classification (GTDB taxonomy): domain Bacteria; phylum Pseudomonadota; class Gammaproteobacteria; genus UBA981. The sequence goes on from CALOBG010000109.1 coordinate 16,480, forward strand.
GACAAGGTAACGCCAGGCTACTCGGCCGAGCTGGCCACGCTGATGGCCGACGCGCTGGCAGCGGTGTCATCCACGCTGGCGCGGTTTCGTGCCGGTATCGCCGAGGAAACCAGTCCCATTCAACTATGGCCGCATCATTTCGATCTCTCGATGCTGTGGCTGCCGGGAACCAAGATACCGGGACAGGATCCGGACGACGAGGAGCACTCGGACAAGCAGATGAACTTCGGGTTCGGGTTTGGCGATGACGGCATCCCGGAGCCCTATTTCTATGTCACCGCCTACCCGTTGCCGGATAACTTCCCGGACCTCGCATTGCCACCCGGCGCACACTGGAAAAGCGACGGTTTCAGTGGCGCCGTTCTTAAATATCACGACCTGTCGGCCACCGCTGACCCGGAGGATTACCTGCTGGGCCTTTGGGGCGGGCTGCTGGCAGCGGGCCGCGAACGGATGCTCTCCGGATCCGACTAATCCGCCGTGGTGTTATCGATCCGCGGCCGGCTGACTCGTGCCGAGGCGGCCTGCGCTGAACACCGGAACCACCCAGAAATGGGTGTCGGTGCCACCGAACGTCTCGCGCGCGTCTGCGAGGAACGGCTCGATTGCAGTGGCGTCCATCTGGACCTGGAACTGCACCCGGTGGCGGCGCCCGGTGACCTGTTCGATGTTACTCAGTCCCTCGTGGCTGGCGCTGTGGCCGGATACCGGCATACTGGTGAATCCACCGCCGCCTGGGCGGCTCAGCAGCCAGTCGATGACCGTTTCCTCCAGCGATGGAGAAACGGTCAGTACGACAAGCGCCTGGTCAGTCACGAACTCAGTCATTCGGGGTCCTCGCGCAGGCCAAAACGGCGGTACAGAATCGGCAGGATGATCAGGGTCAGCAGCGTGGCGGTGGCCAGTCCGCCGATTACTACAATTGCCAGCGGCCGCTGAATCTCGGAGCCGGGGCCGGAAGCAAACAGCAGCGGAACGAGACCAAACGCGGCAATACTGGCAGTCATCAGCACCGGCCGCAGCCGTCGCCGTGCACCTTCGATGACGACTTCTTCCATTGGCATGTTCAGGTCGAGCAACTGGTTGAAATACGCGACCATCACGACGCCATTCAGGACCGCAATGCCAAGCAGCGCGATAAAGCCGACCGACGCCGGGACCGACAGATACTCGCCAGTAAGCCACAACGCAAAGACACCGCCGATCAGCGCGAACGGGATATTGGTCAGAACCAGCAGTGCCTGACGTACCGAGCGGAAGGTTGAGAACAGCAACAGGAAAATCAGGGCGATTGCGACCGGTACGACAATGGCCAGCCGTGTTGCCGCTCGTTGCTGATTTTCGAACTGGCCACCCCACTCGAGGTAGTAGCCGGGTGGCAGATCGATTTTTTCCGCGACGACCGTGCGCGCTTCTTCGACAAACCCCACCAGGTCGCGGCCGGTGACGTTTGAACGGACCACGGTAAAGCGCTGGCCGCGTTCGCGACCGACCGCGACGACACCTTCGACCCTGCGGATTCGGGCGATGCTCCCCAGCGGCACGCTCGCGCCATCCTCCAGCACGATCGGCAGCGATGCGATCGTGGCGGGCGAGACCCCGGCGTCGGTGCCGGCGCGTATGACCAGCGGTGTGCGCCGCGCCCCTTCCTGCACGATGCCCAGTGGCAGCCCTTCGAGCTGGGCGCGCAGAACGCGCTGCAGGTCATCGACAGCGACGCCAATGCGGCCGCTCGCGAGCCGGTCGATCGTAAGTTGCAGGTACTGCACACCGTCGTTCTGGCTGGCAAACACGTCCTCGCTACCATCGATGGTGCGCAGTGCCGATTCGATTTCGGTGGCGATGGTGCCGAGCACATCGAGATCCGGGCCGAACAGTTTTACCGCGACGTCACCGCGCACACCGGTCAGCATCTCCGAGACCCGCATCTCGATCGGCTGGGTAAATCCGTAGGCGACACCGGGAAACTGTTCGAGCACGTCGCGGATCGCCTGCGCGAGTTCCTCTTTCGACCGCATACGCCATTCCGACTTGGGACGCAGCACCATGAAGACATCGCTTTCGTTGAGTCCCATCGGATCCATGCCGATTTCATCGGAGCCGACCCGGGCCACGATTCGGGTTACCTCCGGCACCGACTCGAGGATGGCGTGCTGGACTTTCAGGTCGAGATCCACGGATTTGTCCAGCGTGATCGACGGCAGTTTTTCGAGCTGGACGATGATGTCGCCCTCATCCATTGTCGGCATAAAGCTCTTGCCGATGAAAAAATAGACGACGCCGGCGCAAGCCAGCGCAGCCAGCGCAGCGATAATCGTTACGCGCGAGTTGTCGAGGCACCAGCGCAATACCGGGACATAAATTTCCTGGAGTTTGCGCGGCAGCCAGGGTTCTTCGTGCTTGACCCGTGTCAGCAGGAACGAGGCGAGTACCGGTATCACTGTCAGTGACAGCAACAGCGAGCTTGCGAGCGCGAAGACAATCGTCAGCGCAACCGGGGTAAAAAGCTTCCCCTCCAGTCCCTGCAGCGTGAGTAATGGCAGGAAAACGATGATGATGATGAAGATACCCGAGGAGACCGGCAGCGACACTTCGCGGACCGCGCGGTAGATCACATGCAGCCGCGGCAGGCGGCGCTCGGCTTGCCAGCTGCTCAGGTGGGTAGTGATGTTTTCGACGACGACCACAGCGGCATCGACCAGCATGCCGATAGCGATGGCGAGACCGCCGAGGCTCATCAGGTTGGCCGACATGCCGACCTGACGCATCAGTATGAACGTGGCAAGCGCGGCCAGCGGCAACACCAGCGCCACGGTAATCGACGCGCGGATGTTGCCGAGAAAAAGCACCAGCAGCACCAGCACCAGCACCGTTGCCTCGGCCAGTGCCCTGGCCACGGTCGTCACGGCGCGCTGCACCAGTTTGCCACGGTCGTAGAACACCTCGACGCTGACACCGGGCGGCAGCGCCGGAGCGATTTCCTCGAGTTTTTTGCGCACGCCGGCGACAACCTCGCGTGCATTGGCGCCGCGCAGCCCCAGCACCAGACCCTGGACCGCTTCGGCCTCGCCGTTCTGGCTGACTGCACCGTAGCGGGTGACCTCGCCGATCCTGACGTTGGCGACATCGCCAAGCCGTACCGGGGTGCCGTCATGGACATGGACGACGATGGCGCGGACGTCCTCGAGGTCGGTGATCCGGCCCTCGGAGCGCACCAGCAAGGTCTCCTCGCCTTCGTTGATGCGACCGGCGCCATCGTTGCGGTTGTTTGCCTCGACCGCGGCCGCCAGCATCAGCGGATCGATGCCGCGAGCAGTCATTCGAACCGGGTCGGGAACGATCTCGAAGCTGCGCACGAACCCGCCCAGTGAGTTGACGTCGGCTACGCCGGGCACCGTGCGCAATGCGGGGCGGATGACCCAGTCGAGCAGGGTGCGCCGTTGCGCCAGGCTGAGGTCGCCTTCCACCGTGAACATGAACATCTCGCCGAGCGGTGTGGTCATCGGCGCGATACCGCCCTCGATCCCTTCCGGCAGGGCGTCCCAGACCGCGCCGAGACGTTCCGCGACCTGTTGCCGCGCCCAGTAAATGTCTGTCCCTTCGAGAAAATCGACGGTGATATCCGTCAACGAATACTTGGCGACAGAACGCAACATCACCTGGTTCGGGATGCCGAGCAGCTCGAGTTCGATCGGCGCGGTAATGCGCGTTTCGACCTCCTCGGGAGTCATCCCCGGCGCCTTGACGATGATTTTCACCTGGGTCGGGGAGACGTCCGGAAAAGCATCGATCGGCAGGCGGGTAAACGCGTAGTATCCGAGGCCGGCAAGCGCGGCGGCCAGCAGCAGCACCAGTGCGCGCTGGGTCAGGGCGAAACGGATCAGGCTGGCCATCACTCGCCGCCGTCTTCCAGGCTGGCCCGGAACGCTTTGAGCGCCGCCACTCCGTTCACCGCTATACGGTCGCCCGCCTCGACCCCCTGGTCGATATATGTGCTCACGGCATCGGCACTGACGATCCGGACCGTGCGCACTTCGAAACCTCTTGCGGTGCGCACGAACAGATAACTGGCGGTGCCGCTGCGCGCGACAGCCGCCGTTGCAACGGCCCACGTTTCGTTACCGCTATCGGCGCAACATTTCGCGAGGATCTGCGCGGAGATGAACTGGCCGGGTTTGAGACCGTGCGCGGGGTCGATAAACGTCGCCCGCACTTTGACGCTCTGTGTATCCCGGTCGATCGCGCGGCCGACCATCACGACTTCGGCGACGGGCTGGTCCGGGGTGGCGCTTCTTGCGACCTTCATGCCTGGCGCGATCGCGCCGACCTGTTCCTGTGTGACATCGAGTTCGAGCCACAGAAGGGAGAGGTCGGCGAGGCGGTAGATCGGTGTCATTGCCTCGGCGCGTTCACCGGCGACTGCCATCCGCTCGAGAACAACACCGTTGGCGGGAGCGCGGATAGTCAGTGTGGCGCTGAGTTTCTGATCGCGCTCGAGGTTGCGTATGTCAACGGCGCCGAGCCCGCCAATACGCAATAACTGGCGCTGCTCGCTCAGGCGCGCGGCGGATACTCTGGCCCGGGTCTCGGTCTCCTGCAGACGCCGTCCGGCTATGATGCCTTCGTCGAGCAACTGGCGATCGCGATCGAGCTGACTGCGCGCAAGGCGCTCTTCATTCACCGCGTCGAGAAAATCGCGCTGCAATGTCAGGAAATCAGGGCTCTCGATCTCGGCGAGAACCTGGCCGGCCTCCACGTCGTCGCCAACGGCGGCGTCGAGACGCATGATGAGTCCGGTTTGCGGAGTGGCCATTACGAAGACATTCGATGGCGGAATCACGACCCGCGCAGTCGCGCTCGCGGTGGCTACGTTTTCGACTGCCCGCGGTGATGCCAGCGTAATCCCGAGGTTCTCGATCTGTTGCGGGTCAATGGCGATTTCTTCGGCATGGCCGGAGTGACAAAGCAAGCCTATTGTCAGTCCGGCGAGCAGCCGCTTCCCGAGGATCATGGCAGCACTCCAACAGCTTGGTTGTAGAAGGCGATCTGGCGGTTCTGCTCGATTTGCAGCCGTGCGAGCTGGCGCTCGGCCGCATTCGCATTCCGTTGCAGTCGTAGCAAATCGATGAGGTCCATTTCACCTTTCTGATAGGCGAGGACACCCATGTTGCGATGTTTTTTTGCGAGTTCCGCGCGCGCTGCTGACGCATCGATATTGTGATGAACGGTGTCGAGGGTATGTTGCGCCTCGTGCCGGCGCAGCGTCTGTACTCTGATCTCGCGGTTGTGGGCCGCGCGTGCCGCTGCGAGCTCGCGCCTGGCGGTTGCCATGTCGATTTGCTTCTGCGACGAATGACCGAACGGTATCGTCAATGTCATGCCGATGCTGTCGTCGTATTGTTCGGCGTTGGCCGCGCGCTCGCGGCGCGGACCGATCAGCAGACTCGGGGCCGTGGTGCTGACTTTGGCGGCGAGCTTGTGCGCCGATTCCGCGCGGCGAATTTCGGCCGCTGCGAATGCCAGTGCCGGATGGTCGTCGGGCAGCTGGTCGCGCGTACTAAGCGTTTCGCCGCGGTGGGGCGGGCGGCGGTTGAGCCCGGTAAGAATACTGTAGTCGCGCTCGGCATCGACGAGGCGCGCATGCGCATCGACCAGGCTGGTTTGCGCCTCTAGTGCCGCGGATTGGGCGAGCAGAACGTCGCCAAGCGCCACATCGCCCAGCTCGTGGCGGCGCTCGACCGAGACGGCGAGCTTCTGCGCCATCTCTCGCTCGGTTTGCGCCCGCTCCACATCATGCTCGGCCAGTGCGATATTCCACAGCATGTTGCGCAACAACCCGGCCACCTCCCAACGCAGCCGCTGCGATGCCGCATCGGATTCCAGTTGCATCGCCTGTGCAAAGGACCGCGTTGCCCGGCGTCCGTTCCATGACCACAGCGGCAGACTGACCCCGGCTTCGTATTCGTCGAGACGGTCGTTGTCGCCCCAGCGGTCGGTCTGGTAGCGCAGCGACAGCGACGGCCGCTCGGGAAACCAGTCGCGCCCGCGTTCTTCCCAGGCGCGGGCCTCGGTCGAGCGGGCTTCCAGTTCAACGAAATCCGGGTAATTGGCGAGTGCCTGTTCTGCCGCGCCCGCCAGCGTCAGCGTTTCGTCGACGCTGAGGGTGGCGTGAGAGTGACTCGTTGCATCCATCTCCTCGGCGAGTGCGGGGATTGCGCCGAGCGACAGCAGGATTATGGCAGCCAGGCCGCGCAGCGCAGCCCTTGTTGTGTGTCTGGGTCCGTGTGAATACGGTAACTGTGCCGGTACTGCCGAGCCGCGCGCCGAGCCTGCGCGGCACGGATTGCAGTCCCGGGTTCGCGCTCTCTCGCGGTGGTTCGATACCGCCATTGACCTGATACTCACGCGTTGCGGTCCTTATCGTCGACCGGCCTTTTGTGGCCCGTTACCATCGCCCGGACCAGGTTCTCGTGATGTTCGCGGCTTGCATGCAAAACCCCGGCCACATGCAGCGCGATCAACAGCAGAGCGAGATTTGCGCCCACCTCGTGCACATCCTCCCAGATCGATGGCAGCGCCTGTTGCGCGGATTCGTGACCGGGTCCGGGAGCGGCGCGATTCTCTGCCCCCGATGTTGCCGCGTCGATCGGATCCGGACCGGCCGCGCGGGCCGCGGCGGGTGGGTTGGGTTGCGCCGTGTCGAGATAAAGACCGGAACCGGTTACCGCGGCCAGGCACAGCAGCAGCGCCACGATCATCGCCGCACCGGCCGGGTTGTGACCGAGGTAGCGCCGGTCGCGGTGCGCGGCAACCTCGCCGAGGTAGGTGAGCGTGGTTGCCGGTCCGCGGACGAAATCGCGAAAACGGGCATGGGCGGGGCCGGCAAAGCCCCACAGAATGCGAATGATGAGCACCGCGGCGACCAGGTAGCCGGCGAAGGCATGGACTTGCGGGAATTCGTCGCCGCTGGCGTAGGCCATGACGAATCCGGTCACCAGCAGCCAGTGGCCGATGCGAACCAGCGGATCCCAGACTTTCACTGTATTGGCGTCCGTCATCAGCTCCTCCCGGAGGCGTGGCGAGAGGCTCAATCTGCATGGAGTTTGACGATGCTAGAATCCGTCATCCGACCTGATAGCGCTAAATATTGGAGAATTTCATTGCATACGTCGGATGACATAGGCCCCGATCGGTCCACGTTGAGCGCGCTTCTGCTGTTTCTGGTCGTCGCTTCCCTTATCGGCTGGGACTTGTTCGTCGACTATCGCGAGGGCGTGAGCTGGGCCCATCTCGTCGTTGAGATGTTCATCCTTGGCATGGCCGCAACCGGCGCCGCGATTCTGTGGCGGCAATTGCGCCGGACCCGCGCTGATCTCGTGGTCGCCAAGGTCGAAGCCGAACACTGGCGCGGCGAGAGCCGGGAACTGCTTCTCGGGCTGGGCGCGGCGATACACAACCAGTTCGAACGCTGGCGCCTGACCGCGGCGGAGGAAGAGGTCGGGTTGCTGCTGTTGAAGGGACTCAGCCACAAACAAATTGCCCAGATTCGTCAGACCAGCGAGAGAACGGTCAGGGAACAGGCCCGCGCGCTCTATCGCAAGTCGGGCCTGTCCGGCCGGGCCTCGCTGTCTGCTTTTTTTCTCGAAGACCTGCTGTTGCCGGGCGCCGTGGCCGAGGCAAGCGCGCAGCACCCCGGCGCGGAGAATCAAAGCGCGTAACCGCGATCGGGTTTGCGTGAGCGAGGCGACAGGAAAAACACCGGTCGCATGGTGTATCGATGCCGTCCGCCAATGCGCATTCCGCAGCCGGATGCTGCGGCAGTAAATCACTGACTCGAGGTATTCAGATGACTGACTGGCAACCCACTGCCTGCGTTTTATGCAGTATCAACTGCGGTATCGAAGTGCTGCTCGATGCTGAGGACGGTCGTCGAATCGCCAAGATTCGCGGCGACAGGGCCCATCCGTCTTCGCAAGGCTACCTGTGCCAGAAAGCGCAACGCCTCGATCACTACCAGAATGGCAGGGACCGGATCACGCGCCCGCTGCGGCGTGCGGCAGACGGCACGTTCGAGGAAATCGACTGGGATACCGCCATCGCCGAAATCGCCGCGAAGCTGGCCGCCATCCGCGACACTCATGGCGGCGACAAGATTTTCTATTACGGCGGCGGCGGCCAGGGCAACCACCTGCCGGGTGTCTATGCGGCGGCGACATTGACCGCGCTCGGCTCGGTATTCCGGTCGAACGCGCTCGCCCAGGAGAAAACCGGTGAGTTCTGGGTTCAGGGGAAGATGTTCGGCGCGCCGGTTCACCCCGAGTTCGATCATTGCGAAGTCGCTTTTTTCCTCGGCAAAAACCCCTGGCAATCACACGGTTTCCCGCGCTCGCGAAACGTGATCAATACGATAGCGAAGGACCCGGTGCGCAAGATGATCGTCGTCGACCCGGTGCGCACCGAGACCGCCGACAAGGCCGACATTCATCTGGCGGTGAAGCCCGGTACCGACGCATGGCTGATGTCGGCACTGGCAGCGATCTTCGTTCAGGAGAAATGGTACGACGCCGCCTGGGTTGCCGAGCACGTGGTCGATTTCGACGAAGTCGCAGCCGTACTTGGCAAAGTGCCAGTTGCCGAATACTGTGCGATCGCCGGCATTGGCGAGGCGCGCCTGCGCGAGACCGCGCTGGTGTTGAAGAAAGCCGCCAGCGTGGCGTTCATGGAGGATCTCGGTATCCAGATGAACCGGCACTCCACGCTGGTCAGTTATCTCAATCGTTTGCTGTGGGTGCTGACCGGCAGTTTTGCCAGGGCCGGCGGCATGAACGTGTTCAACCCGATCTCCGCACTGGGCGTCCATACCGGTGCGCGTCCCAAGGCGTCGCCGGTCGCCGGCGCCAAGATCATTTACGGCCTGGTGCCGTGCAATGTCATTCCGGAAGAGATCCTGACCGATCACCCGGACCGTTACCGCGCAATGATCGTCGAAAGCGCTAACCCGGCCCATTCGCTGGCCGACACGCCGGCGTGGCGCGAGGCGCTCGCAAGGCTCGACCTTGTCGTGACGATCGACGTCGCGATGACCGAGACCGCAAGGCATTCCGACTACGTGCTTCCGACCGCAACCCAGTACGAGAAATGGGAGTGCAGTTTCTTCAACCTCGAGCCGGGCGAAAATACGTTCCAGTTGCGCAAACCGATCCTGTCAGCGCCGGACGGTGTGCTGGGTGAGCCGGAAATCCACGCGCGGCTGTGCGAAGCGCTTGGCGCGGTCCCAGAGGGTCTTGTCGACTCGTTGAACGTCACGCTGCGCGAGCGGGGCAGCGAGGCTTTCGCCGCGCAGATCATGCAGGCGGTGCAGACCGAACCGGCGCTGATGCATCTCGGTCCGGTGATTCTCTATCGCACGCTCGGTCCGACCCTGGCCGATGGCGCAGCCGCCGCGGCGCCGTTGTGGGTGCTTGCGCACATGTTCGCCCAGCGCCATCCACAGTCGATGCGCCGGGCCGGGTTCGAGGGCGCCGGACCGGCGCTCGGCGAGCAGTTGTTCCAGGCGATTCTGCGTCGCCATTCCGGGGTCGTGTTCTCGGTCGACGAGCCGGAGTCGTCGTGGGACCGGCTGGGCACGAAAGACAGGAAGATCCATGCGGCAATTCCGCCATTGCTCGACGAACTCGCCGGCCTTGGCAGCGAATCCGGCGACCGCGACCCGGACTACCCGTTCGTGTTGTCGGCGGGCGAACGGCGGGCGTTTACGGCCAACACGATCTATCGCGATCCCGAGTGGCGCAAAAAAGACTACGACGGCGCACTGAGGATCAGCCCGGATGACGCCGGCAGACTGGGGCTTACGGACGGCGGCCATGCAACGATTACGACCCGGCGCGGTTCCGCCCGTGTCGCGGTTGAGGTATGCGACCGCATGCAGAGCGGTCACGTGTCATTGCCGAACGGCCAGGGTCTCGACAATGCCGCCGCTGACGGTCACATCGAGCGGGTCGGCGTTGCACCGAACGAGCTGACCTCGCTGGAGCAGCGCGATGCGTTCGCCGGTACGCCGTGGCACAAATGGGTGCCGGCGAAGCTCGTCGCGGTCGATCCCGGTTAGGGAGAGCAGCTCGTTCCTGGCGCGGCGGGCGTGGCATCTGTTCGGGCGACGTATCTGTTGCGAAGATCAGACCTGCGCGTGCCCGGGTTGTCGCCGCGGGCGTGATCGGGATATTTGGTTGCGGATGGTCGCGAAATTTTCGCACTAC